>CASFTW010000004.1 GCA_949297785.1 uncultured Spirochaetales bacterium
TGGCCCTTCCATCCACGATTATTTAGGTACCCTCAATGTACCTGTTTTAAGCTTATTGGTTCAAGATTTTATATCCACGGTGCAAAACAGGATTTTTTAATAAAAAAACACCTTAGGATCAGAACTTCTATAGATCATAATCAACAGAAAAACAGCTGCTGATCATCAGATCTCATCTGCATTCCTTCCGCATTGCCTTGTATCCGATGACTACAGCCCATACATATGCACAAGTCTTGGGAATCATCAGCATGCCGGTTACAGGAACAGCATCAGAGAACAGGACAACAGGGATATAGCAGGCAAAACTGAGGGTTATTGCAAGCCACATCCAGCGGAAGGTCGTATCGGAGTTAGCTTTTGCTTCCCTGTAGAAAAGAATGATCATCATGATACCGAGGATGGTGAACGGAATGTTCCTGTAAATTCCCCATGAAAGAGGAGAAGCGGCACTCAGCCACTCGTTCTGAGGCATCAGACAGAGTATGATTCTAATAGCCGCAAGAGCATAGACAGATACAGTGAGAAGCCTTTCCTTCTTTCCATAGCGCAACATCCACACATTGTACAGAATGACATAGAAAACAGTCATTGTTATGGAAGTCACAAGCTTGCCGAATCCGAGCGCAGCAGTGTATGACTCCAGCCCGGTCGTGCACAGCGCCACAGCCCGTGGAACAAGATGGAAAGCATCTCCTGCGCCCAGCACTATCGCCATGATACCGAACAGAGCGAACTGCCTGCTGCCACGGCTGTCCTTTACGATAATGATGCCGAGAGTTATGACACTCACAAGATATACAATGTCAAAAGCAGTTTCGAATATTGCCTGCATCAGTTTTTCTCCTCAATTACCATATTCAAATCCTCAGTTCCATCTCATACTGTTCAGCAAAAGGGACAAAGTCAAGATGTGTGAGAAAGGATATGGTTGCATCATCCCCAACGTTCACCACACGCAATGCGGATGCTGCAGTATTGTCCCTTATGTCCGCCAGGAGGCTTTTCCCCATACCCCTTCCTCTGCATTCATGGGAGACTGCAAACTGCGAAATGTCGCCTGTTGCGGGATCAGAAACAGCATAAGCACACACCCTGCCACAGGCAGAGATTACTGAGAATACATACCGGTCTTTGTCTGAAAGAATGCTTTCATCTGAATTCTGCCAGGACGGTGATGCATCCTGAAAATCCTTCACAAGATTAAAATCGAGCGATGGAACATGTTCAACATGAAAGGATGAAACACCTTTCAGACGGCTCTTGTCAATCTGGAAACAGGTGAATTCACGTCTGATCTCAAAGCCTTTGCGCCTGTAAAGGTTCAATGCCCTTTCATTGTCCCTGATGACCTCAAGAACATACCGTGATACCCCCTCCTGATCCAGAAGACATTTCAGATGATCTATCATATTTCCGGCTATCCCACGGCTTCTGTACTTTGGAATCACACCCGTACCCATGTCATATGCAGACAGAATGCCATCATGGACTCTTCTTCCGCTCATGATGAAACCGACAAGCTTCCCGTCTGAGAACGCCCCGGCAGATACCCTGCCGTCATATCCGTTTCTCCTCATGTTCCCGGCAAACCGTTCAAAGGACATATTGACCGGAATCATGTAATCGGAGAAAGCCTCTATAAAAACTGAGAAAAGCTCATTTACATCTGTGTTTTCAAGACTTGAATACCTGATCATAACAGTTAATATGCTATCAGAACCGAGTGATGTGTGAATACCTCAGCTTATGAATGTGCCTGAGGACGAAGACCATCTGATGTTTCTGAAGATCTTCTGAAGTAATACGTATATACTTTTTATGTTTCATCAAGATATTCCGTCTATATATAAGAGACAAATCAATGACCTACGATACAAGTCTAAGATTTGCCCTGTCCCTGAAAAATATATCCTGTCGACGGTCCTGCACCGACCTTTGCTATGCATCCACTTTTAACAAGAGCCGTCAGAGTACGCTCAACTGTGATCCTGCTTATATCAGGACAAATATCCATAATTTCCTTTTTTGTGATCCTGCCGGCATTCTGTTCTATTACAGATCTGATCCGCTGTGCTTTTGAAAGCCCCTTATATCTTAAACATTCAACACGTGATTCAAATTCATTGTATGCCTTGATAAAAACTCCAAGATAATACTTCACAAACGGTTCATAATTATTTTCACCCTCATGCCAGAGATAAGAACTTGCCTGCAACGTTTCATAATATGTTTCCTCACTTTTCTCAATAAGCATTTCAATACTGATATACTTTTCCACTATGTACCCTGCTTTATAGCAAAGTAACAATGTCAACAGGCGGCTCATGCGGCCATTGCCATCATTGAAAGGATGAATGCACAGAAAATCAAGTATGAACATTGGAATCAGAAGCAGTTTGTCTATCTTATCTTCGCTCCATGCCTGCCGGAAACTGAAGCACATCTCATTCATCACATCAGGAGTCATCCACGCAGAAACAGGTATGAATCTTGCCCTCTGATTACCTTCTCCATCAATTTCAGCAATGACATTATCAGAATTCTTATAGACACCGCCCATAACACTGCTGGAATAGGAATACAGACTCTTATGAAGCTGCAATATGACATTCACAGAAGGATTCATGTATTCGTAATTCTCATGGATTGTTGCCAGTACTTCACGATAGCCGGCAATCTCCTGCTCATTTCTGTTACGAGGTTCAGCTTTCTCTTTTACAAGCTCCTCAAGGCGCTTATCAGTAGAGAAGATTCCTTCTATCCTGTTTGATGCTCCCGTACTCTGGATCATAGCCACATCCAAAAGCATCTTCAATTCATCCATATGTGCTTCAAGAAACAAATCCTGCCGGCCTTTATGTTCATGAATAGTGCTCAGCATCTGGACTATTTCCGCTGTAAGCAGTTTTTCAGCTTTTTTTGTGTAATTAAATTTTCTCATAGATATCGCCTTTGCTTCACTTATATCTCACTCATTTAACCATAAAATGATGGAGATAACAACAATAATGATGGAGATATTGACTGATTGGCAAAGAGAATCAGATCACAATGGTTTTCCCGCCCGGAACAATGACAGGCATGCCGTCAACAGATAGCCATACGTCCATTGCAGATGGATTTGAGACCAGAGAGTGATCTGCTGAGAAAAAGATGCGCCTTGCGGCATCCATATAGTCCGCGATTTCAATGTTGGTCGCATACCATATGTCATCACGTCCTCCAGCAAGAGAGGCAAAACGCTCAATGACATCCCAGTTGTCATTATTTGTGAACTCGTAGCTATGTCCCCACACATACATCAGGTTAAGCCTGAAATCATTATTGATTGAAAGGAATGCCTCGGCATTCTCAAGAAGCCTGTGGTTATGGTGACAGGTTGCCTTCCATTTATAGAAATCTTCAGGAATAGCAAAACCATCAGAATCACCTACAATCCGGCCGTAGCGTATGCCGAGTGAAGGAAGAAGAGAAATTATTTCAGGTGTAAAGCTGCCGAAAGGATATGCGAAACCCCGCACGGGATACCCTGTGACCGCCTCTATCGCTTTCCTGTCTTCCATGATCTCCTGTGCAACCAGAGACAGCGGACAGCGGTCAATGGGAGGATGGTTCACAGTATGTGAAGCAAGCTCAAAACCATCATACAGATCCTTCCATTCATTCACGGGGATCCGGCGTTCATCTGTATCCGCCTCACCGGAGTTGAGATTGAAAGTGGCCTTGAGTCCGTGCTTTCTGAAAATGGAGACAAGCCTTCTGTCTTCCTGCCTACCATCATCATAACTGAAAGTGAGAGCCTTGTTTCTTCCCTGCGGGAACAATATATGAATCCGTCTTAACTGCATGAATGTTTCTCCTGCCTCAATATTATATTTACACATCATGTCTTTATAAAGAATCAAAGCAGCTCATTCATCTTACCCGCAAGATATAGAGGTATGTTGGTAATATTTCCGTCCTTTCTGTATCCACGCTTTGAAAAACGTACTGCATGTTCAGGATGATGTTCTGAAATATACCGTTTGAATGAGGGGGCAGACTTGTCTTCACCGCCTTTCACCTCAACAGGAACAATCTCAGTCCCATACTGAAGCACGAAATCAATTTCCCCGCTTTTATCCGAAAAATAGCGTGGCTCCACATCCAATCTGCCGTGAAGCTGCTGCAGGACATAGTTCTCAGTCAGCGGACCTTTGAACTGATAGCTTGATTTCAGCAGAATTGCACTATTATCTATACCAGCCATATGCTTCAAGAGTCCGATGTCAAAAAGAAACAGTTTGAACTGATCAAGCTTGTCGAATGCAGCAAGGGGATGTTCAATTTTTGAGACATTGTAAATACGATTGATCATACCAGCAGAGACAAGCCACTCGATTGCTTCTTCAAAGTCTCTGGCTCTGCCTCCTTGACGAACCGAACCATAAATGAATTTCTCGTTGGATTTGGCAAGCTGGGAGACAATGCTGCGGAACACCATCAGGATACGGCCGCTGTTCACTTTTCCATTGTGCTTGGAAAAATCGTTTTCATATATCTCGATGAGTTCCCTCTGTATCTGTGATACTGCAGCCGGATCTTTGCGATTGACCCATGAGACAACACATTCAGGCATTCCTCCTATAATCAGATAGTTACTGTAGGCTTCAAGCAGGCGGTTATGGAAAACTTCCTCAATCACCTGATCTTTTCTGATGCTTTCATAGTAAGCAAAAAGAGACACGTCAGTAGCTTCCAGAAATTCATCAAAATACAGGGGATAGAGATCAATTATGTTGACCATACCAACGGGGTATGACTTGGGCTGTGAAAGCAGCGTTCCAAGCAGACTGCCAGCGGCAATAACATGATAGTCATTTGCCTTCTCTTTGAAATATTTAAGTGTATTCAAAGCTTCAGGGCATTCCTGCACCTCATCGAAAATGATAAGAGTCTCTCCCGGCAAAATTCTTTCACCTGCAATCAGGGTAAGCAGTTCAATGATCCGCTGAGGATTCTTGTTTGTCTCGAAGATGGATTTAAGTTCCTCCATTTCATCAAAGTTGAAATAGACAAAGCTTTCATAGCAGGATTTACCGAATTCCTTCATGAGCCATGTCTTACCTACCTGGCGGGCACCCCGGATGATCAGCGGTTTCCGATCAGGATTGTTCTTCCATTTCACCAGTTCTGAAAATGCATTCCGTTTCATATTCACCATCACAATTATGTTAACCGAAACCAGTATAACACATTTTTCCAGGTTTTAAGACAACAATTTTACACATTTTTCCGGAAAAACGAGGCACATCGAAACACATTTTTCCGAAAATCAGAAGAGGAATGTACTTGTCAACAGAAGTAGACAAAAAAAATATTTTTTTTCACTTTTCTTTTTCAAAAGTTTATATAAATGATGTTTTTCATTCAGTAGTTTTTCCAAAAGTGGACAGAGGTTCTTCCACTGAAGGGGGAATATTCTCCTTTATCCATGTCCATTCTGTCTTGACGCAGTTCAGATCTTCCGTACTTCTTGAAGATTATGACAGGATCGATATCGCTTATCTGCTTTGCCACATCTCTATCATCAATGAATGAATTCCGGAGATCCAAAAACTTATTCTAGGACCGGTTTATTAACAGACTGCTTTCACAGAACAAAAAAGATCACCAATACTCAGGACCGTGTCCCGGATACAACTCCGATGAAAGATCAGACTGCCAATAATCAAACGTGTCTATATCCATTATAGTCAGACAACCATAGGAACCTGACATTGTGTCCAGATTAACGAAACGATGTTTTCCTGAGACAAAAGGTTCCGTTTTTCCATATTCCGTATGTCCTGTAAAAAGCCACTTTGATTCAGACCACAGGCCTATTGGGTTCTTTTTCCCTAACCTTTCATCATACTGACAGCATCTGAAATAATCCCTGTCCCAGAGTACGGTGTCAGCTTTTCTTGCCGGTATATGATATCCATCAGGCGCAGGCTCAATGAGCTCACGCTTCTCTTCAGAAAGCTTTTCCATATCAATATCAGAAAGGAATAACCCCGGGCCTCCATGCATAATGACGGCATTATCAAGTATGCGCACATACGGCCATGTACTCATCCATCTGGCAAGTTCTTTTTTCTCTGCATCTGATATGCCGTTCCGCTCAAAGGATGCAATACTCTTGCGCCCGCCCTGTTTTGTCCAGATTTCAGGTGCAATACCTGAAGAAAGCCAGTTCTGGAGCCACACATCATGATTTCCGATGGCAGGGTGAAACGACGGCAGACCTTTCAGAAAAGAAAGGCATTCATATACATCGGGATAGCCGTCGGCAATATCTCCGACAGAGTACAGAACATCTTTCTCCACACAGAAATCAGCCTTTTCAAGGCATTGCATCAGTGCTTTATATGACCCATGAAGATCACCGAATATCAATCGTCTTCCCATCATTTCTTTCATTTTTTCCACGGTTGCTGAAGTTGTAACAACTGACTTTCAGCATTATATCAGAAACTGTCCCTGTCGACACGGAAAAATCTGCTTCAAGACATGAGACGCTTCATTTTCAACGAGTGATTGACAAGCGGAGTATCTGGCAGAATCTGTTTCATAGAAAGTAAAAAACAAGACCACAGGCTCAGCTGGTAGATTTCTTACTCCTGTTAAAACATTTAATGATATAAATAGTAGGATTACCAAATTATTCATTCATTTCCAAACTAATCGTGCGTTTTTCCTTTATTTTCTCTACAAAATGGCTAATACTTGAATGAAGGATAATATGATTATATCGGCAACTGAATTCAAATCGAATTTCGGATATTATCTGAAGCTTGTAGAAAAAGAGGATGTTTTCATCACGAAAAATGGAAAGACTGTGGCACGAATAAGCAATCCCCGGACAAGTGCAGTAGACAAACTAAGCGGAATCCTTAAAGGTAAAATCCCGGAGAATGCAGACAGGCACTGGATAAAGGAGGCACGACTTGCAGAAACCAGCCGTTCTGATTGACACGAATATCTTCCTTGCAAAGCACTTCATCGAAATCCAGAAGGAACACGGATCCTTCTCCAATTTTCTCTGGAGCTATGTAGACTTCAAGCCTGTAGAGTATCCCGGATATGCTGATGGAACAATAGTGGTCAGCCGGAATGAGCTGTCTGATCAGATCAGCAAGGATTTGAAGAAGAGAGGCTTTTCCTATCTGGGCTCAATCACAATCTATTCCCATCTGCAGGCAGCAGGACTGATTAATGATCATTGGGATTACTGCTTCAGATATTTACAAGTGAAAGGTGATTATGAATAGATATTTGAAAATCCTGAAATCATTTTTCGTAGGATCTGTTATGAATCAGCTTGAATACAAGGCCAATTTTTTCATAGGGGGCATGTTTGAGCTTGCATGGATGCTGATGTATGTAGTGTTCATCAATATAATCTACTTACATACAGAAACTATTAATGGATTTGACAAGAATCAAATGCTTTTGCTGATTTTCCAAGGTGGATTGATGGACGCTTTATTCACAATGATTTTCGTACCAGGATTATCAAGGCTTCCTGAACTGGTTGGTTCAGGTGGATTGGATTTCTTCTTACTGAAACCAATAAATCAGCGCTTTATTATTTCTTTCAATGATTTCAACATTTCCCAAATAAAAAACATATTGGTTATCTTGTGTGGAATCATTTATGTAATTTCTGATATGTCAATTACAATTAGCTTCCCTACATTATTGATATATTTATTACTTTCTTTAAACGGATTTATCATAATATACTCATTACTTTACGTTCTTATGTCATTGTCATTTTGGGTGATTCGAATGGATGTTGTAATGCGGATTGGCTCTGAACTCATTTCAATTGGAAATAAACCAATGAGCATATATCCTAAGCTTGTCCAAAAAATATTGATTTACGTAATACCAATCCTTGTATGCTTTAATTTTCCTGTGATGTATTTGATTGGTAATCTTTCTTATGGCTTTGTTGTTTTTTCATTTATTGTATCTACTGTTATGTGGTGGTTATCCAACCGAGTATACCGTTTTGGAGTAAGAAGATATGCAAGTGCAAGTAGCTGATAATATCATACAAGTCAAGAATTTATCAAAATCATTTTCTTATTATCTTAAAGAGAAAGGCTTACGTGGCAGCATAAGAAATGTTTTCCATAAAACGAAACTGGAAAAGCAAGCTGTTAAGAGTATTTCGTTTGATATTGCCCGAGGCTCTATAACTGGTTTTGTCGGTATGAATGGAGCGGGGAAAACAACTACATTGAAAATGCTTTCAGGATTATTGAAGGAGACAACAGGCGAGATTGAAGTACTAGGTTATTATCCATTTGACAGAAATCCTGACTTCCTAAAGCAAATTTCGCTTGTCCTTGGAAATAAAAGTCAGTTGTGGTGGGACTTGCCAGCAATCGATTCTTTCTATTTAAACAAAGAAATATATTCTGTCCCAGACAATGTATTTGAAGAGCATTTAAACGAAATGGTAGATTTGTTCGGAGTGGAAGAACTTCTGAAAATACAAGTCAGGCGTCTTTCTTTAGGAGAAAGAATGAAAATGGAACTGATTGCAGCTCTGATTCATAAGCCTAAGGTCATTTTCCTAGATGAGCCAACAATTGGTCTTGATATAATTACGCAATATAATATACGCAATTTTTTAAAAGAATATGTGAACAGACATGGTGCTACCTTATTTCTAACAAGTCACAATTTTGATGATATAACAACACTTTGTGATTCCTTGATTTTGATGGATAGTGGAGAAATTATATACGCTGATTCTTTCACAGAATTCAAAAAAAGATTCTTCATTACAAAAGATATTTTGGTAAAAGTGAAAAACTTGATGGGATCCGCCTTAATGTCAAACATTATTTCCGTTTTCGGCTCACAGATATTAAAATATGAAGAAAATGCAAAGACGCTTCGCATTACATGTGCTCAGGAAAACAGCATTAATATTCTGGCTTTTTTAATCGAAAATCATTTGAATGAGATTCAAGAACTATCCATTGAAGATCCATGCATGGATGATGTAGTCAGGGCAATATATCAGGGGAATAAATGAGAAAATACTATTGGATTTTAAAAAATGAAATGCAGAATATCCTGGAATATCGATTCAATTTCATTTCTTCGTTTTTATTCTCATTGATACCCATTGGGGTGAATGTGTTACTATGGATTGCAGTTACGCGAAACAATGCTTCATTTGAAATGAGTATTAATGAGATAGTATCTTACTATACCATTATTTTAATTTCATCAAACCTTACAGATTCAAATATTGCATCATTTGTATCAAAAGATATCCGTTTGGGAGATTTGAATAAATACTTGATTAAGCCATGTAATTATTCCTTGTATTACATGGCAAAAGATATTCCTTCAAAGTTATTGTTCCTGATAATGAACGCAATTCCGCTCATTTGTCTCTTTACAATGCTTAGCACTTATTTGTCTTTTCGCTTATCTATTTCAAGATTCATAATGTATTGTGTACTCATTGGACTGGGGTACATGATTAATTTTTTGATTGATCTTTTGATAGGTTTTTATAGCTTTTACTTTTCAAAGATTAATTATTTTTATTCCACTATAAGAGTTTTCCGAAATATCATGGCTGGTTCAATTTTTCCATTGAATCTATTACCACAGCAATGGTTTTCGTTTTTTTCCATACTTCCTTTCTCATACGTTGTTTTTTTTCCCAGTTCAACAATTCTGACCAATAGATATGATGGTGAGATATTGAATATTTTATTAGGCTCAGTTTCATGGTGCATCATATTATTAGTATTATGTGTTGGAGTTTGGAAAAAAGGATTAAATCATTATTCTGCATTTGGGGGATAGTATGAATCCTATATTAAGTGATAGATTTGAACTCGTACCCACCAGATTTTCATGTGGATTTGGCGCAATTTATAATGCAACAAAGCATTTAGACTATAATTATTATGGACATAAGCCATATTATCTAGGTCCAAGAATGGATTTTGATTACATCCCCCCAATTAAGAATTTATGATATAAAAATAGTAGTAACTGGCATAAAATAGAAAATCGTCATAATACAAATCATTATATTATCAAAATTTTCCTATTAGAAATAGAATGTCATCATTCCAACTCAATGGGAACATATGTACGTGCACTATATAGTAGCTTTAATTCTCAGAACCCCCATATATTTCTTACGGGGATTTTCTTCATCAAAAAGCTAAGAAACACTCACAGTCAAATTTCTGTCTTCTTTGCAATACGTGTAGGAACAAGGGTATAACCTATTGCGTTCAGTATCTTACATACTGTTGCAAAAGAGGGATTGCCATTTGGTGAAAGTGCTTTATAAAGTCCTTCTCTGGAAATCCCTGCCTCTTTTGCAGTTTTTGTCATTCCTCTGGCTCTTGCTACTGTATCTATAGCTTTGATAAGTGCAGAAGGATCATTCTCCTTTGCCACCTCATCAAGATAAAGAGTCTGAAGCTCATCAGTATCAAGATATTCAGCTACATCAAATTTAGTCAGTTTCTCCATCTTCATACTCCTTAGCAAGTCTCTGCGCAGTCTTTATATCATTACTCTGTGTTTTCTTATCTCCACCGACCAGAAGAATGATGATCTCTGAACTGCGGTCCATGAAATACACACGGTACCCCTTCCCTATATCAATCCGGAGTTCAAAAACCTTATCACCAACGGATTTCGAATCTCCGAAATTTCCCTGTTCAAGTCTTTCAATCCTGCGTACTATGGCGACCTTCGCCAGATTATCCTTAAGCTTTCTCAGCAATTTTGCAGACCGTTCTGTTTGGAAGACCTCTTCCATATACAGTGTAATCTATAGTCCATAACTACTCAATCTATCGTATATTACGCCCCATATAGCCGAACAAATAATCACAAGCCTTATTTTTAGGTTCTTATACATATTTTGAGATTTAAACATATTATTTGGTAATACGTATATCAGTTTAAAAAAGTACTTCTCATACCTTCATTTCAAAACATGATTCACAATGTCTGTGGAAAGAAAAATTGCTGTACAACATAGCTTGCCATACAGCAATTAAATTTAAATAAATAATTATAGAATAATAAGTTAAATCCTCACTCCCATTCTATCGTCGCCGGCGGTTTTGAAGTAATGTCATAGAGGACTCTGTTCACCGCACTGACTTCGTTGCAGATACGGCTTGCACACTTCTGCATCACATCATACGGCAGACGGTACCAGTCGGCAGTCATGGCATCCTGGCTTGTGACGGCACGAAGAGTGCACACTTCCCTGTATGTTCTCTCATCACCCTGCACACCGACACTCTTCACAGGAAGAAGATCAGCAAGTGCCTGCCATATCTCGCCGTAAAGACCTGCCTTTCTTATCTCGTCAATGAAGATCGCGTCGATTTCCCTCAATGCATCGAGGCGTTCCTTCGTAACCTCTCCGATACATCGCACTCCGAGACCGGGACCGGGGAACGGGTGGCGGTTCACAAGCTCGTCAGGAAGACCAAGTTCCTTGCCAAGAGCCCTTACCTCATCCTTGAAAAGCTCTTTGAGAGGCTCAAGCAGCTTCCACTTGAGATCAGAGGGGAGCCCTCCCACATTGTGATGTGACTTTATCGTTGCAGTAGGACCTCCAAACGGGCTCCTGCTTTCCACAATATCAGGATAGAGAGTACCCTGTGCAAGATAGGAAATATCACCGCACTTGCGGGCTTCATTATAGAAAGTGTCCACAAACAGCTTTCCTATCGTCTTCCTCTTGTCTTCAGGATCGGTTTTTCCCTTGAGGGCGGCAAGGAAGGCGTCCTCAGCATCAGCATACTGGAGCCTTATGTTGAAATGCTGTCCGAAAAGAGAAAGGACGTTTTCAGCCTCGCCTTTTCTCAACATGCCGTTGTTGACGAAGACACATACAAGCTGATCCCCGATTGCCTTGTGGATGAGAAGGGCGGCAACGGAAGAATCGACACCGCCGGACAGGCCGCACAGGACATTCTTATCCCCCACTTCCTCTCTTATCGCATCAACCGCCTCATTTATGAAGCTGCCCATGTTCCAGTCCGCATTGGCATGGCAGATGTTGATCACGAAGTTGCGCAGCATCTTCTGTCCTTCAAGCGAATGAACGACCTCCGGATGGAACTGGACACCGTAGAAATTCCTCTTCCTGTCCTCAACTGCCGTATATGGACAGCTGTCTGTCCTTGCAATCTGGGTGAAGCCTTCGGGAATGGAAGCAACCCTGTCTCCATGGCTCATCCATACCTGTGAGTTTCTGCTCACACCCTCGAAAAGAGGAGATGCTGCGATTATGTCAATATTGGCTATTCCGTATTCCTTGTGCTCCGGACACTCCACCTCTCCTCCGAGCATCTTGCTCATCACCTGAAGACCGTAGCAGATACCGAATATCGGGAGGCCCATCCTGAACACTTCGCTATCAGGTCTGGGGCTTCCTTCCTGAGTGACGGAAGCAGGACCACCTGAGAAGATTATGCCCTTCACATTGCCAAGTGCCCTTATCTCATCGGCAGTGGCATTAAAGGGAAGAATCTGTGAATAGACACCAAGTTCCCTGACACGGCGTGCGATCAGCTGGCTGTACTGCGCACCGAAATCAAGAACAACAACACAATCATGAATCACTTTACTCATCAATCATTCCTCAATTACCAGGCAAAAGATGCTACTGGCGGATAAGCTTTTCTGACAGCTTTGCTGAGAGGCAAGCCGAATACAGAACCGACAACACTTTGTACCAGATTACCCGGCACATCCGCAATAGCCGCCTCGAAACCTACAAGGAAAATGGCAGAAAGCAGATAATAGCCGCCGGTCACTATGATGACACCGCAGACACCTGCAAGAATGTTGAATGCCATTCTGTCCTTTCCGCCTTTCACGATAAGTGCCATCACAAGGCCTTCAATGCCATGAACGAGGAAACTCACCACCGCCCACTGGGCATAGCCTCCGGCAAGGTCCGCAAAAGCGGGACCGAGTGCTCCAGCAACGGCTGCAGTCACCGGTCCGAGAGTGAAAGCACAGAATACGATCGCTACATCGCAAAGATTAAGATAACCGCTTCCAAGCGGAATACGTATGACCATTGTGAAAACAGCTACAAGCGCAATTGCGATTGCAAGTGTTGCAATCCTTAGTGTTGTTTTCTTATCGCCGCTCATCAAAGAAGCCTCCCGAGTATAAAAATAATCAGGGCAATACTAAGACTTACGGCAAAGTGTGTAAATAAGTTTTTTCCTCTGTTTGCCAGTATTTTGTAATGGGTGCGTTTTTCCTTCCTTCCATACCCCCTGAGATCTATGGCCCCGGCCGTAAGAGGTATTGACCTGAGCGCAGAGACCACTGCGGAGATCAGACTCGGCAGGATGGAGGCAAACGGCCTTCTTCTCTGCCCTTCCTCATCCGGAGAAGGAAGTCTCAGGCTCTGGGACTCCCTGATCTGATGGAATGTAGCGGCAAGTTCGGGAATGAATCTTGAGGCGAGGGTCAGGACCATCGCTGCGGATGACGGAAGACGGAACCATTCAAGTGCCAGGAGAATCTCCTCGCTGCGTGAGGTCTGCACAAGCAGAGAGAAAAGAAGTGAGATGTTTACAAAACGCCCTGCGATGAGGAGAAAATTTTCCAGAGCTTCTTTCGTAAGAACGGTAAAGGAACCTGCCACAAGCAGAGCTGTACCGTTTCTGTATCCAAGAGGCATGAAGATGAACATTATGATGATCATTGGCAGAATGAGAAGTATGCTGCCCGTGCTTTTCCTCCAGCCGTTCTCCATGACGGAAAAAAGGAAAAGAGAGGCTGCCAGCAGATACAGGAACCATAAATGTGCAATGAAGAACACTGCCGCAGTCATGGCGATGGTGAATACGAGTTTTGCACGCACATCAAATCTGTGATAGATGCCGTCTTTCCTCACATAGCTGTCAGATCTCATGCATCACCCCGCTTTCAATCACATAATTCCTCTGTGCCACAGAGCGGACAAAATCCTCATCATGACTTATGAGAAGGATTCCGGCCCCCCTGGAGGAAAGCAGCTCAACCATCCGTGCACTTTCACTGTAAGGAAGAGAAGCTTCAATCTCATCCAGAATGTAGAATGAACGGCCGAGACTGTAATAGATGGCGCATTGAAGTCTCTTTCTCTCTCCGTATGACATGAGCGCTGCACTGGCATCCAGATCAAGAGAGAACAGCAGGGAGAGTTCCTCCAGTCTTCTCTCCTTTTCCGTTTTTGACACAGAAAGAAAGGAGAAAGAGTATGAAAGCTCATCCCTCACGGTGGGAAGGAAGATCTGGTAATCGGGATTCTGAAAGACATAGCCGACCTGACGCTGCAGGATTTTCCTTTCAGCTGTTTCTCCGTTTATGAGAACGCTGCCCTCAGAAGGGCTCTCAAGCGCACACAGCATTCTCGAGAATGTTGATTTCCCGCTGCCGTTATCACCGCACAGCGATACGATCTCTCCCCTCTTCAGGCGGAAAGAGGGAACAGAAAGGGTGAAAAGTGAGTTTTCCCTCTCTTTTTCAATCTTTATGTTCACGGCTTCAAGGGTGCCGGTTTCTTTCACATCACGGGAAGGAAGGGAAAAGGAGAAGTTTTCAAAGGCATCATCCTCATTTATTCTGACAAGTTTCCTCTCTTCTATCCTGTATACTGCGTCAAAAAGTCCGCGGAAGGAGGGAATGAAACGTGCAGATGTTACAATACTTGTGAAATCACCCTCCCTGATGACATTTCCAAGCCTTTCCTTCCAGTAGGCATCAAGGTCGTCGAAAGACTCGTCGAAGATGACAAGCTCCGGGTCAGTAATGAGCGCACAGGCTATGGCAAGCCTTTTCTTCTCACCTCCGGAAAGGCCTGCAGGCATGAGTGTGCGGTAACGCTCCAGCCCCCATGATGAGAGTGAGAGATCAATCCGCCTCTTCATCTCCTCCCGGCTTACGGCCAGCGATTCAAGCGGATATGCAAGCTCATCCTCACAGCTTGTCGTGATGATATATGCACCCGGATCCTGCGGGACCAGGGAAAGAAACGACATCATTTCATGCGCGCTTTCAATACCTTTCCCGTCATATGATATCTCTCCTTCAAGCTTTCCCTGGTTATACGCAGGCGTCAGGGATGCAAGTATCGAAGAGAGCGTTGACTTCCCGCTTCCGCACTGACCGAGGATGAGAATCTTCTCTTTGTCCTGCACATAAAGATTCACACCATCAAAGATCTTCTCTCTGATGGTGTTACCGTAGTTTTCATATGCAAAGCCAAGATTCTCAAGCTTCAGCTTCATGCGCTTTCACTCTAAGCCCTTTTACCGGAGGAAGCCTGTCATAAGCTTCCTGAATCATGTTCTGTACTCTTTCTGGCAGATCATGAAGCTCCTCCTCGCTCATGCCTTCCGTGTTGATATGAGGAAGGAACTGGATATAGACCGGACGGCGCAGCAGTGAGTATCCGTCCTCAAAAAGCGTTCTGGTGCCTTTGAAGACAACAGGAACGATTATTCCTCCCACTCTGCTTGCCATCTTGAAGGAGCCGGCCTTGAATTCATGTATGCGGCCGTCCTTGCTTCTGGTTCCCTCAGGGAAAATCGACATCGGAACACCACGCTCTATCATGCGGGAACCGTCTATGATCGCCTTGAGGGACTGACGCGGGTTCTTTCTGTCAATGTAAACGGCATCAAGGGCACGGAACCAGGAATTTATTATCGGCAGCTTCTTCACCTCGATCTTTCCGACAAATGAGCATCTCATCCTTAGTGGCAGCACCAGCGCCACGACATCGAACATCGATGTATGGTTGCCGATGATGCAGTATTTGCCGGGAGCTGAGGGAATGTTCTCCTTGTTGACGAAATGAACATTGCCGCCGAAGAAGAACATTATCCACCATGCGATGAAATAAAGCGAACCGTAGAGCAGGCTTGATGCCGCACTCTCCTTTCCCCACTTTCTGAAAAGGAACACAAGACCGCACAGCGGATAGGTTATTATCAGGATCGGAATGACGAAAACGGCACCGATAAATATTCTAAGAAACTTCAGCATCAGATCATATCCTTCTTAATTGAATACAGTTTGTTGTATAACCCATTTTCCTTCATTAAGGAAGAGTGGGTACCCTTTTCCGCGATGCTTCCGCCTTCAAGGACGAATATCTCGTCACTGTCGACAATTGTCGAGAGTCTGTGGGCTATGACGATTGCCGTGCGTCCCTTCGAGACACGGCGGAAGGCCTGCTGGATCAGCTCCTCGCTTTCGCTGTCAAGGCTACTTGTGGCCTCGTCAAAGACTATGATGCGGGGATTCTTTAAAAACACTCTGGCAATTGACAGCCTCTGGCGCTGTCCGCCGGACAGGCGTGTTCCCCTTTCACCGACTTCGGTATCGAGCCCGGCAGGAAGGGAGCGGACGAAATCCTTCAGGCTGGCAGCCTCAAGAGCCGCCCAGAGTTCATCGTCACTCGCATCGATCTTGCCGTAACGCAGGTTCTCCCTGATCGAGGCGTCGAAAAGGAAGACATTCTGCTGCACAAAACCGATGGCTTTGTGCAGGGAAGCCTGTGTCACCTTAGTAATATCCTGACCGTCAATGAGGATCTGACCTTCATCAGGTTCATAGAAACGTGAAAGCAGGGAGACTATTGTGGTCTTTCCCGCTCCGGATTCACCGACAAGGGCGGCGTTCTCACCGCCGGTGATGTTCATGTCGAGATGACGGAGCACATAGCCGTCTTCACTTGCATAGGAAAAGCTCACGTCCCTGAATTCCACTTTGCCTTCTTTTATCTCTATGTCCCGGGCATCAGGTGCATCCTTTATCTCAGGCTCGATGTCCATGACTTCAGTGAAACGTTCGAATGAGGCAATACCCTGCTGAAGCTGCTCCGTGAAATTGATCAGACGGTCAATCGGAGAGACAACTACGGATACGTAGAGCGTGAATGTGACAAGCGTTGTCAGATCGGCATAGCCGAGTGCTATGAGCGCAGCGCCTCCGGCAACGGTTATGAGGTAGTATATCTCCCTCATGAAGCCTATGCCCGACTGGTAACTTGCCATCTGCTTGTACATTTCCTCTCTTGAATTCTTCAGCTTCGTATTGGACTGGCTGAACTTGGTCTGCTGGAAATCTTCCTGGGCGAATGACTTGACTTCCCTTATTCCCTGAATGGAATTCTCCGCATCCACATTCACATCTGCGATGGTCCGTCTCACCGCCCTGTTCTTTTCCTTCATCCTGTGGCCGAATACTATGCCGTAGAACAGCATCACCGGCAACGGTATGAGGGAAATCAGCGCAAGCGGTACGGAAACGGTGAACATGAAGACATAGGCAAGCACAATGGTAAGCAGGCTTATGAGGAAATCCTCTGGGCCATGGTGCGCTATTTCCGCAATCTGGAAAAGATCGTTTGTTATGCGGCTCATTATCGTGCCGGTCTTAGTCCTGTCGAAATAGGAGAAGGAAAGCAGCTGCAGATGGTTGAACAGATCCTGCCGCATCTCATTTTCTATTCTCACTCCCAGAATGTGTCCCCAGCGGATACGTATGTATGTGCTGACTGCCTGAAAGACATACACTGTAAGCATCACGGAAAAGACAATGATCATCAGCCTCACATTCCCATCGGCAACAGGACCGTCAAGCAGGTAGTTTGTCAGCAGAGGGAAAATGACAGACAGGAATGACGAGATCACAGCAACGCTCATGTCCAGGACAAACAGCCCCATATGCGGCTTATAGTAAGAGAAGAACCGTCTGTAAAGACCCATTTTCACTCCCCTTTGAAAATACTTACGACCTTGGCCCAGAAACTCTTCTTCTCCGGCTTCGTACTGATGTGCTGCGGTGCGCTTGTGATTGATGCGACGGGAGCCTTCACTCTGGCGCTGCCGCTCTTCGCATTCTGCGCTTTCGCACCTGGCTGTGTGTTCTTCTGGACTTTTTTCACTGCAGTCTTTCCCGCCGGTTTCCGAGTCTTCTTTCCATCTGATGGAGAAGGCTTTGAAGAGAATTCATTCTTGTAGAATGCAAGGCGCTCCTCAAACGACATCTTTGAAAGATTCTCATAATCACTGTCGGAGAGTTTCTTCTCCTTCTGCCTTGCAGGCTTGCGTCCTGAATCGGTTCTGGAACGGGATGCCGCCTTTCCGCCTCTCTCTCCCCTTCTGTTCCTTGCCTCATCCTTCCTGCCGTTTCTCTCCTTTGCACGGCGGCGGATGGATTTCACATAATCAAAACTCTTGTCCTCGACTTCCTCAAGACCGTATTCATCGCTCCAGCATACAGGTATCTTCATCTGGATGTAATTCTCAATGGCCTCGAGGGAGTAGATGTATTCCTCACTGGCAAGCGAGATCGCCCTTCCTTCCTTTCCTGCACGTGCAGTACGTCCGATACGGTGCACGTAGTTCTCATAATCCTCGGGAAGATCATAGTTGACGACAAGCTCCAGATCATCAATCTGGAGACCGCGTGCCGCGATATCGGTGGCGACGAGAATCTCGAGTTTTCCTTCCTTGAGCTTATCGAGTGCCTTGAGCCGCTCACTCTGCTTCATGTCTCCCATCAGATATGCAGATTTGTATCCGTTCAGCTTCAGGCGCTGGGAGACTTCGACCGCCCTGTCCTTCGTGTTGGTGAATATGAGCGTGCTCTTCGGCTGAAGCTTGTGAAGCAGCTGGAGAAGAAGGGAGAACTCCTCATCCTTAGTCACGTGGAACAGCTCCTGCTTGATCTTGTCGACGGTGATCTCTTCCGGCTGGCTTTCGAGCTCAAGCGGCTCATTCATATACGACCAGGCAATGTTCCTGACCTTGACAGTCAGTGTCGCAGAGAGGATCATCGTCTGCCTTTCCTGAGGAGGAAGCATCATGGAGAACATTCTGTCCACATCATGATAGAACCCCATGTCGAACATCCTGTCAGCCTCATCAAGAACGACAGTCGTGAACATTCTGAAGTCAATCTTGTTGCTGGATGCGAAATCTATGAGACGCCCAGGCGTGCCGACATAAAGGCTGAGGCCTTCCTTCAGCTCCTCATTCTGTGCCCCGTAGCCTACCCCGCCGTAGAAACAGCCTGTCCTGAAACCTGGGACATACTTGCTGAGCAGCTCGGCATCCTCCTCAATCTGGAGCGCGAGTTCCCTTGTTGGGGCAACAACAAGCGCAGCGGGAAGCGCTGTCTTGGAAAGATATGCCCTCATGTATTTCTCAAGGATCGTTATGATGTACACGGCAGTTTTGCCGGAACCTGTCTTTGACTGCACCATCACATCTTTGTTTGCAAGCGAATAAGGGAGTACGAGCTCCTGAACGGGCGTGCAGTCTGTAAAGCGGGCTTCACTGATGCCCTTCATTACGGCTTCACTCAAGCCGAGCGCAGAGAATTTCATGCAATTTCTCCTTCTATATGAATTCTACCATATGTTTTCTTTCATTCCACTTCCCATTTTCTGACAAGATCGCAGATCTTCAGGATGGTCGGGAAGTCGCAGGGAACAGCCTTGCCGTCAAGGCGGGAGACCGGCATCGCGGCCATGCTGGTCGAGCTGATGAAGAGGCTTGTCGCATTGCACAGCTCATCAAGCTTCACGGCGCGCATGACTACATCAATGCCGAGTACCTTCGCCGCCCTCAGCACCGATATCCTGGTGACACCGGAGAGAACTTCATCATCCGGGGCGGTGAACATCGTGCCGCCCATCAGGGCGTAGAAATTGCTGCGTGTCCCCTCCAGAACCTGATTGTGTCTGTCGACGAGCAGGGCTTCAAATGCGCCTTTGCTTTTTGCGTCATTGAGAGCAAGATAACTGAGCAGCAGATTGCTGGTCTTGCAGGTTGGAAGATACCGCTCGCCGTAATAAGTGGTGACGGCGACTCCTTCGCTGTAATACGAATCCGGGTATGTTATGAGAGGCTGCCATGTGATGAAGACCATGCATTCACTGCCGCCATATACGAGGATCCTCATCGTCGCATTCTCAAGTCTTTCTTTCTCAATCAGCCTGTCAATCCATTCCTGCCATGGCACCGACGGCAGTACAAGTCCGATCTGGGATGCGGAGGATTCAAGCCTTTTTATATGATCATCCAGATGAACCACATGACGGTTCACCACCCTCAACGCCTCATAGACGGAGAAATTCGACTGGACTTCCCTCACCGTAACCGGAACAAGGGCATCCTCTTCCCTTATTATATTTCCATTCTTGATCGCACTTTTCTGCATAGCAAAGAATATATTAACGAGATTGCAGTTTAAAGAAAACCCATGAGAGGCAGACTCTCACGGGTCTTTCATCATTCGTAACGGAGAATCTCGCGCGGTTTGGATCCGTTGGCGGGTCCGACGATGCCTTCGTCCTCCATCTGCTCGACAAGACGTGCAGCCCTGTTGTAGCCGATTGAGAGTCTGCGCTGCAGATAGGAGGCTGAGGCGCCCTTCCTTTCGAAGCATATCTGCTTTGCCCTCTCATAGAGGTCGGCATCGCTGCCTTCAAGGCTTTCCTCGCTGATCGGGGAATCATCCGGCTCCGGCTCATCCTCGAAGATCGCCTCGTCAAGGTAATCAGGTTCACCCTGCTTCTTGACATGACGCACGATCTGGTCGACTTCGTCCTCGGAAAGGAAAGCTCCCTGTATTCTCACCAGTCCGGGACTTGACTGCGTGGACAGAAGCATGTCGCCTTTGCCCAGCAGGTTCTCGGCACCCATCTCGTCAAGAACGATACGGCTGTTCATGCCGGAGGATGCGGCGAATGCAATACGGGTCGGAATGTTGTTCTTGATCGTGCCCGTGACAACCTCGCTGCTGGGTCTCTGGGTCGCCATGACGACGTGTATGCCTGCAGCACGGGCCTTTGCCATGATACGCCTTATGTAATCCTCGATGTCCTTTCCGATAACAGTCATCAGATCCGCAAACTCATCCATGATGAGCACGATGTAGGGCATCTTCTCGGTGGCATACCCGAATTCATGTATTCTGGAGTTGAAGTTCTCGATATTCCTCACCCCCGCCTGGCTGAACACATTGTATCTTCTGTCCATTTCCTCAACGAGCCAGTTGAGCATCTTGAGAACTCTCTTGGGCTCTGTTATGACCGGAGTCAGCAGATGGGGAATGCCGTTGTACACATTGAGTTCGACAACCTTCGGGTCAACCATTATGAGGCGTACATCTTTTGGACTCTTCGTATAGAGGATCGATGCGATGAGACCGTTTATACATACGGATTTACCGCTTCCCGTGGTACCTGCGATGAGAAGATGCGGACACTTGGAGACATCAAGCACCTTCGGTTCCCCCTGGATATCGCGTCCGAGTATCATGGGGACATTGAGATTTGCCTTCTTCAGGGGAGACAGGAGTTCCTTGAAGCCGACGGTCGCCCTCTTGGCGTTCGGCACCTCAATGCCGACGGCGCTCTTTCCGGGAACAGGCGCAAGGATACGTATCTTCTGTCCTCCGATCCTGAGACCTATGTTCTTTTCAAGACTGAGGACTTTCGAGACAAGCACGCCCGGAGCCAGAGTATACTCATAAAGCGTGATGGTCGGCCCCTTCACGATATCGGCAAGCTGGACGTCAACCTTGAAGTCATGCATAACCGATTCGATCATGCGACCGGTGTATTCCTCATTCTCCCCCACTTCATATGTGGTCTGAGGAAAGTCCTTGAGCAGGTCGGGAGAAGGGGGAGTATAGCTTCTCCTCTGTCTCTGTATGATGGCCTTCTCGCCTGCATTGTTGCTGGCAAGTCCGCTTATTCCGACCTTGAATTCTATCTGGCTGTCAGAACCCTCCTTTCCACTGCCGCCGTCATCTTCATCCATTATGCTCTCTTCCTCACCGACAAAGACTTCCTTCACGGCAGGCTTTGAAGTATGGACGGGAGCAGGATCATGCGGCTCAGCTGCACTCTTCACGGCAGGAGATGACTTCACTGCAGCCGAAGCGGAATGAAGAGGCGCTGCCTTTACCTCTTCGGCAGCAGATGGAACTTGATTCTCATCTCTCACCGGTTCTGCGTCTTTCTGAGGCTCTGATGCTTCCCTGACGGGAGGTGCGGAAGATGCAGCATCCTCTTTCAGCGATATTTCCGCCTCACCCGTTCTGCTGTGTATGGGTGTTGTGCTCTCTGCATGGTATGTCCGTGAAGGGAAATGGCTCACATCCGGGCTCTGCACATCGGAAACAGAAGGGGAAGGCGTGCCCTCCGGGGTGTTTTTCTTCTTCAGCGACTCGAACAGCTTATAGCGGGGATGATCAGGCGAGAGGTTGGATGGAGCGAAAGATGAATCATTCTTCCTCTCTTCCTTCTTTTCCCTCCGGTCATCATAGCCGATGATTGGATTGGGATTCGGGCCCGGTGTTATATGCCGGGCCTGGGAAGCCTCAAGAGCGCTTTCAAGCATTCCGCCTTTTTTGAAAAGACCCTTCTTCGGGGGATCATTCTTTTCCTTTTCCTGTGCGATCATTTTCTCAACATTGCGTGCACTGTTCTCAAGCACGGACATGCTGACCACATTGCCATGGGGAATCGAGAAATCCCTTTCGACCTTCTTCTCCTGAACGGATACATTTTCATCTCTTGTGCCGGAAGAGGTCAGATCCACGATCTCGCCTTTCGGTATCGTGCTGAAATCAGGGATACGGGTGGTAGAGGGGAAGGAAAGCGGACTGTCAGGATCGAGCGCGACCTCGGCCCGGCTTACGGCATTCACCTTGACAGTGACCTCGTTATCGTCACTGCCGGCAGAAGGAGATGGACCGTCAGCACTGTCACTGTCCTTTCCGTTTTTTTTGTTTTTCCTTGCCCCAGCCTTTGCAGTTGCAGCCTCTGCCTTTGCCCTTTTCTCTTCTTCCTTCTTTCTCTTTTTCTCTTCCTTCGGCGAAAGTTTCACTTCAAGGCTTTCATCACTGACTGTTTCCTCAGCCTGTGCCTTTGCGGCAAGAAGCCTTTCCTTTTTCTCCCTGCGCCTGCGGTAAACGGAATTCAGGGATGAATTTATTATCGCGATGACAAGACAGATGAGAACCTCCATGATGAGAAGGACGACTACAAGGGAATTCTTCTCCCGGCTTATGCGGGACATAATGAACTCAGGCTCCGTGTTTCCCGTGAAGACGTGCACTGCGGCAAGAAGGGTATAGTAAATGACAACTGCAAGAGGCAGGAATATATAGTTGAAAGGTCGCTTCTTCCTTGATGTCAGCATTATGAGAGAAAGAACGAGGCAGAGAAGCGCAGGAGAGAAAGTCTCATTGAAAAATCCTGTATATGTGATTATGACTTCCTTCACGCTTTCAAGCTGAGGGACGGGATAAAAGTTCCATGCCGCAAGAGATGCTGCCGCAAGAAGCAACAGAACGGAGGCAACAAGAGATACAGCTCCTCCCTTTTTCCTTTTCCCCTCTTTCTTTATTTTATTCTCACGAGCCAAAGTCATTCTCCTTTTTTTCTCAAAATAAGCATGTGTCGCACTTCATCAAGAAAAGGAACACGCATTCTTACAAGCTCGCTGTCAAAGCCTTCAAGGCCTTCCGTCTCAGCCTCAACATAGCTCTGCCGGGCTTTGTATGCGTACAGCGCACCGCCTTTTGCAAGTAGCCTGTGTGCATCGCCTATTATGTCATAAAGCGGATGAAAAGCACGGAAAGTGACACAGTCAAATTCCCTCCTCACATCCTTCACATCATATGATATCACCTCAACATTACCTAAGTTACATCTTAAGACAACATTTTTCAAAAAGTCCACACGCCTTTTCATTCTTTCTATGAGGAAAAAGCGGTATTCCGGCATGAGAATGGAAAGAACTATGCCCGGAAAGCCGGCACCGGATCCAAGGTCGGCAACAGAGCAGCCTTCCTTCTCCCTCTGCCTTATCACGGGGCAGCCGGCGGCGCAGTCCAGTATGTGCCGTATTACAAGCTCATCCCTGTCTTCATAGGAAACAAGATGATAAACAGGATTGAAAAGTTCTATCTCGCTGATGTAGGTTTCCAGCTTCCCTATCATGTCAGCATCAGCCGCGATTGAAAGCCTTTCAAGTCCGTCTTTCAGAAGATCGTTCATAACAGCATCCCTCACTTTTTTGCCCTGAGTCCCATCATCAGCAGCGCGATGTCAGACACGCGCAGGCCTGAGATACGCTGGGCCTGGCCCACACTGGCAGGACGTATCTGCTTGAGTTTCTCCCTCGATTCGGCGGAAAGACCTTTGAGGGCGTCATAGTCGAAATCGGGAGGTATCATCATATTCTCCTTGCGGCTGAACATCTGGGCCTCTGCCTCCTGCCGCCTGAGATATCCTTCGTATTTGACATCAAGCTCGACTTCGCTGCGTATTGAAGGGGCATATGAAAGCACAGAAGGGAGTCTGGCGGAAAGGGAAGAAATCGTGACCTCAGGCTCCCTGAGAAGCTCAAGCCCGTTCTTTCCCCTCTCCCTGTATTCCCTGAGCGTGCTGCGCAGGCTGCTCATGTCGTCCATCTTCTTCTCGAGCCTTGCAAGCTTCTCCTCCGATGCGCTGTGCTTCTCATACCCGATTCTGGTAAGACGGAGATCGGCGTTGTCATGGCGCAGAGAAAGGCGGTACTCGGCACGGCTTGTGAACATTCTGTAGGGTTCCTTCGTGCCTTTTGTGACCAGATCGTCGATCAGCACACCTATGTAGGCTTCAGTCCGCTTGAGGATGAGAGGTTCCTCTCCTCTCAGCTTGAGGGAAGCGTTTATGCCCGCAACAAGGCCCTGACAGGCCGCTTCCTCATATCCTGATGTGCCGTTTGTCTGCCCTGCCACGAAGAGGGATGAAAGGATCTTGGACTCAAGGGAAGGATAAAGATCCATCGGATTGAGATAATCATACTCAACGGCATATGCCGGACGCATGATCTCGCAATGCCTGAGACCCGGCAGGGTGCGTATGAAAGCATGCTGCACGTCTTCAGGCAGAGAAGATGAAAGTCCGTTGAGATACATCTCCTCACTGTTCACGCCTTCCGGCTCGACGAATATCTGATGGCGGTCCCTGTCAGGAAAGCGCATGACCTTGTCCTCGATGGAGGGACAGTAGCGCGGACCTTTGCCGACAATCTTGCCGCCGTAGAGAGGGGAACGGTGCATGTTTTCCCTTATTATCCTGTGGGTCTCCCCGTTGGTCCATGTGACATAGCAGTCAAGACGGGGCCTGTCAACTGTATCGTAATCGAAGCTGAAAGGAAGGACCTCCTCATCGCCCGGCTGCACCTCAAGTTCATCGAAATCAAGCGATGAGCGGCGCACACGTGCGGGAGTGCCGGTCTTCAGGCGTCCGACATCGAACCCGAGACGCCTGAGCGAGCTTCCCAGCCCGATGGCGGCACTCTCTCCCAGTCTGCCGCATGCCTCCTCATACTCTCCTATGAATATCTTGCCGTCCATGAATGTTCCGGTGGTAAGCACGACAGCACGCGCGGAAATCTTCCAGCCGCGCTGGGTTACAACCCCGGCGACAGCTCCGTTCTCCACAATCAGATCGGTGACCGTGTCCATGAAAAGCGAAAGGTTCTGTGTATGCTCAAGCAGTTCCTTCGCATTCCTTGAATACGTGAACTTGTCAGCCTGTGCGCGCGGTGCCTGCACCGCAGGCCCCCTCCTCCTGTTGAGTATCCTGTACTGTATCATCGATGAGTCAATAAGATGCCCCATAACCCCGCCGAGCGCATCGATCTCCCGCACGAGATTCCCTTTGGCAAGGCCTCCCACCGCAGGATTGCAGCTCAGGCGTCCTATCGCATCAAGGCTCTGTGTCACAAGCAGGGTGGAAAACCCCTCACGGGCAGCTGCGCTGGATGCCTCTATGCCGGCATGTCCCCCACCGATAACTATTATGTCATAATCTCTCATATCATTTTCCCAGACAGAATTTCGAGAACAGTGTGTCCAGCAGGTCTTCTGTCGTGACCTCTCCCGTAATATAGCCAAGACTCTCAAGCGCGCTCTGGAAGAACATGGCCATTATGTCCACGGGAGCATCCTTGCATCTTTCAGCACTCTCCAGGGCATCTATGCAGGAGAGAAGGTATGAATACTGTCTCTCGCTGTCTATCGACAGACCTCCCTCTTCCTGAGGAGAAAGTCCCATGAGGCGTTCTTTAACCTCATCTATCAGCTCGCTGACACCTTCCCCGGTCACGGATGAAATTGACAGATCATCCTCCATCCGCCTCTTGTCTCTCTTGGAATAGACGACAAGAGTCCTGTCACTGTCAATGTCCTCAGGCAGCAGCGCATCGTCAGGATCGACCAGATAGATTATAAGATCGGCATCATCCATCAGGGCTTCGCTTCTTCTTATACCCTCGCTTTCAACCACGTCATCGGATGACCTCAGTCCGGCCGTGTCGAAAAGACGTACGGGAATCCCGTCAAGGTCAATCCAGGTCTCAATGAAATCACGGGTCGTTCCCGGAACCGGAGACACGATGGCACGGTCTTCCTTCACAAGGAGGTTGAAAAGCGAGCTTTTACCCGCGTTTGCGGCTCCGGCCAGGACGACCTTCGCCCCCTCCCTGTAAATGCGGCTTGCGCCGTATGTGGAGGACAGGGCCTTCAGGGATGATATTATCGATGAAACATCCGCTTCAGGAAACACCCACTCGTCAATGATCTCGTCTTCCGCATAGTCAAGCTGAACTTCAAGGGATGCAAGGATGTCAACAAGCCGTGTCTTTATGGCAGTGAGGCTGTCCCTCAGCTTTCCGGAAAGTCTGTCCAGAGCTTTTTCCTGACTTATCTCGGACTTGCTGCGGATGATCTCTTCGACAGCCTCGGCCTGTGTGAGATCCATTCGGCCGTGCATGAAGGCGCGGAAGGTGAATTCACCCTTCTCCGCTCTTTTGAAACCGAGCTGTTCGAGCCTTGAAAAAAGGCGTCTGAGCACCACAAGCGAGCCGTGGCATGAAATCTCGACTGCCTCTTCTCCCGTATATCCGCTTCCCTCTCTGTAGACGGCAAGCACAACTTCATCTATGCGCACGTTCTCCTCATCCAGGATATAGCCGTGGACAAGGGTCTTGCTGGCGGCCTTTTTCAGTCTGGACGGAGATGAAAAGGCATGGGAAAGCATTTCTATTGTATTCCTGCCCGAAAGTCTTATGACGGCGAGAGCGCTCGGAGCGTATGCTGTCGCCAGAGCATAGATCGGTTCATCAACATTGTAACTGGTCATTTCAAACTGGAGTATATATTAACAGCCCGTCAGAGACAAGAAAGGTATTGCACGCAATATGAATACGGATAGAATTACATGAAAGGAAAGAAAATGAGAAAGCACAGTGAATACTATCTTACACAAGAGAGTCCCTTCAGGGCACTTCTCATCTTCTCATTCCCGATGATGATGGGAAATCTCTTCCAGCAGTTCTACACGATGACTGACTCAATCATCGTCGGACGTTTCATAGGAGAAGCGGCACTTGCGGCAGTTGGTGCCAGCGCAGCCCTCACCGCAGTATTCATCGCAATTGCCGTGGGAGGAGGTGCCGGAGCGCTCGTAATAACCAGCAATGCTTTCGGCAGAAAGGATTTCACTCTTGTAAAGGAAAGCATTTCGACAAGCCTGATAAGCTTCTTCATCCTCTCCGTCGTCCTGGCAGCTACCGGATATGCATTCTCGGAGTGGATAATGAGCCTGCTGAACACTCCTGAAAACATAAAAGACGATGCAGTGCTCTACCTGAGGATATATTTCCTCGGTCTGCCGTTCCTCTTCATGTACAACATCCTCTCCTCTGTCTTCAATTCGCTGGGCAAATCCAGGATACCGCTTTTCCTCCTCATATTCTCATCTCTGCTGAACATAGTCTTTGACATCGCTGCAGTCACTGCACTAGGCATGGGAATAGCAGGAGCCGCATGGGCGACTCTCCTCTCGCAGGCGCTCTCCGCTGTGCTTTCATTCATCATTCTCCTAAAGACACTGAAAGTCATGGACGGAAGAATGAAAAGGCTTTTCTCTTCATCAATATTCTCATCGATGACGAAGATAGCCCTGCCTTCAATCATCCAGCAGACAACGATAAACTTCGGCATGATGCTTGTGCAGAGCGTTGTCAACACATTCGGCAGCGAGGTTCTTGCAGGTTACTCGGCCTCAATAAGAATCGACAACATCGTCACCGTCCCTCTTTCCGCTGTTGGAAATGCGATGAGCCCCTACACTGCCCAGAACATCGGGGCGGGGAAGAAGGAAAGGATAAACACAGGATGGAAGAGTGCACTTGCCATCATACTGTCATTCTCCATTTTGATCTGCATCATTCTCCAGACTTTCAATACTGAAATAATCTCCATGTTTCTGGGAGCAGATGGAAGCGCTGCAGCATACAGGACAGGGGAAGAGTACCTTTCCTATCTGGGCTGGTTCTACGGAATTCTCGGTTTTGCCTTTGTCACCGGAGGTGTGCTGCGCGGTATGGGAAAGATGGCCTCATTCACCGCTGCAAGCATCGCAAACCTGTCACTGCGTGTGATCGGCGCCATGGTTTTCGCTCCTCTTTACGGTGTCGGGATTGTCTGGTATGTTGTCCCCCTCGGCTGGATTCTCTATTTCTCGATCTGTTATGTGTCTTACAGAAGACTCTCCAGCCCGTTCAGAAGCTGACAGGCATCTGTGCGTGAAAGACCGTCATATCCGATCAGATACAGAGCCTTGTAAACAGATGGATTAATCTTCTTTTCACAGGAAAGGCTGATCAGAGTCTCAACCAGCCTTTCCTTGAGATCCCTCACCTCAGGCGAATCTGATAATACTGACAGATCAGGATCGTCTGTTCTTCCGCATGGGGAAGAACAGGAAAAGCAGTCTGGAGCTATCCTTTTCTTCTCTTTTCTCAATGCAGAGAGAATATAATCGACCGCATCACTGCTGATTTTCTCCTCTCCGATGGCTGAAAGAGCTGTGCATACGAGCCTGTCAGTCTCTCCGTCAAGCTTTCCTTCATTGCCCTCTGCAGCACGTGCAAGCCCAATAAGACTGCTTAAGATCTTTTGCCTGTCATCCATCAGAGTATTTCCCCCTGTACGGAGATTGTAACGACTTTGAGCGGGATGTCTCTGCCGCAGGCTTTCAGTGCATTCCGGAGGGCAGCCTCAAGACCTCCGCAGCAGGGCACTTCCATGCGTACAAGTGTCACTGAACGGATATCATTATTTTTCAAAATGAGAAAAAGTTTGTCTTTGTAATCAACAGCATCCAGCTTCGGACAGCCTACAAGCGTCACACGGCCGCGGATGAAATCTTCATGGAATGCCCCGTATGCATAGGCACTGCAGTCGGCGGCGATCAGAAGATCCGAACTGTCAAAATAAGGAGCCTCAACAGGTGCAAGTCTGATCTGCACAGGCCAGTTTGCAAGATGGCTGGCAGAAGAAGAATGACACGGACAGGCCTCTTCCTTTCTCTCAATGCTTCTTGAAAGACTGCCGGGACAGCCGCATGCAAGAGGCTTTTGTGCCTTTGCCTCATTCACGGCTTCTTCATTGTACGGCACAGCTTCCCTTTCCTCTATTGTTATGGCTCCGGCAGGACAGGAAGGAAGGCAATCACCGAGCCCGTCGCAGTAATCGTCCCTTATGAGCTTTGCCTTGCCCCCGATCATGGCAATCGCACCTTCATGGCATGCCATCGCACACTCTCCGCAGCCTGTGCATTTCATCTCATCAATACATACTATCTTCCTGATCATTTCAGTTTCTCCTGTCTGCTTTTTTCCTCTACTATATCTGAAGTTTTCATGATATTATGTTGCAAAAACAACGAAATGGAAAAATATATTGACATTCTCAGCAAAACAGATCTGTTTTCAAACATAGAAAATGATGAAATACTCTCAATACTTGAATGCTTCAATGCCTCACTGAGAGTCTTCGGCAAAGGGGAATACGTTTTCCATCAGGGCGATACCACTTCTTCAATTCCCCTGCTCCTTGAAGGCAGGCTCATCATACAGAAGACTGACTGGTGGGGAAGATGCAGCATCCTGAACGTGATCGGACATGGTGAAATATTTGCCGAAGTCTATGCCCTCACAGGCAGGGCAATGCTTAATGACTGCGTTGCGGAAGACAAATGCACAGTGATGTTTCTGGATGCCGTGAAAGTGACGGGAACATGTGAAGCATCCTGTCCATGCCACAGCAGGCTGATCGGCAATCTTTTCAGGATTCTTTCGGAGAAAAACATGACACTTGCCGGAAAAATAAACTGCCTGTCAGGACGCAGCACGAAGGAAAAGGTGACATCTTATCTGTCTGAAGCGGCGGAAAGACAGCACAGCAATACAGTCACCATCCCCTTCGACCGTCAGCAGCTTGCGTCCTTTCTCGCCGTTGACAGAAGTGCCCTGTCTTCAGTTCTGTCAAAGATGAAGACGGAGGGACTTATAGATTACAGGAAAAACAAATTCACACTGCATGAGAATAAATGGAAAAAAGATCAGTGAATTCTATTGACATTATGTTTCTATTTATAGTAATGTTTCTATAAACAAAAACAACAAGGAGACAAAAATGACAAACCTGCTCAATAAAGACATAGACACGGTCAACCTTCCCGATAACAAAGGTTATTTCGGCGAATACGGCGGATCATTCGTACCCGAGGCACTGCAGAAAGTGATGGATGAGGTTGCGGCAAAGTATGAAGAGATCTCACAGGATCCTTCTTTCGTACAGGAACTGGCAGAGCTGAACGCACATTACACAGGACGCCCTTCTCCCGTGACATTCGCAAAGAACCTCACAGAAGCCGTGGGAGGAGCAAAGATATATCTCAAGAGAGAAGACCTGAATCACACAGGCGCCCACAAGATCAACCACTGTCTCGGCGAGGTTCTGCTTGCCAGGAGAATGGGCAAGAAAAAAGTCATTGCTGAAACCGGTGCAGGCCAGCACGGCGTTGCCCTTGCAACCGCAGCAGCGCTCATGGGCCTTGAATGCGACATCTACATGGGAGAGATCGACGTCATGAAGGAAGCTCCGAATGTATCGAGGATGAAAATACTCGGTGCGAAGGTCATTCCTGTCAAAACAGGTACGAGAACGCTCAAAGATGCCGTCGATGAAGCCTTCAAGGCATATTTGAAAGATCCTGTGACACAGATCTACTGCATCGGATCTGTCGTCGGCCCGCATCCCTTCCCGATGATGGTCCGCGATTTCCAGGCCGTGATAGGAATCGAGGCACGCCGCCAGATGCTTGAGATGACCGGACGTCTTCCGGACAACATAGTTGCCTGTGTGGGAGGCGGCAGCAATGCCATGGGAATGTTCTCGGCCTTCCTCGATGACAATGATGTGAAACTGTACGGAGTCGAACCTGCAGGAATGGGCCTTGAAACCGGAGCACATGCGGCATCCCTGACGATGGGAACGAAAGGCATTCTGCACGGTTTCAAGACAATAATGATTCAGGATGAAAAGGGAGAACCCCTTCCGGTATATTCAATCGCATCCGGTCTGGACTATCCCGGAAGCGGCCCGCAGCACTGCTACCTTCACGACATAAAACGTGTCACATACACTACAATCACGGACAGGGAGGCTGTTGAAGCGTTCTATGCATTAAGCCGCATGGAAGGCATCATTCCCGCACTTGAGTCCAGCCATGCTGTCGCCTATGCCGTAAAGCTTGCCGAACAGCTTGACAAGGATCAGACGATTCTTGTAAACCTCTCCGGACGAGGTGACAAGGACATAGATTTCGTCATGCAGAACTATCCTCTGGTGGAATATGAGCCGGATGAAGATGCCGTGAATGAAAACAAGTACAAGGAATTCCTGTCCCACATCCAGCAGGTTAAAAAGTAAGGATGTATTACAAAAAAGATCACTGACCTCTTTCTGCTTCTCCGTCACAAGATGGGGAAGCAGATTAATTTTTGTCATTAAATGTTAAAATATAACATTTTGCTTATTTAGTAATGAAGGGTTACCATTATCTCATGGAAAAACGTGAAGCATTTAAAATGTACCTGAAACCGGGCTGCAGGGAAGAGTACAGGAAACGTCACAGCGAGCTGTGGCCAGAAGTTGAGAAAGTCCTCAAAAATGCCGGTGTATATGATTATTCAATCTATCTCGATGAGGAGACCGGCACGCTTTTCGCCTTCCAGAAAGTGAAGGGAGAGGCAGGAAGCCAGGATCTTGGAAGCGAGAAAGCGATAAGGGACTGGTGGCACTTCATGGCTCCGCTGATGATCGTCAATGAAGATGAAAGCCCCCTCTCGGTTCCGCTTGAAGAAATGTTCCACCTAGACTAAGCCTGTGCTTTTTCTGTATGCGCCCGGGCTCATGAGATAATAATCCCTGAATGTCCGGCTGAACTGTTCAGCAGAACTGTAGCCGACTTTATACGCGATCTCCTTTACTGTCAGCCTGTCATTGTGCAGCAGCTGGCAGGCTGTTTCCATTCTGAGCCGTTTTACGATTGCAGAGAAAAGCTGTCCCGTCTTCTCCTTGATCATGCGCGACGCATACTGTTCACACAAATTGAAATGAGCTGCGAAAGATGAAAGCGTCACGTCTTTGAGATTCTCTTCGATGTATGACATTATCTGATAGACTTCATTGCGTTTGTCCACTTCCCTCTTCATCTTCAGCACTCCGTTTCTTTTTGCATTTAAAAGCAGAAAAGCCGTTATCACTTCTTTCCTCATTGCCGTCACATCATCGTCAATCTGTTCTTCCTGAAGAAGTGCCTCAATCTCCTTTTCAAGCTCAAGACTCTCATACACAGCGAATGACGAGGAAGCAAGGTCCATGGCAAAACGCTCATCCAGAAAAGCAAAGAGCTCACGGCTTACAAGAATATTGACAGCTATGGTCTCATCATCGAAAACACCTATGCTGTGATAGAAACCGGGAAGAAGGATGAGAAGACTGCCTTTTCCAAGCGTGAAAACCTGTCCTTCAATATTCTCCTCAACACTTCCCCTGAGCACATAATTCATTTCGACAAAACGGTGAGAGTGAAGATAAAGCGGCATGTAGCTGGGATGTTTCAGGACGATTACCGATGCATCACCGCTTTTCGAGTAATAACTTGAAGAGAGAACTATCTTCTCCTCAAGTCTTGCGGCCTCCTCCACTTCTTCTGGCAGATTCACAAATTCCGCCCTGCTCTTTCCTTCCAGATATAGCGTTCTGTAATACTTTTCCTCATCGCTTAAAGTATAAAATTCATCAAGAATTTTTCCCATAATTCCAATTATAATGGATGAAAAGTTAAAATCAATCATGAAGTGATGATAATTATCAATTGCACAGTCCGCACTGCGGGATGATGATGTAGATATGAAATATCTGGCAATAGACATCGGTGCCTCCAGCGGCAAGATGCTGGAAGCCCGGCTCGAAAAAGGGAAAATCATCACAAAGATCGTTCACCGTTTTGAAAACAGACTCATAAAGCAGAACGGACACCTCTGCTGGGATATCCGTTACCTTGAAGATGAAATACTCGAAGGACTGAAAAAGGCAAAGGATGCGGACTATATCTCAATAGACACATGGGCTGTCGACTATGTTCTTCTCGACAGGGATGACAGACTTCTCTCTCCGGCGGTTTCATACCGTGACAGCCGTACTGAGAATATTTCCCTTCCGATCTCGCGGGAAGAGCTTTACAAAAGGACCGGCATTCAGTTCCAGCGTTTCAACACCATATATCAGCTTGCGGCCCAGAAAGAAGAAGACCCTTCTGTTCTTGATAAAGCTTCAAGCCTGCTGTTCATACCGGACTATCTTGCATTCCGCCTTACAGGAGAGAAGGTGCAGGAATACACGAATGCAACAACGACTGACATGGTCAAGGCCGGCACAAAGGAATGGGATTCAGATCTGATAGGAAAACTTGGCTTTCCCTCAGATCTGTTTGGAAAGATATCGATGCCGGGAACAATACTGGGTCCTCTCAGAAAAGAAGTCAGAGAGATGACAGGCTGCAATGCCACCTTCATTCTTGCCCCCACTCACGACACGGCATGTGCGGTTCTTGCAAGCCCGCTCAGAGAAGACAGCCTCTTCCTTTCATCCGGCACATGGTCCCTGCTCGGCTGCATAAATGAAAATGCAATCACTTCAAATGCTGCGATGAAAAGTAATTTTACAAATGAAGGTGCCGATAACGGCATGATTAGATTTCTTAAGAATATCATGGGAACGTGGATGCTGCAGAATATCAGAAAAGAAAGCGGTGAAAACCTTTCTTTTGATGAAATTGTCACGAAAGCATCAAATAGCAGGCTCATCGGCCTTGTCGATGCGCTCTCTCCGCGTTTCCTGTCGCCTTCAAGCATGAGCGGGGAAATAGACAGAGCACTTGAGGAGCAAGGTCTGAGGAAACCCTCCGGCATAGGAGAGAGGGCTCTTGTCGTCTACCACAGTCTGGCAAATGCATATAAGAATGCAATTGAGGAAATCAGCAACATAACAGGACGTAAGTTCAGTCACCTTGCGATAGTCGGCGGCGGCTCCAGGGATGATTTCCTCAACCGGCTGACAAGAAAATACACGGGCCTGGCTGTCACGGCCGGTCCGGATGAAGGCAGCGCTGCAGGATGCCTGCTTTCGGCAATGATCCACACAGGTGAGATCAGAAGAGAAGATATTCCCTCTCTTCTCTCCTCTTCTTTCGACATAAAAACCATTCAGGAGGACTGAGATGTATCAGGATGCAACGGAAAGATACAGCAGATACAATATCGACACGGAAGCTGTACTTGAGAAAATGAAACACATTCCAGTCAGCATCAACTGCTGGCAGGGGGATGACGTGATCGGTTTTGAAAAAGGTGCGGGAACCCTTTCAGGCGGCATACAGACCACGGGCAACTATCCCGGACGCGCACGCAATGCACAGGAACTGATGCAGGACTTCGAATTCGCATCATCACTCATTCCGGGAACAAAGAGACTTAACCTTCATGCAAGCTACCTCATAAGCGACAAGGACAAGGACAGAAACGAGATAGAACCGGAAGATTACAAGGCATGGGTGGACTTTGCCAAAAAGAACAGCCTCGGACTCGACTTCAACCCTACATGCTTCTCCCATCCCATGGTCGTCAACAATCTCACTCTCTCATCCCCGCACAAAAACGTAAGGGACTTCTGGATAGAGCACTGCAGAAGAAGCCGCCGCGTTGCCGCTTACTTTGCAAAGGAACTGAATACACATTGTGTGTGCAACCTTTGGATTCCTGACGGTTTCAAGGACACTCCTGCCGACCGGCTCACACCGAGACTGAGACTGAAGGATGCTCTTGATGAAATATTTGAAGAAAAGCTTGACGGCGTGATTGACAGTGTGGAAAGCAAGGTCTTCGGAATAGGCGTGGAATCATTCACAGTGGGTTCAAGTGAATTCTACCTTGCATACGCATCACATCATAAGGGTGTTTACCAGCTTCTGGATTCAGGACACTACCATCCGACAGAAGTCATTTCAGAAAAGCTTCCGGCACTTCTGTGTTTCTTCGACAGGATTCCGCTTCATGTGACACGAGCCGTGCGCTGGGACAGCGATCATGTGGTACGCCTTGATGATGAACTGAAGGAAATCGCAAAGGAAATCGTGAGAAACGATGCCGAGGAGAAGGTTCTCATCGGACTTGACTTTTTTGATGCATCAATCAACAGAATCGCGGCATGGGTGATCGGGACCAGAAACATGCAGAAAGCGATGATGATGGCACTTCTTGAAGACAATGCAAGAATGAAGACGGATCAGGAAAACGAGGACTATACACATCTTCTTGCATACTCCGAAGAGATGAAGACACTGCCGTGGCAGGAAGTGTGGAATGAATTCCTCATCAGGGAAGGTCTGGCAGATGATTTCAGCTGGTATGATGATATAAAGAAATACGAGAAAGATGTTCTTTCAAAGAGAGGTTGAATATGCAGAAAGTACTGGAAGACTACATAAGAATGTGCTATGACGGCTTTCTTCAGGGCTGGCATGAGAGAAACGGGGGAAATCTTACATACAGGATGAAGGCAGAAGAGGCAGAAGAGTGCAGATGTCTTTTCACATCAGAACCGCGTCATATTGATCTGAGTGTGGATGTAAAGAAACTGGCGGGTGAATACTTCATCACGACAGGCAGCGGACGCTACATGAGAAACGTGCCGCTTGCACCGGAAAAGAATATCGGAATCATAAAAATCGATGATGAGGGCAGAGGCTACGATATTCTGTGGGGTCTTGAGGATGGTGCGAAACCGACAAGCGAGCTTCCCAGCCATCTGCTGAACCATGTCAGCCGTATGAGCGTGACCGGAGGCAGATGCCGTGTCATCTATCACGCGCATCCTGCAAACATAACGGCTCTCAGCTATACGATCGAACCGGATGCGAAAACACTTTCACGCATTCTCTGGCGGAGCGAGACCGAATGTGCGGTTGTCTTCCCTCAGGGTGTGGGCATCCTTGACTGGATGATCCCCGGCGGTACGGATATAGCAAAAGAGACTTCAAAACTCATCAGGAAATATCCGGCAGTCGTATGGGCATTCCACGGCATCTTCGGCTCAGGGGAGACTTTCGATGAGACTTTCGGCCTTATCCACACAATTGAGAAAGCAGCAGAGATTTATCTCAAAGCGAAGGGAGCCGGAATAATCAGGACAATAAGCGATGATCAGCTGAGAATTCTTTCAGATGCCTTCGGAGTTGAAATCAATGAGGATTTCCTTGATTAAGGCAGAGCAGTAAAAAAGTAAGGAGCACGTACCAATAACGGTTACATGCTCCTTTATTTTTATTTATCACGTTTTATATAAATGAAATATTCAGGAAAGGTCACGGCCTTTCAGAGTAAGAACCAGCTTAACTGTCATAAGGACAAGCATGCAGACAAGTGCAAGTGCGATCAGCGTGATTCCGCTTGCGATTCCCGCACTTTCCGCAACAGTTCCGATCACAAGCGGCATGAGTATGGCACCTACGGTTGCAACCGCTATGCAGGTACCTGTCGCAACTGTCGATGAATTGTAATCAGCCGGCATTGTGGAAAGCGTTGTCGGATAAATTCCGCTCATTGAAACGCCGACACCGAACACACCTATGACTGCCAGAACAGGAGCGGAAGCATTGACCATTACGCTGAAGAACGCTGTCATTATTATGCCGAGTATGAGGATGAGCACAGCTTTGTTCATTCTGTTTGAAACGCTTGCACAGATAAGGCGGCCGATGAGTATCATGACCCAGAGAATCGACTGCATTGATGTGGCAATCGACTGGGGAAATATTCCGCTGTCAATGAAATATGTGACCAGCCATCCGGTCAGAGAAGCCTCGGCACACAGATAGAAGAACATTATCATGGTGTTGAGCCAGAAACCTATGCTTGTGAGGAATCTCGTCTCTCCGCCTTTTGCCTTCCTGCTTCTCTCACTGCTGAGTTTTGATGTGCCAAGCAGGATGAGCGCAATGAGCATCAGCACAGAAATGATCCAGCCCGGAACCCTCCACATGTCATCTCCGGCAGCGATCGCGATAAGAGGAGAGACAAAGGCACCGACTGCAAAGCACGCATGAAGCAGATTGAGTCCTCCCGCCTTGTTTCCGGCGCACTGTCCGACAACGACATTTGTCATGTTTGACATAGTGCCGCGTCCGATTCCTGTCAGAAGGAAGGAAAAGATGAGGAAAAACGGGTTACCGTAAAGTGTCATGAATACAAGGCCGAGGATTATTCCGGAAGCTCCCAGAAGTGTGCTCATCTTCCGTCCTATCGCATAAGGAAGGAATCCTGCAATATAAACAGCAATCAGGTTTCCGATCTGGTGAAATGACAGCAGGGAGCCTTGCAGCGTATAGGACAGGCCGTATTCTTCTGAAAGGCTGGGAAGTATGGCACCCAGCACTGTGGTCATCATTCCCGAACACAGGAATGCGTAATACGTGAAATAAAGAAGGCTCTGGTCTTCTTTCTTCACATCAAGGAATCTATTGAGGGAAAACATCGCAGCTTGGCTCCTTATCGATGGCACTATAGTACTTTTCAGGACAGAACTTCAACATGCCTTCAGCTTTTCAGGCTCTTGTTCAGCGGAGTGAAGCCGTTACCGAGAACCTGGAAAGTTTCCGTTATGAACATGAAAGCCTTCGAATCGGCATCCCTTACTATCTCCTCAAGCAGCGTGAGCTGCTGGTTCGGAACAACAACCATAAGCATATTCCTTTCTTTTGAAGTGTAAATGCCGACTCCCTTGAAAAGAGTTCCGCCATGATGAAGTTCTTTTATGACGCGCCTTGATATTTCAGGAATGCGGTCATTTGAGAAAATGTATGCGGTTTTTGCAAGGCTCGTGCCCCATTTGACGACCACATGGTTTATCATCTGTCCCGAGATGTACATCGCGACAAAAGCGAATATCGTATTGCGTATGCCGAAAAAGAGTCCGCCGACACATACTACGCAGGCATTCATGCAGAACTCGATCGAACCGACATTGAACGGTGTGTATTTTGCCGCTATCTGTGCCAGGATATCCGTTCCACCAGTATTGGAACCGGCCCTCATCACGATGCCGATCCCGCTTCCCACAAGCACACCGTAGCATACCGCGGATATAAGCACATTCGTGCTGTCAGTATAATCCAGCACACCTCGGTAGCCGGTCAGGTTTCCTATCACGGAAGTCCATACGGAAAGCATGACCGCCCCTACGAAAACCTTCAGTCCGTACATGGAGCCGAAGAAATGCATGCCGAGAAAGAAAAGCGGAATATTGATGCACAGCATTGTGACGCCGGGATCAATGCCGAACGTGTAGTAAATGATCGTGCCGACACCCGTGGTTCCGCCTCCGGTGAGCTTTGCGGGGTTTGAGAAAACCGCTATTCCGCATCCGGCTATGAATGTGCCGAGGATTATTCTCGCGTAATCTTTGAAAACCTTCTTGCAGTCAATCTGTCTCATACCATCAAAGCTTATTAGCATTCATCCGGTTTTTGCAACTGAAAACACCCTGTAAAAGGGAGGAAAATCATCATGACATGAAAAAAATTTATCACCCGTTCTTGTTGCAATTCTTTCCTCTCTTAATATATAGTAGTTCTGAATATAATTCTTAATCAGAAACTTTAGGAGAAATAAACAAATGTTGACACTCTTAACCAATCTTCCAAGAGATGTTTTGATCCGTCAGCTGCAGGATGGTCTGGTACTTCTCGTCCTCGGCATGGGATTTGTTTTCATCTTCCTCGCCATTCTGGTCTTCACGACAAAATGGATCAGCAAATTGTGCATGAAGGTGGCACCGGCAAAACAGCCTGAGGTGAAAAAGGCACCGGCACAGGCAGCAACAGCTGCAGGCGTAAAAGCTGCAGGCGGTGCGAAGGATGCGGAAATTGCAGCCGCGATTGCCGCAGCATATGCTAAGTCAAAGAACTAAAAGGATAAAAATATGGCAAAGAAAAAGATCAACTTTATGTGTACAGCATTCCGTGACGGTTTCCAGTCCGTATACGGCGCACGTGTTTTCACAAAAGACTTCATGCCGGCTGTCGAAGCGGCAAGAGAAGCCGGTATCAAGCACTTTGAGGCAGGCGGCGGTGCACGCTTCCAGTCACTTTACTTCTATACAAACGAAGACGCTTTCGAGATGATGGATGAGTTCAGAAGAGTCGCAGGACCCGATGCAAACCTCCAGACACTCTCAAGAGGTGTCAATGTCGTAGGTCTCGACTCCCAGCCGAGAGACATCATCAAGCTTCATGCACAGATGTTCAAGAAGCATGGCATGACAACAATCAGAAACTTCGATGCCCTCAACGATGTGAACAACCTCATCGATTCCGGACAGGCAATTCACGATGCAGGCCTCAAGCACGAAGTCACAATCACGATGATGAGCCTTCCAGACAGCTACAAGGCCGCAGCTCACAACCCCGATTTCTATGAAAAGATTCTCCGCCAGATCCTCGATGCAGGAATCCCGTTCGATTCTCTCTGCTTCAAGGATGCTTCCGGCACATCAACACCTCACAACGTATACGAGACCATCAAGAGAGCAAGAAAGCTCCTCGGCCCCAACATGAACATCGTATTCCACTCACACGAGACAGCAGGTGTTTCAATCCAGCAGTACATGTCAGCCATCGAAGCAGGTGCAACACAGGTTGACCTTTCAATGGTTCCGTGTTCAGGCGGTACATGCCAGCCGGACATTCTCACAATGTGGCACGCTCTGCGCGGTACAGATTACGATCTCGACATTGACGTTGCAAAGATCCAGGAAGCTGAAAGAGTATTCCAGGACTGCATGAAGGACTACTTCCTCCCGCCGGAAGCAACAGCAGTCAACCCCGAGATCCCGTTCTTCCCGCTCCCGGGCGGCGCTCTGACAGCAAACACACAGATGCTGCGCGACAACGGCCTCATGGACAAGTATCCTCTTATCGTCGAAGCAATGGGCGATGTTGTGAAGAAAGGCGGTTTCGGCACATCCGTAACTCCTGTCTCACAGTTCTATTTCCAGCAGGCATTCAACAACGTGATGTTCGGACCGTGGAAGAAGTTCGCTGAAGGCTACGGCAAGATGGTTCTCGGTTATTTCGGAAAGACTCCTGTCGAACCGGATCCGGAAGTCGTGAAGGCGGCAAGCGAGCAGCTCAAGCTTGAACCGACAACAGAAAAGGTTGTCGATCTCAATGACAAGAACCCGAACAAGGGCCGCAAGGCAGCTGAGAAGATGCTTGAGGAAGCAGGTCTTGAGAAGACAGAAGAGAACATCTTCATCGCAGCAAGCTGCAAGGAAAAGGGTATCCTCTACCTTACAGGAAAGGCAAAAGTCAACGGTGTGAGAAAGGTCGAGAAGACTGAAGCAAAGAAAGATGCAAAGAAGAATGCATCCGGTGAATACACAGTCACGGTCAACGGCAATGCATACGGCGTGAAGCTCAGCGACAATGCCGCTGTTGTCAACGGCGTAAGCTATCCTCTCTCAATTGCCGACGGTATCAAGGCAGCACCTGCACCGGCAGCACCTGCACCGGCAGCAGCTCCCGCAGCCCAGACAGTCGTGACAGGAAGCGAGGAAGTCAAGGCTCCGATGCCGGGTCTCATCCTCCGCCTCAACGTAAAGGTCGGCGACACAGTAAAGAAGAATGACGAGATCGTCATCATGGAAGCAATGAAGATGGAGAACCCGATCTATGCTCCATGCGACGGCACAATCTCTTCAATCGCAGTCAACCAGGGTGACCAGATCCAGGCTGACGACCTCATTCTCACAATCGGAGGCGTGGCAGTTGCAGTTCAGGCAGCACCCGCACCGGCAGCAGATCCCGCACCTCAGGCAGAAGCGGCACCTGTACAGGAAGCTCCGGCTCAGGCAGCACCCGCACCGGCAGCAGCTCCCGCAGGCGGCACATCAGTCAACGCACCGATGCCGGGCCTCATTCTCCGCCTCAACGTGAAGGTCGGCGACAAGGTCAAGCTGAATGACGAGATCGTCATCATGGAAGCAATGAAGATGGAGAACCCGATTTACGCTCCATGTGAAGGTACAATCGCAGCCATTCATGTAAGTCAGGGCGATCAGCTCCAGGCAGATGACCCGATTCTCACAATTTGTTAAGGAGCACAGAATATGGGTGAAGGAATTTTGACAGGACTTCAATTACTGGCTCAGAGCACAGGTATCTACGGCTTCCTTCAGGACGGAGGCTGGGGAAACCTGCTGATGATCCTCGTAGGTTTCGTTCTTCTCTATCTTGCCATCAAGAAGGGCTTTGAACCACTCTTACTTATTCCTATCGCAATGGGATGCATACTTTCAAACATTCCCTTTGCATATATCGCAGGAGCACCAGATCCTGTAAGCGGACAGGCCGGCTTCATTCAGGTACTCTACGACGCAGGTATTGAATCGGGACTCTTCCCTGTTCTTATCTTCATGGGCGTAGGTGCAATGACAGACTTCGGTCCGCTCATAGCAAATCCGAAGACACTCTTCCTGGGCGCTGCCGCCCAGCTGGGTATCTTCACGGCACTTATCGGCGCTCTTCTTCTCTCTTTCATACCGGGAATCAACTTCGACCTCAACGTCGCAGCTTCCATCGGCATCATCGGCGGTGCGGACGGTCCGACAGCCATCTACGTAACACGTTACCTGGCTCCTGACTATCTCGGTTCCATCGCCGTGGCAGCTTACTCATACATGGCTCTGGTACCTATCATCCAGCCTCCTATAATGAGACTGCTCACAACGGAAAAAGAGAGAAAGATCAGAATGCAGCAGCTCAGACCTGTATCAAAGCTCGAGAAGATCATCTTCCCGATTTCCGTACTTACAGTCTGTGCAATCCTGCTTCCAAGTGCATGTTCACTTATCGGCGCGCTCATGTTCGGCAACCTTGCAAAGGAATGCGGAGTCATCAACAGACTCAGCGACACAATGCAGAATGCTCTCATGAACACGGTCACAATCTTCCTCGGCCTCTCTGTAGGTTCGAAGATGGCTGCTGACAAGTTCCTCAACCTCGAGACACTCGGCATTCTTCTTCTCGGTATGATCGCATTCGGCGTTGGTACTGCAGGCGGTGTCCTCCTCGGCAAGCTTATGAACAAGCTCGATCCGAAGCATCCTGTAAACCCTCTTATCGGATCTGCGGGTGTTTCAGCAGTTCCTATGGCCGCACGTGTGTCAAGCAAGGTCGGTCAGGAAGCGGATCCCCAGAACTTCCTCCTCATGCATGCAATGGGCCCGAACGTATCAGGCGTTATCGGCTCTGCAGTTGCAGCAGGCGTTCTGATGAGCGTTGTTCCGGTATTCGTCGCAGCATCAATGGTATAAGCGCAATACCGTTTCAAAACAGGACAGCAGTGAGAAATCACTGCTGTTTTTATTTGTCTTTCCGGGTTATCATTATTTCATCTATGACAGCCGCAATAATCATAACCGTCATCATAATATTCATCTGGTGGAATACCTGCCTTCCTTTTTACAAAGACCGCAATAAGGAAAAGCTTGCAAGTGACGAGTCAAAATGCTTTTCACCTGAATGCCGGAGCATTATCTATGAAAACGGAAACAAGCAAGCTGTGCTGATGATCCACGGCTATCCCACCACGCCTCATATGTACGCATACAGTGCTTCAAGACTGTCCGATGCAGGCTATGATGTCTTTGTACCGCTTATCCCGACATTCGGAGCGGATCCCGCGGAATTCATGAATACAGACTTCACCCAGTGGTTCAGTTTCATTGATGATTATTATACCGGCCTGAGAAAAAGATATGACAAGGTATATGTGATCGGCACCTCGATGGGAGGAGCGATGACACTGAAACTGGCAGAGAAATATTCGTCCACTTCCCTTGCAATGGACAAGATTGTTTCAATCTCGGCTCCGGTCTGCTACAATGCCCTGCTGCGATATGGCATTGTGACAAACCCCGCAGCATATATAGCCAGAACCATAGGACTCTTCAGAAAGACAATAGGTCTCAGCATCGCCAACGGACGGTCTGACGGCGAAGACGGAAACGAGGAATGGCTCGGCTACAGCGGAACAGTCATAAACCATGGGCTGTCTTTGTGGAAAGCTTTCAACAGAATCGGAAAGGATCTTTCAGCCATAAAGGTTCCGATGTTTGTCATGCATGACAGAGGCGACAGAACCGTACCTTTCAGAAATATCAGGATAATAGAAAAGCATTGCCGTGATCATATTGTATGCGCAAGGGAAGTTGAAATGGACAGACACTATAAACATTCCCATCATGCTCTTCTGATGTACCATTCAGTACAGAAAGGCTATACTGATGAAATAACAGAATTTCTCAAAGGAGGAGATGAATAATGACCAAACGTTCTGATTACATAAGCTGGGATGAATATTTCATGGGAGTCGCCATGCTTTCATCCATGCGCAGCAAGGATCCCAACACACAGGTCGGAGCCTGCATAGTGAATGAGGACAGGAAAATCGTCGGTGTCGGCTACAACGGTTTTCCCACAGGCTGCTGCGATGATGATCTTCCATGGGAGAGAGAGGGAGAATGGATTGATACAAAATACCCTTATGTATGTCATGCAGAGCTGAATGCAATCCTCAACTCCATCGGAGGCAACCTTAAAGGATGCACGCTCTATGTTGCCCTTTTCCCGTGCAACGAATGTGCGAAAGCCATAATACAGTCCGGCATCAAGAAGATAATCTACCTTTCGGACAAGTATGCGGAAACAGACGGTACAAAGGCAAGCAAAAGGATGCTTTCAGAGGCCGGAGTTGAATTCATCCAGCTCAGGCCCCAGAAAAAAGAATTAGTCATAAAGTTCTGACAGTGCTCTGATATTCTCCCTCACCATGTTCTCAAGCGCATTACGGCCGGAAGCCGGGGGAAAGTTCCTCCAGATGACAAGCTTTGCACCGCTGACTTCCGCAAGCGGGGCGGCAACCGGGTTATGGTAATTGTCGATGATGAGATCATAATCACTTTCAGCCGCCTCCTGTATCTGGCCGGCTGAAAGTTCATTGCCGCCGAATGTTGCGACAATGTTGAGGCCAAGATCCTCAGCCAGAGGCACCTGCATCGTATGACAGCAGACCTCAAGCTCATCAAGAGAGAGCTCCTCAACCATCCTCCGTCCTTCATTGACAGTTTCCACATAACCCTCATAACGCGGAGTGGTGCCGGTATATGATGCTATGAGTTCGGCCATCTCAATCACGGTCTGTCTGTCGTTTTCCGTCGTTATCGCAATGTCCACACGGTCCCCGGAAGGAATTCCTGCCTGAATCGTTGTCATCATTCTTTCATATCCTGCATAAATGAAGAACGTGGCATTCTGGATCTCGATGATATCGGAAGGAGTCAGCTCATACTCAGGGGGATGCCTGAGTTCAGCCGGTGCGATCACCGCAATGTCATCAACACCTGCAAGGTCCGCAAAAGCCGCTGTCCATGAGGTGGATGCAACAGCTGTATGGGCCGTGCTTTCCATTGAGGCCTGTGCTGAAAGCCATGACAGTGATGAAGCAAGGACAGCTGTCATAAGTAAAAAGAATTTCTTCATAATGATTTTTCCTTTCTGTGCGGAATCAGAATATATATGAGCGCGCTTGATGCGGCGATCATGCTGGAAGGAGGCATGTCCAGAACCAGTGAGAGCATGAAGCCGGTCACTGCAGTAAGGAGTCCCATGAGAGACGCCGTGATGAAAAGCTTCCTTATGCTGCCGGCAATCTTCAGTGCAATGACAGCCGGGAGTATGAGAAGAGCATCGATGAGGAGCGAGCCTACAAAACGCATGGACAGTGCGACGGCGAATGCGATGAGGAAGACCATCACAGTTTCGTGAAGAGAGATGTTTTTTCCGCTGGAAAGCGCCACATCCCTGTCGAAGAATACAAGAAGTATTGTCCTGAAATTGAATACCGTATAAAGAATGATCAGAAGTGACAGAACGGCGAAAGCGGCAAGTTCACCCGTCTGCACGGTGAACGGGGATCCCCACAGCAGTTCAAGAGTATCTTTTGACGGGACATCCGCCGCCTGGGTTATGATCGCGGCAAGGGCAACAGAGAGAACCATGAGAAAGGCAGATGAAATTCCCATGTTGAGTTTTCCCTTTCTTGAAAGGAGCAGGATGAGAATCACGGTAAGGGTGCACATGAGCACATACACAGGAATGGAGGGAAGATCAAGGGCCAGAGCAAGCGCACCGCCAAGCAGCAGGCCGTGCATGAGGGTGTATCTCAGCTGCAGGAGATTCATGCGAAGCACCATGACACCGGCAAGAGGAAATGCGGCTCCTGCGAACAGAAGACTTATGAATGCCCTGAAGATGGGAGGAAGAAGGAGAAGACTAAACAAGAACACCTCCTTCCAGACGCCGGCGGGGCCATGACAGCAGGTCGGAGAGCGCCTTGTCATGGTTTACTATCAGCATTGTAGGCATTTCAGTGACTGACAGAGAGGTCATTATTGCAGCAAAGTTCTCCCTAGCCTCCCTGTCAAGGCTTGCAGAAGGCTCGTCAAAAAGCAGAAGCTTCGCCCTGCTTGCAAGCACGCGGGCCAGATTCACCTTTGCCATCTCCCCTCCCGAAAGGGAAAAGAACTGCCTGTCTATAAGATGATACGCACCGCATCGCCTCAGTGCGACTTCAATCTCACCTTCCCTGTCCTGCGTATCATCCGGGAGCGACAGTGCTACAACTTCCCTGCTGGTGAACGGGAAATCCTGTTTGTCGGAAAACTGCTTTATGTAACCCACAGGAGGTCTTTCTTCCTTTCCGTCATAAAGTATCCTGCCCGCTGCAGGTTTTTCGAGACCGAGAATGAGACGCAGCAGAGTGGTCTTTCCGCATCCGTTGTCACCTTCGAGAATCATGGCATCCCCCTTTTCAAGATAAAGGGAGAAACCGTCAAGTATCTTCTTTGAGCCGTATGAGAAGTTCAGATTCTCTATTTTCAGCGATATGCCGCTCGTCAGATCGGCTTTCTTTCTCAGAAGCCTGTATGCCTCATCAAGCGTCATTGAAGGACTGATCATGGTTTCCGTTATGCATTTGATCCTGTCCACAAGCTTTGTGTAATGCACCTCCACATCGTAATTTCTGTACAATTCAAGTGCAAGGGATGAGATCATGTCGACATTAACAGCCCTGACGGAAAGCCTTATGGTGAGAAATGCCGCCGCAAGACCGGAAATGCTGTCATGAAGTGTCAGATTGTCATACTGCCGTCCGCTTTTTCTTATGAAATCCTCAGCTTCGAAAAGCGGATGAAGCCACTTGCCTCTGCTCTGGAATATAAGGTCACCGTCGTTGAAAAGTTCAAGGGAACAGCCTTGTGACAAAGAGGAAAGATATGTATGCATAACAGGAAAAATCCTAAGACAGAGATGTGATGCTGTCAATACAAAAACTGACACATTGTCAGAATAAAGACGGTAAAATTCTTTTTCCTTTGAAAAAGAGTGAAACTGGTGTATCATTTACAAGAGATTCAGCAGGATAGCTCCCATCTTTCAGGATGTGAGATGGAATGCTGGAATGAAAGGTGTGAAAACACTGCTGCTTGCAGGCCGGCATATGATGTCCTGCACCCATGAGGAACACATGGGTACTCCGGGAAAGCAGTTGCCGGACTTCGATACCTTGCAAGAGATGTTCAGGCATTCTGCTGTGAGACCGGAAGCTTCCATCCTCCAGGATGGCGGCAGTTCACTAGACTTTGGTATCACAGAAAAGCTCAGCGGCCAAAGCTTTCAAAACAGAAAAAGAGGTGATTAATCTTGTCTTTCACAGTAAACGTAAACGGAAGGGATTATTCATCTTCCTCGGACATGAAACTCCTCACCTTCCTGCGTGACATACTGCACCTGACAGGAACGAAAAACGGCTGCAGCGAAGGGGCCTGCGGTTCCTGCACCGTACTTGTTGACGGTAAAAAGACAAAGGCCTGCGTACCGGTGCTCTCCAGGCTTGAAGGAAAGAAGATAGTTACAATCGAAGGACTGAGTGAAAGGGAAAAACAGGTATATTCATATGCTTTCGGCAAAGCAGGAGCTGTTCAGTGCGGTTTCTGCACTCCGGGTATGGTGATGTGCGCGAAAAGCCTGCTGGATGTGAATCTTAATCCTTCACGGGAAGACATAAGGAAAGCGATAAAGGGGAATATCTGCCGCTGTACGGGATATGTGAAGATTGAGGATGCGATAAAGCTTGCAGCCGCAATCATGAGGGGAGAAGAAAAGACAGAGGAAGACAGCGATACAGGTTTCTCCTCCAGGATGATCAGGGTTGATGCCAAGGAAAAGACACTGGGAACAGGTATTTACACTGATGACATCCATATTGACGGCATGCTTTACGGAAAATGTCTGAGAAGCGCCTATCCGCGCTCCCGGGTGCTCAGTATAGACACAGCAGCAGCAGAAGCCCATCCGTCCTGCATCGCAGTGTTCAGGGCTGAAGATGTTCCATGCAATGAACACGGACACATAATAAAGGACTGGCCTGTTTTCATAAAGGAAGGAGAAATCACACATTATACGGGTGATGCGATCTGCATGGCAGTCACAGACAGAGAAGACGCACTTGAAGAGATTCTACAGCTCATCAAAGTCGACTATGAGGTGCTTGAAGGCGTCTTTGATGCCCATAGCGCGCTTGAAGACAGAATCCTTGTCCACGAAGGACGCAGCAATCTTCTTACAAAAGAACATATTGAAAGGGGAAATGTGGATGAAACACTGAAGAAATGCGCATACACAGTCTCTCTTTCATTCAGAACCGGGCATACTGAACATGCGTTCATGGAACCGGAATGTGCAGTCGGGACCTATGATGCGGAAAATGACGGAGTCATAGTATATACCTCTGGTCAGAGCGTGTACGATGAACAGAGAGAGATCTCCCATATGCTCCATCTTGATAAAAGCAGGGTGCGCTGCATAAGCATGCTTGTCGGCGGCGGCTTCGGAGGTAAGGAAGACATGTCAGTCCAGCATCATGCAGCTCTTGCCGCATACATCCTCAGACGCCCGGTAAAAGTAAAGCTCACCAGACAGGAAAGTCTCATCGTTCATCCCAAACGGCATCCCATGGACATCGATCTGACGCTGGGATGCGATGAAAAAGGATTTCTCAAGGCTCTGGACTGCCGGATTACCGCTGACAGCGGAGCATATGCATCCCTCGGTGGTCCTGTCCTCCAGAGAGCCTGCACCCATGCGGCAGGTCCGTACAATTACCAGAATATAAGGATTGAGGGGTACGGGCTTTACACGAACAATGTCCCATCCGGTGCCTACCGGGGTTTCGGCGTCACGCAGTCATGCTATGCAATCGAGGAAGCTGTGGATGTCCTTGCCAAAAAGGCCGGTCTTGATCCTTTTGTCTTCCGTCTTCAGAATGCGCTCAAACCCGGAGATGTGATGCCGAACGGGCAGATTGCCTCCCCTGACACAGGTATCAGGGAGTGCCTTGAAGCTGTCAGGGCTGCCTATTACGGCAGCAGCCGCACAGGTATCGCCTGCGGTCTCAAGAACAGCGGACTGGGAGTCGGTGTCGTTGATACCGGACGCTGTATCATATCCGTGGAAAAAGGATATGTTCATGTGCGGACCTCGGCAGCATGCATGGGACAGGGACTTGCCACAGTCGCCACCCAGATAACGGCAGAGACTGCCGGTATATCACCTGACATGATCATTGTTGAGAGCCCCGATACATCACGCACTCCTGACAGCGGAACATCGACAGCCTCACGCCAGACCGCATTCACGGGAGAAGCTGTCAGAAGAGCCGCAGAAAAGCTTAAAAAAGCAATTGAGGAAAGCGGCATGCAGGCACTTGAAGGAAAAGAATTCAGCGGTGAATTCACATACGAGACAGATCCCATAAACAGCGATAAACCAAATCCCATCTCACATCTTGCCTACAGCTACTCCGCCCAGGTTGTCGAACTTGATGAGAACAATGACATAAAGAAGGTTTATGCTGCCTGCGATGCAGGAACCGTCATAAACATGACTGCCATCGAAGGACAGATCGAGGGCGGTGTCGTAATGGGTATCGGCTATGCGCTGAGCGAGAAATTCATAACCGATCAAGGCTATGTTAAATCAAAATACGGGACGCTCGGTCTTCTGCGCTCGACTGACGTGCCCGCGATAGAGACGATCCTCGTACACGGCCCCGGCAAAGGCAGTGCTGCATACGGAGCAAAAGGAATCGGAGAACTGTGCACCATACCCACAGCTCCTGCAATCGGCAATGCTTTCTACAGACAGGACGGTATCGTCAGGACAAGTCTTCCTATGAAGAAGCCTGAGAAGAATGAATGATTCTGAAAGCTTTAAGCATGTTTTCCTTAAGCTGACTTTGAAAACGCGGGTTTGCCTTTGAGGCTATCATCGCCATGACATCCCCTTCACTTTTCGGACAGCTCATGGCGAAATCCCTGAGGACATGCTTGTCAAGAACATAATATGAAGGCACATTGAAGCGTTTTGCGACATTATCGCGGGCAATGTAATACTGTTTCACATTCAGCCGCTGTTCTTTCGTCATTATCCGCCACGGCCCGAGATTCACCCATCCGGGCTTGCCGGTCTTTGCCCTGACGGCTTTCTTCATCTCTCTTGTGCACTCTTCCGTCAGACCGGCTTCAGCCACTCTCTTCTCAAGCACATCTTCAAGTGCGAAAAGATGGGTGACATCGGAAAGAGCATAAGAAATCTGTTCTTCAGACAGCGGCCGTTTGACCCAGTTTGTCTGCTGAAGACGTTTCTTTGATGCAGGCTCAAGGTTCTGCTCCTCAATGGAAAGGAACTCCTTCTTCAGAGAAGCCAGATTTGATCTGAAACCGAGAGTGAGTGCATACACCCTTATATCGACAATATTGCTGATACTGACACCATATTTCTTATAAACAAGCGCATTGTCGCTCTGGCAGTCGAACCAGACCTTTCTGACAGGAGAAGTGAAAAAAGCACAGAGAGTATCACTGCCCAGTCTGCCGGATCTCGGATCAATGATATAATAATCTGTTCCGTCAAAAATCTGAACGAGGCATAAATGCTCACCATAGATATGAAGATTGAACTCGCATTCAAAATCCACGGCAATACGGTCAAGCACGTTCCATGCGGCAATACATTTTTCAAGATCTGCGGAATTGTCTATCAGGGTATAATTCATGACAGCTTCATGATAGCTGAAAAAGAGGCTTGTTCATAGCCTGAAGCAAAGCTATATTTTGAGACGATATGACAAAACTGAAAAAGATGCAGCTTATTATTTCAATACTGCTTATAATCGCTTTAATAATCGATATATCGCTTGGAAAAGGATTGATATGGCATTCTATGCCGTTGTTTCAATATTGATCGTCAACATATTCCATCCGTTTTTCAGGAAGATCTTCAAAACAGACCTTCCCTTTTCCATAACACTTGCCGATATAACATTCGCAGTATTCGGCACATATGTCGGAAACCGCTTTGATCTGTATCATACATTCTTCGCCTACGATATAATGCTCCATTTCATTTCGGGAATTCTCATATCCCTGACACTGTATGAAGTGTTCTTCCCCTCCTCTTACAGGAACAGCATTCCCCTTGTTGCCCGTGTTTCACTCAGCATGATCATAGGACTGGCAGGTGCGGGGTTCTGGGAGCTTTGCGAATACTTCCTCGATATCTTCACAGGCCTTGATGTCCAGCGCAACCTTGTTGAGGACTTTGAGCTTATCGGCAGACACTGGCAGAACTCCGGAGTCAAGGACAGCATGAACGACATGTTCAACGGTACACTCGGCAGTATAATGGCAGGTGTGGTAATTTTCTTCAGGGAAAGAAGAAAAATGAAAATGTCGGAAGATCACTTACCCGCAGGAAAATAATGCATTATATTTATCACAGATTAATTCAAAAGGGAGAAAAGTATTATGGCAATCATTCATGCAGATAACAGTAACTTCAAAAGTGAAGTCTTAGATTCAAAAGGTACAGTCCTCGTCGATTTCTTCGCAACATGGTGCGGTCCGTGCAAGATGCTTGCACCGGTGCTTGAGAAAGTCGCTGACAAGCATCCTGATGTGAAGGTCGTGAAGGTAGATGTTGATCAGGCCAATGCCCTTGCTTCAAGCTACGGCGTCATGGGCGTTCCGACAATACTCGTTTTCAAGAACGGAGAGATTGTCAACAAAGCTGTGGGCTACAGAAACGAAGCTGGCCTTGAAGCGATGATCAACTGATCATAGAGAATCCTCCTTATATGTTCAGGGATGGTCAAAAGCCATCCCTGTTGTTTTAAAGTAAGCAATTTCCAAAGACTTTCTTTTTCAAAATTACAGATTAATCATCACAATAAATACAATAAAACTCAGGCTCACACAGATCATGCTGATGACCAGATTCTTCAGCTTGCTCTCCTTAAGATCCTCTTCATAGGCGATTGCCATTTCCTCGGCTGTGATAATTTCATTCATCATTGGACTCCTTTCTCTTTCTGATACTCAGAGTCTATTACACTCACAAGGACATATGATGTCCTTGTAATTTATTTTCCGAGATTTTTTTCAGCCATTCTTGAAAGTCTTTTTCTGTACTCATCAACAAAAGATGGCGGAGACAGAGGTTCAGCCTCATCTGCAAATCCCAGAACTGCGGGAACAAGTTCCTCAACTGATGATGATTTGATTGTCATCACAAGAGAACCGTCATCCTGTGTCTCAAGCCTCTGCGACGGACTCCATACCTGTGTTGATACGATTCTGGCTGCATTGCCTGTGAATTTTATTCTGTATTCAGTGAGCTTGTCAGAAATATAAATACCATACCCGTCTTCTGAAAGCTTTATATCATGAGAGGCTTTTTCACGTGCAAGCACGGCTTTCTTTATCCTCGAGAGATGGAATGTCCTTGCATCATCTCTTTTATAATCGTATGCAGCCACATACCATGAGTTGTTGTAGTTGATAAGCCGCTTGGGCTCTATCATGCGGCAGCTCGTCTCGCTCTTGAGCGAAGTGTATTCAATGTCCACACAAAGGTTGCCGGCAAAGGCGTCAATCAGCGTTGAGACAATATTCCAGTCCGGAACATCAATGGATGTTCCTCTGTATTCCACTCTGTCAAGGACACGCCTGACAGAATCCGGAATACCGCTGTAAATAGATTCATATATTTCGTCTTCAAAATATTTTCCGAGATGTATCTTTGCAAACAGGGACTTGAGATAGGCGCCCGTGATGATTATCCGCTCATCGGTGTTTGAGTAACTTTCCCATATGCTTGCAAGCTTATACTTCTTTTCCTTTCTGTCATATATTACCGGCGCACCCATCTGAAGGCGTAGATATTCTATATCGCGTCCGGCCTGACGCTTTGAAATCTCAAATTCATCCGCAATTTCAGCAAGGTCTATGCCTCCCTTGTGATACAAACACCTGATAATATACTGCAGTCTGACACTCTGACTCATAAAAGAAACCCCTGCCATGCATTTTAGCACGGCAGGGCTTCAAACTGAAGATCAGATTTATGATCAGAAGCTTGAGAAAGATGCTGTATCGTCTGTAACGACAGCGTTGTCTTCAGCAGAGGAAGAGACAACAACCTGAGGTTCAAACGGTGTCAGCCACACACTCTGGGGCTGATTCATGTCAGCCATGAATGTCGGAACTGAAAGCAGCACCATATCCTGCATAAGGGGAACGGTGATCTTGAATGTGACTGCCAGCATCTGTCCGCTTGCCTCATCTTCCCACTGAATAAGGACTGTATGCTTCTGTCCTGTCACAGTGAACTGCTCTCTCATCATGCGTGACATATCAAGGATAGGAGAGCCGTCAACGGATACTTCAAAATAATCAAGAGCCTTATAGTCTCCCTGCGAGAAGTTGTCTATGAGGATTGTATGCTCCTTGCCGATGAAGAACATAACGACGCCGATGATTATGATGATAAGAACAGCCGCGATGCGGATAAAGAATTTTCTTCCCAGTTTCATGCGACCACCTCCTCGCCTTTCTCAAGTGCGATACGCTCGGCCCTTCTCTTTCTCATCTCATAGAGAACAAGAGCCAGTGTGATTACGCCGTAGCTGACGAATACGCGGAAGTACTCGCCGAGCTGAGCCTCGCCGATGAGGTTTCTGCCGACAGTAGGAGCGATTGTGAACATAAGGTGGAACAGGATGATACCGATGAATACGTTCCTGATATTAGCCTTGTCAACACTCGCGCCGCCGACCAGAAGAGCAGCGATCGAGAACATACCGATCTGAGAGTGGCTGTTGTATGTGTTCAGCGTACCGATATTCTGCAGGTAGATGATCATGCCATAGCCTGCGAATACAGTTGAGAGGATGATTGAAAGGACACGTGTTCTCTCAACCTTGATACCGGCCTGACGCGCGACTTCCATATCCTGTCCTACAGCTCTCATGTCCTGACCGAGCTTTGTTCTTCTGAACCAGATTATGAAGAGACAGAAAAGAACAACGAGAATGAATGTGGCAACAGGAACACTTGCGCCGAAAATATTGAACGGGATGAGGTTGTCAAGGCTCTTTCTCATACTCTCAAGGTTGACAGTGTTTCTGATGCCATACCCTCTTGGAAGGATGAGCTCAGGCGATGAGATTGGAATCACAAGGCCCATGAGGTAAAGGACAAAGAGCTGGTACACACCGTTCATGAAGAAGCCGATTATGTAGCTTGTAACCATCTCGCGTCCCTTTGCTCTGTTGAGGATTGATCCGCACAGATAGCCGAGAAGGACCGAAATCGGAGTCGAGATGATTGCTGCAAGCACCATGCCGGGGATACCGACAACCGACCAGTCAGATACGAAGATAAGACCGATCTGACCTGCCATGGCACCGAGTGTCATACCGAAGTTGAGTCCCATGCCGGCCATGACAGGAATGAGCAGGGAAAGAACGAGGAATGCATTTCTTCCAAGTCTTGAAAGAATCTCGTTGAGCAGGTATGAACCGGAGTAGCCTGACAGAGGGATACCCACGCAGCAGATTATGATGAAAAGAATAGGAACAAGATTGTTTATCAGAAGTTCCTTGGGTGAGACTTTCATGTTTTTAATATCCAGCTTGAACTTGTTTGTCATCTTGTCACCTCCTGCTTTCTGGTCAGAGCATAGAGAATCATACCGTTGGAAACGATGATTCTGATGACTTCTGAAACATCAGTCTGGATAAGTCCGTTCATGACGCTCGGCGTCATTGTCAGAATACCCTGGAAAAGAAGAGTTCCGATGACTACGTTTGCGATGGAAGCCTTGTTGACGCTTGCACCGCCCAGAAGAACGGCACTCACGGCAGGCATTGCCATATTGAACGGTCCCATATAAAGCTGTATGAAACCGAAGGACTGTTCATACACGATGATACCGACCGCACCGAGCCAGGTTGAGAGAATAACCGAAAGCATTCTCATCCTGTCAACATTGACACCGCTTGCCCTTGCGAAAACCGGGTTTGAACCGACAGCAGTCATTGCTGTTCCAGTCTTGGTCCTCAGGAAGAGCCATATGAGCAGTGCAAGGAAAGCGAAGAAGAGAATCGCTCCTGTCGGAATCGCGAAGTGTCCTATCTGAATGCGCAGGAAATTGTCCAGCACACCGCCGTAATAATCTGCAACGGAAATCGTCGTCCTCAGACCTGTTCCCGCATAGCCCCATACCATGGCCGGGGAATCATAAGGCAGAAGCAGCCACATGATGCACATGAACGCAACGGATGAGAAACCGACATATGTCGCAATCATCATCTCCCCGCCCTTAACCCTGTTGAGCAGGACGCCGTATCCTGCTCCCAGGATGATGGCGAACGGGCTTGCAAGCACGATTGCCATAAGGAAACCTGCAAAGCCTGTGAATGCGAACTCAACAGACATTGTCGCACCCAGAAGACCGGAGATGATTCCAAGGGGAAGACCGAAGTTGAGACCGCATCCGGAGTGAACCATCGGAACCATTGCAAGTACGAGCACGGCATTCATGCCGAAACGTGTGAATACATTTGTCAGGCCGGCGGCTATGTTCACATCCGCAAATGGAGCGATGACGAACATGAGCAGCAGGAAGCCTGTTATTATAAGTCTGGGAAGTCCGAAAGACTTGATTGCAGAAAGTGCTTTTTCTTTTATTGCCACAGCATCCATTGTCAAGCCTCCTTCATCTCGCCGAGCATGAAGATACCGAATTCCTCACTTGAAGCTGTCGCATCAAGTGTTCCTGCAATTGTACCATCATGAACGATTGCGATGCGGTCGCAGATGCTTCTGAGCTCTTCAAGCTCACTTGAGATCATTATGATTGTTGTTCCGTTCTCTTCGTTGTACTTTCTAAGCGCCTCGAGAACGAGAGCCTTCGCACCGACATCGATACCTCTTGTCGGTTCGGATACGAAAAGAAGTTTAGGTTCGAGCGCGAATGCCTTTGCAAGACAGATCTTCTGCTGGTTACCGCCTGAAAGCTGACGCGCCCTCTGCTTTGTGGAAGTGCATTTGATCTTGAGAAGATCCACATACTCCTCCGTAACTTTCCTTATTGCCTCGTTGTCGCGGAACTGCACAGGGCCGATCTTTTTGAGGAACTTGTCCTTCACCTGCATTGCACCGAAAGCGACATTCCATTCAAGAGACTCGTCAAGAAGAAGTCCGACACCTCTTCTGTCCTCAGAAACGAAGGCACAGCCGGCCTTAAGCGCCTGAGAAGGAGAATTGAGAGGGATTTCCTTGCCTTCAAACTCAACTTTTCCGCTTGCAAGATAGAGTCCCATGATTCCGTTGGGGATGCCGATCTTTCCCTGTCCCGCAAGACCGCCGAGGCCGAAGATCTCTCCTTTCCTTACAGAGAAGGAGACATTCTTGACCATTTCACCAGGCATTTCGACACGGAGATCCGAGACGCTGAATATTATCTCGTCACTTACATGAGAGGTTGATCTTTCGATTCTCTCCTGCTTGACGGTACGCCCGACCATCCATGATGCGATTTTCTGTGTATCGGCCTCGCTCTTGTCAACATGCTTAATGATCAGACCGTCTCTCATGACCATGATTGAATCACAGACATCGATGATTTCCTGCAGACGGTGTGAAATGAAGATGATGGCAATGCCTGCCTGTGAAAGGTTCTTCATTGCCTTCAGAAGTGCAATTGCCTCATGTTCGGAGAGAACTGCGGTGGGTTCATCGAGAACCAGCAGCCTGATGCCGTTGGCACCGTCATCTCTCTTGTCATCTTCCTTGCTGAGTTCGCGGGCAATTTCCGTGAACTGCTTGTAACCGACAGGAAGTGTTGAAATCTTTTTATCTGCTTCGAGTTCAACTCCAAGGCGTTCGATGGCCTTGAGAGCTCTTCTCTGCATTTCTTTTCTGTCTAATGTATTCAGTCTTTTTCCGAACAGTTCGCTCATCACACTGTATTTCTCAGGTTCTCTGTTCAGAACGATATTCTCGCCGACTGTGAAATCCGGAATGAGGGAGAATTCCTGATGAACCATGCCGATGCCAGCCTTGATTGCATCCTCGGATGAATTGAAGCTGACCTTCTTCCCGTCGATGAGAACATCACCGCCGTAACCGCCTGTTTCCCTTATTTCATCCATTCCGAAAAGAATTTTCATGAGAGTGCTCTTACCTGCACCGTTCTCACCGACAAGGCCCAGGATCTCGCCCGGATAAAGCTTGAAATTGATGTCGTTGAGAACTTTGTTTCCTGAAAATTCCTTGCTGATTCCCTTCATCTCAAGAAGGGGAGTAGAAGAATAATCCATTATAAATACCTTATTTCAAACAAAGTTCAAGGGGAGGAATGTGCCTCCCCTTGTAAAGAACAGCGTATTACAGAATTAACCGCTGATTGTGTAGCACCAGTCAGGAACTTCAACGTCTGTGACGTGCATGTAACCCTTACCCATGACATATGTATCCTGGTATGTAAGGAAGAAGTTTCTCAGACCTGTACCTGTGTTGACGTTGACGTAGTTTGCACCGCCCCATTCTGCACCCGGTGAATACTTGCCGTATGCAGCCATGATGTCGTCTCTGTCAAGGAGTTCGCTTTCGCCGCGGATTACGTTGATAGCATGAGTTCCGAGACCTGCGGATACTGTGTAGCCGTAGCTGTATGCCCATGTACCGAATCTGCCGGCACCGCCGCGGTCAACAACTGCCTGCTCAACACGTGCGAGGATTGCAGGGAAGTCGCCGGAAACGTCGCCGAGCTCAACGCCGAGAGCACCAGGATAGCCCATGAGAGGTGACGGAAGGTCTGCTTCGATGAAGTAGCCGCCGTACTCAAGAAGCTGGCTGAGAAGAGGCTCTGTATGAGCATCGTTTGTACAGAAGAATGCTGTGTTCTCACCATACTGCTCGATCCAGTTCTTTGTGTTCTCGAGGATGTACTGCTGAGCACCTGCGATACCTACGTCGCTTGTCGGATCAGGAGCTGAGATGTCGACAAATGTCATGCCGAGCTGGTTACATGTCTCAATCATGATTGCTCTTCTGCGGGCCATTGTCTCCATTGCGAGGTGGCGCGGGAATGAGATATGGACAAATGTGTCGCATCCGAGTTCGTGAGCTGTGTGAACCATAAGGTAACCGCGTGATACGAAGTCGTTGTTACATACGAGATCGGCAGCAGATGCGATTACGCCCGGATCCTCATGAGCCTCACCTGCGATACAGATGATGTCAGGTCTTCTTTCCTTGATTCTTCTGAAAGCTTCTGTTGTGCCGGGAACTGCCTGGTTGACAATGACAGCCTTCATGAGAGGATCGTCTGCAAGACCTGCGATGACACTGATTGTTGTCTCCTGCTCTTCCATGAAGTTGTCAGGATATGTAAGGTGCTGGATCATGCCGCCTTCGTCGACAGAACCGTACTCTGCGATAAGAGCTTCGGCACCTCTGAGGTCATCCTCAGACTGGGAAACAGTACCTGTTACGATACCGATGTGGAATTCTTCAGGAACTTCTACAGCAGGAGCAGCAGTTGTTGTCTCTTCAGCTGCAGCAACCGGAGCGGCTGCCTGAACTGTAACTGCTGTTGATTCGCTGGAACCGCCTGCATATACAAATGAACATGCGACGAGAAGTGAAAGAAGAATCAAACCAAGTTTTTTCATTCATTAACCTCCGTTTGGTGTTTTATGAATGGTACATTATACTTATTGAAAAAAAAATTCTACTACCATTTATGCAAAAAAACTGAAATTTATGCATTCGGAATGAATTATCAGATGCATTTTCTGCTGTAAGCAGACACCTTCCATCCCATTTTCTTCTGAAAAGCGAATCCGGCCCAGGGTCAATTTACAGAAAAGCAAAAAAAGAACGGCTCAGCCGGAAAGCCTTGCCGTTCTTCATATGAAATGCTGTGCGAACTATCAGTTCTTTGCAGCCTTGAGGTTGGCCTCAAGTGTGTCAAGCATATCTGCAAGTTCCTTCGGGAGGTGCTTGCCGAACTTCGGATAGTGATTTGTCCTGATATCCTCGACTTCTCTGAGCCATCCGTCAACATCAACTGTGAGAAGCTCCTTCATGTCTGCTTCGCTTACGCCTTCAGGGCGGTCGATCGCATCAACAGTCGGCATGATACCGATCGGTGTGTCAACTGTCTTTGCAGTGCCTTCGCAGCACTCGAAGATCCACTTGAGAACACGGCTGTTGTCACCGTAGCCCGGCCAGAGCCACTTGCCGTCAGCTGTCTTTCTGAACCAGTTGACGTAGAAGATCTTCGGAAGCTTGTCTGCATCCCCTGCAGCACCGACTTCAATCCAGTGCTTGAAGTAGTCGCCCATGTTGTAACCGCAGAACGGAAGCATTGCAAACGGGTCGCGGCGGATTGTGCCTGCCTTGACGTCGAGAGTTGCAGCTGTGACCTCAGAACCAACGATTGAGCCGAGGAACACACCATGATTCCAGTTCCTTGCCATGTGTACAAGAGGAATTGTTGAAGGTCTTCTGCCGCCGAAGAGAATTGCCGATACAGGAACACCGTTCGGATCTTCCCATTCAGGAGCGATGCACGGACACTGTGCAGCAGGAGCTGTGAAACGTGAATTCGGGTGTGCGGCCGGCTTTTCGCTCTTGCCCTGCTCCCATTCGTTTCCGGTCCAGTCGATGAGCTTGCCCGGTGCGTCGTAACCGATGCCTTCCCACCATACGTCCTTGTCTTGTGTAAGTGCGACGTTTGTGAAGATTGTGTTCTTGCTTGCTGCGACAAGAGCATTGTAGTTGGACTTTGCGGATGTGCCCGGTGCAACACCGAAGAAACCTGCTTCAGGGTTGATTGCATACAGTCTGCCGTCCTTGCCGTACTTCATCCATGCGATATCGTCACCTACTGTGTGGACTTCCCAGCCCGGGATTGTAGGAATGAGCATTGCGAGGTTTGTTTTTCCGCATGCTGAGGGGAATGCAGCTGTGATGAAGCGGCTCTTTCCTTCAGGATTTGTTATCTTGAGGATGAGCATGTGCTCAGCAAGCCAGCCTTCGTCGCGTGCGAGAACTGATGCGATGCGCAGTGCGAGACATTTCTTTCCCAGAAGGGCGTTTCCGCCGTAACCGGAACCGTATGACCAGATTTCCCTTGTCTCGGGGAACTGTGCGATGTACTTGTGCTCCATCGGTGCGCATGGCCACTTGCCGCCGTCGCTCTCGCCTTCAGCAAGAGGCTTGCCTACTGAATGCAGACAAGGTACGAAGTAACCGTCTTCTCCAAGGAGGTCGAGAACTTTAACACCGACACGTGTCATGATCATCATGTTGATCACAACATACGGGGAATCCGTGATTTCAACACCGATCTTTGAAATCGGAGAACCGAGAGGACCCATTGAGAAAGGAATGACGTACATTGTACGACCCTTCATACAGCCTGTGTAAAGCTCTGTGAGTGTCTTCTTGAGTTCAACAGGATCAATCCAGTTGTTTGTAGGACCTGCATCCTCTTCCTTCACAGAAGAAATGAAAGTTCTCTTCTCAACACGTGCAACGTCTGATGGGTCAGAATTGAAAAGTACGCTGTGAGGCTTCTTTTCTTCGTTCAGGCGGACACAGAGGCCGTTGTCCACACATTCCTGAACAAGCTTGTCATACTGCTCTGATGAACCGTCAGCAAGCACAACTGCATCAGGTGTTGTAAGAGCAGCAATTTCATTAACCCACTTAGTGAGTTTAGCATGTTTAATGTCGTTGATAGTCATTGCTATTCTCCTTATCAATAATTAAATCTTTTGCAAGATAAAATTTCTTTTTGTCATTCAGCTAAAACGATAATAAAAAAACATGGCTTTTGCAAGCAGAATCAATGCATGTGGCTGTGGTTTCGCGACCAGACGTTCACATACAGATCCGGCGGCACATCATCCGGTATATCCAGGAAGAAATCGGCAAGCTTTTTAAGTCTTTCCTTCAATGAAGGCTTCACGCTTTCCTGACTCGTCTGGACATCCCTGATTATCTCGGCGACAAGCGTCTGGGTATTCTTAAGCTCTTCAGTAACCGTCTTGAAGCGGTGTGCAAGATCACTTACGATTTTCACCCCTTCATCCGGATAGCGGGAAAGGAACTGTGCGAAATTCTCCCGGCTGATCTCGATGAGCACCGAATCCTCATCGGCAACGGCGGTTCCGTTGCGGGTCTCGCCCTCAAGAAGCCCCATCTCACCCAGCGAGGAGCCCGGTTCACTAACGCTCACCAGCGCAAACTGGTTTTCCTTGCCGTAATTCAGATAAAGAGTGACCCTTCCGCTTCTGAGAACGAACATGGTGTCGCATTCCTCTCCCTTATGATAAAGCACATGCCCCTTTGCAAGATGGATGACTTTGGCTGTGTCCATTCATATCCTCCTTTATAATAAGTATAAGGCCTATCTTCCTTGACTACAACCTGATGCGCTACAATGCAGTCATGATTGAACTTGCCCTTCCTGCAGGCAGTCTTGAAACTGCCATCTCAGCTTTCAATGCGGATGCGGATGCCGTATATTTCGGAATGAAGGAATTCTCGGCGCGCAAAGGCGCTGCGAATTTCAGCATCGAAGATCTGTCAAAAATAAAACGCTATGCCACAGAACATTCAAAGAAGATATATGTCACGGTGAACACTCTCGTGGATGACAGCGAGAGTACGACTGCAAACAGAATCCTTGCCGCTCTTGATTTCTATGAACCTGACGGGGTCATCATTCAGGATCTGGGACTTATCCGGATCATAATGGAATATTATCCCGATCTTCCGCTTCACGGTTCGACGCAGCTGGCAGTGCATACTGTTGAAGGTGTCAGACAGATGCAGGATCTGGGTTTTGAGCGTGTGGTTCTATCAAGGGAGCTCACGCTGAAGGAAATTGAAGACATAAGGAAAAAGTGCCCGGACATAGAACTCAAAGTGTTCATACATGGCGCTCTCTGCTATGGTTTCTCCGGCCTTTGCATGGCAAGTGCAAACATAACAGGACGGAGTGCGAACAGAGGTGAGTGTGCGCAGATCTGCCGCACATGGTTCACGGAAGAGAAAACAGGTGAAAACGGGTATTTCTTCTCACTTGAGGATCTTAATGCAGGAAAGATCCTTGTCGCTCTCAATGATATGGGAATCGACAGTGCAAAGATCGAAGGCCGCCTGAAAGGCAATGAATACGTCTGTGCCCTGACAAGGTACTACAAGACCATACTGAAGGGCGGTGACACAAAGGAACTTGAGGATCTTGCAAAGACGACCTTCTCGAGAAAGTCGGGACAGGGATACTTTTATTACAAAAAAGAAAGGGAAAGTCTCCTTTCAGGCTACCCTTCCCACCTTGGGCTTGAATGCGGACTCGTAACAGGCCAGAGAGGAAACACAATAACGGTGAAAACAGACAAAACGCTGCACAACAGGGACGGGCTTCAGTATTTCAGGACAAATTCCAGAGGCCTTGACGAACCCGTGAAATTCGCCTGCCGCATCACAGGAAAGCAGAATGGATGCATCACGCTGTCACATGAGGAAAAAGATGATGTCATAGGGAAAAAGATCTACAAGATCACATCATCAGTACAACATGAGAAGAAACCCAACCTCAATATTCCCCCATTCAGAAAGCCGGTGGATATAAAGTTCACAATCGGACAGGACAAGATAACTGCAGAAGCCCTTGGCGTGGGCAGAAGTCTCGCCGTAACACTCAGCGAGGCAAAAAAGGTTTATGACATCAGTGCTCAGGTTTCATCGGTCTTCAGCCAGTCAGATACCTCTCTTTACACATTGAAGGAACTTCACATTGACAACATTTCAGGACTGTCATGTCCATTCCTGCCGCTTTCCGCACTCAAAACGCTGCGGCGTGAATTCTATCTGACGCTTGATGCCATAGAGCGTCCTGTTCCTGATATTTCCATCAACATGGAATGCACAAAGCATTTCATCCTTCCTGACAGGAAGCGCCTTTCAGATGATCTTCCATGGTCTCTTGATATAAAGGAAATTGACGGGAGAAAGTACATCACCCTCCCGCCGGTGACATTCAATGAAGAGGAACTTTTCAGAAAGGCCGGAAAAATAATTGAGGAAAATCCTGATGTGATAGTAGGTCTCAACAATATTGCACACATCCGTCTTGCCAAAGCATATCCTCATGCCCGCTATTTTGCCGATATCTATCTCTATCTTTCCAACAAATGGGCAGCAAGACTCATACAAAAGGAACTCGGTGATTCATTCATCGGCGGCTATCTCTGGCTTGAAAGGGCTTTCTATGATGCGCCATGGCCACTTGAGCCGACAGTGATGGATTACACGGCTCCTTCTTTCATTTCCCGCACCTGCTTCCGCCATGATGCGATGGGCCTTCCATGCTCATCCTGCAAAGGAAAGGAAGATTTCCATATTTTCCAAAATGGCGTGAAGTATACAGTGAAAGTGAGAAACTGCCTCACTGTTGTCGAGAAAAATTAATGGAGGCTGAGAAAATACCACGCCTCCATTATTATAAAAGGAAATGAATATTATTTATTGAGGAACCTTGAGACAAAAGCTTCTGCGTTCTGGATGGAACCGCCTGCGGCGCCTTTGACAATATTGTTGACAAGGAGGACAAAACCGATCTTGCCGTGCTGCCTCCTGATTCTTCCCGTATAGACAACCATTCCCTTGGGATTGCCCCAGAAAGCATACTTGGGTTGAGGAAAAGTCGGCTCCGGTGAATAGACAACCGGCTGATCTGGAGTTGAGGGAAGATCGGGAACTTCCTTGAAATCGGCCCAGGCACGAATAACATCATCAATTTCGACATTCTGCTCAAAGTCAAGCCAGACAGTCTCGAGATGACCGAACATGACAGGAACTCGTACTGTATATGCATAGACTTCCGGATTGATGGAAAGGATTTTCTTCACTTCCTTCTCAATCTTGTCCTCTTCTCCTTTTATATATGGAATACAGTTGTCAGTGATGTCGAAAGAGGAAAGGCCGGGGTATCCTGCACCGGACACACTCTGATAGCTGTTGATCGTGATCGTCTTTATTCCGAACTTGCGCAACGGAGCAAGCGCCATTGCAAGACCGGTTGTCACGCAGTTCGCATTTGTGACAACAAATCCTGTCTGCGGATAGCCCTGACTTCTGATGAGATCAAGCTGCTCCATATTCGTCTCCGGAATGAGGATCGGCACATTCGAGTCATATCTCATTGCAGCTGCATTGCTGAAAACATAGAATCCTCTTGCCCTGAGCTGCGGCTCCGCCTCGGCGGCAACTGCCGCAGGAAGTGCCGAGAATACGATAGAGACTCCTGCTTCCTCCATTGCGTCGAAATCAAACTCCCTGACTTCGATGTCCTTGATTGCTTCAGGAATTTCGAAAGGCATTACCCAATGAACTGTTGATGCATATTTCTGTCCCACTCTTGCTGCGGATGCAGTACAGTATGCCAGTTCAAACCAGGGATGATCAGAAAGCATCCACATGAAAACCTGGCCAACCGCGCCGGTTGCACCCATGACTGCGACCTTGATTTTCTTTTCCATGGCAAATCCCTACCTTGAAAACTGTGATAATGAAATTAAGCGAAGGTTATTGCAATATCATGTTTTATTCAATAGTTTTGACAAAGATATGTCAAAAATGCCCTGCTAACCCACTTGAATAATTCTCAACTTTCCTGTAGGTTAAGCGGGTAACTGAAATTTACGGGGCTGTAGCTCACCTGGCTAGAGCGATTGAATGGCATTCAATAGGTAGTCGGTTCGATCCCGATCAGCTCCACTACACGCAACTCTCTGCAAGACAGGGAGTTGTTTCATTTTAGGGCGATTTTGGGAAATGAGAAAGGAAATGAAAATAACTGAATAAGCCTGTTTCACAGCATTGGAACAAGCTTCTTATTACAGCGATACCGGCCATTCTGGGCATATTCTTCTGGTGAAGAGGCAAGAGCTCTCGCTTCCGTGAATCGTGAGCTTATTGCCATGTACTGGGAAATAGGAAGGATTATTAGTGAGAAGACTGCTACAGATGGATGGGGGAAAAGCACTGTATCTTCTCTTGCATCTTTCCTGCAAACAAATTTCCCGTCCTCCAATGGATTTTCCGATAAAAACATCTGGAGGATGAAGCAATTCTACGAGACATACAAGAGCAAGGAAAAACTCTCACCACTGGTGAGAGAAATATCTTGGACGAACAATCTCCTCATAATGACAGCCTGCAAGACGGATGAAGCGAAGGAATTCTACCTCAAATCATGTATTGAGAACCATTATTCGAAGAGGGAGCTTGAGCGTCAGATTGACAGTATACTCTATGAGCGCACTGTGATATCAGAAGCAAAATATGGAACGCTGGCAAATAAGAATGAAGGACTTTCTGCTCTGAGAGATGCATATGTTCTGGAGTTCCTAGAGCTTCCTGCTTCATACAAGGAGAAGGATCTCAGGAAGGAGATAGTCTCTCACCTCAAGGACTTCATCCTTGAATTCGGAAGGGACTTCTCCTTCATCGGGGAAGAGTACAGACTCCAGGTCGGCAACACCGATTTCTTTGTTGATCTCCTGTTTTTCAATCGTGCACTCTCATGCCTTGTCGCCATCGAATTGAAGATTGGCATGTTCAAGCCTGAACATCTGGGGCAGCTGAACCTGTATCTGGAAGCACTGGACAGGGATGTCAGAAAGCCGAATGAGAATCCAAGCGTGGGGCTCATTCTCTGTACAGGAAAAGACGACACGGTTGTAGAGTATGCCCTGTCAAGAAGTCTGTCTCCTGCGATGGTAGCAGACTACACGCTCCATCTTCCTGACAAGAAAAAGCTGCAGGAAAAGATGAGGGAGATAGCAGATCTTTCCATGGAGGAACTGGAGAAGATCGCCGACGAATAATGTTGCAATCGCAGTTCAGATATGATGAACATTTTACTGAAAGTCCCGTATGTACAGGATGAATCCTCTTTGAGAACCTCTAAATCCGGATTTTGATTTCAGCACGAGATAGATTCTCTGTGCTTTTTAGTCCTGAATCAGATTTAGACTGTAAGTTAGACTGTAAATTCTCAACAGAACCATTTTTAGACTGTAAATCATCTTCAAACCCAGGGCAAATCAGAATAAGACTTTGATCATGTCATCATGTATCTCGATGATGCTCTTACCGTAATACCGAATGGTTCTGTTCATTCTGGAACCAAGTTGTTCAGCTATCTCTACATCATTGAAGATTCTAATGAGTTCTCTGTTGCTGGGTATGCTTACACCAGTAAATAAGTCCTCTTCTCGAAATCCGGCAGGAATCCCATCAATAGATATCATCTTAATACGATCAGTATACAGTTAACATCAGCAAGCAAGGTTTTTCCAAAAGCTGTCAGCCAGAGAAACCTGTGAATTTACAATCCAATTCATTCCATCCGGATTATTCACAACCTTCTCACGGAAAAGCCCCCATGAGTTTACTTCGCTACCTACAAGAATAGGGAAAAAGCTGACTTTAGTCGTAGTTGCAGCATCATAGTCACCAGGGCTGTCGCCGCACATAATCATATTTTCAGGCCTGTAACCAATCTCAATACATTGTTTCAGACAGTCAGTTTTTGATCCGTTCTCCTGACAGAATATTTTTTTCACATATTGAATCATTCCAAGTCTTTTCCACTCTTTCTCAACTGCGGAATAATTCGCAGATGACATTACAACTATATCAAAATGAGAATATGCATCTGCCATGGACTCACGACATAATGGAAAAGCGGATATCTCTTCTTCCGGGATTTCAGAAATAGCTTTATTAACGGCAAGTGACCATTTGTATACATTTTCTAAGAACTGATTGTAATTAACTTTCAGATAAGAATATAAAGAATCATTCGACAATGCATCTGCAGTACCAATCCATTTTTTCAGTTCAGATGTATCATAATCAATGAGCTTATCTTTTTTCAAAGCATCGAAAGTCATATCAAGCGTCAGGAATCTGTTAAATCCTCTTGTTTTGGAATACAGATTTATTCTCATCCAATGCTTTCTTACTATGTCTTCCATTTTCTCGAGACCGAAAGTCTTAACCAATTCAGTGGCAAACGCTTTCCTGTGTTTGATCTCCATGCTGTTCACTGCACATCCATCAGAATCAATGCAAATCAGATTTCTGTTCATTTATTACCCCCCCCAATATCATATCTTCAATAATTGCAGATAATATATCAGTCGTTTTTCCGAAATACTTATCTGCAACCCCAGAAGGATTCTCAAATCCGATTCCATAGGCTGTCATCCCTGCGCGTTTTGCAGCAATCAGCCCGGCTTCTGCGTCTTCAACAACAATACATTCAGCATTATCAGCATTAAGTCCTGCAGCTGCTTTCAAAAAAACTTCAGGATCAGGCTTTGATCTGCATAGTCCATTCCCGTCTGAAACAAAATCAAAAAGACCAAGAATACCTGCATTTTTCAAAATCATTCTGGCATTTTTTGACGAAGATCCAACCGCAATTCTGATACAGGCTTTTTTCAGCTTACAAAGCATGTCCTTCGTACCGGGATATAAACTTTCCGGATTGATTGCAGTAAGAGAATCAACATATAGCCTGTTCTTCTTTTCAGCAAGATCTATTTTTTCTTCATCAGAATACTTCCGGTCTGCGTTTTCAAGAATTATATCAAGAGAATCCATCCGGCTTACACCACGCAGACGATCGTTTATTTTCTGATCGAAATAAATACCCTCTTCATCTGCAATCTGCTTCCACGCTGCATAATGAAGCATATCGGTTGACAGGAGAACCCCGTCAAGATCGAATATCACAGCCTTCATAAATCAGTCCCCCATATCCCGCAAAATGGATCAACAGGGTTTTTACCGACAAAAGGAGTTCTGCCTACAAGTTTATCCACAAATGCATCAACTACCACCCTGGAATCGTTATAACAATTTATGTACGTCTTAACCATCGGAACATCTGCAAGACAGAACGGGCTCAGGAAGGATGCGAAAATTGTCGGGATATCGTTTACAAGCTGCGGAGATTCTCCACATGCAGAAGGAATCCATTTCAACCTGTTGCATGTATCATTTCCTCCATATGCAACATTTGCAGCATACAAAATCAGATCATATTTTTTCTGCAAGTCTGCTACCTTGTCTGAAATTAAGTCCATTGATTTCTCAGGATTGAACAAAGTCACCATGAACCCTTCTTTTTCAAGTTTATCCTTCAAATAGTCCTTAATTCTCGTTCCGCCTCTGAAACTTGGTTCATCCCCAAGAACTATTAAAAGGACATTTTTATATTTATCCACACTTACTGGCAGGATATTTTCCTTGTTTTTCACCAAGGTGATTGCTTTTTGAGCACAATCCATTGATTTCTCAACATGTCTTGGACAGCCTACATAATCAAGAGGATACTCATCAGGAACAACTTCATTAAGCTGCAGGCTCGCCTTCAATGCAAGAATCCGTGTGACAGCCTCATCTATGCGATGAACACTTACAACCCCGCGCTGAACAGCATCCAGAAGATTTGAATAATCTTCTTCTGCATTTCTTCCAAACAGGAACATATCACATCCGGCATTAACACATGCAGCAGGAATGTCCTTTCTCTTCATGGCACACCCAAGTCCGGTCATTGATGCCGAGTCAGTTATAACAGCTCCATTGAAACCGAGTCTGTCACGGAGCAGACCGGTTACAATCTCCTTGGACAATGATGCGGGAAGTATATCTTCATCCTTAAGATCAGGATTAAGCCGCTTGGAATACTCCGGTAACATAATATGGCCGACCATAACTGTATCAGCACCGGCGTCTATCAGATTTTTATATACATAGCCAAAGGTCTTATCCCAATCTTCTGGTGACAGTGAATTTACAGATGAAACAAGATGCTGATCACGTTCATCAACCCCATCACCGGGAAAGTGTTTCAAAGAAACAGCAACTTTATGCTTTTTTATGCCATTCATATATTCTTTGGCAAATAAAAAGACTTTTTGCGGATCATCTGAATAACTGCGCGTATTAACTATGGGATTACGCCAGTTGAAAAGGATATCCACAACAGGAGCAAATGCATAATTACAGCCAACAGCCCTGCCTTCTTTTCCACATATATCGCCTAGTATATATGCATATCCAGGCTCATCTGTAGCTGCGACTTCAATCTGAGAAGCATAATCAGTTCCGTCTGAAGCAATGCCGGATCCGCCGCTCTCAAGATTTGCACTTATTAACAAAGGAATTTTAGCTATTGAGTTGGCAAAATCCACCTGTCGGCGTATAACCTCTCCCTTATTCGCTCTGAAAGTTATCCCGCCACAGGGAATCCTTTTCATCATCGATGCAAGAGCGCTGTCATCATTCCCTGAAAACACCAGATTGAATATCTGTCCGACCTTCTCCTCTATACTAAGAGATGAAAGCATTCCGTTCACCCATGCGATTCCTCTTTCATTTAAACAAAATGGCTTAGCAGACAGGTTAATCATCACTTCCTCCATATACTTTGAATGCAACAGCTGTAGGTGTCGGCAAGTCAATTGAACTTACATGTGATAAATGGCCTGAATTCTGTTCAATTGAAAAAACATCAGCCTTTTCTCCGGAAACACCTGTTATAATGAGATATCGCCCGTCAGGAGAAATCCCCATTCCTCTGACCATACCGCCATTTTCAACCGGAGTATTCTCAACCAGCTCAATTTCCCCATGTTCATTTAGATAAAACAGGCAGATTATATTCTGTGTGTTATCAACATATACAAACTTTCCATTGGGGTGAATTCTTACATCGATAGCCCAGGGACGGGCTGTATCAACAAGATCACATTCCTGTGGGATATTCGGATCATATGTGTCAACCTTTGCTGTCAGAACAAGACAATCGTTTTCCCGATCTATTCTATATATCGTAAGATGTGCATCATATTCATTTGTAACAGTAATGTATGGAGTTCCTTTTATAAACACTGCATGTCTGGGAGAAGATCCGTCTCCGCTCTTGAATACAGAACGGACAGAAAGCTTCTCATTCCCGCGGTCAAAATGACAGTAATAAATCTGATCTCCACCTTTATCAGGGATAATGACATCATCGTTCTCATCGATAACCACGCAATGAGGATGAGATACTCCATGAACTATCGGATCATGTCCCCTGCCCTCAAGAACAAGTCTGTCTACAAGCGGTCCGACAGAGCCGTCATTCATAATTTTGTAAACGCATACACAGCCCTCGTCCCGGATAACTGAAGGCATTACATGCCCGAAATCATCGATTTCATAGCGTGATACGTAATAATAAGATCCATGATTGGCAACAAACAAATACTTTCCATATTTATCAATCGCTATATACGCAGTACAGGAACCAGCAGCAGAAACCTGGTTCAAAAGTTTCAGCTTATTGCTTTTTTCATCAAATGAAAATGCGGAAATACCGCCGCCATATCCAAGACCCTTGAAGTTATTCAGTTCATTGGCAGCATATAGAAATTTTCCATCCGGAGATACAGCAAGAGTTGCAGGACTGTCAATATCGTGAATATCTGATAATTTTATCAGTTTTCCCCCATCATCAAGACTGCATACTGTTATGCCATCGCATTTTCCTTCAATATCCGGAGTACGGATATTGAGCCAGTACTGAGGCCCATAACCTCCAAAAAAGCATAGCGTCCTTCTCATTATTTTTCCTCCGGATATACAAATCGGATTGCAGTAGGTGTTGGTGCATATACACTTTTCACCAGATTCACAGCACCTGTATTCTGATCAATGGCAAAGAAATTCAGCTTATCATCAAGAGGCCCGCTGACAGCCAGAACTTTGCCTTCCCTGTCTATCTGAATACCCCTTGGCATTTTTTCAAGACAGGCATTGAACGCTCCGAGTTTTTTCAACTCTCCTGTTTCACGGTTTATCTCAAACTGCACGATAGCAGGTTGCGTATTATCTGTATAAATCCATCTGCCATTCGGATGAACCTGAACATCAATTCCCCATGGTCTTGTCATATCAACACCGCAGAATGCTCCCTGACTTGAAACAACAGAGGCATCATAGGTATCAAGCCTTGAAATCAATGTAAGTTCACCTGTTTCACGGTTTATCCTGAAACTGTTCAGATGTGCCCCGAACTCCTCCTGAACCAGAAGGAAATCTGTTCCCGAAACGAAAGCCGCATGGCGGGGTGAAGATGCAAATAAATGTTTGTTTATCTTCAGTTTCCGGATTTTTCCTTCTTTCCTGTCCAATCTGGCAGTACAGATACTGTCACTGCCTTTATCCGGAATCACAATGAAATCATCATCGTCTATTATCACAGAATGCGGATGGGAACTTGCATGTTCGACAGGATCCGCTCCTTTTCCTTCAAGAACAAGACGATCAAGACACTTGCCTATTTTTCCGCCCGGCAGTATCTCAAACAACGTGACTACACCTTCATCACGCAATACTACCGGCATGAGCTCACCGTCAATTTTCTCATATCTCGAAACATAAAACTTGGAACCGCAATTGGCAGCAAGAAGGAATTTTCCTGTTTTATCAACTGTGACGTAAGCTGTTGCAGATCCGAAGGCGAAATTCTCATTGAAAAATGAAACCTGGCCATTATTTTTGTTCAGAGTGAATGAAGTCACGCCACCGCCAAATCCTCGTTCTTTATAATCGTGAGTCTCATTTGAGGTATATATGAACTTCTGATCCGGAGATATGGCAAGGGTACTGGGGCTTTCAATGTCATGCACCTGACATACTTCATCCACATGAGACAAATCAGAATCAATGCTGAATACTGTAAGCCCATCACATCTGCCTTTTATATCCGGAGTTCTGACGTTAACCCAGTTCTGATCGGAAAAACCTCCGGCAACAGCAAAGAAATCATTACCCATATTTTCCTCCTGTTTATTTCTCTATAAACACAACACTCGTCGGAGTTGGAACCCGAATTTCTTCCTGCATAGAAAGTTCTCCTGTTTCGTTATCAATTCTGTAAACATATGCTTTTTCACTGGTTACCCCGGTAACGCAGAGAAACTTTCCATCTGGCGTAATCCTCATACCACGCATCCAGCCCTGAATACCATGGTAATAACGAACCAAAGAAAGTTTTCCTGTATTAACATCAAAAGAGAACTGGGTAATACATGGCTGACCGCAATTTGAATAGACATACCTTCTATCGGGAGTCATCTGAACATCACATCCCCATGAGTGGTCGGAAACAACACCGAATTTTGAATCACTTACACGGACAGAAGGATCTTCGACATCAATATATGATATTTCGCTTAATTCACCTTTACCCCTGTCAAGATGATAACTGCCAAGGTGTGCATTATATTCATTCTGCACCAGAATGAAATCGGTGCCAGGCACGAAAATTGCATGCCTCGGGGAAGAACCGAAACCTCTGTTGAATATTGAAAGGAGCCTTAATTTCTCAGCATCCCGGTCAAATTTAGCGACCCAGATTGAATCTCCTCCTTTATTCGGAATAATCACATAATCCTGATCATCAATTACAACACAATGAGGATGAGCACTTGCATGTTCAAATTCATCTGCACCGGTTCCGTTCAGGACAAACCGGTCAACACATTCCCCGATTGAACCATCACTGTTTATTTTGAAAACGGAAATAACACCTTCATCTCTCTGAACTACAGGACGATATCCGCCTGGTATTTTCTCATATCTGGTGTTATAGAATTTTGTTCCATGATTAGCTGCAAAAAGATATCTTCCTGTTTTATCCAATGATACATATGCAGTTGAAGATCCAAACGCAAGAGAATCATTCAATTTCTGTACAATACCGGTTTCAATGTCAAAGGTATATGATGTAACACCTCCCCCTGAACCGCGGAATTTAAAATCATGGCCTTCATTTGAAGAATAAATATGTTTCCTGTCTTTTGAAACAGCAAGCATGCTGGGACTGAAAATATCATGATTCCCACAAACCTTTTCCATATGACCTGTCTCAGGATTTACATCCATGACAGTCAGTCCGTCTGCCTTTCCATTTATATCCGGAACCAGTTCATTTACCCAGTTCTGAGGCCCAAACCCTCCAAAAACAGCATAATATCCGCTCATTTCATAACCTCGTATCCGGTAACCCGCAGAATACATCCACAGGGCTTATTCCTCTAAATTCAGATCTTCCAAGAAGCTTGTCGATCAGACAATCAATAGTGACATCCTGTGAGTCATAGCAGTTGATCATTGTTTTCACCTGAGGTACATCAGCAAGATGAAACGGCGATGCAAATGAAATGAATATTACAGGAACATCATATACATACCAGGGAATCTCAAATCCTCCTTTGGGCGCATCCCATGACAGACGCTGTGTAACATTAAATGAACTACACTCAGCAACTGTCAGAACAAGGTCATATTTATTCTTGAATTCCTCAATGCTTGACTTATATTCGTACTGAGAAGATTTCGTACCGGAAGCAAGAGGAGAGATAAACAGTTCTGCGTCAAAACCTTCAGCATTAAGTTTTGCCTTGATTTTCTCAGCGGTCGCACGTGCTCCGGAAACAGCCCCGAGAGATGCAGAAACAAGTTTGAAAAATTCCCCTTCATGAGTATGAACAGGCATGATCATCACTCTGCGATGCTTTTCAGGTGATATCGGCATGATATCGTCTTCTTTATGCTTTGCAAGTGTTATGGATTTATCTGCAACTTCTTTTCTGATCTGCAGATGTCTTTCACACCCTATAATATCCAGGGGAGGAAGCTGATCATCGGAACAGGCCCACTTTACCTTGAATGCAAATATTCTAAGAAGGGCTTCATCGATTCTTTCAACTGAAAGAATTCCTTCTGCAACAGCTTCCTGCATATACATGAAATCTTCATCTGGGACGTGAAAGAAAAGAAGCATATCGCAACCGGCATTTATTGCTGTTGCAAGTGCTTTCTTCCGGCTCATCCGTGATGAAAAACCTGCCATATGCGTAGCATCTGTAACGATCAGTCCGTTAAAGCCAAGTTTCTCACGTAGCAATCCAGTCAACAACTCCCTGGACAGAGAAGCGGGCATAAGATCATCTTCATTCATTTGAGGATTCAATTCTTTCTGCCATGAAGGAAGCATGATATGTCCTGCCATAACAGCATCCACATCAGCATTTATCGCAGCTTTATAAACTTCTCCGAAAGAATCATTCCACTCGTCACAAGAAAGGGAATTAACAGAAAAAGAAAAATGATGATCTCTTTCATCAACTCCGTCGCCCGGAAAATGCTTGACTGTAGCAGCAATTCCACCATCGTGAATACCTCTGATGCATTCACATGTCATTTCTTTGACGACATCGGCTTTATCAGACCATGTCCTTGTAGATACAATAGGATTTCTCCAGTTCATGCTGATATCGCCTATCGGTGCAAAAGCCCAGTTGCACCCGACAGCTTTTGCCTCAACAGCACCTATATACCCCATCTGATAGGCATAAGAGGAATCTCCTGTAGCAGCAATTTTTATTTCCTCACCTACTTTGGTTCCGCCTTTCAATGCGCCGTTTCCACCAGCCTCAATATTTGCGGCAATCAGCAGTGGATATTTTGAATATTTTTTATAGAGGAGGTTATGCCTGCGCATGTCTTCCTTCTCAAGATTCATATACCGCAGACCGCCTGCACATGTTTTATGACATCTTTCCTTGATGTAATCCTCATCAAGCTCTCCGCCACTGTGATCGATGAAGAGCTGTCCGATTTTCTCATGAAGTGTCATCATGGAAATTGTAGACCTGACCCACTCTATCTGTTCATCATTCAGATAGAACGGCCTTCCTTTAAGATCAATATTCATAATATCTCCTCAGTTTTTTACTTTTATTGCAGTACTTCTCTTGCTTGCACCGTCAATTACAACTGCAAGGACAAGGAGACCGCCTTTGAAGATATCCTGAGAATTGGTATTCATACCAAGCATATTCAGACCGACAGCCATGGTTCCGGTGATGATAACACCAGTTACAATACCGCTTGTTTTACCGGTACCGCCTGAAACCGAAACACCACCGAGAACTGCTGCACAAATTACATCCTGGCTGAGAGAACCGCCAGCAAACGGACTTCCGGAGAAAGTTCTGGACATGCACACCAGGCCGGCAAGCCCGACAAGTGCACCTCCGATAATACTTGTCAGATATTTGATTACAGTCACATTGATACCACTCAATCTGGCTACATCTTCATTACCGCCTACTGCAAACATATAGCGTCCCAGATATGTCTTGCGGAAAATAAATGATACAATCAAGGCCAGAATGGCAAATATGATTGTCGAGATAGGAATGACATCAAAAAGATATCCCTGTCCAAGCCACCTTACACTGTCTGGTAATCCGTAAATTGTTTTATTCGAAGCTACAATACAGGCAAGTCCGCCAACCGCCGTTCCAACTGCCATTGATACGACAAGGCGGCCGATCTTGAATGTTGTCGAAATCCAGCAGGTCAGACAGAAAATAATAATACTGCAGAACAGGGAAATCAGACAGGAAAGGAATATCGGACATCCGGCATTATATAAGAACGCAGCAAGTGTACCCGTGAAGGCATAAACCTGTCCGGTTGAAAAATCAAGATTACCGGAGATCATCAGGAATGATATTCCCAATGCGGCAATTCCCATTGTTGTCACCTGCCTTACAATGGAAATCAGGTTATTCACGGAGAAAAACACCCCGCCGCAAGCTATTGCAAAAAATACAATCAGTACTACAAGAATGATCTGTGCAGTAGATTTCTTAAGACCGGTTACCAATGAAGAGATATAGTTATTCTTTTCCATGTTATCAAATTTCCTTTTCCTTTATCTGTTTCCTGATGCCATATCAAGCATGACTTCTTTATTGAAATCCTTTTTCTCGACTGTGCCAGCAAACTCGCCTTCACTCATGACAATTATCCTGTCAGCAACGCCTATGAGTTCCTCAAACTCAGATGACACCATCAGTATTGTTTTACCTTCATCTGCAAGCTGTATCATGATTTCATAGATCTCATGTTTTGCTCCGACATCAATACCACGTGTAGGTTCGTCAAAGATGATGATCTCTCCATCGGCAGACAGCCATTTTGAAACAACCACTTTCTGCTGATTTCCACCGGAAAGATATTGGACCTCTTTTTTCAGTGAAGGTGTTTTTATATCAAGACGATTGCAATACTTCTGTACTGCATCAATTTCTTTCTTATTGTTGATCACACCCCATTTCGAATATTTTCTTATCGAGGCAAGTGTGACATTAAATGAAATGCTGTTGCTCAGCAAAAGCCCTCTGGCTTTTCTGTCCTCAGGTAGATATGAAATACCGGCAGCAATAGCATGATGAGGGGAATGTCCATCAAGCGTCTTCCCATTTACTGTAATTATTCCACTCTCCTTCGGAACATCACAGAACAAAACATTCATAAGTTCTGTTCTTCCAGCTCCGACAAGACCGGCGAAGCCTAGAATTTCACCCTTATGAACTTCAAATGAAACTTCCTTATTCCCATTTCCAACAAGCCCGGAAACATTCATGATAACCTGTTCTGAAGGTTTACATTTTCTCTGTGGATAATAATTTGTCAGTTCTCTGCCAATCATTATCCTGATGAGTTCTTTTCTGCTTGTCTTACTTAAATCCATTTCACCGACTTTCTCACCATCTCTGAGAACAACAGCCCGTGAACATATTTCAAAAACCTCTTCAAGGCGATGCGAGATATAAATTATTGCAACGCCTTTTGCCTTAAGGTCCTTGATAATGCGGAATAAGATTTCGGTCTCTTTCAATGTAAGAGGAGCAGTCGGCTCATCAAGTATCAAGATTTTGCAGTCAAGCATGATAGCTTTCGTTATTTCAACGATCTGCATCATAGCTGGAGACAATGTGCTGACATCTGCCTTTGGATTAATGTTCAAACCAAAACTTGAAAACATGTCAGTACATCTTTCAAGCATCTGCTTGTAATCGACGACAATTCCGTTACCTGGGTTATTGCCCATGAAAACATTCTCTACAATCGGCAGATCAGGAACAAGATTGAATTCCTGATACACTGCACTTATTCCCAGACTGCGGGATAATGCAGGAGGCAATGAAGAATAAGTTTTTCCGAAAAGTTCGATTGTACCGCTTGTTGGAATATTTGCACCTGTCAGACATTTAATTAAAGTTGACTTCCCGGCTCCGTTTTCTCCAAGGAGGGCGAGAACCTCGCCCTCTTCAAGTGAAAAACTAACCTCATTCAACGCTTTTACACCAGGAAATTCTTTTGAAAGATTATTCAACCTGAGGATAGTATTGCTCATTTAGTTCTCCTAGCCGGATCAAAGATATTCGTCTACGTTTCTTGAATCCACAAGAGCTTTTGTCACTACGACATTTTCGATTTCACCTTCTTCAATCCACCTGATCAGCTGCAGTCCGGTCTGATAACCAGATTCTTCAATATCTGCATAGGCACATGCTCTATATGGACTTGTACCACTTGAAATAAGACGGAATGATTCAGGATCACCCTCAGAAGAGAACACAAAATAATCGGAAGTATCACTTACAGCAGCAGAAATCTCGTTGCTGGCAGCAATAGCATAGCCATTATTGAAGCAGAAGAAGAACTTCACATCTGGATACCCATTCAATATCTGAGCGGTTACATCTGAAGCCTCTTCATCGGTTTTTGGGAAGAAGCTTGCCACAAATTCGAAATCCCCGCCTTTCTCAGCACACCACTGATCGATAATTTCTCTTATCTGCATCATGGCTGTATAATAATCATTGTCCTCAATCTCGCAGGTTTCCAGCCATAAACCGGCAATATCGCCGCTGGTAATATTGTTCTCCGTTACAAAAATATCAAGAGCTTCAATGAACTGGTTTCCAAGAGTTATATAATCGTTCTCTGTATATGCTTTTGCACCCTCTACAGGAGTTCCCTGATTTATAACAGCAATATCAGGATTCTGATTCATAAAATCAGAAGCGACCTGAGGAGAACTGAAGATTGCATAAAGCGCCTTGACTCCCATTGATTTCATGGTATCCAGACCGGTAAGCATAAGCTCTGCATCGTTATTGTAATCATTAATCACAACTTCGTATCCAAATTCATCACCAGCCCTTTGAATGCCTTCTGACATATTAAGCTGGAAATCAAACGAAAGAGATGGAAGTAATGCGCCTATCTTTGGAGTATCACTGGTTGTTCCTTCTCCTGCACCTGCTGCAAAAACTAATGAAACTGAAATTAAAGACACTAATAAAATTGCAATGATTTTTTTCATCATTTGCCTCCTTTTTTTACTCAGTGTAACATCAATTTGTTACTTGTAAATTGCAATTAAAATAAATTTATATTGCATTTACAGTCATTTGATTTATACTTTCTGTATGGCTTATGACATAAGATTTGAGAATTTCACATTCAAACACTCATCAAATAAAAAAGGTACGATAGATCCAACCAGATTGAATAAAGAGCATTTTCACAAAGAATATGAGTTGCTTTATTTTGCGAAAGGACAAGGAACGTTCTATATAGAACAGAAAAAATACCCGCTCCTGCCACACCAGCTTCTTGTTATAAAGCCAGGCTCATATCATCATCTGGATATATGTACAGATAGTGATTACGAAAGAGTCGTAATACGTTTCAATGCAAATATTCTCTCACCAGAATTGGCTGCTGATCTGATAAAGACAGAATCAATTTATAATATTGCAGGATTCAGGCTTGAAAACGAAATTGAACATTTTGATTTTTTCTATGAAGTGATACCTGAAAAAACCATACAGCAGGTCTTTTATCATCAGCTTCATATAATACTTCTTATGCTAACAACATTTCCAAAACAAAACATTCCTCAGATCGTTCTTCATGACAATGACTTCATTAAGCTGATGAATTACCTTGATTCCAATATACTCTCCATTACGTCTATAAAAGATATTTGTAATGCAGTAGGCATGTCGGAAGCAAAAATCCAGAGAATTATGAAAGAAAGAATGAATACAGCTGCCATGAAATATGTCAATACGAAAAAATGCATTCAGGCCAGTAATTTTATACAACAAGGAATTCCAGCATCAAAAGTTTATCCACTGTGTGGTTATGCTGACTATACAACATTCTACAGAAATTTCATTCGCGTATTCGGACATGCGCCAGTTTTCTCAAGAAATTGAGTCATATGCTTCAGTATGTACTCTCGTCATGCGTATGTTCATGCGTAATTTCATGTGTAATTCAAAGATATACGCATGAAAAGAATAAAACTTTAGTATTTACTATATATAAAATTAGAGCTAAACATTCTTCCCAACCATGCGTTTTCATGTGTTCAATTCATGCGTTATTTGGCCAATCGCCATATGGAACTTGATCCTGATTTTGTATTTGAAATCAATCCATCTGCTCTGAGACTTCTAAGCAAATTATCAATACGGTTCTTTTTCTGTTTTGCAGATAAATTCACTGGCAAAATCACCTCCAGCAATTTATTGATTTCCGCTTTTGTCAAACTGTTATGTGTTTTGATAGAATCAAGAATAAGCTGTTTATACGATTCATTTTCCAGACCTTTCTGCAATGAATATTCAACCTTCTTTCCAAGCACGGAAGCAACATTCTTTGAAATGAAGAGATTAGGATACCGGCCTTCCACCAGCTTCTTCTTTCTCAGCCGGTCTGCCTCGTCTTTTGACAGACGTTTTTTCTTTGAGACTTTATCAAGAAGGAGGACATCCTCAATAGGAAGGTCTGTATTTCTCATGAGGATATCTGCAAAGTTTTTGTCAACCACTTTTCCTGTTATGACAACTTCCACCTTATTATCAGACAGATTGTAATCAGGCAGAGGAAATCCTTTATTCTGCTGGATTGCGAACATCTTGCGTATACCTCCGCCAACCGTCTCGACAAGACCTATATTCGTCATAGCCTCAACAAGAAATTTATTCCGGTAATCAGGCTCCGGAGCATCCTGGATGACAACCTTTTCCACACTCTCTGGAATAAATGATCCAGCATTGATCAAAGTGAGGCGGTCACCTCTGGCGATAATGTCAATCCGCCATCCGGCCAAGTAATCCTGATGTCCGATGCAGTTACACAGAGCCTCTCTTATGATGAATGGATCAAACTTGGTCACAGTTTCTGCAATCAGGGAATTATCCCTCAGATACTGATATGTCGAATTTGGCACCTTGTTTGCGATAGTTTCGATTGAAAGGATAAAAGGCGTTGTACAGATACAGTAATCTGTTGTATCACCTCTTTCATCCTTGATCAGCAGTCTGATCTTTGGATCAATCCTGTTATCAATAAGCACAGAAGCCTCATCTCTTCCAAGCAGAAGCAACGCAGTCTTCGTAATCCTGCCTTTGATTGTAAGCTTTGCTTTGTTGAGAAACGTTCTGTCATCCCATCCGTTAAGTTCTTCAGCCCTGTTCGGATATCTTCTTCTGTATCCTTCCCTGGCAGCCGCAATTGCAACAGGATCAAGATCATCAAAAGACGCATCATCCACAATTCCGGCACTCCAGTCTTCTTTTTTCTGACTTCTTATCCTTTCAATCTTATCCAGTGAAAGTGGCACAAGAGACTCCCCGTCACGTCCGTAGCAGGCTCTTTTATATGCCACGGGGATACCGGCAGGCGCCGCCGGTATCTTAAGCATTACAACTCTTTTTCCATCTTTGCTAACCTCAATAATGTCATGAAGGTTCATATTCATACTCAGGTGTTCACCAAGATTCTTTTTGAGTTCATTCTGTTTTCTGATATCTTTCAGGAAAGATGTTCCGATAGCCGCATGTGTTTTGTTATCAATACCGAATACGAGCCACCCGCATTCAAGCCCGTGCAAATTCGCTTCATTGCTCAATGCTGAATAATACGCTCCTGTCTTATCATAATCAAAATGATCACTGGCCTTCTTGAATTCAACTACTTCTGTCTCATCAGTCATTGCCAGCAGGGAATCAAGAAGTTTTTCGTATCGGTCTTGCAAAGAACTACCCTCCAAACGGATTTTACTGAGCAAATCATAACATATTTATAGAAAACCGGCATCTATGCCCCAGTCAGATATTCAGCCTGAACTTCTCCGTTTTGGGCACAAAAAGATCATAGACATCATGGAAATTGACAAAGCCGCTTCCAAGATATTCAGGACAGTTTTCGCCCGCATATATGACATTACTGGATGCAGCACCGTATTTGTTTCTGAAAAAGCTGATCCCCTTAAGAAAATCCTTGCTGATGCTCATTGATGATTTCACTTCAAACAGATTCATTCCTTCAGGCCTCTTATGTATGAGATCGACCTCGACACCATTGCTGTTGCGGAAGAAAAACAGACTGTCAATGATGTTGTTGTCATACTCAGCTTTCAAAGCCTCCATGATTGCCAGATTCTCAAAAAGCTGTCCCATGAGAGGATCACGGTTCATCTGGACCGGCGTCTCAATGCCAAGCAGATAAGAGGCTATTCCGGTATCGCAAAAATAAATTTTCGGAGTCTTCACTTCCTGACTTGTCCTTGATGAATACCATGGCTTTAGAATGTAAATGATATGGGTGGATTCAAGTATGGAAAGCCATCCTTTAAGTGTCTTTGTACTTATTCCCGTATCAGAAGCCAGAGAGGACTCGTTAAGCAACTGCCCTGTTCTGGCAGCAAGCAGGTGCAGCATTCTCTCAAATGCTGCCATGTCATGTACCTGATTCTGCATGGCTATATCTCTTTCAAGATAAGTCTCGATATAGCTTTTGTAATATTCGGAAGGAGAAATTCCAGCATTCGCAAACAGATACGGCATATTCCCGGCAAGAAGCTGGGTATCCCTGTCAAGTCTGACTCCTTCGTTTTCAAGTTCCCTGAGGGAAAGAGGCAGCATGTTGAGTATTGCGGTTCTTCCGGCAAGAGACTGGGCAACAGCAGCTTTCAATGCTATCTGCTGGCTGCCGGTGAAAATGTACTGCCCTTTTTTCCCGTTTCCATCAATTCTGACCTGAACTGTGGACAGCAGTTCAGGCACACGCTGGATCTCATCGATTATGACAGGCTCCGGGAACCGGGCGAAAAAACCGACGGGATCATCAACAGCAAGGCGTCGTACATTCATATCTTCCAGATTCGCATAGCTGAAATCAGGAAAAAGATTTCTTACAGTTGTTGTCTTTCCGCACTGGCGGGGGCCATATATAGTGACAGAAGGAAAATCTTTCATTGACTGGGTTATCTGCTGTTCTATCATCCGTTTGATCATGCACAAAGAATATCACAATTTTACGGAGATTTCTACCTGCAATTCCAAATCTCCGTAAAATCATGAAAATAAAGACATGTGCCCAGACCATTTCCATGATGTTGATTTCAGCACAGCGGCATATCATTCTCATTTTCAAGAAACCGTGCAAAAAATATATAACAGCTTCTTCTTTAAAAAATAGATTGCTAATGATCATTCATCCTTCTGCAAGGCCTCAGTACCTGATTGTAAGTACAATTTTTCCATTCTTATTCAAAATGAATATGGATGCACACAATAGCATATTAAGTTCATAAGTCTGACCATTGAAAATGATGTCTGCAGTATTAACAAATGACAGTCTGTTGATGTGCCAGCTGTCATCGCTCACAAAGCATACTGATTATTCAGAATTTTTCATGATTACAATGCAAAATTTCTCATGATGGAAATATAAAATTTTACACGATACCTTGTTTTACAGACAATTTAACAGTAATATATTTCTATGGGAAAAAATAAGAATTACATGCCAAGACTGATTGATGCACAGCTGAAAGATCGTCTTAGCTGGAAGGGGGCCGTATGTGTCGAAGGCCCCAAATGGTGTGGAAAGACATGGTCATGTCAGGAGCAGGCTCAAAGTTCATTTCTGGTCGGTTCTCCTGCCGGCAACTTCAGCAACAGAATGCTTGCAAGAGAAAATCCCATGCTTGCACTTGAAGGGGAAACACCTCACCTGATTGATGAATGGCAGGAGGCTCCCGGAATATGGGATGCAGTCAGGATGGAAGTAGATGCAAGAGGAGAATATGGACAGTTCATCCTCACCGGCTCTTCAACTCCGCGTATCAAAGGTATAATGCACAGCGGCACAGGACGGATAACAAAACTCAGAATGCGCAGCATGAGTCTGTTTGAAGCTGGAAATTCAACTGGAAAAGTATCTGTAAAAGATCTTTTTGATGGTAATTTTTCCGATGCAATGACAGGTGAGATTGATATAAGGGAAATCGCAATGCTGATAACACGCGGCGGCTGGCCTGGAATTCTGAATGCCGGAGAGCACGCTGCATTGCAAAACGCCAGAGATTACGTTTCAAGCTTTCTGGAAGAAGACCTTCCAAGAATAGATGATAAGCGTTCATTCCGGGATGAAAGGAAAATGAGATTCCTTCTCGAATCTCTTGCAAGAAATGAGTCCACCACCGCATCTGTTTCAAAACTGAGAGCAGATATCAGCATTGCAACAGATATGGACATCACACAGGAAACTGTCAATGAGTATCTTGAAATTCTTAAGCGTAGTTTTCTCATAGAAGATCAGAATGCCTTTACATTTTCTGCGCGTTCAAAGAACCGGCTTAAACAGGCACCCAAAAGGCACCTTACAGATCCGTCTCTTGTATGCGCCTTATTATCACTGACAACGGAAAAGCTTATCGGCGATCTGAACACATTCGGATTTCTGTTTGAATCACTGGCTGAGCATGATCTTGACATATACGCCCGCTCCCTGAATGGAAATCTTTACCATTATCAGGATTATTCAAACAGGGAAATAGATGCCGTAATTGAACTTGAAGACGGGCGCTGGGGAGCTTTTGAAATCAAGCTGGGCGCATCACAGATTGATAAAGCCGCTGAGAATCTTCTGAAAACAGAAAGGAAAATCAGAGAAGACAATGCTGAAAACGCACCTGCATTCCTCGCTGTGATATGTGGTCTCTCAAATGCCGCGTACCGCAGAAAAGATGGTGTATATGTCATCCCTCTGACTGCATTGAAACCGTAACATCTGCTGCCGTTTTCATGCAGCAGACTTGTCAGTCGTAGTTTGAGAGAAACAGTCTGGTTCTCTCATTCCTGGGGTTTGTGAAAAGCTCGTCCCCTTCCCCTTCTTCCACGATCACGCCCTTGTCCATGAAGATGACCTTGTCGGAAATACCCTTTGCGAAACTCATCTCATGGGTGACAACAACCATTGTCATCTTCTCTTCCTTCAGCTCCCTGATGACAGAGAGGATCTCTCTTGTAAGCTCAGGATCAAGAGCGCTTGTGGGTTCATCGAAGAAAAGGATCTCCGGATCCATTGCAAGAGCCCTTGCGATGGAAACTCTCTGCGCCTGCCCGCCGGAAAGCTGGTAAGGATAGCTTCCAGCCTTGTCTTCAAGTCCCATCTTCTTCAGAAGATCGAAAGCTTTTGCCTCGCTTTCCTCACGGCTTTTTTTAAGGACAGCCCGCTGGGCCTCAGTTATATTCCTCAGAACTGAGAAATGAGGAAAAAGATTGAAGTTCTGGAATACCAGCCCTGTCTTGAGGGATGCAGCCTTCATGTTCTCCTTATTGTAAACACAGCCGGAAGGAGTATCGCTGAAAAGAGGAATATCATCGATAACCAGAGATCCTCCGTCAGCTTTCTCCAGCTGTGTCACGATTCTCAGCAGCGTGCTCTTGCCGCTGCCGGAAGGCCCTATTATGGAAAGCACCTGGGCCCTGTCAAGAGTGAAAGATAAACCCTTAAGTATCTCGGCAGCAGCAAACGATTTTCTTATATCTTTAGCTTCAAGCATCATGGACATCACCTGTAATATGAAAGTTTCTTCTCAAACAGATCAAAGACCTTGCTCACGATGAAATTCATCACGAAATAGAAAATACCGGCAACGAATATTGGAACGGTCGAGAACTCGCGGGCGGACGCATTCTGTGCAACCCGAAAAAGCTCCGCAACGCCTATGGTCTGCGCAAGTGCGGTGTCCTTGACAAGCGTGATCACTTCATTTGCAAGAGATGGAAGTATCCTCTTGATGACCTGCGGCAGTACGATGAAGAAGAAAGTATGTGCTTTCGAGAATCCCAGGACACGGGACGCCTCATACTGCCCTTTTTCTATTGACTGCAGTCCCGAGCGGTATATCTCGGCAAAATATGCGCTGTAGTTGACCACATATGCAATGATCACTGCAGTGAATCTGTCATACGACACTCCGAACACGTAAAATGGCGCGAAGTAGACAAAGATGAGCTGCAGGATGAGAGGTGTTCCCCTCATTATCTGTATGTAAAGATTGACAATGCCTCTGAGAAGCCAGTTGCGGCTCATCCTCCCCTTCGCGACGACAAATCCGAGCGGAAGGGAGAAAATGAGGGTGAGAAAGAAAATCCTGAGGCTGGTGAGAGTTCCCTCCAGCATCAGTATGAGCATCTGGGCCATTTTACTTTCCGACCACCGTTATATCGGCACCGAACCATTTTTCCGCAATCGAGGCAAGAGTTCCGTCTGCGGCCATGTCGTCAAGCGCACCCTGCACCGCATCCCTCAGTGCAACATCATTCTTTCTGAATCCTATGCCGTATTCCTCATCGGCAAGAGTTTCGTCAAGAATCCTGAAATCCTTGCCGCTCCTGTTGATATTGTCATTCGCGACAAGAAGATCCATCACAACGGCATCAACCCCGCCGATCTCAAGATCCATAAGAGCCGTGAGGTTTTCCTTGAACTGTATGATCTCACCGATTGAAGAAGCAAAATCGGGAGTATCCTCAATCGCACTCTCGGCACTGGAACCTGCCTGTACACCTATCGACCCGCCTGAAAGATCTTCAAGAGTATTGAAAGGAGAGGATGCATTGACTACGACAACCTGTGCATTCTTCACATACGGATCAGAGAAAAGCAGGTTCTCCTTTCTTTCTTCCGTGATGGTGAAACCGTTCCACAGGCAGTCGATGTTTCCTGTCATGAGTTCCTGTTCCTTGCTGTTCCAGTCTATCGGCTGGGGAACAAGTTCCACACCCAGACGGTTACACACTTCCCTCGCACAGTCTATGTCGAATCCGACGATCTCGCCGTTCTCGTCACGGTATCCCATCGGAGGGAATGAATCATCAAGACCGAGAACAAACTGTCCTTTCTCAAGAACATCATTGAGGGAATTGTCAACGCCGCTTTCAGAAGCGCCGCCGGCAAAGAGTGAAAAACTCAGCAAAAGAGCAACCAGAATACAAAATGTTTTTTTCATATGCACCACCGTCCTATAGAGGATAACCCAGTATATCAGCAATGCAAATGTATGAACAGTGTATTTTTATACATCAAACTGAATTTTTACAAAAAAAAAGAAGTACTCGTTCTGCTTATTTTCCAAACATATTTATAAGATCCCTGCCTTCAGGAAGGGAGATGAAAATTCCGATCTCATCCAGTTCGTATACTCTGGAAACAGAGATCCGTCCTTTTATGATCTCTCCGCGCTGAACATCATACCATTCTCCCTCAGGAAGAATGACAGTCCTCTCCTTCACTCCTTCATGAAGTACCGGTGCGATAAGCAGGCTGCGGCCGAAAAAGAATTCATCATATATGCACTGCACAGCCTCATCATCAGGATACATATAGAACATCGGTCTCATGAGCGGTTCTCTGTTCTCCCGGCTGTAATGTGCCTCGCTGATTATATACTCCTGAAGTCTCATCCTCATATCGCTGTAGTGCCTGCAGATATCAACAACCTCAGGACAGTTGCGGTATTCAGCCACATGCCATGGACTCCTGTCATTGATCTCATCTCCGCTTTTCATGAACTCCCTGAACTGTCCGCCCACAGGTTCGGAATGCCACTGCATTATCGGGACAAAGACAGAGAGCATGTAGCTTCTCAGGTAAAGTTCCGCCGACGGCATGGGACCTGCGAATCCCGCTATGTCAAAGCCCCACCAGAACACCCCTGAAACGGCAGCATTCAGGCCTGCCCGCAATACCGGTTCCAGTTCATCGAAAGAACTCATCTGATCACCGGCCCAGAAGCATGAGTTGCAACCTGCATTCCTGTAACCGGATCTGGAAAAAGTGATCATGCCGTCATTCATATACTCAAGGTATGCTGATATGTATTCATCAGGGTAGCGGTTACGCATCTGGCGTCCGCTCATGCCGTTGAAGAAAACAGTGTCGTCACTGAGTATGAATTCGCCGCCGTCGGTCTTGAAACCGGAGATGCCCGCATCAATAAGACTCTGCCTCTTCTGCATCCACCACATACGCGTATCCGGATTCGTGAAATCGGGAACATATGAATGCTGGAACCAGTGACCTTCCGGAATAGTATAGAAACTTCCGTCACTGTTCTTCACGAGAAGATTGTTCTCCTTTGCATAGCATATGTCTTTCTCAAGCTGGTCATTGTAAAACCCTTCCTCAACCTTGAGAACCGGGCACTGCCACAGAATGAGATGGATTCCTTTCTCATCAAGACGCCGGCACAACACGGCCGGCTCCCTGAATTCTCTCTTGAAGGTATAGAATGTGGCCTCATCGCTCCAGGCTTCAAGGACAAGAGTGGAAAAGCTGAAGCCGTAACGCTCTGCATCATCGAGGAATTTCATGACATCCTCGTCGCTTGTCCATCTGTTGGCACTTGCCCACGGAGCAAAAACCCAGTCTGGAACTCTGCAGACTTCGCCGATCAGCTGTGCGACTGTATCCCGTGGCTTCCCGTATGCTGTTTTCACATCATCATCTGACAGCTCATCACCGCTCAGTTCCATCACGGTATGACCGCCTTCATTGAAAAAAGTGAATGTGAAGACACTGTCCGTGTCCACACGGACTGCGAACTCTGATGAAACCGCAATGGGAAGCGGAAGATATGTCTTCTCGCCCTGATGCGTGAATTTCTCCTCCACCCGGTTGACGATCTTCACTCCGATATGATCCGTAAGATCATACCTCTCACCGAAGCCCCACACACTTCTGACAGGAGGAAGTTCAAGTCTTATGTTCATCCTTTGATTCCTCCGACCTGCAGGCCAGATGCGAAATAACGCTGAAAAACTATATAAACAACAAGCAGCGGCACTATCGAGACAAGACTTCCCGCCATGAGCAGATCATAGCCTGTCTTGAACTGTCCGCTCAGGGAATTCAGGATGATCGGCAGCGTATAGTTCTCGCTTGATGTGAGAATGACAAGCGGCATCAGGTAATCATTCCATGCATTCATTGAGATTATGATCGCAAGCGTCATCAGCGCAGTCCTGCACATCGGCAGGAACACCGTGATGAAAGAACGCAGAAGTCCGGCACCGTCTATTGCGGCGGCATCCAGATAGGTATCGGGGATGCTCATCATCTGCTGTCTCAGCATGAAAACAGCAAATGCCTGAAACAGATACGGCAGAATTATCGCAATGAGATTGTTGACAAGTCCCAGATTGTTCATTATGAGGTACAGCGGTATGAATAGGACCTGACTGGGCAGCATCATGGATGCAATGAAAAGCATGAACACGCCTTCCCTGCCCCTGAATTCTATTTTTGAGAGAGCGAAAGCCGCAAGAGAACTGCTGGCAAGCGTGAATACGACGGCACCGGCAGTGACGATGAAGGAATTGACTATGCTTCTTAGTATTCCGGTAAGGGAGAACAGCCTCACATATGCCTGCAGTGTCGGTTCCTCCGGTATCCACTGTATCGGTACTGCAAGAAGCGCACCGCTGCTTTTGAGCGATGTGGAGATCATCCACAGAAACGGAACAAGCGCGATTACCGATATAAGGACGGCAAGGATATGGAAAGCAATGCTCTGCAGACATTTTCTAATTGTCATAGCTGACAAACCTCCTTTCCCCCAGTTTCTGGAAAAGCGTGAAAATCATGATCACGATGAACAGCAGCCAGGAGAATGCCGCCGCATATCCCATCTTTCCGAAGCGGAATGCATACTTGTATATTCTCTCCACCATGACTTCCGTCGCGCCGTTCGGCCCGGCATTGGTCGTCATCACCATTACCTGAGGGAAAAGCTGGAATGCGTTTATGAGAGAAAGCATGACCACATAGAATATGACTGAGGACAGCAGAGGAAGCGTTATGCGGAAGAAGATCTGGCACCGCCCGGCCCCGTCTATTTCCGCAGCCTCGTAATATTCGGTGTTTATGGCCTTAAGTCCCCCGAGGAGTATCATTCCGTAAAAGCCCATATCCTTCCATACGGATGCAAGTACGATTGAGGGCATTGCCCAGACTTCGCTCTGCAGCCACATAGGTCCTTCAATGCCGAAGATGGCAAGAAAATTGTTGACAGGACCGTATACGGGACTCAGCAGCCACTTCCAGATCAGGGCACCCGCAACCCAGCTTGTGAGAACGGGAATGTAATACAGCACCCGGTATACCCGGCTGCCATGTCTTTCCGAATTTATGATCAGCGCACATGTCATGCTGAAAACGAGCATGAGCGGCAGATACAGGACTATGAAGTACAGATTGTGTGACAGTACGGTCCAGAACTCGCTTGTCGTCAGTATGACCGAAAAATTCTCAAGACCTACAAAATTACCGGCGATAAACGGCAGAAAGGAAACAGGATTGAGACTGATTGGAGTCATGCCTGTCCAGTCCGTCAGACTGAGAAACAATGATATTATTATCGGGAGGAGAGAAAAGAGCAGTCCCCCGGCCAGTGAAGGAAGCAGGAAAGGAAGCGCCTTCCTGATTCCGCTTCTGCCTTTTACCGCCATATTGAACCTCTTCATATCATGCCCGGCCCATACAGGACCGGGCGGGAATGAATCTGTGATAATTACAGACTTATTTTGCTTTCAAGTTCTGCCTGACATGCATCCAGTGCATCCTGTGCACTCATGCTGCCGTAGAGGATCTGCTGCAGATAGCTGTCAATGATCGCACTCATTTCAGCCTGCTGGACAACAACCGGAGGTGGAACGAGGTAGTCAAGAGATTCAAATACGGCTTCCCTGTTTTCAGGAGGAGTCATCTCAAGATAACTTGAAAGGACATCTTCATATGTAACAGGCGGGAGCTCCCAGCTTGCGGCAACTCTTATTGCGGATGCCTCGCTGCTTCCTGCCAGGAACTGTGCGAGCCTTGTGGCCTCTTCCTTATGTTCGCTGTCCGCGCTTACCACATAGCCGTTGCTGAAGAAGTGAGTTGCTTTGGCTGTGTTGCCCGGCTCAATCGTAATATCCCAGTCGAAAGAACAGTTTGCGCTGAAATCAGTGAATGCCCACACTCCAGTCACAAGCATTGCAAGACGGCCGCTCTTGAAGAGGTCCCAGTCGCCCATGCCGCCCATCTCAGCTTCTGTCGGCATGATATGTGAATCAATCTGCCAGCCTGCCATGATCTCTGCTGTCTCCACATTTTCAGGAGTATTGACGGTGAATGCACTGCCGTCCTCACTCATGAGGGCGCCTCCGTTCTGGGCAACACCTTTATAGAACTCATTGAATGTAAGAGGTCTGTAGAAGCCCCAGATTCCTTCTCCAAGAGCCGACATTATCTGCTTTGAGGCAGTCTCGACATCACTCCATGTCCAGTCATCTGTCGGATAGGCGACACCTGCCTGATCAAAGAGGTCCTTGTTGTAGAAAAGAACGCAGTTCGAGAATGAGTTGGGCACACCGTACTGGATTCCGTTGTAGTTGAAAGCCTCAAGTACAGTCTGGTTGAAACCGCTGGTGTCTCCGAGATAGCCGGAGATATCAGCAAGAACACCCTGACTTGCATATGAGACAAAGTTCTCGTAGTTCAGTTCGAATACATCAGCAGTGTTCTGCCCTACGACCTTGCTCTGCAGCTGGGTGAAATAATCATCATAGCCTATTGTCTGGAGCTCGACCTTTATATCAGGATTCTGCTCCTCAAAGACGGCAATCATTTGTCTGAGTGCCTCTCCGGAGCCGGTTCCGTCAGAACCTGAGAACTGCTCGAATCTGATAGTGACCACATCATCACCGCTTTCCGATGCGCCGTTTGCAAAGAGCGGAGCGGCGATCAGCAATGACAGAAGAACAAACACCAAAGCTTTTTTAGTTTTTCCCATATTTACCTCCAAACAGGTTTTGACCTGTACAAGCTTTGCTGAAGTCACTAGAATACCCATGTATCCATAGTGATATACAAAAAATCTCTGTTTTCCGAAGTTCTCGCACAGCTTCGGAAAACTCTATATCCTTCTTACCGAGTCCCTGACAGTCAGGGACAGAGGAAGAACAAGATTCTCAATGCAGGCTGCGCCTTTGTCCATCTGGGCGAAGAGTAGCCGTGCCGTCACACGGGCTTTCTGCCCTGCATCCTGATGGATGCTTGTCAGGGATGGTTCTGCACTCAGGGCAAGGAAGCCGTCATCAAAACCGATCACTGACACATCCCGGGGAACGCTGAGACCTTCACTCTTCAGCCCCCTCATTATTCCAAGAGCCAGAATATCCGCAGTTGCGAAAACAGCAGAGGGCCGATCTTTCATGGCAGCTATCTGCCGTCCGGCCTCGATTCCGTATGAATACGAGATCCTGCCGCTGAGGACATACTCATCCTTTTCCTCAATACCGTTCTCAAGGAGAGCCTTTCCGTATCCTCTGAAACGCTTGCGGTTTACCCCTTCCTGAGAGAGAAAGCCGGAGACGAATGCGATGTTCCGGTGCCCGTTCTTTATAAGATAGTCGCATGCAAGATAACCGCCTTCCTCATCCTGTATGTTCACGCTTGAATAAGCGTTGCCTTCAAGATAGGAATCGACAAACACGAGCGGAATGTTCTCTTCAAGCAGAAGCTGTGCATCCTGATCTGCGGGAAGTCCCACAACGACAATACCGTCAAGTGCTCTCTCACGGGCAAGTTCCACATAGCTCTTGTTCACATCTTCCCCGCTGAGCAGAAGACTGTATCCGCTTTGTCTCAGAACTTCTTCAAGAACCGCGATGAACTCACCGTAGAACGAATTCTCAAGCATCATCCTGCTGCCTGTCTCAGCCTGCGGTATGACAAGACCTATCAGTCTCGTCTTGCGGTTGGCAAGTGCCCTGGCCCCGAGATTCGGTACATAGCCAAGCTTTTTTATCGCCTCATTGACACGGGCGACAGTATCGGGAGCAATACTCTGATCACTGCGTTTGTTTATGATGTAGGAAACCGTTGCGACGCTCACTCCCGCTTCCCTGGCTATATCCTTCATGTTGATTCTGTGTGCCATATACATCTCCTACTTAAACGCTTAAGTATATTCTCCTCCAGCTTTCACCGTTTGTCAAACAAATTCTTGTACTTCACACCCGCCGGCACCTGAACTTCCCTTTCTCAAGGAAACAGTACGACACATGTAAGACACACTCAGGAAGCTGAACCGGACTGTCATTCTTCTCATCAGAGGAGAAGGCATGACCCAGCATACCGTAAAGCACAGCCTCAAGACTTGCACCCATTGCACCTATATGAAGGCCCTCGCTGTGAGTGTTCTGCATAAGATTCTCAAGATCGAGGAAAAGACTTTTCTGAAGGTATTGCCAGGCTTCCTTTCCTTTGCCGAGCTTGTAAGCGATCAGGGCATGCAGCGGCCAGCTGAGAGTTGAATCATGCGCACATCTTGCCTCATACTCATCCCATGCCCTCTCTGCTTCCTGAGATGTGAAGAGAGACGGCTGCATAAGATAAAGCAGCAGGACATCAGGCTGCTTCAGCACCCTGAGACGCTGAAGGGTATCGTAATCATAGATCCAGTAAAGAGGTTGGTCAGATTCCTTGAGCACACCGAGATCCACATCCTCCAGATTAAGATAATTGTCGTCTTCGAGAATTGTGCCGAGCCTGTCGGAATAAGGCCTTTTCACCTTCAATATGAAGTCATTGAACCTCTTCTTTTCCCCATCTTCGAGAGTTATGAGGCCTTCATCACAGGCTCTGAGCGCCAGACGCACATTCAGTATTGCCATATGATTGGTATAGGCATTATTGGAAGTGACCCCGCAGTACTCGTCGGGACCTTTGACGAAAATAAGGTCATAACAGTCTCTTTCTCTGCTGTATGTGAAGCGGCTGAGCCAGAAGCGCGCCGTTTGTACATACACCTCTGCGATCGCCCTTCTCTCATCCCCAGACAGCTCAAATGAAGCCTCATAACGGGACAGAGCCCATGCGACATCGGCGCTGATATGCATTTCACATTTGCCGGTATCCCAGCTTTCGCACTGCTCGCTGCCGTCAAGGGAAGCCATCCACGGATAGCGGGCTCCTCCGGTATTGAGGGATTCAGAGATTTTTTTCGCCGCATCAAGGTTTTTTATCCTGTAGCGTGCAAGATGTTCTGCCACTCTCCTGTCGGAGAGAAGATAATAAGGAAGAAGGAAAACATCGGTATCCCAGAAATAGCAGCCCTTGTAACGACCGTGTGTCAGTCCCCTTGCACCTATTGAGATGTCACAGGAAGGTGCATTCTGCATAAGCTGGAAAATATTGAAACGCAACGCGCACTGAAGAGAGTCGGAAGCACCTTCCAGAATTATGTCACGTCTCTGCCAGAGTGAAGAGAGTGCGTCAGCAGATCTGTTCCTCTCCTCTTCGTAATCGGATGAGGAAAGATCTCTGCCGCAGAAACTGACAAGGGACTCATGGATAAGAGTGCCATCACAGATGTAATCATGGTTTTTCTTGGTGAAAGTGAATGAATGTGTGCCGCACACAGTGGAAAAGGAAAGGGACATGATCCCGTTCTCATCACAGGATGTGACTGCATCCTTTATGAGGGTTATGACTTCCTCGCTGCGGGTTTTCTGGTCATCGCTTACCGGCATGTTGGCAACATCGGAAGAGAAGGAATCCTCTATGCCGACATCAGGAGAGGCATCAGTGCTTATGCGGATACCCGCAATGTTCCTGTCATGATGGGAGACAAACTGCTCTATCCTGAATTCATGACCGCCGAAGGCCAGAACTGTCGTAAGTATTCCTTTCCTGAAATCAAGTGTTCTTGAGCAGAGTGAAAGCTGGCTCGAGGAAGTGAGGACAGCGCCGCCCGCCGAAAGTTTCAGATCAAAGGGTTCGGGAAGATTCACCATATCGGTTATGCCCGGGCGGATATACTCAAACACGCCTTCCATGAACATGCCGCGTTCACTCCGGTCAAGACCGGAGAATAAAGGTAAGTTATTCCTTATTCCTGCATGTCCGTTTCCAAGGAAAAACAGCGCAGAAGCCCACTTGTCTGAGACACATGAGCGATCATCAACCGTGATGCCCCATGGATCATACTTCACCTTACTGTTCATCAAGCGCCTCCATCAGTGCACAGGCAAGGAAGCCGGCACATGTGGCGAAGGCCCTGCCGGTCGCAGCCTCTCCCGTATTCTCATCGATGCTCTCGCATGCGATCTTCTCATCCATAGGTGCCCTCAGAAGTTTCTCAAGAGCATCAGATGACCTGAACACCTTGAATTCGTTTATCAGGCTGAGCACCCATGGATGCGGAGCATGGGCACAGCCGACTGCGGCAAAAGGACAGCCGCTGAAAGAGTATTCATATGAAGCATCGTTTATCCTTTCCACTGTCTTTCTGTAAACAGGATCGTCCACAGTGCAGAAACCGTAATACGGAAGGAGGATCAGACTTCCGGGCGGCTCATCATAAATATCGTAATTGCCGTTTCCGTCGACTGCCCACACATATTCTCCCTCCACATTGAAATATTTCATGCACTTTTCATGGAGCATACCGGCCTTATAATCGTATGAAGGATCGGAAAACAAAGTTGCAAGGATCCTGAACGCCTTGATGACAAGCGCATTGTCATAAAGGAGAAAACTGTAATGCGTCATGTCATCAGTAGGCTGCAGGAAAGTGGCATAAAGCCCTGTTTTCTCATCTTTCCATTTCTCAAGAGCGCACAGGATTTTCTCAATGAGCTTCCTCACCTCCCTTTCTTCCAGGATCGATCTGTCACCGCCGTTTACTATGTATGTGTCAAGCGCGATAACGGGACTTACCAGCTCGTCAAGCTCGAAACCCGGTTCAAGAACGCTTCCGTCAATATAGCGGCTGTGGACACCTGTGTTCCTTGCCTGCCTGTGTACGACATAATCGAGCACACGCCGGGCAAGAGAGATATCGATACGGGCAATTGCGGGAAATGCCCACAGAAGGCTGTCCCTGTCCCAGTAGGCTGCAGAGACATAGTAATGCGGACTTCTGCTCGTGATGCAGACAAGTTCCTCTGAGTCAAACGTGATGCCGAGCGAATAATGCAGGGCGAAAAGGAGATTGCGGTTCAGCAGCTGAGAATATGCCGGATCCTCACATCTGAGTGTGTGTTCCTCAAGGTATTTCACGCTCTGGACCATAAGTCTGTCATAGCCCCAGCGCAAAAGCTCCCTGCATACCGTCACGGCACCGACTTCCTCAAAGGCAATGCCAAAATACATGCATCCCGTATATTCATCACCCGCAGCCAGCTGTTTTGAGAACACATATGTGAAACCATCATCCGAACCTGTCTTTGAGGATGCATCCTCAGCCATTGCCGCAAAACAGAGAAAAGGAGTGCCGATGAAAGTCTCTATTATGAAATCATCTTCCCATGACGATTTCCTCACCGTTTTCCTGACATCAATTTCCTTTGATTCATTCACAGTATGCACAAGATTTGAAAGATTCACCTCAAATCTGATATCCACATCAAGTTTTTCACCGGTTCTGGATGAAATGCTGAAAGCCATGCAGAATCCCTTATGGCCGTGCGGAGAGAGAAGTGTGAGAACGACATCGGCTTTCTCGTCAGAAAAGCAAAACTGCGGAATCCAGTAGTCTCTGTAGCTGAAACTGAAAGAGCCGGCACGTCTGCCGTCAATATATATGGAAGGCGTTATAAAAGGATCCCCCTTCAGCTCGATAAGCCCCTTCTCTCTCATGCTCAGCACATTGATGCTTCTGATCGCACCGGTATCGGAAATATCAGGAACAGCTATGAAATCATTACCAGTCAGCGGCATTCAGAACTCCTACTTAAACGTTTAAGTTATTATTGTTTCACTTTTTCAGGGTTGTCAACAAAAAAACTCACACAGCATTTTCCCGAAAATTTTTCTTCTCTGCCGCCGAAGACAGAAGAAGAAACTTATTCTCAAGAAAACCCGTGTTGTGCTACAATCCTCCGCTGTTATGAAAGAAAGAAACGCTGCCCTGCTTTTACTGCTCACATCATTCATCTGGGGACTTTCGTTCGTCGCCCAGTCGGTATCAAGCGACCTTGTCGGTCCCTTCACCTTCAACTCGATCAGACTGCTGATCGGCGGCATCGTGCTGATCCCGTTCGCAATTCCCGCAATCAGGAGGGGAATGCAGACTCCGGGATACTGGAAGAAAAGTCTCAAAGCCGGCATTGTATGCGGTCTGCTGCTTGCCGCAGCTTCCGTAACCCAGCAGATAGGAGTCGGCTACTCAGGTGCGGGAAAAGGCGGCTTCATAACATCAGTCTATATAATAATCGTACCGTTCATCTCTCTCATTTTCGGTAAGAAAGTGGAGAAAAAGACCTGGATTGCGGGCCTTGTCGCGCTAATCGGAATGTATCTCTTATGCATGGGAGGAGCAAGCTCGATATCTGTCGGGGATATATATCTCATCCTGTGTGCCCTTCTCTTCTCGTTCCACATCATGGCAATCGACGCACTGGGAAAGGATGTGGACGGAATAACGATGTCGATGCTGCAGTTCTTCGTCGGCGGCATAGTGACCTTCCCGGGAATGATTGCAGAAGGTCCTGCCATCTCGACAGTGCTTTCGGCATGGATGCCGATTCTCTATGCAGGCGCATTCTCATGCGGTATTGCCTACACTCTTCAGGTTGTCGGCCAGAAATACGTACAGCCGTCACATGCGGTTCTGCTGCTCTCGCTTGAAAGCGTATGGGCGGCCATTGGCGGTGTCGTACTGCTTTCTGAAAGAATGAGCGCGAGCGAAACGATCGGCTGCATTCTCGTATTCGCAGCCGTACTTGCAACCGAACTCGAATTTCCGTTGAAAAAGAAAAGAACGTAAAAATAACGGATAACCATTGACAGCAACATTTTTTTGGGCAACCCTTTTCATATATAAAATCGAAAAAAGGAGAAAAGTTATGAAAAGGGTAAAATTATTATCTATCCTTCTCTGTCTTCTGGTGGTCTTTTTCCCATCCTGCAACGGAAACAGCACATCACCGGAAGCCACCGGTTCAATCACGGTGGAAATTGAAGACTCCACCACCATAGAGGGGGGGGGAAAACGCAAGAGGCGTAGAGCCGCAGGACTATGAAGTCGCAAGTTACGAGATACTCGCATCAGGACCAGGAGGTGCTGAACTTTCAGTAGCTGTTGAAAAAAATCCCACAGAAAGCACAACACACACATTCAACAATGTCGCCCCAGGCAACTGGACCATCGAAATAAATGCAAAAGCAAAAGGTGGAGAACTGATAGGAAGCGGTACTGCAAATGTGACCGTCACTCCCGGACAGAATGCAAGCTGCAGCATTGAAGTAAAGGAAATTCAGGGCGAAGGTGAAATAAACTTCAACATCACAGATTCAACAGGCGCTCTCACCGCCCTGACTGCTGAAATTTCCAATGATAAAGGAATCGTCGCAACAGCAGAATTAAATAAAAATGACCAAAACATTTTCTCAGGCAGCGTTAAAGTTGACAATGGTTTTTACATGGTGTCAATCAAAGCCGGTGAAAATGAAATTCTGAAAGTCGATTCAGTACGTGTTTATGCCGATATCACAACTATCTACAACGGTACATATGACGGCGAGACTATTAATGTCACTGTTACAGATGAAATCATAAAGACTCCTGATCTGACGCTCACTATCACTTCAGGTGCCAGTGTTGCCGCAAACGGTACGCTTACCGCATCGGCAACCGTTACGAATCTTGAGAATCCGTCATACGCATGGTATATCAACGGAACAAAACTTGAAAACAGCACGGATTCAGATCTTTCTTATAAAATTGAAGGTTCAGCATATGCAGAGGAAGAAACACTTGAAGTAACTGTTTTCATTTCAAACGGCAGTATCATCTGGAGTGAAAGCAAAACTGTTACTGTGACAGAAGCAGTTACACTTCCATCTGAAGTCACAATTTCACAGGACAAAACAGCATATGGAAGTGAAATCACACTCAGCTATGAGACAGATGAAAATATTCCTGAAGGTACAGCCGCGACATGGACTGTCAAGGGAACAGTACTTGAAAGTGCCACTTTCGCACCGTCCATAATCGGGCATGAAATTCCTGTTTCACTCACCCTCAATGCAGGTGGAGTAACTCAGACTTATACTTCGTCAATTGAGATCAATCCTGTAGTAAGCAACTTCAATGTTACACCCAATTCTGTTCCTGAAAAGGCAGTTCTGGCTGTTGAAAGCACGGTAAATGCCCCTGAAGATGCTGTCCTCTCAGCTGTTATCGGAGAGGAAACAATTGATGTTTCAGCCGGAAAGCTCACTCTGCCAGAGGGCCTTTCAGGTGAAGTTTCCATTTCATGGAGCATCTCATACAATGATGAATCATGGACAGGTGAAACCACTGCCACAGTTGCTGTTACAGAATCTGCAGCAACACCTGCACCAGAAATAAATACTGACTCATCTTTCGGTGGTGCTACCGATGATGAAAAAGAAAAAACTGTAGAAAATGTCCTTAACGCTCTATCAGAATCCGGTATTGACTTCCTTGAAACCTCTGACGGTGAGTTCAACTTGGACAGGACCATAGAGAAAGTAAATGAAGGTTACAAATATTATGGTTTCAGCTCTGGAGATTATGTCTTCTGGGGATCAAAAGATGGCTCAATTGTTGATATTACAGTAAGTGATAAAACAAATGTTTTCACAATTAGAGCAGAAGGAACATCATACATTCTCAATGATGTGCAAATTGTTACAATTCCGACAGAGGCTCCTGCTGTCAACACTAATCCCGGTTTCGGTGGTAATGCTGAAGAAAGATATAATCTCGTAATGAGTATTTATAATGAGATTATGGAAGCTGTCTGGTATGGAATTCCTGATAGAATGGAATTCACAGATGGTCATGCTACTATGACAGGTTTACAGACAAGAAGTTATATTATCTGGGGAGCCGCCATTGTTGATCCTTCATCTTTCGCACTCTCCAGTGCTAACGTGACTGTTATGGATTCAGATGGAAACATATTTGAAATCACAACAGAAAACGGAACATTCTATGTTAATGGAGAAGTCTGCCAGAAGCCAGAAATAGCAGAACCTGTTGAACCTGATGAAGGTTTATTTGCAGATGCAACTGGAGTACAACCAGGTACAATAGAAGAGTATGAAATTGCTAATCAAATTCATGATGATATGAGTGATTTGTACTACAACACTTTCTCCTACACTTTCAGCTATCTGATGTTTCTTATTGAGATAACAGATCTGGATGTTGGCGACTACATCGTTTCAATTGACCCAAAAACACTAACCACAAAAACTATAGTTGATAACGACATCGTTGCTGATATTGAAATTGATGATCCTGAAGGACGACCATATGCTATCTACAGAGACGTCACAATAAAAAAAGGATCTTCCTCAATATCTGGAATGGAGTCGGCAACTGATGATCTGCATTTCATTTACAACGGAGTAGAATACAAGGTTCATGGGAATGGAACAGAATTTACATTTGAAATCATAAATTCCAGCGAAGGCTCAGAGATTCTGCCTGACACAGAAATTAATGATCTTGCTTCAGGTATTTCTTCATATACAGGATTTGCCTCAGCTATGCTGCTACTTGAAAACGACACTTTCCTTAACCAAGTTCTGAATAAAAGCTTCCAATTAGAAGACAATCTGTGTTTTGAAATCAGAAGTATAGCGATAAATCCAGATGCACCATTAATGGATATTCTCGTTTCATGCCTTAACTACAGCATGTATGGTACAACGACCATCACATCCAAAGGAATGCATATATATGTTGATATTTCTGAAAAAAACGAAGTCACAGATCATGTATGTGGCCCTGTCATTTATAATGGTGAAGAATACTATATTGATTACAACTATTCGCAAGTTCCAGGAGAACAATATGCCGGAATCAAAATTGACGGAACTTGGAAAGATGTAACAGAATTCATGCCTGATTAAAAACAAGATCCAATGCTTATTTACGGAGTCATGTCATTCATGGCTCCGTTTTTATCATCCATTTGTAAAGACACAAATTTCCTTTAGTGCTATCGTGTGCGCTGGAGGAAGCAACACATGGAAGGGAAATCATCATACGGGCATTACGCGGCATTATTCTCAATTCTGGTATGGGGAACCACTTTTGTGTCGACAAAGGTTCTTCTTGAGAGCTTTCTGCCCATTGAGATTCTCTTTTTCCGCTTTGTACTAGGATTCATAGCCCTTATACTCCTCTGCCCTCACCGTCTGAAGGGAACAACTGCAAAACAGGAACTCACATTCGCTCTTGCGGGGTTCAGCGGAGTGACCCTCTACTATCTGTGCGAGAACATCGCACTGACATACACGATGGCAACAAACGTGAGTGTCATAGTGGCGGCAGCCCCGCTGTTCACGGCACTTCTCAACAAGCTGACAACAGACGGGAGAGAAAAAACATCAAAGCTGTTCTACATAGGCTTTGTCATTGCAATGGCGGGAATATGTCTCATAAGCTTCAACGGCAGCAGGCTGTCGCTAAACCCCGCAGGGGATCTTCTTGCACTCTTTGCCGCATTCATGTGGGCAGTCTATTCTATCATCATAAAGAAGGCGGGAACTTTCGGCTACAGCACAATACTCACAACAAGAAGAATATTCGCATACGGCATCCTCTTCATGATCCCCTTCTACATCGCCATGGGAGGCCGTTTCGATTTTAACCGTTTTGCATCAGTGTCAAATCTTCTCAACATGCTCTTTCTCGGCATCTGTGCATCCGCACTGTGTTTCGTCACATGGAATTATGCTATGAAGAGTCTCGGAGCGATCAGGACAAGCGTGTATGTCTATCTTGTCCCGGTCGTCACAATAATCTTCTCCTTCATCTTCCTTCATGAACCACTGTCACTTATGGTTATATGTGGCACGGCACTTACACTTGCAGGGCTCATCCTGTCGCAGGGTATCAGGCGTCCGGAAATGAAAAAGAAGGAAAGCAGCTGACTTAAAGCCTTTTTGACAGATCGGGAAGCTTCTCGCTCCACATCTTCTTTTCCGCAAAGGCAAGCGCATCAGCCCTGCACATGAAGTTCCCGTACCCGTCATCACGGAATTCATCCGATGTGGCAGGAGGACATTTCACTCCCTCAAAATCGTATTTATCCTTCTCCGAGCCGTAAAGTGAAAGCAGGAACTGACAGTAACCATGCACTCCCCCGATATCCTCAACAAGATTCAGGCCGTCAGATGTGATCATCACCGGACGATGGGTCTCAAGGCATTTCACCCTTGCTTCCTTAGGCGGTTCATCACTCGTGAATTCAAGAAGGAATGTCCAGCTGTCACTGCTTCTGTATTTATAGACAATCCTGTTTGCCCACTTGGATGTGAAATCCTTCACGCTCGTTTTCTCAATTAGCTCAAAGCATCTGTCTTCAAACAGTGCACCCAGCTGCTGTACGCTGAGTGTACTGAAGCGAAGTGTCTCAGTCCTCTCCTTTCCACCGCTGTACGGCTTGTAATTTTCCAGCCTGCACACGTATGAAAGAGTCTCACGGGTGCCGCTTGTCCTGTAGACTGCGACAAGCTGGCTGTCATCCTCAGTAAAAGAAGAAACCGCCTTGCGGCAGGATGCAGCATCCTCTTCTTTTCCGTGGTATTTATACGCTCCTGTGTACTTCTTTCTCCGCCAGGACTGGAGAGAATCAGAGGAAGAATCAGCCCATCTTCTTGAAGCGTCGCTCATATACGGATTCCTGAAAAGCACACCGGCAAGCCCGGCCCATTTCACTGATGAGTCTCCTGTAATCTTCTCATAATCCTTTTCCGTAAGCTCAAAGCAGTGTGTATGATTATTGAGAAGACCGAATGAAGCGGTGATGGCATAATGAAGAGCCCACAGCGGCATGTCATCAGGAATGACAAGTTCTCTTGAAACCGTCTGACCTGTGACACCTCCGAGTCTTTTCAGGATAAGCTTCTCTCTTGTATTCACATTCATCAGCGAGACTTTCACCCTTGTCCAGCTGAATTCATTTCTTTCTTTCATAACATTTCCTCACGCTCTGCAGATTCTAACAGGAAAAGCATTTCTTTCCCACTCACCGGACAGCTTTTTCATTTTGGAATAATTTCACATCAACTTAATCTTCTCTTCAAAGAGAAAGGTTACATTTAAAAATGAATAAAGGGGTGGAAAAGATTGAAAAAGAAAGACCATCTGATGCTTGCATCCTTCATTCTTGATCTGTTTGATTCAAGCGTGCTGACTTTTCACAGTGCAGCTTTCACAGCCGGATGCATAGAACCCGATCTGAATGTATTCTCTTATCTCAGGGGAAGCCGGAAGGAAAAGAAATTCCACGGGCATAACGCCGGAAACTGCAGAACACATCTGGAAAAGCTGCTTGGAAAGATAGAGGGAAGAGGCCTGACATCAGGCTATGACTGTTTCCTTCTGGGTATTGCAGTGCATTACATCGCAGACAGTTTCACTGCTGTCCACAATACGGATATTCTTGATGTGGACGTGAAAACACATCTTGAATATGAGAACAGACTGCATGAGGAGCTCATGAGAGCCCTCAGCAAACCGTTCATCTTTGAACAGGATATGCTGAACACATCCTTGAAAGATTATGTGACAGATAATCATCACTCGTACTCAGCATCTGCACCGTCAACAAAAAATGACTGCAGCTATATAGTGAAAACCTGCTGCGCCGTCACACTTGGAGCACTTATGCTGTCACAAGGTGCACTCTCACCGCTTAGATATGTTGCTGTGTGATCATTCATCATTCAGAGTCAAAAAAATGTCAGGCAAGAAACCTGACATTTTCCATATTCTCACATCACCTTTCTCAGAAATCGAGGAAGAATGTGAACGATGTTGTGATGTTTGCATCTCCGTCCGTGAACTTCTCCCCTGTGAAGAGATATGATATCTGGTAGCCGAGATCTATGAAGTCGAAGAAGCTCACTGTCATCTGGATACCGGTGCTGGCAAGGAAGTTGTTTCCCTCCTCATCACTGTTGAAGTAATTGCCGCAGCCGTAACCTACATCAAAGAACAGGTTCACACGCGGGAAAATATCACTCCAGGAAGGACCTGCGAACCTTATGTCGAAGTTGTTGACAGCCGTGAACTGGGTGTTGTATGTCCAGGTGTTATACCCCCTCACCTTGCGGCCGAGGGATACAGGCCCCTGAATATATACAGGAACCTCGCTTCCGTCCGTCCAGTTGATATTCGCCCTGTCTATCAGTGTTATGCTGAACCAGTGCTGTCCGTCCTCAATAAAACTGAACGGAGTATAGGCTGCAACAGCATTGAAAGTAAGAGAATAATAGTCAGCTTTTCCGTCAAGAGCGCTGTTGAGGACTCCAGGGCCCCACTCCGCCTCGAAGCTTGCGGTAAAACCGTTGCTGTACATCTTCCGGTCATCCATCATGTCAAGTTTCAGCTCAAGATAGAACTCTGTACCCAGATGCTGTCTGTTGCCTCTGAGATCAGGATAGACATCTCCCTGATAATTATCTGTATCAAGATACGAATCAAGAGAAAGTATCTGTGTCTTGCCATCCAGTCCGTTCTCACGCCAGCTGCCTTTCCTGAATGAGTCACCGCTGGCTTCAAAACGGCCGTTGTAACCAGCCGAGAGTGTCAGAAGATCCTTGTTTGCCACGAGAGAGTCAAGGAAGCCCTGGGAAAAGCGGATCTCCCATTCAGTCTGTATCACGTCATAAATGATAGGGCCTTTTCCATCTTTTTTAAGGCCCGTGTCGGGATTCATGTCCTGCCAGACATCGCCGGTCCAAGGATCCTGCCAGACTTTTCTCTGGTTATAACCGGCACCGACAAGGAAATCTATTTCAGTCGTATATCCCTCAATGAGGCTAAGTCCTGTGTACCCCGCACCTGCCTTGAGATAGGAAGGGGAAAAACCCGCAAGAATCTCGGCATGCTGTCCCAGATCTCCGAACACGAATTTGAAATCGGATGCATATGCACCGGAAAGTACGGCAAGAACCGCTATGATTACAAGAAACAGTTTTTTCTTCACTCTGTCTTCTCCTTTGTATGTTTCATGATTTTACATCCTGAAACGCAGTGTTTTCAATTCTGTACAGCAAGATCATCGGGTTCTCCCCTGTCGACCTTTCTCATGGTGAAGAACGGTATTGCCATGAAGAAGGCTGTGAAAAGGAAGAGAGAGGGATAGCCGAAAAGATCGATGCATGCTCCTGATATAGGAGGGGCGATGATGCTGGCAGCCTGGCTGAAGAAATAATAAAGACCGGTATAGATGCCTATCGTCGTATAATCGGACATCTGCCAGAGCATCGGAAATGAGTTCGTCACAACGGACACCCAGAAGATTCCGAAGCAGAAAAGCAGTGCCCAGAAGGTGACAAGACGAACTGTACTGTTCCAGCCTGCGGTTATGAAGCTGTGCGCAAATACAAGCAGAGTCACCACAACAAGTGCAAGGAGCGAGACCCTTATCGTCCTCTTGCGTCCGAAACGGTGTGCAACCTTGCCTGAAGGTATTGCAAAAATCGCATAGGCAACGCCCACCATGCCTGCGGCAAGAGATGCGGTTCCGGATGATGTGCCCAGCACTTCCATGCTGTACATCCCGACAAACGGGAGCACTCCCTGATACGCGATGAACCATGAAAGAAGGGAAATGAGTATGAAAAGCGCGGACTTGTTTTTCTCGCCGAGAACGACCTTGAGACTCTTGAGTATCGGTTCGCTTTCCTTTTTTGAGCTTTCCTTCGGCACCGTGGAATTCTTCTCCTTTACGAAGATGAACAGCAGGACAACCGCGATGATAACAAATACGGAAGCTACGGGGAATGCGAGAATATCTGTCACGCTTTCCTGCGCACCCGGCAATCTAACAGGTACATCCATCAGCCTTGCAAGTCCTATTGTCCCAAGGATTGTCGCAATTCCTCCCATCGTGTTTATGACTCCGTTGGCCTCTGATCTCAGATCTCCCGGCACCATGTCAGGCATGAGAGCCACAACGGGTCCCCTTACCGACTGTTTGCTGAGGTTAAAGCAGAAAACAAGCGTGATCAGCAATGCGAGGGATGACAGGGCCGCAAGCGGGATAAATCCGAAAAGAAGGGCTGAAAGCGGCAGCAGAGTGACAATGAAAGGCATTCTCCTTCCGATACGGGTGGAGACTCTGTCGCTTAATGCCGAAGAGAGAGGAATCAGGAAAATCGCAAGTATGTTGTCGAATGTCATGATGAGACCTATCACACTGGCACTGTCTATGAATTTACCGAGAAAGATAGGAATGTATGTGTCATACAGGGGATCCATCAGCCCCATTGTGAAAAAGCCGAGTCCTATGAGGAATGTCGTAAGGTAATAGCCCTTAAGACTTTTCTTTTCTGCCATAAGCATGCCTCCTTTAAGCAAGCTTACCATATTATGAGCAATATAATCTTGCTATAAAAAACAGATTTTTGTAAAACTTTCCTGTTATGATAGCAAACAGAAGCGAACTTGAAAGCAGACTGAAGCTTACTGAAAACGAGAGGAAATGGTTTGCCAGCCCCTCCTCCCTTCCCCTTCTCATCTCTGACCAGTTTGAAAAGCTGATCAATCCCGATGATCCCTCAGATCCCATAAGGCGCCAGTTTGTGCCCGATGTGAGGGAGAATATAAAAATCAGGTCTGCCGATCCGCTTGCCGAAGTGAGCCACTCGGTCACAGGACGGCTGATACACAGGTATGAGCACAGGGCTGCGCTTCTCACGACAGACAGATGTTTTGCCTACTGCCGGCACTGTTTCCGCCGCCGTTTCACAGGACTTGAAAGCGGCCCCGTCAGCGATGAAGAGATCACTAAAGCCGCCTCATATCTGAAAGAACACAAAGAAATATATGAAGTGCTCCTCACCGGAGGTGACATGTTCACTCTTTCAAATGACCGTCTTGAAAAGCTGTTCGATGCTTTGAAAAACGCGCGGGAAGACCTCGTGCTGCGTCTTTGCACGCGCGCTGTCGCCTCATGTCCTTCCCGTTTTGACGACAATCTGATGGCACTGATCGAAAAGTATAACCATGGCGGGCCGTTCCTTCTGCTCACACAGTTCAACCATCCGAGAGAACTGAATGATGAAAGCATAAAAGCCGTAAGGAAATTCCTCTCTCTTTCGATCCCGGCTTTCAACCAGAGCGTTCTTCTCAAAGGAGTCAATGATGATGCTGGCACTCTTGAAGAGCTGTGCAACAAGCTGCTTTACAACAGGATAAAGCCTTATTACCTTTTCCAGTGCGATCTTGTTGAAGGCACGGAGCACCTCAGGGTGAGCGTTGAGAAAGGTCTGGAACTTGAGAAGGAACTCAGGAAAAGAGTCTCCGGCCTCGCGATGCCCCAGTACACCATCGATCTTCCCGAAGGCGGCGGCAAGGTGATTCTCACAACGGACTATCTTGAAGGAAGGGACGGTGACATGCTTGTCTTTTCCACTCCCGACGGGCAGAAAAGGCGCTATCCTACAGACTGAGACGCCTCCTCAGATCATCATCGTATTCAGGAACCGCTCCTCTTTTCGTGACTACATAGTCAGCAAGGGCAGAAGCCTTTTCAAGCGCGCTTCCCGTATCCATGCCACGGGCAAGGAAGTACAGGAAAGCAGCAGACAGGCTGTCGCCTGCCCCCACTGTATCAACGACGCTGACATCGGCTGCCCCGGCATGATACGCCTTTCCCCCTTTTTCATGGCAGAAAGAACCACTGCTTCCGGCACTGACAAGGACCTTCTTTACAGAAGTGTTGTCAAACAGCCATCCGATGAGGCTTTCCTTTCCCGTACCAAGAAGTGATGCGACAACAGGAAGCTCTTCATCATTCATCTTGATTATCGTGGCTTTTCCCAATCCTCTTCCTATGCTCTTCTCATCATAGAAATTCCCTCTCAGATTCACATCGAAGAAAAACTCTGCGGCAGACACATCATCCAGCAATTTCTCAAGCGTGATCGCACTTGTCAGACATCGCTGGGCGAGAGTCCCGTATATGAATACGGAAAAGTCATCATTGAAGATGTCAATATACTGCTCGTTTGAAAGCCTTATGTCATCCCATGCACAGGGCATGTTGAATTCATATGACGGAATACCATTCTCCAGCACGACATCGGCACGTCCTGTCGGAAATGGAGATATCCTGACGTACCGCTCTGCTATACCGAAGTCCTCAAGGCAGGCAAGGCTGTCACGCCCGAGCTCATCGGAGCCGACAGCACTGATAATGGAGGATTCCCCGCCGAGTCTTCTTATATGTGCCAGCACGTTAAGCGGAGCACCGCCTATCGTCTTCTCATTTCCGTTGACATCCCAAAGTATTTCACCGAAAGCAAGGGCCTTCATAAGTTTTCAATCTCCTTTATCACATAGATTCTTGAACCGAAGTCTCCAAGCAGTCTCATATCCCCGTCAACTCCGTTTCCAGTGAACTGAGGCCCGAGAGGAAGACCGTAGTTCCTCAGAACATTTCCTGAAACCTTCATGGAAAACTCCTCGCTTTCCACATACCCTTTTCCTTTCGAAAGAGATCCGTATTCAGAGAGCGGGATGATTTCCCTTCTTGCACTCACTTCATACATGCAGCCGGCCTTTGCATCAGGGAAGAACAGCCTGTCTTCCTTTCCGCTGTGGCATTCATTGAACGTCTGTATCTCGGCTGCTATTGTTTCCTTTCCGTATGTCATGTACCAGAAGCGCTGATTGGAGGATATGACAAGTTTTGAGAAAATTCCCCTCTGCAGCACTGCACGGTGTTCCTTGTAGAAAGCAGTCTGGCGCTTCAGTGCAAGCTTGTCCTCACTGCTCAGTGAACACAGATCCAGCTCATAGCCAAGCGTGGCAAAACACGCAATATTGAAACGGCTTTCCATCCTGCTTCGCCGCAGACACTGATGGGACGGGGACGCAGCCACATGGGCTGTCATCGATGAAGACGGATAGCCCATGAGCGTGCCTTCCTGAATTGCAACCCTGTCGTGCAGATCAGTATTGTCGCTGGTCCATATCTGAGGCATGAAACATAGCAGGCCGAGATCAAAACGGTTTCCACCGGATGCACAGCCTTCAAAGAGAATTTCCGGGAAAGCAGCTGTTATCCTGCCAAGCAGGCTGTAAAGAGAGAGTGTGTAGCGGTGGAGAAACCCACCGTTGTCAGGATCAGGATAATCAGTGATTGTACGGTTCATGTCCCACTTCACATAAGAAAGGCGGCAGGAAGAGAAGACTGCTGAAAGCTTTTCAAAAAGATAGTCCTGCACTTCCATTTTCGTAATATCGAGAACGTACTGATGACGGCAGACCACAGGCTCATTCTCAGCCCTTCTCACCATCCAGTCAGGATGCTTTCTGAAAAGCTCTGAATTGATGCTTATCATCTCGGGCTCCACCCAGAGGCCGAACATGAGACCTTTTTCAATAATTCTGTCCGCGAGTCCCTTCAGTCCCTCCGGAAGTCTTTCCCTGTCAGGTTCCCAGTCTCCAAGAGCGGTACAGTCACTCCTGCGTCCGGTAAACCACCCGTCATCCAGCACGAAAAGCTCAATACCGGCAGAGGCCGCCTCACCGGCAAGTGCCAGGATTTTTTCCTGTGTGAAGTCAAAATATGTGGCTTCCCAGTTGTTCACAAGGACAGGGCGCTCCATGTCCTTCCAGCGGCCACGTATTATGTACTTCCGCACAAAATTCTGAAAGTTTGCCGAAGCGCCTGCCCTGCCGCAGCGGGAACAGGTCATTATCGCCTCAGGTGTCTCAAAAACACTTCCGGCATCAAGATTCCACATAAAGGCATAAGGATTGATCCCCGTCATGAATCTGATGCGGCCGAACGGAGAAACTTCTGCGCTTTCCATATGGTTTCCAGAATAGATCAGATTGAAGCCGTATGCCTCCCCTCTGCGATTTTCAAGAAAGACAAGCGGGTTATGTTCATTTCCTGAAATGCCGAGCTTGCTGTCGATGACAGTAATTCCGCTTTTAAGCTCATGTGCAGTCTCATGTCTCTCCCTTGCCCATGCACCGTCATACGAATACAGGGTGAAATCACCATATGGGATATCAAGGAGGAGAGATGCCGCCTGCTTTATTGCGATCTTGTCTTCAGATCTGTTTTCAAGCCGCATCGAACGCAGAATAACATCCTCTTCTTCATAAACACTGTAGCGCAGTATGACGGCAAGAGCGTATGAAGGATCTGCGAGCGTTATCTCAAGCGTGCTGACAGTTTCATCCGCAAGTGCTGATGCGGGGAATGACTCAGCTTTTCCTTCATATATTCTGTATCCGTCATAGCGAAACTCAGGAAGAAGCATGGAACCGCCTTTCCACAGCTCAATGGAAGAAGAACGGAAATCACCTCTTCCCCCTGCCGAGATTTCCATCAGCAGGTTCTCAGGGTAAACAGTCTGATGCGCTTCGTCAGCATAAGGCACTGTGCCGAGCCTGATCCTGCCGCTTTCCTCAATACAGGGAATATCTTCATCCGATGTTATGCGCACACCGTAGCACACATGCTCAAGTGTTCCGCGTTCTGTGATCTTCATCACATATGATGTGCCGGATGTTGAAAGATGGAAATACGGGGCTTTGTATCTTATCATTTAAGACCTCATTAAAAATGAATACCTGCAGATTTCCAGTCTGCAGGCATGTGTGAATACTCAATGTGTTGCTTTCAAATCTCAAAGACCGAGTGAGGCGTACAGGCTGTCAATCGCGCTTTCACGGGCACTCTCACGGGCTGAAGCATATTCATCCTGCACAGTCACTTCGGGAAGGCCTGTGAAGTCAGGCGTGCTGATTACCCTTCCTGCCTTCGCAGGAACATCGCTGCCGCTTTTACTTTCTGCTGACACAAGTCTGTCTCCGATCCTGGCCATGACTCTCTCTGTCACCTCATCGGCAACCTCATTCTGCCACTGATCAAGGGATGAATCCACAACAGTCCTGATCTCATCATCGGAAATCCGGCCTGAATCCACATACTCTCTCATCTGTGCTGCGAATGCATCTATCTCGCTTCTCAATTCAGCCTTCAGGCTCTCAAAATCTATGTTTTCAATATAGGCAGTGAGCTGAGCGAGTATCTCATCGCTTACAGGACCTGTCAGCATGCCGACAAGCGCTTCTTCATTGATCTCCTCTCCCGAAGCTTCGCTTATGATGAGACTTACGAGTTCATCATAATGATCTGCAACATAGCTGTCTATCTCATTTCTTATGATACCGGTCAAAGCGGAATAATTATCCTGCGCATAGCTTTCAATCTCATTCCTGATGATACCGATGGCAGCATTGTAATTGGCGTCAACATAACTCACGATCTTCTCATCAACCGCCGAGAGGAATGCTTCTCCGTTCTCTGCAATATATGCATCAATGGCAGAAGAGACATATTCTTCAGCCTGTGTGCGTATCTGTGAAGACAGGGATTCAATGAAAGCCGGATCAGATGCGACGGAATGCGCGACATCGCTTCTGAAGGACTCGTCGGAAAGGAGTATCTGTCTGACCTCATCCGCAAAAGCCTCCGCCTCGCTTACTGCCTGAGGATCGGTTTCAAGAGGTTCATTGACATCGACCAGACTCTGTGCCTGTCTGGCTCTGGCCTGTGCGAGAATGTCATTCTGAGTTCCCGGACGCACGGCAAGCAGGGCCAGGAACACACACAGCGTCAGTACTGAAAAAACACTTAAAACAACAATACGAGAAGATTTACCCATAAATGTAACCTCTGCTTAGTAGTGTATCATAATAGGAAGCAAGTTGTCGATAAAGATATTCTTTATCTGAATCATTGAGGATCGTGATGACTTTTTTACCGCTTTCAAAGAGCGTGGTTCCTATTTCATTCTGGCTTTCATTCCTGCGAAGGAAGGCCTCTTTGTCTATTCCGTCCCTCTTTTCCGCCCTGTGCATCCTTATCTCAAGGGGAGCGTAGAAATATAATATCTCATCACACAGATGAACAAGATCCATCTTCTCGAGAAGGGCGCAGTTCACTGCACAGACAGCTTTGTCTTTTATGAAAACGGCAACTTTTTCCTTCATCCACGGATGGCTTATGCTGTTCAGGATTTCAAGTTTCTCATGGCTGGAAAAGACAATTGAACCAAGCCTTTTGCGGTTCACATTGCCATGTTCATCAAGAATCCCATCCCCGAAAGCCGAGACCAGCCTGTCACGGTTCACCGCAAGAGCTTCATGACCGAGCCTGTCCACATCAATGACGTCTATCCCCTTTGAAGAAAGGAAGCGTGCCCCTTCGTCCTTTCCCGCACAGCTTTTTCCAGTCAGCCCTATGACCATCAGTGCATGTCTCCCCAGCGCTCTGCGCTTTCAATACTGACCTTGAGCGGAACTGAAAGGCTGTCCGCACCTTCCATGCACTCTCTCACAAGACTCTTCATCTCATCCAGTTCATCTGAAGGCACCTCGAATATAAGCTCATCATGCACCTGCAGAAGCAGTCTGGAAGACAGAGCGCGTTTTCTCATCTCGCCATCCACGGCAATCATCGCCTTCTTCATAAGCTCTGCGGCACTGCCCTGGACTATCGTATTGAGAGCAACTCTCTCGCTTGCGGCTTTCACCGTCTTGTTCCGGCTGTTGATCCCGACAACAGTGCGGATGTGCCCGCCGCGGGTCCTGACATACTCGCACTCAGATGCATCGGCCACAACTTTATCGACATATGACTTCACCGCGCTGTAACGCTCAAAATACTTTTCTATGAATGAAGCGGCATCGGAACGTGTTATTCCAAGCTCATTAGAAAGCCTGAAGGCGGACATGCCGTACATTATGCCGAAGTTTATCGTCTTCGCGATTCTGCGTTCCGGGCTTGTGACCTCATCCACCTTTTTGTCGAAAATAAGGCTTGCAGTATATGCATGGACATCACCGCCGTGGAGGAATGCCTTCTTCAGCTCCTCATCACCCGACAGATGGGCAAGCATTACAAGCTCGATCTGGGAATAGTCGGCAGAAAGGAGAAGACAGCCTTTCTTAGCCTTGAAGGCAGAGCGTATCATGCGCCCGTCATCGCTTCTGATAGGTATGTTCTGCAGATTCGGATTCTTGCTTGAAAGACGTCCGGTGGCGGTTCCCGTCTGAAGGAACGATGTGTGGATACGTCCTTCCTCATCGGTCAGCAGAGGAAGAGTGTCGACATAAGTGCTGAGAAGTTTCGTAACGCCCCTGTATTCAAGAATGAGCTCTATGATAGGGTCCTCGCCTCTAAGGGCTTCAAGCGTATCGGTTGCGGTTGAATACCCTCTCTGTGTCTTCTTTCCGGCCTTGAGTCCCATCTCCTCAAAAAGCACACGTGCAAGCTGCTGTGTCGAGTTTATGTTGAAATCATGCCCGGCCCCTTCAATTATCTTTCCTTCAAGATCCTCCTGCCGCTCAGACAAAGTCCTGTCAAGGTTTTTCATGAAGGACTTGTCAAGCAGGACACCGTTCTTCTCCATACCGGCCAGAACCGGAATGAGAGGCTTCTCGTAAATCTCAAAGACCTTGTCGAGTCCCTTTTTCTCAAGCTCACCCTTAAAGTGGAGATAGAGTCTCCATGTCAGATCACTGTCTTCTGCGCTGTAGCGTGTGGCATCATCAAGACTGACTGATGTGAAGTCCGGGTTTTTGCCCACGATGTCATCATAGCTAATCGCCTCATATGCAAGATAGCGGACAGACAGGGCTTCAAGGGAAAAACTTCCGGCATTCGAATCCAGCAGCCATGCGCTGATCATAGTGTCGCTTTCTATCACGACGGACTCAACGCCGTTCGCGTAAAGCACTTCCATGTCGAATTTGATGTTCTGTCCGACAAGACGTAGCTTTCCGGTGGAGAAATAATCATTGAAAAGCTTTATCACATCATCTTTTGAAAGATATTTCTCCCCGCCTGCAGTCAGAGGACAGTAGAAGGCCTTCTTCTTCTCGTAAGAGAATGAGAATCCGGCAAGAGAAGCCCTGAACGGATTCAGACTGTCCGTCTCGCAGTCAAATGCCATCACGCCGCCGCTTCTCACGGCATCCTCGAAATAGGATCTCACTTCCTTTATATCGGTGAGGCTGCGGTATTCACCGAGACCCAAGAGGCTCCTGTCCTGTGTGAGCTCGCCCGCACTCCCGTCCGCATCGGAATGGACATAGCTGTCGTCGCGGCTTTTTGCCGCTTCTTTCACACTTTTGCCTCCAAGAGAGAGAGCTGTCTTGACAAGCGACAGGCAGTTGTACTTTCTGAAAATCTCGGCTGCCGCTTCATAATCTATGGTGGAGACAAGGTACTCGGGACTGTCAAATGTATCGAGAGTGAAGAGGTCATCATGCAGGACGACAAGCTCGCGTGAGAGGAGCGCATCCTGCCGTCCTTCCTCAAGCTTTTTCCTGAGCGATGAAGAAAGGGAATCAAGATGCCTGTAGATTCCTTCCAGGGAAACATATTCCTCAAGAAGCTTCACGGCACTCTTTTCCCCTATCCCCCTGACGCCGGGAACATTGTCGGACGAGTCTCCCAGGAGAGAGAGGTAATCGACGATCTGTGACGGAGAGAGGCCGAACTCGCCTTTCACTTCATCAGCACCGAAAAGCGTGTACTTCGGCTGATTCTTCTTAGGAGGTCTAAGGGCCTTCACCCTGTCATTCACCAGCTGAAGCAGATCCTTGTCGCCCGTGACCATAACAGTCTCGATGCCCATCCTCGATGCATTTGCTGAAAGAGTCGCTATAAGGTCGTCGGCTTCAAATCCGTCTTTTGCGATATACGGGATATTGAGTTTCTCAAGCGCATCCATTATGAGGGGGACCTGAGAGTGCAGGTCCTGCGGGGCGCTTTCCCTGTTGGCCTTATACTGTGGATACATCTTATGCCTGAATGTCGGCCCCTTGCTGTCCATCGCAATTACGAAGTAATCGAAACTGTAATCCCTGATCAGCATGAAGACCGTGTTGAAAAAGCCGAAAAACGCCGAAATGTTGTTCTTGTTGCTATCAGTGAGGGGATGTGTCATAAATGCGAAATAGCTTCTGTAAATAAGTGAATAGCCGTCAATTATGTACAGCTTCTTTCCCGTGAGCGGAGAGAGGGGCTTTTCCTCCTTCTTCACCCCTGCCGGTCCTGTCTTCTTTTTTTCCTCTGCCTGCCTGCCAAGCAGTTCCTGATCAAGTTCCGCTTCACTGAAGAGATCGTCTTTCACGCTTTTCTCCTTACACCTCAAGCACCATCGTGTCGTAAGCGCTTTCAGCATCTTCGTATAATGAATTTATTTCCTCACAGCCTGTCTCATGATTTATATGTGTGAAATAGATTTTCTCAGCCCCGGCTTTCTTTGCTGCGGCATAGGCCTCCCCAAATGAGAAATGAGCACCATGTGGAGCCTTCCTCAGGGCACCGATCATTATCGTCCTAACGCCTTTCAATGCCTCGAAAGAAGCAGGAGGAATGAAAGTGCAGTCCGTAAGATATGCGAATGAGGAAAACCTGTAGCCGTAAACCGGCATCTTCTTCACCCTGCCGTGCTCCAATGGAAGGGGAATCACATTTATCCCGGCAATGCTGACCTCTTCCAGAGGGGAAAGCACATTAGGCACAAGATGAGGATTTCCAGGAAAGCCGTCCTTGTCGAATGCATACGCATAATGCTCTTCGATGAACTGCATCGTCTCCGCATTTCCATATATTGGAAGGTTCCTTTCCCTTGAGAACACCCTCAGGTCATCGATTCCTGAAATGTGGTCCGCATGGGAATGCGTGTAAAGCACAGCATCAAGTCCGGATACTTTTTCCCTGAGCATCTGGAGGCGGAATTCATAACCCGTATCTATTACTATGCGGCCGCTGTCCTCCTCAACCATTATTGAAGAGCGGTAGCGTTTGTCTCTCGTGTCACTTCCGGTGCATACCGGACATGTGCAGCCTATTACAGGGACACCGTGGCTTGTGCCGCTTCCAAGAACCGTTATTCTCATGTCCCCTCACCTCGGCATCCATAAATCACAGGAAGCATCACTCGGCATTCTCCAGTCAGAACGAGGAGAAAGCGTGAGGGAGCCCACTTTCGGACCGTCGGGCAGGCATGAACGCTTGAACTGCTGCGAGAAGAAACGGCGGAAGAAGTTGTCCAGCCATTTATCGATGACGGCTTTGTCATAAACACCTTCAAACGTGATGAAGGCAAGGCGCCTGATCTTCTCTCTGGAGAACGATGCACGGGCAAAGTAATAGAGGAAGAAATCGTGAAGCTCATACGGCCCCACAAGATCTTCCGTCACCTGGGATATCGTGCCGTCTCCCTTTGCGGGAAGGAGTTCCGGAGATACAGGCGTTGCGAGGATGTCTTCAAGAACCGCGCCGCAGGACGAGAAATCCTCATCGGCGAACCAGCGTACAAGATAGCGCACAAGCGTTTTGGGAACCGATGCGTTCACGGCATACATGCTCATGTGATCCCCGTTGTATGTTGCCCAGCCGAGTGCAAGCTCGGACAGATCTCCGGTTCCGATCACAAGAGCCCCCCTCATATTGGCTTTGTCCATGAGAACCTGAGTGCGCTCCCTTGCCTGTGCATTCTCATATGTGACATCATACTTCCTCTCATCCTGACTGATATCATGGAAATGGGAAAGCACGCTTTTTCTGATGTCTATATCCTCAAATGACACACCGAGCGAAGATGCAAGCAGCTGGGCATTGTTCTTTGTCCTTTTCGTCGTTCCGAAGCACGGCATCGTAATGGCAAGTATATCCTTCCTGTCACGGCCGAGCATGTCGAATGCTTTTACGCTAACAAGCAGCGCAAGGGTGGAATCAAGGCCGCCGGAAAGGCCGATGACTGCTCCTTTTGCCTTTGTGTGCTCAAGTCTTTTCTTCAGTCCCAGCGCCTGCAGTGTGATTATCCTCTCGCTCCTTTTCGCAATGTCGTCAGCGCTGGAGGGCACGAACGGGAAGCGCGGATATTTTCTCGTGAGGAAAGTCTCCTCAACCGTGAAATCCGTGTAGATATAGCGGTAGGATTCATTTTCCTGCACACTGTACGTTGTGTGCCTGGCTCTTTCGCTTTCAATATAGGACAGGTCAAGCTCGCTTTCCATGATGTTCTCTCCGGCAAGGAACTGTTCTTCAAGGACTGAGCCGTTCTCCGCTATGAGAGAGTGTCCGGCGAAAACCATGTCCGTCGTGCTTTCCCCCTCACCCGCATTTGCGTAGATATAGGAACAGATAAGCTTTGCGCTCTGCATCCTGACAAGGCTTCTCCTGTACTCATCCTTTCCGATAAGCTCATCGCTTGCGGAAAGATTAGCTATGACAGAAGCACCTGCAGCACAATGCCTGAGTGACGGACTTCCGGCCGCCCAGAGATCCTCACAGATCTCGACAGCAAGCGCAAAAGACGGCATGCTCCTGCTTTTTATGATTATATCGGTGCCGAAGGGAACTGTATAACCGGCAAAAGGGATATCCTTCACGCCGGGAAAAGCCGGAGTGAACCAGCGCCCTTCATAGAATTCCCCGTAGGATGGAATGAAAGTTTTCGGTATGAAGGCAAGCACACGGCCATGGTGGATGACACATGCCGCATTGTATATCTTCGCGCTGAACCTGAGCGGAAGGCCGATTATGAAAAGAGTCTCGCAGTCTCTGGTCGAAGTGCAGATGCGTTCAACTTCACTGAGGGAGGAAGAAAGCATGTCGGATGAGAATACAAGATCCCCTATGGTGTAACCGGTCAGACACATCTCGGGAAAAACAAGAAGCTTGATTCGTTTCTCACAGGCTTGCAGGACAAGCCCGATTATCCTGTCTGCATTTGCCTTTATGCCGGCAACCGTGACTTTCGGGCTTACAGCACCCGCTTTCAGAAATCCGTCTTTCATAGCCGGCAATTATAACACAAAAGAAGGACTTCAGACAGATGTCAACTTTTCATTGATTGTACACTCTCTCCTGCTATAATTCTCTATATGGACACACTGACTCTTGACGGCTCATGGAGCCTTGAACCTCTTGACAGAGATATAATAAACACATACTGTCCTTCCCTCTCGGGGAAGACATTATCCGTATCCGTCCCGTTTGACATCCATTCCTCCCTTCTTTCCGGCGGATTCATCGAGGACCCGTATGTCGGACAGAATGCCCTGAGAAGCAGATTCATAACACACTGCAGATGGAGGCTCTCCGGAGTCTTCTCTTTCACAAAAGAAGAAGGCCGGGTATCGACACTTGTCATGACAGGTGTGGATGCCCATGCAGAGGTCAGGATAAACGGCAAGACCGCCGGCAGATGTACAAACTCCTTCACAAGGTATCTTTTCAATATAACGAACATACTGGAAAACGGAGAGAACAGCATAGAAATAATCTTCAATGACCTGTCACAGGTGCTTGAGAAAAAGCATGAGCGATACCCGGAGCTGAAAGATGCGGCCCTGATAAGGAAAAGCTACAAGCATTTCGGTCCATTTGCGGTCACGCCGGAAGGCATATACGATGAGATCAGGATAGTAAGCGATGACTGTCTCATAGTGAAAAGCTGGAACTGCAATCCTCGTCTCGTGGACCACAACTGGATAATGAAAGTCAGCATCACGGCGGATGTCTTCAGACCTGCCGATGTCGATTTCAACATAACGGTGGCAGGGCGGAAAGAACATACGCTGACTCACGTCAATCCCGACCGGAAATTCTATTCCTACACTTTCACAATTCCCGAGGAAGATGTCGCACTGTGGTGGCCATCCGGCATGGGAGGACAGCACCTGTATCCTCTTGAAATAGGCTTCGCATCCTACAGCGACAAGAGAATGATAGCCTTCAGGACCATCAGAATTGCAAATGATCCGGATGAAAGAGGAAGAGCCTTCAGGATAATGGTGAACGGAGAGGATGTCTTCATAAAAGGTGCAATCTGGAAAAGACTTGAGGCACTTCCGTCACGTGTGACACAGAGTGCGTGCATAAAAGTGCTGAACAGTGCCGTGCAGGCGGGGCTCAATGCATTGCGCGTCCATGCCTCATCGTCATATGAGAGCGAACTGTTCTATGACAGCTGCGACAGGCTGGGACTTCTCATATGGCATGACTTCATGTTCGAGGAAGCTCTCTACCCGTGTGATGATGATTTCCTGAGCGATGTGGAAAGCGAACTTGAATACCAGATACTGCGTCTCAAAAGCCATCCTTCCGTAATGCTCTGGTGCGGTGGAATATATCCGCAAGACGAGATCGGGAAAGATATACGGAAAACAATCAATTACGACCGGCTCAACCACGGGGTTCTGGAAAGATGTGTGAAAAAGCTGCATCCGGATGCCGTGTATGTACCGCATTCAGGTGCCGAGACAATGGACAGCATACTCAGGACACACAATGATGTCTCGTACGGACTTTCCTATCATAAGGACAGCACCAGAATTGAAGATCTGATAAAAAGAGGACAGGCTGTGCCACGCTTTGTCACATCCATCTCGTTTCCATCCCTTCCTTCCCTTTCGACGATACAGGGTTTCTGCGAGAAAGGGGAAATGAACATAGCGACAGACAGCATGAGGAGACATCAGAGCGGCAGGGAAGATTTCGACATAATCACTTCCGCAATCCTTTCCCACTACAGATTCCCCGATTCCCTTGAGAAGATGATCTATCTCTCGCAGCTGGCACAGGCAGAGGTCATAGGAGGAATCACGGATTATTACAGAAGCTGCGGCGGAACATGTGCGGGTCTTTTCATAAACGGACTCGTATCCTCCTACCCTGCGGCGGATGAAAGCGCCATCGAATACTCTCAGAAATGGAAGATGATGATGTATCAGCTGCGGGCGGTATTCGCACCGGTTACGACGATCTGCCTGAACAGGGAGGGAAAGATCACAATCTATGCTGTCAACGACAGTCAGAAGGAATGCGACGCAAAGGTGTCGCTGAAATTCTCATCCTTCCACGGAGATAAACTGAAAATGCAGGTATTCAGGAAGATTCTTCCTCCCGGAAGCATCACTTTCATCACTTCCACCGAATACAATTTCATAAAGAATCCCCGTGACGCCTTTGCCTATGTGAAGCTCTCCACTCCCGACATATACAGAGAGGATCTTGTCCTGCTTGAAGAGCCCAAGCGCTGCCATGTGCTTCCTCCGCAGCTGAATGTGGAAGTAAGGAAGAGCGGCCGCAGCTTCACCTGTGAAGTCAGCTGCAAGTACCCCGCCTTCTATGTATATCTTGATGCCGGACAGATGAAGGGAACCTTCACGGAGAACCTCTTCTCCATCCGCCCGACAGCTCAGAAGGTCGTATCGTTCATACCTGATGATGAGATAAGCCTTGATGAATTCAGGTCCGCACTGAAAATATATGACCTTTCCTGGGCAAGCAGCTGAATAGATTAAAAAACCGCCCCGGGACTCTCCCGAACCCGGGGACGGCATAGACAACAGGACTATTGTGAGCAGCCTGTCTTTGTATATCCGGTTTACTTGCTGATCTTCACCTCAATCCTCTTCGGCTGTGCCT
>CASFTW010000005.1 GCA_949297785.1 uncultured Spirochaetales bacterium
CTCCGACGCCTCCGTCTCCGGACACGCTTTCAAGATCTCTCTTATGAAAAACCTTGCTCCTATATTGTACGACGCCGACAAGTCGGTGTTGTACCTTTTACCATTACTGAATGTACACTGCGAGTAGTTGTCTTTATCTCTCTTTACCTGACCCGAACCATCAAAGGCATACTTCGATGTTCCTGCGGCCCAGACCGTCGAGAATCTCATGCCTTTTCTGTGGGCAAGAGCCTCCACACGGGAAATGATGTCACGCTTTCTCCACAGATGTAACCTCTCCTTCTTTGAACCTTCTACCTTGCCTTTAACGTTGAGATTCTCCATAACAATTACTGTGGCACCATTTGCCGAGGCAAACTCCACTATTGCCGAAGAAGTAAGCCTTGCAAGGTTCTCATTGTGGTTCTTCAGGAACCTGTCCAGTCTGTGTGTTCTGCACTTTGACAAGGAATGTGCCTTCTTTCTCTCATTCAGTATCCGGTTGAAACGGTCTTCTTCTCCTGTGAAGGTGATGAACCTTCTTGCAGTGACAGTACCGTCCTCCTTCATGATTGAGCAGACTGCAGCATTGTTGATGCCGATGTCCACAGCGCATATCGAATATTCCTTCTTCTCCTTCTTTGGAAGCTCTGCCTCCGTCTCAAAGGCGAAGGAGAGAGTGAAGCGATGTCCGTGCTTCTTCAGTACAGGACATTTCGCCTCTTCAAGGCTGAAGTCTTTCTGTATGTTTCTGACATCTGCCTGTGACAGATTGAACACATGCCATTTCCAGTCTCCATCACTGAAGAGTTTAAGCTTTGCCATGTACACACAATCCTTTTTATCGAGTATGAACATATTGTCCCTGTAGAAGGCTGGCATTACATTTCTCTTTCTCTTCAGGAAAGGCTTCCTCCTTGACTTGTCGGAAGCCTCCCAGTCAGAGAGGTTCTTCCTGTAGAGCGTGACGGCGGCAACCGCCTCCATGATCGCCGCACGGCGGAAATATGACGGAAGCTTGTGAAAGCGGGTGTCGAATGATGGATAGAGGGCCTGCCTCCTAGCTGTGGAATGCACGAGCCCTTCGACAAGCGCCATTGCACTGTGGGACTGAAACATACCGACTTCCTCGAAGTGCTCCTCGGCAACACCGATGAGGAAGGAGACCGCTTCCTGATAGATTTCGACGGTATCCAGGAACGGCTTGAACGCGTCCTTTATCCTGACTTCACTCGATATCATCGTCTTCATGAGTAAATGTTACCAAAAAAATGGAAATGGCTGCAAGAAACGCCATGCCTGAAATCAGCAAGAAAGAACATCCACCGCTAACTCCACCTTATAGAAGATGGAGTCTGCGCGGTGGTATTGAGTTCAAGCCCGACACCGAGAAGGAGATCGATGGAGTCCGTAAATCCGATTCTGTACTGGAAGGTCACAGCCGGAGTGAAATCAGTTTCAGCAAGATCATTGGAAACATCATGCCCGTCATACTTTGTGGATATATTCGCATCTGCTCCGAGTTTTATTCCAAGCCCTATATTCTCTTTCTCACAGAAAAAGAATGTGCTGTAAAGGTCAAAAGCGACACCGCTGTCCACATAAGTTTCACTTCTTTCGCTCGTGCCTTCAGGCTTCAGCGTATAGATGTCAAAAGAAGGACCGGCATTGATCCCGGCAAATCCTCCGGCAAAAGCATTTGCCGCCAGAATGAATGAAACAAGCAGGAGAGAAATAATTTTTTTCATAAAAACACCTCTTTTTTAGAATCTGTGTTTTATGATATAGCCCCCCGTTTCTGTCAATAAAGCCAAAGCGGATATTGCTATATTTTTCTTTCATATTATGACATGTGATTGCACCTGACTTAATACGAAAAAAAGTATCCAGCCCTGCCATAAAACAGGACCGGACTCACAAGACTCATTCAACAGCAATCTGATAGATTGATACAGGATTGCCGTAAGCGGATGAAATCATATATGTACCGTTTTCAGCGACGGGATATGTGATAACCATGGTTCCGCTTTCACCTGACTCGCCTCCGACAACTTCCTCCAAGCCGGAATCAGAGGTTATCATTACGTCAAACGGATTATCATCAGACGGAACAGCACCTGTCAGAGTGATTGTCTCACCTGCACTGCATGTCACTGAAATGACAGCATCACCGGAAATGGTCAGTTCTCTGCTGTAACCGGATGATGTATCCGCGGCGGTGACGACCTCAGCCGTTCCTGTCTCATAGCTGAGTTCAATTCCATCCAGCTTCATACCGGAACTTACCGTTCCAACCGGAAGCTCATCTGCCTTGACGTTCACAGCTGCTGAAAGCGTGAACCCTGCACAAAGAAAGATACACAACGCAATAAATAATTTCTTCATAGTGTCTTTCCCCCTTGGCCTGAACGATAAGAACAGAGTGTGTCAGGAAAGCATAGCTTTCATGAAGATATCATAACGATAATATATCGCATCTATGAAGGAATGCCAGACAAGGTATGACCATGTTCAATTATGCTGACAAGGAAGCTTTGTACCACAGGCTTCAAATTTCTCATTGCAAAACTTTCCAATGACAGCTCTTTCGATCTCTCTCTGTTCTGCATCAAGGTCAGGTTCGCCTTTAGCATATTTGTGAAGCATCCCTGCTGCATTGGGCTTCTTAGTTACATTTTCCATAATTCCACTCAACATTGCCGGTATATCAGACACATTTCTATCAGTCAAGCGTCCTGATTGGTAATCAAATATACCCACAAAGCAATTAACATATTGCCAGCACAGATCTGAATAAAACAAAACGGACCGGCAATGTCATTTAAACATTATCCAGTCCGCTGATTAATTATAACAAGCTATCAGAAATCAATATGGCATAACATCCACACCATTTATCTTCATAATATTGATGCTTTCCATTGATGGAGGGAAATCCAGATAAGCAGAGAACACCTTGTTCTCAGAATCAATTCTCACTATGTAATCACATACAACTGATGCCGTGCTCATTTTTCTGGTTCCCCATACGGTACAGTCGACTGTTTCGGGAGAATCCTCAGAAGTACCGGCCATTACTTCTGTCTCATACCCGTCCAAAGTGAATGTCATGCTGTCATCAGCACCTTCAAGCATAAGACCTTCTTTGGTGAAAAATACAGCAGATGCATCATCACTCAGACTTTCCATGTATGCCTCAACATCAGGATCAGTCTCAGGAGCGATGCCCATTCCAATTGATGCATACATCATCAATTCTTCCTGCGAAGTTCCTGTATTCACTTCAGGAGCATTCGGGTTGTTCCCTGCAGTCCCGCCGCTTTCTGACGGCTGAGGATTATCTGAGCTGCAGGATACAGCAAAAATCAGCAATATGGCTGACAAAAACATAAGGATTTTCTTCATGCAAATCCCCTCCTTTTCTTTATCTGATTGCCAGCCTAGCATGTTCGCCCCCCCGTCAAGGCCCCCGCAATGGTCATTCAGGAAAACCAAAAGAAATGATGATCGACATAATGTTGATCGCTTAAAACTTGAATTTGACTCACATTAACCCATTGAATATAATTTCACCTGATGAACAGAATATTCAAGTTCGCATTCTCGCATCTCAATGGTGTGAAGGTCTATGCTCTGGTCGGACGATCCGGAACCGGAAAAAGCCACCACAGCAAGCTTGTGGCACAGAAACACCATATAGATCTGATCATAGATGACGGTCTCCTAATCAAAGGCGACAAGATACTTGCCGGCCATTCTGCAAAGAGAGACCCCAACTTCCTTGTCGCCGTGAAGACCGCGGTTTTTGATGATGATGCACACAGGGAAGAAGTAATTGAGGCCCTTCTCAAGGAGAAATACAAGAAGATACTCATAATCGGAACAAGCGAGAAAATGGTCAACAAGATCGCCCAGCGTCTCAACCTTCCTCCTGTCACCAAAGTCTTCCATATCGAGGAGGTTGCAAGCGAAGAGGAAATCGAGACTGCGATGAGAATCCGCTATACTGAAGGAAAGCATGTCATACCCGTTCCTTCAATAGAAATAACACGCAACTATCCTCAGATTGTCTATGACAGCATGAAAGTTTTTTTCGGCAAGAGAATCCCTTTCAAGAAAAAGCAGAGCTTTGAGAAGACAATTGTCCGTCCGGAGTTCAGCCGTCCTGACAAGGATGCCGTCAATGAAAACATTCTCATGCAGATGGTCAAGCACTGTATCGACGAATACGACAAGGTAATAAAAGTCAAACGGGTCAGGACAACTGCACTGAAGAACAACGAATACGACATAAACGTGACACTTCAGGTTCCGCTCAGACACTATATCGGACAGACAATGAGCGAACTTCAGGAATACATTGCCGACTGTATCGAGAAATACGGCGGAATCATGGTGCACCAGGTATCGATAGAAATCGAAGAATGGGGCTAAAGATCGTGGGCCTCGGCACTTGAAGATGCCTGTGAGATATCGGCAGGCTGGACGGATGAGGATCTGGCATTATCCTTTTTCTTTCTTGTGTTCTTGTATTTATAACGCTGGCTTCTGGCTGATGCTGCGGCACTCTTCTTTCTTTGCGGTGTATTCTTGCGTTTCTGTAATGAAGCCGTCTTAAGGCCGTCCTGAGCGAGAATTAGGTCAACTGCCTTCTCAATCTCATAATTCGGAGGAGTCAGAGGGGCAACGAACACCTTGATCTGCCTGAAAAGCTCATGACTCAGTTCGCTCACGCTCATGCGGGATTCATCGTAAACCAGTACAGGACGGGCTATAATCTGAAGAATATCGGCAAGTGTGAAGGACGAGCCGCCGCTTTTCGCACTCATGACTTTCTCATCAAGTTCCTGTAAAGCCGAAAGCACATCGGAGTATTTTATGTACATTTCAAACCCCGGAAGAATGAAAGGAAGCAGATTATACTTGTGAAGAGCAAGCATTATCTGGTAAGAACAGCCGGAATTGAATATTTTCAATGCCTCATCGGTAAGACGGGAGATGGACACATGCTCAAGGCAGGAGGAATCCCTCTTCAGTGCCCTCTTCACATCCCATTTCAGGCGGAAGCCGGTGGTACAGCTGTATTTCACGGCCCTTATCATCCTGACCGGATCCTCTTTAAAGGAATAGGAAAGAGGAATGAGGCTTCTTATGACCTTCTTCCTTATATCCTCAAGGCCGTTGTTGAAATCGAGAAGATGCCCGTCAAGGGGATTGTAATAAAGTGCGTTTATCGAGAAATCCCTGCGTCTTGCATCCTGTTCGATTGTACCGAAAATATTGTTGTTCCCTTCTTCAAAGTTTTCCTCATCCGAGCGGAACGTGGTGACTTCTATGATCTTTGACGCAAAGAAAAGATGCACTATGCGGAATCTTTTTCCTATGATCCTGCTGTTCCAGAAAAGCCGCTGTATCTGCTTTGGACTTGCCGATGTGGCGATGTCGAAATCCTTGGGACGTTTTCCAAGTATCATATCGCGGACGGCACCGCCGACCACATAGGCCTTATACCCGTGTGACCACATCTTCCTTATTGCCCACAGACAATCCTTGTCTATCTGGCTGTTATGAATGTTATGTTCCTTGGAGGTGTAGACCTTCGCAACCGCAACACGTCTGCCCTTCTCATCACTCTTATATCGTGTAAACATCAAGCAATCCTGAAATTGAAAAGCATGGAAAACAGCCTCCGATGCTTTATGATCCGGAAAAGATTCCGGACGACATTAATTTAGATTATCAGCGGCATTGAGGTCAAGAGAATGAAAAAAACGCAAAAAACATCCGTACTTGAAGGACAAGTCTGTCCACAGTTGATTTTGTTTTCGCTGATGATATTTCTATTGGGATGAAGACAACAAAAAATGATGGATAAAAAAGGCATGAGGGGCTTAAGAATTCTGAAAATAAGAATGAATATTCAGAAAAATTTCTATAAAAACTTTCAATGTATAACAATACACCAAATTAAATATAAAGAGATGCAAACAGACGGTCTGCAAAACCGTTCCCCATCGGTTAAAAACCGATCGCTATATCAGCAATCAGGCAGGCATTTCAATGAAAACAGAAATTCTCGAAAGGCCTCAGCTGAGCCTTTTGAAATTGAGGAACATGGTGTTGAAAACAGAAAACCGGCATTCTGTGCGATCAGCTGCCGGTTTCTCTTGAAATTTCCATTAAAGGACAAAACTGATTAAAGGTGCCGATCGGATTCGAACCGATGAAAGACGGTTTTGCAGACCGTTCCCTTAGGCCACTTGGGTACAGCACCATTGACGGATGTGCACTTTAGCACATTTACCGGAATTTATTCAAGAGGCAATTTATTAGACACAGAATACATGATTGTGGTATTCTCATGACATGAGAAAAATAGCTGTATCTGTTCTGGTTTTACTCTTTTCCATTCCGACACTCTGGGCACTGAATGAAATGCAGGAATCCCCTTATCCGCCGACATATTCCTACACAACGCTCAGTACCGGCTTCAGCATCAGCGCTGCAGAAGGAGAAGACATGCGCAATGCAATACCGGTATCCTTTCAAGCGGGAGTACTGTCAAACAATGAAAGCGGATCAATGGCTCTTGGCTTCGGCACGCGTATCGACATCGGTTTCGGCATCGGCAGCAACAGCCAGAACATCTCGATAGACACAATGGCAGGACTCGACATGCTCTTCCGTTTCAACAGGACGCTTGCCCTTGATGTGCTGGCAGGCTGTGCGTTCGGCTTCACCGACACTGATGAGAACACAAGCGTACTGACAATGGGACCTGCCTTATCAGCGGCGCTGCGGGTGACACCGGCAGGATTCTCGGCCGTTGCACTTGATGCGGGAGCTGCAGTATACGGACAGTTCGGAATAGGAGATGAATATACCGGTATCAATTTCATACCGTATGTATCCATCACATTCGACATCTCATCATGGGCCTTTCTTTTTCATCCCTACTATTCCTCCCATGTGATAATTTTCTGAGTCTTTTACTTTTTCTTTTCCCCTCTCCTTTTCCGGTATATCATTCAGAAAAGGAGATTTTTTATGGATGACTATTTCAACGAGTATGAGAAAAAGTATTCGGACTGCGTCTGGATTCCGTTTGAGAAGCTTGAAGCATTCATGAAGGATGCCCTCATGGCAAGCGGAGTTCCCGAAAGCGACGCACAGATTGTCAGCGACGTGCTGATCACATCAGACAAAAGGGGAATAGATTCTCACGGCATCGGAAGACTGAAACCTATCTATATAGACCGCATCGATGCGGGTATACTCAATCCTGTTACAAAGATGGAAATAATAAAGGACGAAAAAGCCTGTGTCACGATCGACGGACACAACGGCATGGGACACGTCGTTGCGAAAAAAGCCATGGAAATGGCCATTGATAAAGCGGAAGAATACGGACTTGGCATGGCAGTTGTGAGAAACTCAACGCACTACGGGATCGCCGGTTACTACGCCACCATGGCAACAGAAAAGAACATGATAGGTATCACCGGCACCAATGCACGTCCTTCAATAGCCCCGACTTTCGGCGTTGAGAACATGATGGGCACAAATCCTCTTACGTTCGCACTACCGACAGACGAGGCTTTCCCGTTCGTTCTCGACTGCGCCACAAGTGTGACACAGAGAGGAAAGATCGAGGTTTACGGCAGAGCCGGAAAGGATCTTCCCCACGGCTGGGTGATAGACGAGAACGGAAACGACAGGACAGACACGGCAGGAGTGCTTGAGGATCTCACGAAAGGAAAAGCCGCACTCACCCCACTGGGCGGCATAGGAGAAGAAAACGGCGGCTACAAAGGCTACGGATATGCAGCCGTTGTCGAAATTCTCTCATCCGCACTCCAGGACGGATCGTGGATGAAGGCCCTGAACGGCAGAAACGATGCAGGAAAGCTGATACCTTATCCTCTGGGACATTTCTTCATTGCCATAAATCCGGCATTCTTCATGGGAGCAGAAACATTCAGGCTTATCGCGGGAACCATCTGCAGACAGCTGAGGGCAAGCAAAAAAGCCCCCGGTGAGAGCCGTATCTTCACAGCCGGAGAAAAGGAATACCTTGCATGGCAGTACAGGAAGATACACGGCTGTCCCGTGCCCCCGTCGCTGCAGAAGGTCATAAAGGAGCTGACTTCACGCTTCGGCCTTGACTATTCCTGGGAATTCTGAAAAAGACGTTCGGCAAGTTCACGGACGGAAGCAAAAGAATAATCGCATTGTATGTAGGCGTAGCTCTTGGTACGCTTGCATACAAGTCCGTGAGCTTCCTTCTCAAGCGAATAGAATCCGTTCGATATCCTCGGGTTGTCATAGCTTGTGAAAGCCTGTCCGGAAACAAGATCGGCAGTCTCTCCCGGTCTGAGGACATACTGCGAAGGCATGTCGAAAGTATCATGATGGTCAATACGGCCGAACCCCAGCGTGAGGTTGAAAACCTGCGGGGTGCCGCCTTCATAGAATGCCCACGGGCTGTCCATACGACCCAGGAAATTGTATGCAATATCGATATTGCCGCATTTCATGACGCCTCCCTCCAGCTTTGATGCCGGGGCAGGAAAGAAAACAAGGTATATCATCTGCAGGCGGGGATTGATCACGCTCATCCAGCCGAGATCCTCACCCTTTGCAACCTGACCGACGATGTAGTCATAGGACCCGGAAGGTCCGGGAACATAGCCCGCATCGACAAACGGACTGTTTATGCTGGGCGCATGTTTCAGCTCAGAGAATTTCACACCGCTTTTAAGCCTGTTGTATGCGACTTCCCTGAAATTCGGGGAGAATGCCGAGAAAGAAGCCGGCACCGTGTTTATGAAACAGCCAGACTCAAGGAAGGGAGGAGAAAGCATTGAGTGGATGGTGGCATTATATGCAAGATCCTCCTCTCCGCTGTTTACAAGGCGCACAAGTGAATACAGGACCGGATGTCCGGGAAAAACCATATCCACTTTTGAGGCATGATATCGGTTGTGCTCCTGCCGTGACTTCATCTCGCTCAGCCTCCACAGCGCACCGCTCGCACCGTCGGAGCCGTATCTGCGCACCATCCAGCAGGTATTGCTGGTGAGGATCATATCCTCATCTTTGGAAGGGAATGTGAGGTATATTCCTCCTGCCTGATAGAATTTCTGCTTGCCTTTGTACCAGTCGGTATTCTCATCGCTGCCGACCCCGATGGAACGGCCTCTGAAATAAGGCAGGGACAGAGCATTCACAAATCCGCCCTGCACGGCCTGTGCGGACAGTTCGATGGCAACCTCCCCCTGATCTTCTATGACGGCCCTGATAAGATTATTGCTCATGAAAGTCGCATTTCTCGACTCCCACAGCGGAATACGCCTTATATCCATTTGTCAACTCCACCGTTTTCCTTTAATATTACTTTAAGGACATTCATTATGATAACTGTAAAGAACAATGTTTTCCACCTTGCGACAAATAATACAAGCTATATTTTCATGATAAACGGACTGGGACTGCCGGAACATCTGCATTACGGACACAGGCTCTCCGGCCCGGAGTCATACTCACTGCCGCTGAGGATGAAAAGACTTGTTCCGCGCAGCGGGGAAGTGTCATTCAATGACAGGAACTGGGAAATCAACCTGAATGACCTGCCGCTTGAATTCTCCTCACAGGGAAGCGGAGACTTCCGCACTCCTTTCATCAGCATGCTTGCATCAAGGAACTGCAGTGCGGGCCTTGATCTCAGATACTTATCCCATGAGACATACAAAGGTATAAAAAGGGCCGCAAGCCCGGTAGTCCAGGCACTCGGGGGCGAAGATGATGCCCATGGCATCCGTGTCGATTTCTGCGACAGCGGACGCGGCATCACCCTCTCGCTTTACTATACCGTGTTTCCTTCCTGTGACACGATCGTACGCAGGACAGTGATCACAAACAGCTCAAAGGGAGAAATCGCACTGCAGAACGCCGCGAGCCTGCAGCTGGATCTCTTCACCTGCGATTATGAGGTTTCGCTGTTCGGCGGTCCCTACGGCAGGGAGAACAGACAGAGAAAGGAAAAACTGACTGCGGGGATGAGCATCGTGAATGAATCAAGAAGCGGCTTCACCGGGCAGAAATCGAACTGCATCATCCTTGAAAACGGCAGGGGGTGCATAATAGCATCCCTCCTCTATTCGGGCGATCACAGGGAAACCATTGAAGTGAGCCCGTACGGCAAGACGCACATAGTCACCGGTCTTAACAGCGACACGGTGAGACCGGTTCTGAAAAGCGGTGAAAGTTTTGAAACTCCTGAAGCGGTGCTCATATACGGAGCAGACAGGGAAAATGCCGTACGGATGCTTCATGCCTTTGAGGAGAACTATGTCATGCGCGGTACCTGGAAGAACAGGTTGCGTCCTGTTTCCTTCAGCACTGAATTCAGCATGGGACTCGATGTGCGGGAAGACAGGCTCCTTGAGGAAATAAAGAATGCTGCCGCACTGGGTTTCGAGATGTTCATCCTCTCCGACGGCTGGTTCGGTGTCAGGTCTTCCGATGAGGACTCTCTGGGCGACTGGAGTGCAAACACGATGAAGATACCTGACGGCCTTGCCGCCATCTCAAAAGCCTGTCACAAAGCCGGCATGCTTTTCGGACTCTGGATAAGTCCCGAACTCGCTTCACTCAACAGCCGCTATGCGATGGAAAATCCCGACTGGCTTGTCAGGGACCCGAGAAAGAAGAACAATCCCAATGAAAAGGGAGGATACCTCATCGATCTCACACGGGAGGAAGTCTATGAAGATATCCTCGCATCGCTTAAAAGCCTCATCGAGCGTACCGGAATTGACCTCATACGCTGGAATCTCGGCACCCAGATGGCGGATGTATGGTCGCCGTGCGAGGATGAGAGCATGTCTGGGACATGGAGACACCGATACATCCTCGCATTCAACCGGCTGCAGAGAAGCATCATGCTGGCCTTCCCCAACCTTCTGATTGAAAACGTGAGTTCCACATCCCCGCGCTTCGATATGTCGCTGCTTTCATCCTCATCCCTTCTTTCAAGCACGGCGGTGAATGACTCATTCGAAATGCTGGATGCCATAATAGGCGCATCCTCAATTGTTCCCCTCTCATGCGTTTCCAACACAGTCACGGAAAGACGGTGGAATCTCGAAGGACGTTATTCAAGCCTTTCAAGCGCATTCAATATCGCGGCATTCGGCTCGCTGTGCTACTCAATTGAGCTGAAGAAGCTCAGCAGTCGTGAGAAAATGATGCTGAAAGACCAGATCGATTTCTACAAGATGCACCGCGAGGTGTTCCAGTACGGCACATTGCGCGTGATGGAAAACGGAAACAGGGTGATCATGTACTGTGCAAGTCCCGACAGAAGCACAATACTGCTTCTTCTTGCATACAGAAGCATGGTTCCCTCAGGTGAAGATGACATAATCTTCATCCCGGATGCGGACGAAAGAGGAATATATGAAGTGTCAAGGAGGAGTGAGAGAAGTGAATTCACGTCTGTGGAAGACTACTTCCAGCCTCCTGAATTCGAGGATGAAGCCTATACCGTTTCCGGCGATATCCTGAAATGGGCAGGCCTGAGGCTTTGCGAGCATTACATGGGAACCTCATACACGCACGGCATGCGCGTCATGGGGGATCATTCCACAAGACTGTATATATTCAAGAAAATCAACGAGGAAAATAATGGCTGAGAAAAAGAACAATGTTGTAGTTGCCGGCGGCGGCGTATTCGGAACCGCAATAGCCGAACGTCTTGCATGGAACGACAAGAACAATGTCATCATCCACTCCGTGGAAAGCGACGTGGTGAAAACCATCAATGAACAACACAGGAACGTGAAATACTTTCCCACCCGCTATCTCAACATGAATCTGAAGGCAAGCGGGGATTATTCGGTTTTCTGCGATGCCGACCAGATATTTCTTGTCATCCCATCAAAGGCGATCGTAAGCTTTTCACAGGAAATCAAGAAGTACACGAAAGACAGGGAACCCCTTGTAATAAACCTGGCCAAGGGAATGAGCGATGACGGTGCATTCATCACCGAGAAGATTCCGTTCCGCAATACAGCCAGCATGAAAGGGCCCAGCTTCGCGATCGAAGTCCTCAACGGACTTCCCACCGCATTCACCTTCGGGGGAAAGATGGAAGATTACCTTTTCGTGAAGGACTGTCTTTTTGCCGGAACCAGCATGATTCTCGACCACAGCAACGACATAAGGGGAGTCGAGCTCACATCAATCCTGAAAAACATGTATGCGATAGCCATCGGTCTTGTTTCAGGACGCTATTCAAGCCCGAATGTCGACTTCCTCGTATACACGAAAGCCGTCAACGAGATGAGACGTTTCCTCAAGCTCTACAACTGCGATGAGGAAACCATATTCCGCTATTGTGCAATCGGGGATCTCGGCCTCACCGGTCTGAACGATCTGTCAAGGAACAGAACACTCGGCATGCTCATCGGAAAGGGATTCGACTACACAAGCGGCTCATCCGCAACCCTGATTGAAGGTCACCGCTCGATCAAGCTGTTCGGAGAGAGCACGAGAAAGCTCGGTGTCGAAAAGGACTACCCTCTCGTTCAGGCACTCTACGGACTTCTGTATGAAGGAAAGACACTGAACGACTATCTCTTCACGGTATTCAGCTGATGCTCAGCATACTGAGTGAGAAAAAGGCTCAAGCCGTGCTGAGGGAGAAAATAAGTGAAATTGAAAAGCGCGGCTCTCTTGATGAGGAAGGCCTTCACAGGATTGAAGGGAAATCATTCATGCTCGGCTGTCTCATCGCACGCACAAAGCAGGGTCAGGAGACTGTATCATATGCGTTTTCGGGCAGCTTTGACGGCAGTTATCTCATAAAAGGCTGGGTGCCGCCCTGCTTTTCCGTCTCCTCCTTTGAGAAGATAGTTGATGAATATGACAGCATTATACACTGCTATTCAGACCGCATCGAACTGGGAGAAAAGGATCTGGAACCCGTCAGGCGGAGCCTTTCAAACGAATGTCAGGCGAAAATATTCGGCAACTACACATTCCACACGCCATCGGGAAGCGTGAAGTTCGCAGACATGAAACTGAAAGCCCTGCCTCCAACAGGAACCGGAGACTGCGCTGCGGCAAAACTCCTTTCATGGTGTTTCAAGCGCGGCTGGGAACCTTTGTCGCTGTGTGAAATATATTACGGACATGACAGCACGCTGAGACAGCATCTTCACTCCTACCCGCCGTGCGACGAGAAATGCGCGCTTATCCTGAAACACATCTTCACTCTTGACATCATCTACAGCGATGACGACATAGTCGTTGTGAACAAGGAAGCAGGAATGCTTTCAGTTCCCGGAAAAGGAGAGGACAAGGCCGACTGCGTCTCATCAAGAGTGAAGAAAATATTTCCCTCTGCCCCTCTCCTTCCCTCTATCCACCGTCTGGACATGGATACATCCGGCCTTCTCGTGCTTGCAAAAAACGAAAAAGCCAAAAGCTTCATATCAAGACAGTTCGAGGAACGCAGTGTGGAAAAAACATACATCGCCCTTCTGGACGGTCTTGTGAAGGAGGAAAGGGGGACGATTGATCTTCCCCTCCGCCTTGACACCGACAACAGGCCTTACCAGATTGTGGACATGCAGAAGGGGAAAAAAGCCGTTACTCAGTTTGAAAGGCTGTCAGTGGAAATAATTGACGGACGTACCGTCACACGTGTGCGTTTCACTCCTCATACCGGACGCACGCATCAGCTGAGGGTGCACAGCGCATCGGGACTGAAATGTCCGATCCTCGGCGACAGGCTTTACGGAAGCAGAAAAGAAGGAGAAAGGCTTGCACTGCATGCTCAGAGCCTCAGTTTCATACATCCTTCCACCGGAGAGAGGGTGTCATTCTCCAGCCCCGCTCCATTTTAACTGCCCGTCAGCAGACACCCGGGGACGCACCAGAGTGACACCGTGCTGATGAGCGAACAGCTCAAGCCGGGCTTTTGTCAGTGTTAGATTGGCCGTGCTGTGGGCATCGGTTGAAAGAATCACGGAGGCTCCCATTTTTGAAGCAAGCGTCCAGAACGGACCGAAAGGATAGCAGAAACGGTCAGGTGCCTGACGCTTCAGCATGCCGTTCCCGTTTATTTCAAGCGGAATGGAAAGCCGTACTGCCTCGCCTATGATCTCACGGGCAACGCTTTTATGAACCTCATCCCATGCAGATGAGCCGGCCATGAAGAGATCAGGATGTGCCGCATAGTCGAAAAGTCCGCTCTCAAGCGCACCGATGAACTGATCACGGTAACGGTAAAGCTCGTCCAGAGTCAGTATGGATGAAAACGGAGAGACTCTTGTTCCGTCCGTTCTTTCTATGAAATGGGTTCCCGTGACAAGGTAATCAACCCTTCCGCTTTCCCTCAGATTTCTCAGATAGCCTTCATAACGGGGAAAATAATCGCATTCATAGCCGAGGAGTATCTGTATGCGGGCCTCTTTCTGCTGTGCCCTGACATCTCTTTCATAGGATTCCATCATGGAATAATCCATGCGCGAGCGGTGAAGGAAGTTATCGGGAAAAGGACAGTGCTCGGAAAAACCAAGCATTTCCAGCCCCCCATCTTCAGCCTCCCTGACATACTCGGCGATCGTGCCGCTGCCATGTCCGCAGTAAAAGGAATGGGTGTGTATATTGTATGTCTCAGTAAAGGCGCTCATAGGTTTCCAGATGTTCCTCGTATGTTGATGAAGTATACAATCTTCCATCTTTATCGTGAAGGTAGTAGAGAGCACCGGTGTCAGCAGGTTCAAGCACGCTTTCAAGGCTTGCAGGTGAAGGACATCCTATGCCGCTTGGAGGAAGTCCTTTCTGGCGGCGGGTGTTGTAAGGGGTGATCTTCTCATATGCACTCTGGGGCAGTTTCCCTGTCCAGTCATCAAGTTCATAGCGCGTGGTGGCATCAATGCCGAGCGGCATGTCTTCTTCAAGGCGGTTCAGTATTACAGCGGCAATGAAGGGCATCTGCTCCTTATCCTGCGTTTCCCTGTTCACCATGCTGGCGATCCTGACGGCTTCATCCATGCTCAAAGATGATGAGGCAAGCTCCTGTGAGTGTGAGCGGAACCAGTCAAGCGTGGATGAAAGCATGCTGTAAGCCAGGCCTTGAACATCAGTGAACTCATAGACACCGCTCATCAGGTAACCTTCGACAAACGGCATTCCGTATTCAGCTGCAAGCTCATCACAGGCTGCAAGGAAATCCCCCCGCCCGGCAAAGCCCCGGCTCCACAGCATTCTGTCTATATCTTCAAGAGTGTAGCCTGCATAAATTGTAACGGAATTGTTTTCCACTCTGCTTGTAATGAGGTGTGCCGCCTCTTCTGCCGTCATTGAACTGTCAATTATATAGATTCCCGGCTGTATCGAAGTCGTAAGTCCGCTGTCAATCATATAGGAAAGGAATTCATCACTGTCGAAAACAGGCTCGAAGAGACGGGCAACCTCGCCGGCCCCCATTCCTTTTGCTATCTCAACGGTATAAGAAGCAAAGCCGGGTACAGTGACATCCTCCACAGGAGCGGCAAGAGTCATGCTGTCAGGTGAAACAGCGATGACGGATGCATCAGAACGGCTGTCTGTGCGGCGTATGAGAAGCAGGACGATCAGAAGCAGTATCACAGCCAGAGCGGCAGCTGCAATGCGTATGTACAGGCCGGAGTTGTCCTTTTTCTCATATACCGGCTCCGGCTTTCTTTTCCTTGCCTCTTCCGCCTTGCTGCCGGCAATGACTTTCTTCATGCCAGAATAGCGGTCATCCGGCTTCTTTTCCTCATTCACCTTCTGAGTCTTCGTGCTTCCGGCCTTTACGCCCTCCTTTTTCAGGACAGCGTTTATACGCTCATCCCTCGTCATGTTCCCCATGTCCTGAACATCGGGAAGAGAGCGCCGGGGGAAAGAAGAAGGCTTATGCGTCACCTTGGCTTTTTCAAGTTTTGCCTGTGAAGTGTTTCCTTCCCTTTTCCCTGCAGGGGATGTTTCCTTTGCCTTTTTCTTAGATGGGGCGGCAGATGATGAAGAAGCCCTGCTTTTTGCAGGAACCTTGAACTTGTTCTCGCTCATTTGAGACGCTCCTTCACATTTGCGATCTTGCGCCTTATTGACCTGTTCTCATCCTCAATACGTGCAATCTGCTCATTGATTGTCCTGATCTCTTCCCTGAGATCACTGATTTTCCTGTTGTTGAAATCTATCATGGAGAGGAAATCGGAAATGGCTGAATATTCTTTCTGCCTGTCAATCTCACTGCGGCAGCTTTCAATATGATTGTTGAGTTCAAGCATTCTCTCAACTATGTTAAGATACTCATCCCCGGTGTTCTGGTTTATCCACTTGTAGCCGTTGTCGAAAAGATAGAGACCGTAGGATGTGCCGGCTTCCTTCATCTCATTCTCAAGGCGGACATAATCCTTTCTGATCTCATCGCTTCCGGAGGCTTCCATCTGGGATGCAGAGAGACGGTGTTTACGGTTTTCCACATCCTGACACAGGAGGGAAAAGGATGATGAGAGGGAAACATATGAGTCAAGATACTCACCTGCCTTCTCTCCGCTCAGATGAAAAAGCAGATCTTTATCCCTGAGTGTGCTGAAACACTGGGAGAAAACACTGCCCTGCTTCTTCCGGTAGAGTGCAAGACGGGCCTTTGCCGCAAAACCGACGGGACCTTTCCTCTGTGTCTCTTCATACAGGCTGCGGCTGTAAGACGTGAACGGAGAGAGCGCCTTTTCAACTTCGGGGTCGCAGGAAGGGCTGTCAGCCTGCGCAAAGGCCACCGCCCCGATAAGGACTTCCAGCTCCCTGAGCTTCCTGGCCGCACTGTTTTTCTCCTTCTGCAGTCTTGAAAGACTTTCCTCCCCTTCGCTCAGTCTGGTCCTGAGTTCATCCATCTGCAGTTTGCGGCTTTTGATGCTGTTGAAATTATCCCGTGCAGTGACGAAGGCAGTACGCAGAGTGGGCGCTATGAGGGAAATATCCTCATTGTCATCGGCACATGCCGCACCCGCCAGCCGCAAGGCAAGGGAACGCAGTTCATTGTATGATGCGTCCATATCTTTCTGAATTTCCTCTATCCTGCTTTTGACACTGTCCATAACCGCTGAGATCCTGACTTACGCCGTGTTATCCAATATTAACATGAGGCGCTTTCATTCTCAATACAAGCGGTGAAAAAGAGCTGCCGGGATGTTTCATTCCATGTGTCTTGAATTGACAAACAGAGCACATGTTGGCTATCCTTTGTTTCGATTCCACCGTATGCAGAATCAGTTTCAAGAGGTGGAAAAAACAATCAGGAAAAGTGCATGAAACGCACTCAGGAGTTGCAGATTATATGGAAATGAAGGACAGTGAACTTGAAGGAATAATTCAAGGTCTCGTAAGCAGCATCCGCTCAGACAGCAGGCCGGAGGAACTTGAGATAATAAAGAAGCTCATAAAGAAAAATGTTCCATTCACGCTCAGAAGCTACTTCTCCGCCTACCTTCTCAGACAGATGACGGAAAAGAAGGAAGAGAGAAAAAGTGCCAGAAGAGAAGAAAAGCCTTTCGTGAAAAAGGAAAGAGCCCAGCAGAGTGCCCCCGTCCGCGATAATGCTGCAAAGGAAAACAGGGACGAGAGCAAGGCTGACAAGGAGCCGAAAAAGAGCGAAAAGAAGCTCAGAATCGTGCCGGAAGGGGCAAAGACCCTTTATATAAATCTCGGCAAGATGGGGCATGTATATGCAAGAGACCTTGTCTCACTTATCACGTCAAACTGTGAGATAGCAAAGGAGGATATCTATCTGATCCGCCTGCATGACAAGTATTCATTTGTCACAATGAGCGAGGAAAACTGCCAGAAGGCAATCGAGAAGCTGGAAGGACTGCAGTACAAGAACAGAACCATTCAGATAAATCTTTCAAACAAGGAAAAGCCGGCAGCGGCTGCAGCACAGGCAAATGAACAGGATAGCAGTATTTCCTAACGGAGCATTCCAGACAAACTGCTATATAATAACAACGGATGAAGGTGCAGCTCTGATAGATGCACCTTCTCCTGCTTCAAGGATAATCAGACGCCTCGAAGAAGAGAATCTCGAGCTCAGATGGATTTATCTGACTCACGGTCATTTCGATCACGTGATGGCGCTTTGTGCTCTTAAGGAACGCTACAGGGATGCGAAAATCGCGATAAGCGCTGCGGATGCGTCATATCTTGACCCCTCGGCATGTACAAGGGATCTGTCTTTCTTCTCAATGCATGATGACAAGGACATTGCATTTCCCCCTGCGGATCTGCTTCTGGGAGACGGAGATGTGACAGATACCGGACTTACGGTAATTGAGACACCGGGCCATACTGAAGGCAGCATCTGTCTGTACAGTGAAAAGGATAAAGTGCTTTTTTCCGGGGACACGCTTTTTGCCGGCGGCGTTGGACGCACTGACATGCCGGGCGGCTCATGGAGTGCACTGCAATCCTCTCTCCGCCGTCTGTTTTCAATTGTCAGGGACGGCAGCGTGCAGGTCCTTCCCGGACACGGGATGATAACCACCATTGAAGAAGAAAGGAAGGGTAATCCCTTCCTTCCCCAGCTTGATCAGTAATTTGTACGTCTTTTTTCCTCTGCACTCTTGCAGTCGATGCAAAGCACTGCGGACGGCATTGCCCTGAGACGCTCCTCGGGAATCTTCTTGCCGCACTTGAGACATATGCCGTATTTGTTTTCGCTGATTCTCTTGAGTGCGTTCTCCACTGCCGTGAGACGCTTCGCATCCATGGCATTGAGAGCTTCCATTTTCTTGAATGCACCCTCATCCGAAGCAAGATCGACACTGTCACCCCGTCCTGTAGCCCCCTCTTCCTTGAACGAGGAATTGTCTCCGTTCATTCTGTCCAGGATTTCCTTTCTTTCCTTGTACAGGAGCTCCTTCATTTCCTCAATAAAAGTGTTATCCATACTTTTCCCCCTTTATCGGTACCAGATAATTTTTTATGAAGATGAATATAGCAGTTTTTGCTAAGTTGTCAAGGTTTAAAAAGTTTTTTTCATCCTTCAGCAGCGTGCAGATATGGCAGCACATGTCATTTCCTGAGTTTTCTGACACTGCCGATCGTACCGAAGACAACCACAAGATACACAATGAAAACGATCACTTTGACGAAAACGGGACCGGTATAGACCAGAGCCAGCAGGATGAAGCCCGCAGTTATGCCGAAAAGCCACAGGAGGACTGCCAGCCACAGTCCTTTCAGGGGATCATCCTTCTTAGGCATTGAGAAACTCCTTTATGGTCTTCAGGAAATCATCATAGGTCGTGGAGAGATGAAGATCAGGGTATTCCTCAAGAATATTCTCAGGGGCCCTGAAAAGGCTGCCACTGTCAGCTGTCTTTATCATGGTGAGATCATTGTAGCTGTCACCGGCGGCGAAACATCTGAATCCCATTGCCTGCAGATGCTCTATCGCCTTGCGCTTTCCGTCCTTCTGACGCAGGGTGTATCCTGTTATGTTTCCATCATCATCGACAACGAGGCTGTTGCAGAAAATCGTCGGCCATGCGAGTTTCTTCATAAGCGGTGATGCGAATTCACGGAACGTGTCTGAAAGAATGACAACCTGGGTGACTGACCTCAGCTCATCCAGAAACTCCTTTGCACCTTCCAGCGGTTCTATGCTGCTTATCACACTCTGGATATCAGCGAGTTTCAGGCCGTGTTCCCTGAGTATATCCAGCCTGCCCTTCATCAGCACATCGTAATCAGGCACGTCACGTGTGGTGAGACGCAGCTTCTCGATGCCGGTCTTTTCGGCAAAGGCAATCCAGATTTCAGGAACAAGCACACCTTCAAGATCAAGACAGACAATTTCCATAGCACTCCTCCTGGGTTTTTCTGAATTCTACGGCTTAAGGGCAGCAGAGGCAATATCGCTGGAAACGATTCATCATATTTTGCTAATATTCACGGGATGAAGAAAAGCATATTCTACCTTATATCGTTTTTCACAGGTGCAGTGATCAGCGTGATGGTGGTCGCAAACACTGAACTCGGCCGCATCACGACAAATGAAGTATCCCTTATTGTGAATCAGGCAATAGGCGTTGTGCTGACAACCTTCATTCTGCTTGCAGGCAGGAAAAACGTGCTCATAAACCCGGCAAGGCAGAAAAGCAGATGGTACATGTATTTCGGAGGTCTCTTCGGCATCTGTGTCATGGTCTGCAATTTCTACAGCGTCCTCAATGTGGGCTCGGCGCTTGCCATGGCCGCTGCCGTGTTCGGACAGAGTATCACAGGCCTTGTCACGGATCTATTCGGACTTTTCTCGATGCCTAAAAGAAAACAGAGCACGCTGAAATGGATTTCGCTTGCACTTTCCTTCACCGGTATCTTCATAATGAGCCTGTCGCAAAGCGGTTCCTTCAAGCTCGTCTATATCCTCATGGGTGTGCTTGCAGGAATCATGACAATGCTGCAGATGACGTACAACTCATCTTTCGCAAAGGCCAAGGGAGCCGTTTTCTCCGCACGGCAGAATGCACTATCAGGCCTTGCAGGAACAATCATATATGCCGCACTGCTGATGCCGGAGGAAACGCTTCACGGTTTCACTCTGCTTCCATCGGCTTCATTCCTTTCAATAATAGCGGGAGGAACGCTTGCCATTGTGGTAGTGGTATCAACTAATCTGGTCATTCCGAGAATACCGGCAGTCTACTCCGCCCTTCTGCTTTCCTGCGGCCAGATACTCACAAGCATCGTGATTGACACTTTCCTTTATGATCTTTTCTCTCCCGCCCTGCTAACCGGTTCCATCGTCATGCTTGCCGGCATAGGGCTCAACTTCAGCGCAGACAGAAAAAGCATATAATGGAAAGGAATGAAGCTTTGACTACAGAGCCAGCTTTGCCTTCACCTCGGCAGTGAGTTCTTTATTCAGATTCGTCTTTACCGTAACGAACTGAGCCTTGGTTCCTATGAGCACGGCACCGGAGAGGAGTCCGTCCCGGATGAAATATGAGCATCTGGTATCCTCATCTTCCCTGACGATCACATCACAGCCGTCAGTGCCGACATTCCCGAGGCTCACCACATCAAGGCCGGCAATCTTCAGCATGCTTGAGGGGCTTGCCGTCCTGTAGGCGGTTTTCCTTCCTGCAATGTTTGAAGCAAGAACCTTCGCCATATCAAGTGCGGCACTGACCTGTCCTGTTACACGGCCATCCGTCTCTGCAACATCGCCTATCGCATAAATGTCCTCAACAGATGTCATGAGGTAATCATCAACGACAACGCCTCTGTTGACCTTGAGTCCCGCATCCACGGCAAGGAAGGTGTTTGATCTTATGCCCACCGATTCGACAACAGTGGAAGCAGCGACGGTAAATCCGTCATCGCACTTCACTGCCTTCACGCATTCGTCATGATCATAAAGGAAATTCGATGTTCTGACACCGCACAGAATGCTCAGTCCCATGGTCTCAAGCCGTTTCTGAAGATAAACAGCGCTGTCCCTGTCAAGCTGACGGGGCAGAAGATAAGGGAAGGTCTCAACAACGGTGACGTTTTTCCCGGTGTGAGAGTGTATCTCATAGGCAGCCTCAAGGCCGAGCAGTCCACCGCCGATCACCACGGTATTCTCATCATGTTCTTTCAGCCAGGCCCTGAGCGAAAAGACATCATCCACAGTTCTGACAGTGAATATTCCCTTCGCCTTTCCTCCCGGAAGCGCAAGAGAGAGTGCACTGGCTCCGTTTGCCAGCACAAGCACATCATATTCATATGCCTCACCGTCATCGCTGTACACAAGCTTGTTGTCAGGATCAATGCAGTTCACATGCTTTCTGACAAGATTATAGCGTTCGTCAGTGATCTCAGGTTTTATAGCCAGATCATTCTTATCCGCCGCATCGGAAAGAAGGGAAAGAACCCGTGTCCTGTAATAAGGAGAAAAGGGTTCATCGCTGAAAACCTCAACAGTACAGTAATCAACTGCCCTGAGGATATTGAGTGCCGCATTGTAACTTGCAATTCCGTTGCCTACGATAACTATCTTCATAAGTCTAAACTGTAATGCCAAATAAGAATACAGGCAAGCGAAAACCGGCAGCACAGGAGAAAAGCACCCGTCTTTCACGGAAAAAAAGCACAATATTCACGCTCTGACTGAAAAGCCGTTCCCGCAACGTGGAACGGCCTGAGCAGAATACTGAGAAATTCTCATCTCAGATCAGATTGAATGTGACGGAAACCGATGCACTGACTTCAAGGTCTCCTGCATAGTAGCTGGCAGAGGCCTTGGACGATTCCGAGGTATAATCTGCACTTGCGGCAAGAGCTACAGGCTGTATCCTGTTGGAATACCAGTTCACGCTGCCCGATGAGATTGTAACAGGACCGTCAACAGTAAGACCTGCGACTGAAGCATAATCCTCAGCCTGAGCATATGCATCCTGCATTGCAAGAACACGGGCCTGACTCATCACTGCCGATTTATCTTCAGCATCAAGGCTGATGGATGAAATGGTAATGCCGCTTATCGTGGAAAGACGGTCAATGACAGGCGCAAGATCATCAAGAGTGCGGACTTTCACGCTGAGACTCTGCTGCGAACACTGTCCGAGAAGCACCTGCTGCCCGTCAACATAGCTGTAGCGGGGATAAAGATCAATGCCTGTGGTTCTCAGGTCAGCATCCTCAATTGAAAACTCCTCACTCAGTATCCTGTACACCTCTGCCATTTTCTCATTTGCCATGCTCTGGGCTTCCGCTGTAGTATCGGCGGTTTCCTCGACGGAAACGGAAAAAGATGCCATGTCAGGTTCAATGGTGACTGACCCGGAACCGGATACCGAGATGGTTCTCATAAGTGCATCATCCGAAGTCTGACATGCAGTCAGACAGAGAAGAGCGCAAAGCGCCGCAATTGTGAACTTCTTCATCTTTTTTTCTCCTCTTTACCCTCTCTCCGTCTGAATTCCCTGATCAGCAGCCCTGTTGCAGCCATCATAAGAGCATTGTCTGCAATCCCGCTGCCCATATTTTCAATCACTTCCTCAAGAGGAAGAGAGAAAACATCAATCTGTTCATTGGCATCAAGATTCTGATCGCCCACCTTCCTAAGTTTCTCGGCAAGATAATAATACTGTCTGTTTGACATGAAGGCATTATTCGGACACATATCAGCCAGAAGCTTCATATCCGCAGCCTCGTATCCGGTTTCCTCAAGCAGCTCGCGTCTTGCAGCATCAAGGGGGTCCTCTCCTTCCTCCACAAGACCGGCGGGGTATTCAAGCGTGATGCTGTCACTGCCGTGACGGTACTGCTCTTCCATTATCACCCGCCAGGATCCGCTTTCGTCCCTGAAAACCGGAATGATCACAACCCACTTCGGGCATTCCACTTCAATGAAAGTTCCCTTCCGTCCGTCCTGACTTTCCCTCACGACGGAATTCACGGAAAAAATGGGACAGTCGAAGAGTCTTTTCCTGTCACCGCTCTTCCATACCAGATGATCAATATCTTTCTCTATTTCTCTGTAATCCTTATTTTGCATTTCTGTTCCTTGAAGCACAGTTGCTTGTGCAGGATGCACAGGCAGATGGTGAACACTGCGGTGTCCCCAGGAATGATGTATCACGTGATGTGGAGCAGGCAGTGCCGAAATTTATCTGACGGCAGATTTCCATCAGAGCCTCACGGGAAGGATGGCTTATGCCGTTCTTCATGAAATCGACGCCGCTGTCCTCAGCCTCCCTGAGGTCAATTTCCATAGGAACCCGGCCCAGGAACGGGACATGCATCTCCTGACACATCTTCTGCCCGCCTCCGATACCGAAGATGGGAATCTCCGTTCCGCATTCGGGACACTTCAGTCCCGACATATTCTCGATCACGCCTATGATCGCACAGCCGAGCTTGCGGGAAAAGCCCACAGAACGTCTTGCGTCAAGCACTGCCACAGGCTGCGGAGTCGTGACGATTATCGTGCCTGTAAGTGAATGAACCGACTGACATACCGTAAGCTGCTCATCACCGGTTCCGGGAGGGGAATCAATCAGAAGATAGTCAAGCGTTCCCCACTCGACATCGGCAAGGAACTGCCTGATAGCAGTGTTCTTCAGACTGCCTCTCCATATAATCGGAGCATCCGGATCCTGAATGGCGAAGGCAAGTGAAACAACCTTAAGCCCTTCTCTCGGTTCAACAGGATACAGTGTGGTTCCATCCGGAGAACCAAGCACTCCGTCCTCGCAGCCGAGCATCTTCGCGACATTAGGTCCTGTAATATCTGTATCGAGAATGCCTACAGTGCATCCCATATCAACAAGGGCATTTGCAAGATTTACGGTTATGGTCGTCTTTCCGACCCCGCCTTTACCTGACATGATCAGTATCTTGCGCCCGATCTTATCCATTCTGTCCTGAATCTTCTCAGTCTGAAGATCCCATTCATCCTTGACTTGTGAATCAGCCATAAACTCTCCTTGTGAAACTAACATACTTCCAAGAAGGAGAAAAAGCAAGGATTTACGCCTGTGCTTTCAGCGCATTGCAGGCGGAAAAGGGAAACTACTGCCTGTCCTCATCATTCTTTCTGTTCTCGCCTTCAGGCAGAATGATATCCCCGCGGGGGTTCACATCCGGAGCAATCTCATCCTGTATTTTCTTTTTCAGGCTGCGTCTTCCCCTTTCCTGTATCTTATACTCGCGTATGTAGCTCTTGCCGGATGAAAGCAGCACCGCCACAGGTTTCAGCGAGGGCGTGATGGCACATACAATCTGGATTATGCTCATGATGGGAACGGCAAGGAACATGCCCGGCAGCCCCCAGATGTAGCCCCATACGGAAAGAGAGATGAGAATCATGAGCGGTGACATATTCAGCTGGACACCCTGAAGACGCGGATCAATTATATTGCCCAGTATCATCTCGATGGAAATCGTGAGGACTATGACATATATTATGTTCACCCACTCTGTCGGGGCGAACTGGATTATGGACATCAGTATCGTGAGGACTGTGACTATGATGGAACCTATTGTCGGGATGAAATTGAGAAGCATTGCCAGCACACCCCATACAAGGGCGAAATCCAGATTGGTGACAATGGCCGTAAGATAATAAAGGAACCCTGTCAGCAGGCTGATCACTGCCTTGAGCATCAGATATTTTGTCATCTGCCTGTTTATGCGTCCCATGGTGGATGCGAATTTCTGGCTCTTGTCACGCGGCAGGGCAAAGGTTATCTTCGGCATGAAAGTCGTCCTCTCAAGCAGGAGGAAAAGAACTATGACGAAGATCAGCATCGCATCGGAAAGCACGGAGATTATCTGGGAGGAAAAACTCGTCAGAGAGCTCATCGCAAGTCCGTACCAGTCGACATCTATCATTGAAAGGAAAGAGAAATCCTCACCGAGCTCGGGGAAATGCTCGACAAGCTCACTGGAGAAATTCTTGTCAAGCGATACCACACGCACGGCGTAATACGGCATCCTGTCCAGTATCATATTGACCATCAGGAAAAGGATGTACAGAAAGCCGAAGAATATCACGACAATAAGGGCCATGCACAGAATGATGGAAATGACATTGGGCACCTTGAGGCGTGACATGCGGTCCATCAGAGGGTTTACAAATGCAAAGATGAAAAGCGCAAGTGCAACCGGCAGGGTGACTTCACTGGCCGCCTTTATGACAAAGAGGAACAGAACCACGGCCGCAAAGACCAGGCAGTTCCTTATCTGTCTGCTGTACTGCTGTGCATTATTTACCTCTTTCATACAATATCCAGAATAGAACACTTTGACTTTTTAACTCAAGTGAAAAAAGAAAGAATTGTAAACTTTGAGGATCAATAATATCATTCATGCTGTTATGGAGAACAAAGAGTTTTTAAACAGGATTGAGATCGTTCTCGTGGATACACAGGACGGTGCAAACATAGGTTCAGTCTGCCGTGCGATGAAAACAATGGGACTGACACATCTTACTCTTGTCACAAAAAGAAGTTATGATGAGAACAGAGTGAGAACACTTGCACTGCATGCCGCAGATCTCTACGAGAATGCAAAACGCACGGACAGTCTGGAAGACGCCATCAGGGACAGCATTCTTGCCGTGGGAGCCACAAGACGCAGGGGGAAATACCGCAAGCTCTCGTCCTTCTCGCCGGAACAGCTGGCATCCCATATAAGTTCCCTTCCCGGGGGCAAGGTATCCATCGTATTCGGCCGTGAGTCCGACGGGCTGACCGATGAGGAAGTGATGTCCTGCTCTGCGGTCGTGTCGATTCCGACAAGCGATGCATTTCCTTCCCTCAACCTTTCACAGGCTGTTCAGATCATCGCCTACACGCTTTTCACGAAGGCGCAGATCTATCCTCAGGGCATGAATGCGGTCACGCATGAGAGAGTGAGACAGGCCGTTGATGATGCATCATCCCACCTGAATGCCATCGGTTATTACAAATGGGACGAGGAAAGGAAATGGACTGAGAATTTCCTCAAGGATCTTCTGGAACGCGCCGGCCTGAGCGAGAGCGAGATGCAGAGATTCGACAAGCTCTTTGCAAAAATAGAAAACATAAAAATCCACAAGGAGGGAGCCAGAAATGAGTGACTTCACTGATTTTCTAAATCCCATGCCCCGTGTAATCGCGCACAGGGGCGACAGCAGGAATTTCCCTGAAAACACCCTTCCCGCTTTCAGGTCTGCAGTGCAGATGGACATTGACGTGATCGAAACGGATATCCACATCACAAAAGACGGAAAGCTTGTGATCTGGCATGACCCGACACTCGAACGAAACACTGACGGAAAAGGAAGAATCGAAGACCACACGCTCTCTGAACTGAAACAGTTCGATGCCGGTTATACCTTCAGCCCGGACGGAGGCAGGACATTCCCCTTCAGGGGCAGAGGCGTTAGGATATGCACACTTGACGAAGCGCTTGAGGAATGTCCTGATGAACGCTTCAACATCGACCTGAAGACAAAGTGTCCCGGAATCGTTGATGAATTCATAAAAGTGATCAGGGCACACAATGCGGTACACCGGGTTGCAGGTGCATCTTTCCATCTTTCGAATCTCAGACGGCTGAGAAAGAATGCCCCGGATTTCCTCACAAGCGTGACCACAGCAGAAGTCGTGCCGCTTCTATTGCGCCAGAAGACGCATACACTGCCCCGTTCATTCACAAGGAAGATCATATTCCAGATTCCGCGCCGCGCATCATTCATCAAGGTCGTAACTCCTGATTTCGTCAGGCAGATGCATGAAAGAGATGCAGTCATAATGGTATGGACAATAAATGATGAGGCAGAGATGAGAGAACTATTCGCCATGGGTGTCGATTCCGTCATGACTGATGATCCGGCTCTCGTAATCAAGGTTGCCGAAGATATGGGACTGAGAAACTAGCAGAGGAGAAAACATATGAAAAGCAAGGTATATTATTCGGATTTGAGAACAGGTTTCAACAATTCCCTTATTGACAAGCTCACAAGGCTCATGGAGAAGGCAGGCATTGCCGATATAGATTTCACAAACCAGTATGCTGCCATAAAGATGCATTTCGGAGAACCCGGAAATCTTGCCTTTCTGCGTCCCAACTGGGCAAAATGCGTTGCCGACGAAGTGAAGAAACTCGGCGGTAAACCCTTTCTCACGGACTGCAACACACTTTATGTAGGAGGAAGAAAGAATGCACTTGATCATCTGGAGAGTGCAAATCTCAACGGTTTCAATCCGCTCTCCACAGGCTGTCAGATCATCATCGCAGACGGTCTGAAGGGAACCGATGAAGTTGATGTGGAAGTTGACGGCAACTATGTCAGGAAAGCCCATATCGGGCGCGCTGTGATGGATGCCGACATTTTCATAAGCCTCACCCATTTCAAAGGTCATGAATCTACCGGATTCGGCGGTGCGCTGAAGAACATAGGCATGGGATGCGGTTCAAGAGCCGGCAAGATGGACATGCACTCGCAGGGCAAGCCTGTGGTTGATGAGAACAAGTGCATAGGCTGTCACCGCTGCGAGAAGATATGTGCCCACGGCGCTCCGTCATTCACAGACAGGAAATGCCATATAGATCTCGACAAATGCGTAGGCTGCGGGCGCTGCATAGGAGTCTGTCCTGTTGATGCGATCAGCGAGGGAATCAGCAACAGCAATGAGATACTTAACTGCAAAATGATGGAATACGCGAAAGCTGTTGTACAGAACCGTCCCTGTTTCCATATTGCCATTGCAGTTGACATATCGCCGAACTGCGACTGCCATAATGAAAATGACGCACCGATCACACCTAATGTCGGTATGTTTGCGTCCTTTGATCCTGTGGCACTCGATCAGGCCTGTGCGGATGCGGTGAACGCAATGCCCGTAAACCATAACACCATGCTGGATGAGGCACAGGAGCATACCGGAGATCATTTCCATGACATCCACCCTGACACTTCATGGAAACAGGGTCTTGAATACGCCCAGTCAATCGGCCTCGGATCAAGGGAATACGAGCTGATAAAAGTATGAAATCTAAACTTATAGCATTTATATTTATACTTTTATTGATGACAACTGTCTCATGTAATAATGAGGCAGTTGCACCATCGTATGATGGGATAGTTGTGAAATTACCAGATTGGTTTTCAAACAGAAGGTGGCTTCCCATAAAAGAAACAAGCACACTTCAAAATCCACCTATATTGGAAACATCATTTTATGAAATCTATGAAATTTCTGAAGATTATGAAAGGCCTCTATCAGGATATTCATATGGCGTTTTTGATGGTTTCAGGAATATGAATGGGCTTCAGTTCTCAACTACCGCAGAAGACAACAAATATATTATCAGTATTGTACTTGACACTATAATGAATGACAGAAAGTTATTCTCTGAAGGTGAAATCACATATGAATTAACAGAAAACGGGCAGATGAAGTATACATGGGATACCATGAATCATTTTACAGCAGATGAAGAGATACATGCTTATCACCAATTAGATACTGTGATGTATAAAGAAGAATAAATTGTTGTCCACGATTTTGAAAAAGTGAACAAACCGTGGACAACCTACATTAAAACAACCTTAAGAAAGGTTATACAAATTAACTAATTAATTACTATTCAAAGAATTGATTCCACATCAAGATGGCTGCTTTCAATATCCTTAAAGTACTTGTATGTATCGACCTTGAGCTCTCCGCATGCAGGTTCATCGCATACGATGATTGCCTTCGGATGCATCTGAAGGGCCGAGCATGTCCAGTACTGGGAAACAGAACCTTCAACAGTTGCCTGCAGTGCCCTTGCCTTGTTGTGTCCGTTTACCAGAATTATGACCTCTTTGCTGTCAGTGACAGTCTGAACACCTACAGTGAGTGCTGTGCTCGGAACAGCGTTGACATCGTTGTTGAAGAAGCGGGAATTCATGACTTTTGTATCATACGTAAGTGTCTTCTGTCTTGTTCTTGATGAAAGGGAGCTGAAAGGCTCATTGAAGGCAATGTGTCCGTCGGCACCGATTCCGCCGAGGAAAAGATCGATTCCGCCGACAGAAGCGATTTTTGCCTCATAGCGCTCGCATTCCGCCTTGAGATCCGGAGCATTGCCGTTGAGTATGTTTATGTTCTCTTTCGGGATATCGATATGATCGAAGAAATTCCTGTGCATGAATGACCAGTAGCTTTCCGGATGCTCCTTGGGCAGTCCGACGTATTCATCCATATTGAATGTAATTACATTCTTGAATGAGATATATCCTTCCTTGTTGAGGCGGATAAGCTCCTTGTATGTGCCTATCGGGGAAGAACCGGTCGGAAGACCAAGAATAAACGGACGGTCATTGTCTTTCTGAAAGTCCTTTATCGTTCTTGCAATATATCTTGCAGCCCACTTTGACAGATTATCATAATCATTCTGAATGATAACACGCATGAAAAACCTCCTGAGATTTTATTCAGGAATAAGCTTATCATGCCATGACGGCTTTGTCCAACGGAGAAGACTCTATAATGCCTCCGGCAACAACGAGATCATCGTCATACACGACACAGCTCTGTCCGGCAGTGACACCTTTCACGGGAGATAGGAAGTGCACCTCAAAAGACGAACTGCCTGTCTTCCTGACGTATGCGTCTTCTCCCCTGCTTGCCGATCTGATCTTCACCTGATACACCTTGTCAGAAGAGAAATCTTCCCTGCTCGTCCAGTTCACTGTATCGACATAGACATCAGACTGGCCTGCCTCGCTGTCATAACCGACAATGACCCTGTTGTTCACACTGTCGAGCGCAAGTACATAAAGAGGCTGTGGTGCGGCAATCCCGAGCCCGCGGCGCTGTCCTATGGTGTAATGCCAGAATCCCTTATGGTGGCCGAGTACTTTCCCATCCGTGTTCACAATATCACCGATCCGGTCCTCGGCGTTGAGAAGATCGCTGTAATCGCCGCCGTAAAAATCCTGACTTTCAGCCTGTCCCTCTTCATGGAAATGCTCCCTCACATCAATCTCCCTGACCTGACTTTTCAGATAAGTACCCAATGGAAAGAGAGTTGTTGACAGCTGCTTCTGGGAAAGCCTGTAAAGGAAATACGACTGATCTTTCTTCTCATCAACAGCCTTTCTGAGTTCCCATCTGCCAAGTTCATCATTATATGTTATGCGTGCATAATGACCGGTTGCGAATTTGTCAAATTCAATCCCCGTCTCTCTGGCATACTCAAGAAGGACACCGAATTTGATCTTCTCATTGCACCATACACAGGGATTTGGAGTCCGGGCCGACATGTATTCGCTTCTGAAGTTTTCAAGAACGGTGGACTCGTACAGATCCGAGCAGTCCAGCACGGTATACGGAATACCGAGTTTCCTGCAGAATTCGGCGATATGGACCTTGTCCTCAGCACGTGCAGGTGAATAACAGCTGTTCGGGCTGACAGGAGCAGGATAAGGGGAGTCCTTTTTCCATATAAGCATGGTGACTCCTTCAACATCATATCCTTCCTTCTTGAGAAGATGTGCCGTAACACATGAATCAATACCGCCCGACAGTCCTACAAGTATTTTCACCTCAGTCTCCTATTCAGCAATATTCTTGCTTAAAGACAAAAAATAGGGAAGTACATACCGCACTTCCCCCTGTTGCCGGGAATTCCCGCTTATTTGTATTTCTTTCCCGCATCAAATGCTCTGGCAACCACATCACCGAGGGCAACATACTGATTTGCCACAGCATCAAATGTTATGGGATCAAGCTTTCTGTAAGCCACACGGCCGTTTTCATCAAGTATGGACTCATCAGCACTTACGTTTCTGATCCGTCCGACGATGTTCTCGCCTCTGATCTCAACCAGTTCACATTCCATGGTAAGTGGAAGCTCATTGATGACAGGAGCATTGACATATGCGCTCTTTGTCGTTGTGAATCCTGCCCTGAACAGCTTGTCCGGAACCCTGTTGCCGGATTCAATACCGAGATAGTCGCATGCGGCAGCAGTCCCGCGCGTGGCAAAACTGATGGTGAAAGCCTTGCTCGCCTTTATGTTCTTTGTTGTTTTATGTCCTGCACTCAGGCATATCTCGACAAGATCATCATTATAGATACAGCCCCAGGCTGCATTCATTGCATTTGCATTTCCATCCTCATCGTATGTCCCGATAATAAGTACGGGAAGAGGATACATCCATGTCTTCACACCGAAATCTTTTCTCATGATTCATATCTCCTTTCAGCTAAGATAACCAAAGAAAAGCCGGTTGTGAAGAAAAAAGCTCCACACCGCATAGACGATATGGAGCTGTTATTCAAAGATTTTCAGGAAAACGGCTTATTTCTTCTCAGCCTTCTTCTTTTCCTCGTACTTCTTCTTCAGATCATCGGAAACACTCTGAGGAACCTTGCCGTACTTTGCAACTTCCATTGTGAATTCCGCCTTGCCCTGAGTGAGGGAGCGGAGCACTGTGGAGTAACCGAACATTTCTGAAAGAGGAACTTCAGCGATAACCTGGCACTGGTTGTTGTCTTCTGTTGAAGAAACGATCATACCTCTTCTCTGATTGATTGAACCGAAGATGTTGCCCTGGAATTCACTGGGGCCTGTTACCTCAACCTTCATGATAGGCTCGAGGATGGCAGGCTTTGCCTTCTCATATGCTTCCTTGAAAGCGCCGATTGCAGCTGTCTGGAATGCCATGTCACTTGAGTCAACCGGGTGCCATGCACCATCGTTGACGACACAGCGCACGCCGACTACAGGGAAGCCGATCTGAGTACCTTTCTTCATTGCGCTCTGGAAGCCCTTGTCACAGGAAGGAATGTATTCAGTGGGAATTGCACCGCCCTTGACCTCATCGACGAACTCATAATCCTTCTGCTCACCGTTCTCATCCGGCTGAATCGGCTCGATATAACCTGCAACACGTGCATACTGACCGGAACCGCCTGTCTGCTTCTTGTGAGTGTAGTTGAAGTCTGCTCTCTGAGTGATGGCTTCTCTGTAGGCAACCTCAGGCTGGCCTACCTTGACTTCTGCCTTGTATTCTCTCTTCATTCTCTCGATATAGACATCGAGGTGAAGCTCACCCATACCCTTGATGATTGTCTGTCCTGATTCCGGATCGACATATGTCTGGAATGTCGGGTCTTCCTTCGTGAAGCGGTTGAGAGCCTTTGCCATATTGTCGGCGGCTTTCTTGTCAACCGGCTCGATTGCAAGGGAGATAACCGGATTTGGAACGAACATACTTGTCATTGAGTAGTTCAGTGAAGGACCGCAGAATGTATCACCGGAAGCACAGTCAATACCGAAGAGAGCTGCGATCTCACCGCATCCGGCTTCGTTGATGTCTTCCATTGTGGAAGCATGCATCTTTACAAGACGTCCGACACGGAACTTTTTCCTGCTTCTTGTGTTGTAGAGTTCATCACCCTTCTTGATTCTTCCCTGATAGACTCTGATGTATGTCAGCTGACCGAACTGGCCGTCCTCAAGCTTGAATGCGAGAATAACAGGAGGAAGGTCGTCCTTGGAAACAAGCTCGACTTCCTTTTCCTTGTCATCAAGGTCAAGAGCATAGTTGTGTACGTCTGACGGGCACGGGAGGTAATCAACAACAGCATCAAGCAGAGGCTGGATACCCTTGTTCTTGTATGCTGAGCCCATGAAGACAGGGCACAGGCGCAGTGCAATGGTCTCTTCCCTGACAACCTTCTTGATGAGCTCGACGGAAACATCTTCCATCAGCATTGCTTCCATGAGTTCCTCTGAATTCATGGAGATTGTATCAAGCATCTCATCTCTCTTCGCCTTGGCCTCATCCATGAGCTCTGCAGGAATCTCTGCAACACGGAGGCTCTGATGATCCGCACCGGCATCGAAGTAATATGCTTTCATCTCCACAAGGTCAACAACACCTTCAAGCTTGTCCTCAAGTCCTATTGGAATCTGCATGAGAACGGCATTCAGGCCGAGCTTCTCGATGAGCTGGTCCTTGACCCTGTACGGATTTGCACCGCTTCTGTCACACTTGTTGACGAATGCGATACGGGGAACATGGTATCTCTTCATCTGGCGGTCTACAGTGATTGACTGAGACTGGACGCCGCCGACTGAACAGAGAACGAGAATTGCACCGTCAAGAACACGGAGGGAACGTTCAACTTCGATTGTGAAGTCCACGTGGCCCGGAGTATCGATGACGTTGATTTCATGATCTTTCCAGTAAACATTTGTAGCTGCGGATGCGATTGTGATGCCGCGCTCCCTTTCAAGTTCCATGGAGTCCATGGTTGCACCTACACCGTCCTTACCGCGGACATCGTGAATAGCGTGGATCTTATTGCAGTAATAAAGAATACGCTCACTGAGTGTTGTCTTACCTGAGTCGATATGAGCACTGATTCCGATATTTCTCATATCCTTGAGGTTGTTTACCATATTTTAGTTCCTCTCAAATATATAAAACTCATAATTGTGATTTATCTTCTGCCAGCCTTTTATCGCTGTACAACTTCATCCGAAGGTGCATATTATTAGTTTTTTTGCATATGTGCAAGACACTTGCTGAAAAAAATATGTGAAGTGTGCTAAACTTCGCGGCAGTACTTGAAACGGAGAAAAAACATGCCTTACCAGGATGAGAATGCAAAAGCGATCACCAGATGGATTGAGGAAGGATGGCAGTGGGGAACACCGATTGACCATGACACATATGAAAAGGCCGTCAGAGGAGACTGGGATGTTCTCCTCACACCGGTAAAAAAAGTTCCCCATTCATGGTTCGGGGAGCTGAAAGGAAAAAAGCTGCTCGGCCTTGCATCAGGAGGCGGACAGCAGATACCTGTCTTTTCAGCCAGAGGCGCCATCTGCACCGTTCTTGATTACTGTCAGGCACAGCTGGAGAGCGAGGTAATGGTGGCAGAAAGAGAAGGATACCAGGTCAGGACCGTATGTGCGGACATGTCGAAGCCGCTTCCGTTTGACGATGAGTCTTTCGATATTATTTTCCATCCGGTCTCCAACTGCTACATAGAGGAAGTAAAGCCACTTTTCAGGGAATGCTTCAGAATCCTGAAAAAAGGAGGAATCCTGCTTTGCGGACTTGACAACGGGATCAACTACATTGTCAATGACGATGAGACGAAAATCGTGAATTCCCTGCCTTTCAACCCCCTTAAGAATCCCGATCTTTACGTTGAAGATGACGGATACCAGTTCTCACATACGTTTTCAGAGCAGATAGGAGGACAGATCGAAGCCGGTTTTGTGATTACCGATGTAGATGAAGACACCAACGGAGAAGGAAGGCTTCACGAACTCAACATCCCGACATTCTGGATGACAAGGGCCGTAAAACCTTTTTAGCGGCCTGTCTTTATGATACAATTTGTTTTATGGAGGAAATAAATGGCAACAGTTTTTGAAATGATCATAAACGGGGATATCCCGTCAACGAAACTTTATGAAGATGACAGTGTGCTCGTCATTCTCGATATCAACCCCATAGAAAAAGGACACAGCCTCGTCATCAGCAAGACAGTATATGAAGATTTCACACAGTGCCCTTCCGCACAGCTTTCGCACATGATGGAAATCGCCCAGCGTGTTGCGCTCAAGCTCAAGGCCGAGCTGAAATGCGACGGCACGAACATTCTCATCAACAACGGAAAAGCTTCCGGTCAGGAGATTCCACACCTTCACATTCATGTCATTCCCCGTTACGAAAACGACGGACAGAGTTTCGGCTTTTCAAAGAAGAGCTATGAAGGTGATGAGATAAAAGAATACGGGAATAGACTTGCATTATGAGGAGATTCATCATCCAGCTGTTATTGATGCTTGTCATGACGTCCTGTGCTTCCTATACGGTAAGGACAGGACTTGACGCAATCGAAGTTCCGCAGCAGACAGTTCCCGCTCCGACAAAGCTGAGCGAGATTCAGGCCATGGATGCCGCTTTCCAGAAGAAGTGAGAATAAAAGCCGGGAAAAGAAAAGGAGCATGCCGAAAAGACACGCTCCTTGTGGTTGTCAGTCAGTGAGAAGCTATCAGAATCTGACTCCGATTCCGACACTCGGAAGAGGCATTGTCATATTGAATTCTGTATTTATCTTATCATTTACAACTTCAAAGACAGACATCTGGAGGCCTACTCCGAGATCGACATACACACTGCTTGTAAGATCGATGAGAAGATCACACATCGCATCAATTCCCATTGCGAAGTTGCCGCCGAGATTGAAAGTCGGTCCGGCACTCAGAAGAATGTCAAGATTCGAGTTCCTGACATCAATCTTATGAGCATAGAATGCACCGAGCACAATATTGCTCTGGAAATCTGTTGTGATTGAAATATCAAAACCCGGTCCGTTGTCAAAGATCATTGCAAAGTCGGCAGATGCTTCTATGTCGAACTTGGCATCGAATTCGCTGTTTCTGAACAGCTGAAGTTCAGATGATGATCCTGTCAGAGTGACATTGAGCATTGTGTCTGTGACAGAAGAGAATGCAGGTACTGCGGCACACAGCAGGAGAGCTAAGACGATTAATGCTTTCTTCATTTCATTTCACCTCTTTTTACCTTTGATTTTTTTCTACATAATAGCAGATAGAACGGAAAAAAACACGGAAATAAAGAAATTTTCACGAAAAAAAGGAGACGTCGCGCGTCTCCTCCAGGTCATCTGTACATTGCATCTATCTCGGCTTTGTACATATCGCTGATCACGAACCGCTTGATCTCCTGTTTTGCGGAAAGCTCCCTGTTGACCTCAAACGCCTTCGGAAGGATCGTGAATCTCATGATCTGTTCGAATGTTCTGAATCCGTTTTTCGCACTGATTCTTTCCTTTATTTCATTGTCAATGAGATTATGAACCTCGGGTATTGTGTGAAGGTCATCGCGGTTTGTGTAATACACATGATTGTCCTTAAGATAGCGTTCCACATTTGATGTATCAATAACGATCAGGGCGCACAGATACTTCCTGTCCTGCCCGACGACAACAGATGAAGCAATATAGGGAGAATCATTTATGGTCTCCTCTATAGGAACAGGTTCCACATTCTCTCCGCCGGAAAGGACTATCGTATCCTTTGCACGGCCGACAATCGAGAATTCCCCGTGTATCGTCCATATTGCAAGATCTCCCGTATTGAGCCACCCGTCACTGTCTATGACTTTTGCTGTGAGATCCGGCCTCTTGTAATAACCCTGCATCACCTGTGCGCCTTTTGCATAAAGCACGCCCTTCTCTCCGGGAGCACACTGCCTGCCGTTCTCGTTAACGATTTTCAGCTGTATATCTCCGAAAGGATAGAGTGTTCCGGGAACCCTCTCCTTCCATCTGCGCAGTCCGATCACCGGGCTTGTCTCCGTAAGGCCGTAGCCGTCAACGACGTTGATGCCGATTGCAGAGAAGAACTCATCAACAGCCTGCGGCATTGAACCGCCGCCGGAAATTCCCGCAACGAAATTCTTTCCCAGCTTCTCCTTTATTTTCGAGAAAACAAGCTTGTCGCCAAGTTTATAAAGGGGAGTGAGCAGGGCAAGAGGTACGGCACTTACCAGCACATCAAGCACCCTGCTTCTCCTTTTATAATCTTTGGTATAACCGTGGAAACGGTTGTAGAATTTCTTTCTTGAACTGCCGACAGAAACGAAGAAACTGAAAAGTCCCCTTACAACGGGTTTTGCATTCTTCATCTGGGAATACACACCGTTCTTCACTGTCTCCCATATTCTGGGAACGGATCCCATGATATGGGGATTCACTCTCTGTATGTCATTGAGAAGAATCTTTCCGATCGGTTTTGAATATGCGATCGTACTCTTGAGATAGATGATCACATACTGAAGTATTCTTTCAAAAGAATGCCACACGGGAAGGACCGAAAGCCATATCTGCCCGGGTCCGACAGGATAGCCTATTGCATCGATTGCAGGCGGAATTGAATACAGATTGCCCTGAGACAGCATTACACCTTTAGGTTCGCCTGTGGTTCCGCTTGTGAAGATTATCGTGGCAAGATCCTCCGGCTTTCCCTCTTTCACAAACCCGTCTATCTTTGCAAGCTGTTTCTCTCCCGCATTCATGTATTCATCAACAAGATTGTTCTGGAAGAGAATTTTCACCCCGTATTCATCTTCCTTCTGTGCAAGATCGATAATAGGAGAATCATCCATCACGATAAGAGTCTTCAGGCATGGCAGTTCCGTGCGGATTGAAAGGATCTTGTCCAGCATCTGTGCGTTCTCGACAAAAACGATCTCTGACTGTGTGGCGGAAAGGATGAATGCCAGTTCGCTTGCCATGCTGTCCCTTCCGCGAGGAACGTTGGCAGCCCTGCAGGACTGTATTGCAAGATCCGCAACCATCCATGCGGCCCTGTTGTCGCTTATCTGTCCGACAAGTGTCCCCCGGCCTACTCCCATATCTGAAAGAGCGAGGGCAAGGGCCCTTACCTTCGCCGCAACTTCCGAATATGTGTAATTTATGAATTTTCCCTTTCTGTCCTTCTCCATCTGAAGGACTCTGTTTCCATCACTCTCAGCTCTGCTGAAGAAGAGCTGAGGCATAGTATATTGCATAATCAAGCCTCTTTTTGACAATTTGACATTTTTTGTAAAACTGTCAATAAACTATCATGCAACAAATTATTTGTCAATATAAGGTCTTGCATACAACCAGCTGGCAATCAAGGCAGTCAACGGCGTCACAATGACAAGCCCCATGCAGCCTGTGAGAGTCTGAACAATTTCCGACGCAATCATTTTTGATGTGAGGATATTGAGAACAGGCGTGCGCTGCGCCATATACACCATCATGACTGAAAGCCATGAGCCCATATAAGCCAGTAATAAAGTTGTTGTTTATGTTCCGACTCCGGCTCGACCTACTGCCAATCCTAATTTAATCAATTCTTTGCGGGATATTCCAGGTGCATGTTCTTTCACTTCTGCCATTGCAACTGCAACGTCAATTGAAAGATCCATGACGGCACCGCCTGCAGAAAGAGCGACAACACCGGCAAAAAGGGATGTCAGGTCAAGATTCTGGAAGCCCGCATACAAAAGACTTTCGCTCTGCTCGAGAACAGAACCGTGAATACGCATCCAGTGAGTCATGACATATCCCGTCAAAGCTGTGAGCAGAGACGAGAAAACCGAGCCGCATATTGCTGCGAGGCTTCTTCTGTTCACACCTCCGACAAGCAAAAGAGTGACGGTCGTTATGAGCATGAGAGAGGCTATGCACATGAACAGCGGATTTATCCCGTGCAGTGTCAGCGGAATAAGCAGTTTCCAGATGCACAGAAATGCAAATATGAAGGAAATGACTATTCTGACTCCGGAAAACCGTGCGAATGCAATAAGTACGAGGGAGAAGATCATTGCGGCAAGGAGTTCCTTCCCCAGCCTGTAATAATCGATCATGTTGATGAAGATCGGATTGTCTTCGCCATCTCTTTCAACCAGCACCCAGGCGAGATCTCCGCTCCGGAACACCTTGTCGTCCGCAAGAGAGCCCGAAAGCATATTCACCCCGTCCATTACAAGCCCCTTATGGCTTCCGGACAGGATTTCAACAGTACAGCGCTGGTCTCCCTGGCGGAAAAGACCGGTCTGTATTATCGTGCTGTCATCTGTGGAAATCACCCGGGCTTTTGCACCTTCCGCATTGACATATATGGATCTCTGGAAACCGGTGGGAATCGCTATGAGAATGACAGATAGCAGTGCAAGTATCACTGCAAATGTTATTTCGCTTTTTTTCTTGAATTCATTCATATGGCATTAATAAGCACATGCCCCCGGAAGGATCCGGAGGCATGGATCTGATTATTTTAACTGTTATTCCACATCGCAGAGGCTGAAGAGCTTCTTTGCAACTTCTGTGTTGTCATATGTTCCGATGAAAGCCTCGGCACCTTCTCCGTAAGCATATACCGGTACGGGAAGTCCTGTGTGTGCATAGCTTGTCCAGCCGATGCCTGCCTTGTTGTTGAGAATATGTGTGAGTGTGACAGAGATCGGGTTGTAACCGCCGTAAAGGAGTGATTCCTCATAACCCTCGGTATTGCCTGTTCTGTCGTCCTCATAAGCCTTCTGAAGCTTGGCGTATTCATACTCGTTCATGATGAGAGCCTCGACATCATTCTGTGTGCCGGGAGCTGTGAGACCGAATGATTCCTCAACCATCTCAAGCAGGCGGTCGAAGGAGAATGTTCCTGCAGCCTTCTCGGCAGCGACAGCCTCGTCGAATGCGACATAGCTCATAGTCTGATTCTTCATTATATCAAATGCAGTGTTATAGCCTGTAGCAGCGTAGCCGATTGTCATACCGCCGGTTTCATGATCGCCTGTTACGATGATGAGTGTTTCCTCCGGGTGCTGGAATGCGAACTCGAGAGCAACCCCGACAGCCTCGTCAAGAGCAATTGTGTCGCTGATGTTTGCAACAGCATCGTTGGCATGTCCGGCCCAGTCGATCTTGCCGCCTTCAACCATCATGAAGAAACCTGTTTCATTGTAGAGTACATCAATGCCCTTTCTGACAAACTCTGCAAGTGTGATATCCTCATCTTCCATGTCGATGGCATATCTCATCGCACCGTCATCCTGGAGATTCGGGCTTACAGCATATACCTTGCCGCTGTTCTGATTGAGGGAAAGGATGGTGTCCCTGTCATTTGTAACGAGATATCCGGCATCTTCCATGACTTCGTACAGAGATACAGCACCCTCATCCGCCTTATTCAGGGAACCGCCTGCAAAATAGTCGAATCCGCTTTCCGCCATCTGGAGGCCGATGTCATAATAGTCATTTCTGTTTGCAATATGTGCATAATATGCAGCAGGTGTTGCATGGTTGAGAGTTACGGAAGAAATGATACCGACTTTCCATCCAAGCTGTTCCTTTACCTTTTCTGCGATTGTTTCGCCTGCAGTGACCTTGTCAACACCCATGCCGATAACGCCGGAGTGTGTTTTGAAACCGGATGAGAGAGATGTTGCAGTACTTGCCGAATCAGGGCAGAAAGATGTGCCGTCCTGTGTGTACTGAAGACCTGCGACAGGGAACTGTGTGAATGTGAGCTTTTCAAGTTCGACGGCACCGGAAACATTATTGCCGTTGTAAATCTGTGCGGCATTTGTCTGCGGAGCGCTCATACCGTCACCAATGAACATGAAAACATATTTGGGATCAGCGTTGGATGCGCTGGCACTGACCGCACCGGGAATCTCGGAAGCGCCCTGTGCGAAAAGACTCGCTGTGATCATAAGAGCAGCGAGAAGACTTGTAAGAGTCTTTCTGAAATTCATATTTACCCTCCAAACGAATAAATGTTTTCTCATTATGTCTGGAGCGTAACGGACAGTTGTGAAATTTCATGTCCTTTGGATGTGAAATGGAAGTGAAAGAAAACGAAAGTCTGAGAAACCGGATTTCACAGACATTCTTTCCTGAAAAGCATTGAGACGGCAAGGGCAAAAATAAGCATGACAATGGCAAAGCCAAGGATACTGTTCATCATGAACTCAAATCCGGAAGGATGATCAATACGTGAGAAAACGGCACACTGGAGTGAGAAGAGAGAAACGAGCGATACGGAGAAGCGTATGTTTCTCATCTGCACAAAAACAAGATCACTTCCGTCTGCATCAAGGATTATGTCCCTGAGAGACATGAACAGAGACAGAAATGTCCATGCGGCAATTATGTAAATAGTGAAGGAAGGATACTCAACTCTGACTTTGAGACACAGCACGAGGATTATAAGAATGGACACACACAGATTGAGAACGAGAAACAGCCAGCCGGTCATCCTGAAATCATGAAATGAAACATTCCGTTTCTTGATAATATTGAACCTTATTATGCTAACGACAAGATAATAGACACCGAAAGATGTTATCCACAGTGATCTTTCATATGCACCGAGAATCAGCTTGAAAAGCGCATAGCAAAACCCGAGATGGCAAACAATGCGGAAATTGAACAGTTTCATCTCTTTCCTTGGGACAATGAAATCAGGAAACAGTCTTCTGAACACATGGCGGAAAGCCCTTCCTGTCAGATACAGAGACAGGGCAAAGGATACAGCACCTGAAAAGAAAACGGCATACGTCCAGATCTCATTTTCCACACCGCAGCGGTATATGAAATGGACGGCAGTGACAGACAGCACAAGGCATATGTATGAAAATAGTATCTTCATGCAACCCCGCCGTGACTGCTGAGGCGGAATTTCAAAGGAGTCATTCCCGTTATGAGACGGAAACGCTGTGAAAAATAGCTGCCGGAGGAAAAGCCTACGGAATCTGCAATATCGCTGATTGAATGCTCCGTTCCGGCAAGCAGCTTTTTAGACTCCGTGATTCTTTTTTCAAGAAGATATTCCATAGGACTTGTTCCCACAGCTGCCTTGAATTCCCTTATCAGGTGGTATTTGCTGAGAGCGGCAATGGAGGCAAGTTCATCAAGTGTGATGGCTTCGGCATAATGCTCATCGATATATGACTTCACATCAGCTATGTTGCTGCGCATTTCCTGAATTTCCTCGATACCCACATTGATGACTCTTCTTCTGATCAGCAAAACAAGCAGCTGGTAGAAAAGGCTTCTTGCCATCATTTCATACTCAGGCTGCTTTTTCTGCATTTCCCTGTATATACCTACTATTATTGAATAAACATTCTCCCTCAGGCTTGACAGATTGAGGAGAGGATCGAATTCCCTCTCATCGGATGCCAGCGTGATATTCGATATGCCGAGGCAGATATACTCAAGAGGATTCTGCGATGATGAAATCTCCGTATGCATGAGATGAGGGGGAATGAGGACAAAATCATCCTTGCCTATGGAACGCCTGCGGTCCCCCGTGACGATCATTCCCTCTCCTGATACCACATAAATCATTTCGGCAATCGAATGGGAATGTATCACGCTGAGCCATTCATTGTCATAACGTGAATGCGTGATGTACTTCAATTCCGGCATTACGCCGTTTTCCTGATCCGTTATTTCGTATCTGGCAGTACTCATATGCGTATTTTCCGCTTTTTTTACGAAAAAAGCAATAAATATAAAAAAGTGAGCAATTTCCTGATTGTTGATTTCAAAAAACCGCCCTTAGAATGAGTATATAGCAATAAGAAACACTTAAAAGGAGAAACATTTAAATGAAGAAAATTCTTACATTTGCTTTAATCGCTCTTCTTGCTGTCACATCTGTTTTCGCAACAGGTACAACCGAGACAACAGCAACAGCTCCGGCTGCAGGTGCAGCAGAAGGCGGAAAGATTTACGACGGTGTCGAGATCACAATGTGGTCAATGTGGAACGCTGCTGAGCCTCAGGGTCAGATCATCCAGAAAGCTGCAGACGCATTCGAGGAAGAGACAGGTTGCCATGTCAACATCGAGTTCCGCGGACGTGATATCTCAACAATCATCAACACAGCTCTCCAGGGCGGTGAAGACATTGACATCTTCGAAGAAGACTACACAAGAATCGGTCAGCAGTATGCCGCATATTGCTATGATATGAGCGAAATGGCAGAAGCTTCCGGTTACCTCGACAACAGCTACCAGCTCTTCAACAACATGACAAGAGAATGGGCAGGCGGCAAGCTTGTTTCAATCGCAGAGCAGCCGAACATGGGCGGTATCTTCTACGACAAGGCAAAGTTTGAGGCAGCCGGTATCACAGAGACTCCGACAACATGGGCAGAATTCCTTGATGTGTGTCAGAAGCTTGTTGACGCAGGCTATCAGCCGCTCGCACTTGACGGAACATACGCAGACTTCAACTTCGGTTATCACCTTGACAGATACATCGGAGAGGCAAAGACAAGAGAACTTTCCCTCAACGGCGGCTGGTCAAATGAGCCTGGTGTCATCGCAGCAGCTGAAGACATCATCGACTTCGTGAACCGCGGTTACCTTGCTGACGGCGCTCCGGATGAATATCCTGCAGGCCAGAACAAGATCGGTTTCGAGAACGTTGCGATGGTTGTATGTGCTGACTATGTAACATCAGAAGTCAACAACAACACAGGTGCCGGAATTGAATGGGGCGTATTCGGTTATCCGACAGTTCCTGTAGAAGACGGCGGCAACGGTTCAACAGCAGCATATGCAGGTACAAACTCACTCGCAATTTCTTCCTACTGCGAGAACCCGCAGGCAGCATATGATTTCATCATGACACTTGTTACTGGTGAATTCGATCAGGAAAGAGCTGACCTCGTTCCTCAGATCCCTGCAGATCCTTCCAACAACTGTACATCTCTTGACGGTGCTGTTGAGTCCCTGCTTGCAGCAGACAGCTCACTCACATGGACAATGGGAATCAATGCAAACGGCGACCTCAAGTCTGTTCTCAAAGAGACAATCATCAAGCTCTTTGAAGGTCAGTATGCAACAGGTGAGGAATTCGCAGCTGCTATGGATGCTCTCTATTGAGATTCTGACAGTTGAGAAACTCAAGGGGGCGGGCGGAAAAACCCCGCCCCTTAATTTTCTTAAAATACAACTATTGATTTCGTAATATATGACTGCGGAAGATTCCGCAAAACAAAAAAAGGAGGCGATTATGGGAATTGCAGGCTTCATAACAGCTCTGGCCGGTTCGGTCCTAAGCCTCATACTTTCCTTTATCCCGGTACAGTTTACAAATATCCTCCTCGCACTCTTTCTGGTTTTCCTGACCATCATATGCCGCATGATGCCATCCAGAACAAGCCTCAAAGGATGCCTGATAGGATGTGCAATACTTACTTTCCTGTTCCGCTTCACACATATGACAGTAGTCGGCATGATTCTGTACTTCATCACGCTTGCACTGGTCATCGCAGGAGCGGTCCTCATGTATATCGGCAATGAAAGCCATCAGACTTACGGAGGTGAGAAAGCATGATCGTAACTGGTGTTCTTTCCATCATCCTGCCTGCCCTCGCACTGATTCTCCAGTGTGTATTCGCAGGTTTTTCCATACTGTGCATTCCGTCAATTGCCGCAGTGATCTTCGCTGCACTTGCTTTCTGGAAGAAAGGCCCCGTTCTGGCAATGGTCACAGTATTCGCCGCATTCATTCAGGTCTGCACGCTCAACATACAGCTTACGGCAATCCTCGGACTGCTTTCGGCTGCAGCATCTGTATTCCTCATGATCGAATGCGAGAAATTCCGTGAGGCGCATCCTGAACTTGCTGACCCCAAGGCTGCCACAAAGCAGATGATCATCGGCTTCATCCTGCCGTGTGCTATCACACTGCTTGTCATGTATGCATACCCTGTTGTCAGAACATTCCTGATGAGTTTCTTCGACATGCCGAACATCACTGCATCCGTAACGACATGGAATTTCGTCGGCCTTGGCAAATACATCAAGATATTCACCAGCGCAACATTCCTCCGTTCACTGCAGAACATGCTCATCATCTGGATCGTAGGCGGTATCATAACACTTGCTCTTGCCCTGCTTTTCGCAATCATCCTCACAAGCGGAATCAGATTCAAGAAATTCTTCCGTGCCGCAATCTACATGCCAAACGTAATCAGCGCCGTTGCACTTGCAACCATGTGGATCCAGTACATCTTCAACCAGCAGTACGGCATGCTCAATAGCCTGATCAAGTTCTTCAATGGTACACCGATAAACTTCCTTGCAACCGACACGAAGTTCTGGGCAATGCTCGGGTCCTTCATCTTCGGCGCAGTAGGATACTACATGCTGATCTTCATCAGCGGTATTGAGAAGATACCTGCTGATCTTTACGAAGCAGCAACGATTGACGGTGCAAACAAAGTCCAGCAGGCTTTCAAGATGACATTCCCTCTGCTCAAGGGTGTCACAAAGACAAACCTCACATTCTGGACCATCAACACGGCAACATTCTACCTCTGGTCAAAGATGTTCAGCCCTGTCGATACGGAAGCCAGCGTTATCGTTCCTGTCATGTACCTGTATGATACGGCATTCCCGTCAAGAGGAAGCTCAGCCGCCGATCCCGGCGCAGCAGCAGCCGTAGGTATCGTACTTGCCGTCATTATTCTTGTCGTTTACCTGTTCATGAACAAGGTCATCAAGGATGACGACATCGAGCTTTAAGGAGGCATAGCAATGGCATTATTTCATAAAAAAGAAAAAGTACCCGCTGTACACCAGAAGATAAACTGGAGAAAAGAAGCCACTCTGCTTCCAGGTTACATCATCATTTTCATATGGCTGATCTTCACCGCAGCTTTCCTGATCTGGATTCTTGCCGCATCATTCTCCACAACACCGGAGATACTTCAGGGCAATGTATTCAAATTCGAGACAGGTATCCATTTTGAGAACTATGCGACAGCATGGAGCCAGCAGAACGTTGCACGCTACTTCGGAAACTCACTGCTGTACTCCATTGCAGGCTGTCTCTTCACGATTCTCATAAGTGCACCGGCAAGCTATGTGCTTTCCCGCTACAAGTTTGTCTGCAACAAGATCATCAAGAACAGCCTCATCATCGCAATGAGTGTTCCTGCAGTCATGATCGTCCTTCCGATTTACGCCATCACGGCAAGCTGGAGAAACGCTCCCGACCGTCTGATCTTCACTGTGCTGATGATCTTCTTCCGCGTCCCGTACACAACAGTCTTCCTGCTCAACTTCTTCCAGACCCTCTCAAGGTCATACGAGGAAGCTGCCGCAATCGACGGCTGTTCGCCTGCAGGAACCTTCTGGCGCATCATGTTCCCTCTGGTACAGCCTGCGCTGGTTACGGTTACGATCTTCAACTTCCTCGGAATCTGGAATGAGTTCTTCATGGCTCTCATCTTCGCATCCAGCCAGGATGTTGCGCCGGTCGGTGTCGGATTGCTGCAGATAGTCAACTCGATGAAATACACCGGACAGTACGGTGCACTGTTCGCAGCAGTCATCATCGTATTCATGCCTACATTCCTGCTTTACATCTTCCTGTCTGAAAAGATCATCGCAGGTGTAACCGGCGGCGGTGTCAAGGGTTAATGAAATTATTGAACAACAAAGCAGGCCACCTTCATGGTGGCACTGCTTTCTATAGGAGTATATAACGTGAGCGACGAATTAAAGAAAGGCCGTGTGACCATCCCCACGGATGAGGGCATTGTAAAGGAAACCCTGAACGTACTCGACTACTGGGGCGCAGACGCCATCAGAGACTGCGACGGAACTGAATTCCCTGTTGAGCTCAAGGACAGCGGAGCAAAGGTCTATTCCACCTACTACACAACCCGCAAGGACAATACATGGGCAAAAGCAAATCCGGATGAAGTTCAGCAGATGTACATCATGACAAAATTCTCATCCGTATCTGAAGGCCCTCTCTCAATCCATCTTATGGACAACCTCTATCCCGACATGCTGAAAGTAAACCCCAAAGACAGAGAAAGATGGTGGGAGGTTATTGACAGGACCACAGGTGAAATAGTTCCCGTAAGCGAATGGTCATACAGTGAAGAAACAGGCGATGTCACGATTCCGCATGCAAAGCCGTTCCATGAATACACGGTGAGTTTCCTGGCATTCATCATCTGGGATCCTGTGCACATGTACAACGCAGTTGTAAACGGCTGGAAGAACGTCGAACACCAGATCACATTCGATGTGAGACAGCCGAAGACACAGGCATTCTCCCTTGAAAGACTGAAGAAGTTCTGTGAGGACCATCCGTATGTGGATGTTATCAGGTACACGACTTTCTTCCACCAGTTCACACTGGTTTTCGACGAACTTGCACGCGAGAAATTCGTTGACTGGTACGGCTACTCGGCATCCGTCTCACCTTATATCCTCGACAAGTTTGAAAAGGAAGTCGGGTACAAGTTCCGTCCCGAATACATAATCGATCAGGGCTATCACAATAACCAGTACCGTATCCCGAGCAGGGAATACAAAGATTTCCAGGCATTCCAGATCAGGGAAGTCAGGGCACTTGTAAAAAAGTTCACGGACATCACACATGAATATGGAAAGGAAGCCATGATGTTCCTGGGAGATCACTGGATCGGAACCGAGCCTTTTGTTGACGGATTTGAAAATTGCGGTCTTGATGCAATCGTCGGCAGTGTCGGCAACGGCTCCACACTTCGCCTCATCAGCGACATCAAAGGCGTCAAATACAGAGAGGGACGTTTCCTCCCGTACTTCTTCCCTGACACCTTCCATGAAGGAGGAGACCCTGTCAAGGAAGCGAAGGTCAACTGGGTGACTGCAAGAAGGGCTATACTCAGAAGCCCTATCGACAGAATCGGATACGGCGGCTACCTCAAGCTTGCACTCCAGTTCCCGGATTTCATTGAATACGTAAAGAGCGTATGTGATGAGTTCCGCCTTCTGTATGAGAATATCAAGGGAACAACCCCGTACTGCGTGAAGACTGTCGCTGTCCTCAATTCCTGGGGAAAGATGAGAGCATGGGGAGCCCACATGGTTCACCACGCACTGTATCAGAAACAGAACTACAGCTATGCCGGTGTGATCGAGGCTCTCTCAGGTTCTCCGTTTGATGTGCGCTTCATCAGCTTTGATGATATCAGGAAGAATCCTGACGTACTGAAGGACATCGATGTGATCATCAATGTCGGAGGAGCGGACACAGCCCACAGCGGAGGTGAGAACTGGACTGATCCTGTCATTGTCGAGAACGTGAGAAGCTTCATCTACAACGGAGGAGGCTTCATCGGCATCGGTGAACCGACAGCACATCAGTGGCAGGGACACTTCTTCCAGCTCGCATCAGCTCTCGGTGTCGAAAAAGAAACAGGCTTCACACTGAACTATGACAAATACAACTGGGATGAACACAAACATTTCATCACGGAAGATGTCAAAGGCGATGTCGATTTCGGAGAAGGAATGAAGAGCATTTATGCCCTGCCTGGTACAACAGTAATCTGCCAGAGGGACAAGGAAGTGCAGATGGCTGCAAATTCCTACGGCAAAGGCCGCTGTGTTTACATCTCGGGGCTACCGTATTCCTTCGAGAACAACAGAATCCTTCACCGCTCCGTTCTCTGGTCGGCATCAAGCGAAGACAAACTCAACAGCTGGTTCAGCACGAACTACAATGTTGAAGTCCACGCTTACGTCAAGAACGGCAAATACTGCGTTGTCAACAACACATACGAGAAACAGTCCACCACAGTCTACAAAGGAGACGGAACAAGCTTTAATGTGGATCTGGATGAAAATGAGATCAGATGGTACAAGATCTGATTCTCAGATCCTTCATAAGCCGGAGGCATGTGCTTCCGGCTTTTTTTCAAGACTATGAATAAAGAAGAGACAATTGAATACCTGAAAAAAGAGAACATAGACTTCACACTCATAGAACATCCAGCTGTTTTCACCGTGGAAGAAGCGAACAGGCTCAATCTCCCTCACAAGGAAGCCCATGCGAAGAATCTCTTCATAAGGGATGAGAAAAAAAGGAATTATTATCTGATTACGCTGAAGGAAGACAAGGTGCTTGATCTGAAAGACCTGCGCAGAAGATTCGGCACAAAACCCCTTTCCTTCGCTTCAGCAGAGGATCTTGAGAGGATACTGGGCGTAAAGCCGGGCTCTGTCTCGGCACTTGCCCTTCTCAACGACAGGGAACACAGGGTGCATTTCTTCATCGATTCAGAATTCCAGAAAGGACTTGTCGCCGCGCATCCGATGGAAAACACGGCAACAATCTTCCTCAGAACGGAAGACCTGATCACGCTTGTAAGAAAAAACGGAAACGATGTCACTCTTCTCTGATTATTCTATGGCACATTCTCAGGATGTGGTCTAAACTTTGAATATGAATAAGAAGCCTAATATTTTGTTTATCATGACTGATCAGCTCAGAGGCGACAGCCTCGGATATGCCGGACATAAAGATGTCAAAACGCCATACCTCGACACACTTGCCGCAAAAGGCGTCGACTTCACAAGAGCATATTCAGCCTGTCCGAGCTGCATCGCTGCCCGGGCTGCACTGCTTACAGGGCTTGCTCCCGAGCATAACAAGAGAGTTGGCTATGAAGACAACGTGCCCTGGGATTACGAACGCACAATGGCAGGAGAACTCAGGAAAGCCGGCTATTATACATGCTGTGTCGGCAAGATGCATGTATATCCGGTACGCCGCTACCTCGGTTTTGACAATGTGATCCTTCATGACGGCTACATGCACGCCTCCCGCTATGAAGATGTTCCGTATTATGAGAACCAGTTCTACTGTGACGATTATTTCTACTGGCTGAAAAAGGAACTCGGCGTTGATGCAGATTCCACATACACGGGACTTGACTGCAACAGCTGGGTTGCCCGCACCTGGTGCTATGATGAGAAATACCATCCGACGAACTGGGTGACGGACAACGTACTTGATTTCCTGCGCCGCCGTGATCCGGATCAGCCTTTCTTCCTCATGGCAAGCTACCTCAAGCCGCATCCGCCTCTTGATCCTCCCGAGTATTATTTCAGCCGGTACATAAACAAGGATCTCACAGCGCCTTATATCGGGACATGGGAAAGCAGGGAATACATCGACAGGGACGGCCATATCTTCGACAGCAAGACAGGTCCGCTTGATCCTGAGCTCATACATGAGATGAGAGCCGCGTACTATGCCCTGATCACGCATCTCGATCACCAGATCGGACGTGTCATCCAGGCCCTTATCGAACACAAACTGTATGACAACACGCTCATCGTCTTCTCATCAGACCACGGTGAAGAACTCGGGGATCATTACATGTTCCGCAAGAGCCGTCCGTACGAAGGCTCCTGCCATATCCCGATGATGGTCTCCAACCTTGAGGCAATCGGAATAAACGGCAAAGCCGGAATGAGAATCAGCGATGTGGTTGAGCTGAGGGACATACTGCCCACACTGCTTGACGCTGCCGGTGCAAGGGATGATGAACATTACGACGGCACAAGCCTTCTGGATGTCATAAGAGAGCCTGAAAGGAAAGTGAGGGAATACCTTCACGGAGAGCATGCCTACGGACAATTCTCCAACCACTGGATAGTGACAACCACAGACAAGTACATCTGGCTGTCCGACAGCGGAGAAGAACAGTACTTCGACCTTGAGAGTGATCCCCATGAGCTTACGAACCTCATCTCATCTCCTGAGAAACAGGAGAGGATAAAATACCTCAGAAACTGTCTTATAAAGGAACTGGATGGCCGCTGTGAAGGCTTCACAGACGGTAGGAATCTGATTGCCGGGCGGCCGTACGGTCCTGTCACAAAGTAGAGGCTCTCCATGCACAGATCCTTTCTCATAAAACCTGCAAGCAGCGCCTGCAACCTCAGATGCAGGTACTGCTTCTACATAGATGAAAGCGAAAACCGCAGTGTCAGGAATTACGGCATGATGAGCACTGAAACAGCCCATGCACTCATCGACAAGGCGGCTGCGGACAGAAATGACTTCATCTCGTTCGGTTTCCAGGGCGGGGAGCCCACCCTGGCCGGACTGGACTTCTTCCGTGATTTCGTTTCCTACACACTTGAAAAGACAAGCCGCCGCCATGTGAATTTCGCAATTCAGACAAACGGCATCCTGCTAAACAGAGAATGGGCGGAATTCCTCAGGAAGAACAATTTCCTTGTCGGCATCTCAATCGACGGTGCGAAGAAATTTCACGACAACTACCGTGTTGATGCCTCGGGAAAAGGAAGCTTCACGAAGGTTTTCAACAACGCGAAACTGCTTGTGAATGAAGGCGTTGATGTAAACATCCTCATAACCGTTACAAAGCAGATTGCAAAGAATGTGGAGGAAGTGTACTCGTTTTTCAAGCGCAACGGCTGGCGCTATCACCAGTACATTCCATGCATAGATCCGCTGGCATCAGAGCGCGGAGAGATGGAATACTCTCTTACAAGCGAAGATTATGCCATCTTCCTCGACAAGCTTTTCGCCCTTTACTACAGAGACTGGAAAAATCAGGATTATGTATCGATACGTTATTTCGACAATCTTGTGAACATGTGTCTCACCGGCTGGGCTGAGGAATGCGGCATGAACGGAGTGTGCGGCAACTACTATGTCATTGAAGCTGACGGCTCGGTTTATCCATGCGATTTCTATGTTCTTGATGACTACCGTCTGGGAAATATAAGGGAAAACAGCTTCGATCAGCTGGACGAAAAGCGCAGGAGCATAAAATTCATCGAAGAATCGATGAGTCTTCCCGAAGACTGCCAGGCGTGCAGTGTACGTCCCCTGTGCCGTGGCGGCTGCAAGAGGGACAGGGAGAACTTTGCAGAGGGAAGAATCGAGAAAACGTACCTTTGCAGTGCATACAGACAGTTCTTCAAGTCAAATATGGAAAAGCTGATGGAAATCGTGAAGGCCGAGCATTTTGCCAGAAACGGCAGAGCGTTCTGAACACTCTGATACAACAGGCTCTTTCCATCGCCGGGAAACTCCGTATTTCAGGTTTCTCATCATTCTCCGCCTCTCCTGCCGCCGGAGAGTCAGATTCATTTACGCAATCTTTCCGCATTCTTTCTGTATGCAGAAGGACTGATCTTCATCACAAAGCGGAACACATCCTTGAAGTACCCCGCATCGGAAAAACCGGCAAGAGAGGCAGCAGATGCAACCTTTTCCCCCTTCTCCAGTGCCTCACATGCTATGCTTATGCGGCTGGAACGTATGAAATCGGAAAGCTTCATGCCGGTTTTCTCATGAAAAAGACGTGAGAAATAGTTACGCGAGTATCCCATATGGGATGAAACCGCATCAAGTGACAGTTCTCCTGCAATATTCGCCTTCACGTATGACGTGACTTCATCAATGAATGGATCATGAGGCTGCTGACGTTCCTTCCATGCCCTGTATGCCTGACTCACAATCTGTGCTGCAAGGCCCCGGGCCCTCAGCAATGACACCTCATCGGTATTATCCGCTTCCATCTGGAGCTGGGAGAAAAGAACCTCAAGAGGGGGAACGTCATCAACGGCAAAAAAAGGAGGCAGCACGTCTTCGGCTCCGTTCAGCCATGAGGATGGTATATTTGCAACATAGCGTGTGTGCTGAGAAGAACCTGAATATGAAGTCTTGTGAAACAGTCCGTCCCTGATGAAGACAAATCCCTTGGCATGAATGGTCAGTACGGTGTCAAGGATGAAATACCGTCTCTCCCCTGAAGAAAGAAAGTACAGCTCGCACTGATTATGACGGTGCAGCCCGTCCATTGCATTATAAGGGCTGGCCTTTCTGAACTGGCAGGTAAATGTTTCTTTCATGAGATATGAGGATATCATAATAAAACAGCACTTTACAGCTTAAAAATAAATAATCTGCTTATATTTGATGAATTTTTATGTTTATATGATGAATCATGGTATCAGTAACAGCTAAAGATGAGAATTTCAGAAACGAAGTACAGAACGGAAATATCTGGAAAATCGTTTTCCGTGTCTGCGTGCCTCTTGCAATCTATTCATGGATCAGCCAGCTTTTCTCAGTCCTTGACACGCTTATGGCAAGCAGAATCTCATCAGAAGCTGTTTCCACGGTAGTGTACATGGTGCAGCTGCAGCATATCGTGCTGTCAGTCGGACAGGGACTGAGCGTGGGCGGCGGAATAATGATCGCACACGCTTACGGCAGAGGGGACTGGGAGAGGATAAGGAAAATACTGTCAACGACAATAGCGCTCTGTCTCATTCTCTCTCTCCTCATTATTGCGGCCATTCCCTTCACTCCTTCCCTGCTGCGCCTGAGCGGCACACCTGAAATATTCATAGAACTGGGAAGCCTTTATTTTTCCGTCACTCTTATCGGAATAATCATACAGTTCTTCACCACGATATACATATCATGCGAACGCTGCCGCGGCAGGAGCCGGAAAATCCTGTTCCTCAACCTCTCAGTAGTACTCATAAAGCTTGCCGTCACCGCGCTTTTCGTCTACGTGCTTGAAGGTGACATAGTATCAATAGCGGCGGCCACCCTCATAAGCTATGTCATACTCTTCATTTTCGCCCTGAAAGCCTTCTGTGCAAAAAATGACGCGTTCTCGTTCTCAAGGAAATGCATAACCTTAAGAAAGGAAATGCTTTCACAGCTTTTCCGTCTGTCCGTTCCCTCCATGATAGAGAAAATGGCATTCGCAGCAGGCAAGGCAATGGTGAACAACATGGCATCAGGATACGGTACAGATATTGTAGGTGCCGCCGGGATATCCAACAACATGTCGGGACTGCTTACCGGAATCCAGACCGGATTTGAGGACGGAGGCGCATCACTTGAAGGACAGCTTTACGGAAGCCGGAACTTCGAGAGAACTGTGAAAGTATACCGCCACATACAGGCAGCTGTCCTGATGATCGCCGTTGCGGGCTTCTTCATCATGCTCGCACTCACAGACCAGATAGCCCGTCTCTTCTCACTCTCGCGCGGAGGATATGATCCGTCATTCCACAGCAGCATATGCTCGATCTTCCACTATGAGCTTTTCGGCACCCTGCTACTGTCATTCGCCTACTCAGGCTTCACGCTTCTCCTCGGGATGGGAAAAACGAAGGCCATTCTTGCGATAAACGTCGCTAGGATATTCGTCTTCCGTCTTCCGGTGATCTTCTTCTTCCAGCATTTCACATCGCTTGATTTCACGGCTGTGGGACTTACAATGGCAATCTCAAACTCTTCTGTCGGCATCGTCGCCCTGATAGCAGGAGAGATCATCATAAGAAAAGAAAGGAAGCGCCTCAGCGCCTCCAGAACTCGCGTGTGAAAAGTGAATATACTGTAAAGAGCTCAAGACGGCCGACGAGCATCAGGAATGAGAAACACCACAATGCCCATTCAGGGTAGATTGCGAATGTGAAGTCGGTTCCTATGCCTCCAAGACCTATTCCTATGTTGCCCAGTGTCAGCAGAACTGATGTGTGAACCACAAGGAAATCAACTTCGGTCAGTGAAAGCACCAGAGTGCCTATGATCGCATTTGTGATGTAAAAGCCTACGAATCCGGCAATGGCCTGAATCGTGTCATTGGAATACTTGTCCTCTCCCAGGCGCACGGTTGTGATGGCATTGGGGTGGAACCTCTTGACCATGGAATTCTTGAAAAGCTTCATCATCACGCCGATACGGACAACCTTGATGCCGCCGCCTGTGGAGCCGGCACAGCCTCCGACATAGCAGAGCACATAAAGAACAGTCTGGGCGAAAATCGGCCAGTGCGTGTAGTTCGTACTGCTGAATCCTGTGGTGGTGATGAAACTCACAACCTGGAATGCGGCATGCCTGATTGAATCACTGAGGTTGAAAAGGCCCTTTGAAAACAGGCTTATTGAAATGAAAAGCGTGGAAAAAAGCACGATCTTCCAATAAAGGCGGTACTCTCCGTCATGAAACACCTTCGAGAATTTCTTCTGCAGGATTCTGTAGTAAAGCGCGAAGTTGGAACCTGCGATGAACATGAAGATTATACATACCCATTCCACATAGGCGGACTCATAGAAAGCTATGGATGCATCATGGGGCGCATAGCCGGCAGCGCCCATGGTGCCGAACATGACAGTCAGCGCATTGAACCAGTCCAGGCCTCCGAGCATGAGAAGAACAACCTGCAATGCTGAAATACCGGTGTAAAGGCCCCAGAGGATGATGGCAGTTTCCTTTATCTTCGGTCTCAGCTTGTCTTTTGTCGGACCGACGGACTCGGCACCGTAAAGGGCTGTCCCCTTGACGCCGAGAGCCGGAAGGACTGCGACGAAAAGCACGACGATACCCATACCGCCCAGCCAGTTGGTCATGTTTCTCCAGAAAAGGATTCCCTTCATCTTTGTATCGATTCCCACCATTGCGGCGGCACCGGTTGTGGTGAAACCCGACATGATCTCGAAATAACACTGCGCAAAGTTGTCAAGCACATCTGTAAGATAAAGCGGGATTGCCCCGAAAAAGGTCAGGATGACCCATGTGAGCGTTACGAAAAGATAACTGTCCTTGACGCTTATCCTGAAGTTCCTGATGTTTCTTGTGAAAAACAGTCCGGCAAGCGAAACGGCAAGCATTATGACAATTGTTATGAGAAAAGCCTTTATCGCCTCCCCTTCATCATAATAAACCGATACGAGGGTCGGGATGAAAAGGATAAATGCCATGAAGATTGTTATAAGACTGAGAAGACGAGTGACCGACTTGGGATTCATAGCCTATGCCTCTCCCTGTCCGAAAAGAGCCTGAACATAGTCATAGTCTTCATGAAGAGAGACAACAAGAACCGTGTCTCCTTCGCGGAAACTGTAATTGCCGTCAGGAATGAAATTGTCATCTCCGCGGCTGACACCTGCAATGACCGCGGCTTTCTTGAAATTGATGTCCTTCAGACATTTATTGAGGTGCAGGAAACCGGGCTTGATGACAAACTCGTAGATCTCGATCCGTCCGTCAAAGATTGAGTGCAACGTCCTGACGTTATCACCGCGCAGGATCTTCATGATTGCATCAACCGTGGACTCCGTTGTCGATACTGCGGCGTCAATGCCCATGGCACGTGCCAATGCTATATAGTTGTTGTTGGTCTTGATAAGACAGATCGAACGTTTCGTACCCTGCTTTTTCGCATAACTGCTGACAATGACATTCAGCTCGTCATTCTCAGTCATCGCGACAAACAGATCAGATCCCCCTATGTTCTCCTCATCCCAGAAATTCTCGTCTGTGATCGCCCCGTTCAGGATGAGTATGTCAGGGAAAATATCGCTGAATTCCCTGCAGATGTTCTCATCCTTTTCCACAAGGGTGATATGCCTGTGCATTTTCGCCGGAAGCTTCATGAGAAGATAGCGGCAGATCCTTGTGGCGCCGACAAGAATTATCCTTTTGAGGGAGAAAGTGGTGTTTGCAATGCCGAAGTGGCTGTACACATCCTCCCTTTCATCATCATCACAGATAACTGCGATCTCATCCCCCTCATACAGAACCGTCGTACCGGATGGAGTGAATGTCTTTCCCTTGTGGCTGACACCGGCTATGAGGTAGCGTCCGGGAAGTTCCTTCTTTATGTCTATGAGACTCTTACCCGCAAACATGCCGTCTTTGTTCACGCTTGTAGTGAATACGATGTAATGTGCACCCGGGAAATATGATATATCGCTGAAAAGTCCCGATACTATGATATCCTGAATGCGGCTTGCCGCCTCCTGTTCCGGATTGACTATATGGTCAATGCCGAGAAGCGAGAAAGGCTTTCCCGTCGAATCGGACAGATATGTAAGGCTTCTTATCGTTGCGATAGTCTTCACCCTGGGATAGCGTGATGTGACGATGCCGCAGCTTACGAGATTGACCTCATCACTGTCCGTGACCGCCACTGCTATGTCGGCATTCTCGCAGCCGCATTCATCAAGTTTCTCGATGTCGGTTGCAGATCCTGTCACCGCCATACAGTCAAGCTTGCTCTGTGCAAGAGCACAGCGGGCAGGGCTGTTATCCAGAAATGTCACTGATTTTTCTTCTTCAATAAGATGACGGGCCAGACGCAGTCCTCTCCGTCCCGCCCCGAATATTACTACGTTCATTGTTCTGATTATATTCCCCGCCATTTACATTAACAATACATTAATCAATTTTGTTCAAACTCTGTGAAATTTGCACTAGAACGTGAAACCCTGTTGGTGCTATATAATTTATTCATGTACAAATTCGCGATCATAGGCGTGGGCGGAATCGGAAAAACCCACCTCAAAGCCATCCTCAATGACAAAAGATGCACTGTCAGTGCATTGTGTTCAAGGACAGTTTCAAAGTGTCATGACCTTAAAAAGGAATTCAGTCTTCCTGATGACATCACGATAACGGACGACTGGAAGAGTCTGCTTGAAAGAGACGACATAGACGTGGCGGCAATCGCACTGCCCCCCGCCCTTCACAGGGAAGTCACAATTGCCTTTCTTGAAAACGGCAAGCATGTCATTCTTGAAAAACCCATGGCACTTACCCTCGAAGAAGAGGATGAGATGCTTGAAGCTGAAAAAAGAAGCGGAAAAAGACTGGGATTAATCTTCCAGAACCGTTATTACACAGCAGTTCAGAAAGCAAAGAAAATGCTTGATGAGGGAATCTTCGGGAAAATACTTTCAGTTGATGTCACATCGCACTGGTTCAGGGGAGCGAATTACCACAACCTGTACTGGAGAGGAACATGGGAAAGCGAAGGCGGCGGCACGCTGACAGCCCAGGGCATACATCAGGTGGACATGCTGCTCTGGCTCATGGGAGGACAGGCACAGAATATAAATGCCATCATGAGGAATATGCGCCACACAAACTGCGAGGCTGAAGATATGGGGTTTGCATTCATCACCTTTCCTTCCGCACTGGCTTCCTTCTCCGTGTCGCTCAATGACATGAATGAATACCAGGGCTTCAGGATACAGTGCGAGAAGGCAAGCATCACCCTGCCTGAATGGTCTGTACATGTATCAAAGCCGCAGCCCAACGGGTATCCGGAAAGAGATGAGGCCGAAGAGAAAAAACTTCAGGAGATATACGACTCGATACCGCCGCTGGAAAAGGAAGGACATGACGGGGCTTTCTCACGTTTCATTGATGCCCTTGAAGAAGGAAGGAAGCCGGAAGTGGACGGTCTTGACGGCAGACGGGCAACCGAGTTCGTGGATGCTTTCTACCTTTCAGCCGCCACAGAAAAAGCTGTCAGCTTCCCACTTGATAAAGACAGCCCGGTATACACAAAGGAAGGACTTGTAAAGACAATGCCGAAATACTTCCGCAAAACGGTCTCAACCGAAGCGCAGAGCGGCAGCATGAGCCTCGGCAGTGCCGCAGAGAAAAAGGAGATATGAATGAAAGATGATGTTTTCAAAGATGTGAGGAAAAAGCTGGGACTGGGGTGCATGCGTTTTCCCCTTACCTCAGACGGCGCGATAGACATAGAGACTGTCAAGAAAATGGTTGATCTTTTCATAACGGAAGGTTTCAACTATTTCGACACTGCACACGGGTACCTCAACGGAAGAAGCGAGAAAGCTGTGAAGGAAGCCCTCACCAGCCGCTATCCAAGGGAAAGCTATCTTCTTGCCGACAAGCTTTCAAACGGTTTCTTCAAAAAAGAAGAAGACATACGTCCCCTCTTTGAAAGTCAGCTTGCCCAGTGCGGAGCCAGATACTTTGACTACTACCTCATGCATGCACTTGACGGCGAATCATACAGAAAATACTGCAGCACCAATGCCTTTGCCGTCGCATCCCGGCTTAAGGAGGAAGGAAAGATCCGTCATGTGGGAATGTCATTCCACGACAGTGCCGAAGTGCTGAGAAAGATCCTCAGCGAGCAGAAGGTAATAGAATTCGTACAGCTCCAGATAAACTATGCAGACTGGGAAGATGAGAAAGTCCAGTCAAGACTGTGCTATGAGACATGTGTTGAATTCGGATGTCCCGTAATCGTCATGGAACCTGTGAAAGGCGGAAATCTGTCCTCCCTGCATCCTGAGGCTGAAGCTGTATTCAATGCACTTGAAGACAGAGGATCCAATGCTTCATATGCACTGCGTTTCGTGAATGATCTTGACAATGTTAAAGTCATACTCTCCGGCATGAGCAGCATGGATCAGGTTGAAGACAACATAAAGACATTCAAGGAAGCAAAACCTCTTGATGAAAAGGAAAAAGACGCAATCGGCAAAGCCGCAGCAATAATAAAGAGAGAGGGAAGCATTGCATGCACGAAATGCAATTACTGCACTGAAGTCTGTCCCGTGGACATGCCGATCCCCTCAATCTTCGCATTGATGAACAGGAGAGAAGAGAGAAGCTATGATGAGATCACAGATAAAGTGAAGGCATCAGCATGTCTCAAATGCGGCAAATGCGAGAAAGCCTGCCCACAGCACCTGCCGATCCGCCGCTACCTTGAGCAAGCTGTTTTTAGATACGAAAAAGCTAATTAAGCTTCACTTCAGAACAAAAACCACCACTGCTGTGGCAATAGGAAAATCTTCCCAGTATCTCCGGGAAGATTTTCCATCAAGACATCATAATTTCTCGACAAACAAGGCCCTTATCGCATTGAGCACGGCAATGACCATGACTCCGACATCGGCAAAGATGGCAAGCCACATGCCTGCAATGCCGAGTGCGCCCAGCAGAAGGCAGATCAGTTTTACGCCTATTGCGAAAACGATGTTCTCATAAACGATCCTGAGGCACTTTCTTGAAATCTTTATCGCCTTTGCTATCTTCACAGGATCATCATCCATGAGAACAACATCAGCAGCCTCGATAGCCGCATCCGAACCCATCGCACCCATTGCAATCCCGATATCAGCACGGGCAAGCACGGGCGCATCGTTTATGCCGTCACCGACAAAGGCAAGCTTATCGCTGCCTTTCCTGCCGGCAATAAGTTCTTCGACTCTGGCAACCTTGTCAGCAGGAAGGAGATTGGCATAGAACTCGTCAATGCCGAGCTGAGAGGCCACGCTGGCGGCGACCTTTCTGTCATCGCCTGTGAGCATGACTGTTTTCGTAACTCCTGCCTTCCTGAGCTGTCTGACTGCATCAGCCGCATCAGGCTTGATCACATCGGATATCACAATATGACCGGCATAGGCACCGTCGACGGCAACATGGATGATGGTACCGGTGCTGTGGCAGGGAATGTACTGTATTCCAAGCCTCGTCATGAGCTTGTCATTGCCGCAGGCAACGGAGTGGGAATCAACGATGGCTGTCACTCCGTTACCGCTGATCTCCTCGATGTCAGTGACACGGCTTCTGTCCAGTTCAAGTCCGTACTTTCTCTGCAGGCTTTTGCTGATCGGGTGGGAAGATGCACTTTCGGCAAGAGCCGCATACTCGATTATCTTCTCATTCTCCATTGTATTGTGATGGATGCCGCTTACCTCAAAAACACCCTGTGTGAGAGTACCGGTTTTATCGAAAACGACGATTTTCGTCTTTGAAAGCGTTTCAAGGAAGTTTGAACCTTTCACAAGCACACCGGCCTTGCTGGCCCCGCCGAGACCGGCAAAGAAAGAAAGCGGTATGCTTATGACAAGCGCACACGGACAGCTTATGACAAGGAACGTGAGTGCCCTGTATATCCACGTGTGCCATTGCGCCGGAGAAGAGAGGAAGATGATATTCACAAGCGGCGGAAGAATTGCAAGTACAAGGGCACCTATGCACACTGCCGGAGTATAAACACGGGCAAACTTGGAGATGAAATCCTCGCTCCTGCTTTTTCTGGAACTCGCGTTCTCCACAAGATCAAGAATCTTCGAAACCGTGGACTCTCCGAATTCCTTTGTTGTTCTGACTTTGAGCACCCGGGTCATGTTTATGCTTCCGCTTATGATCTCATCGCCTTCCCTTACCTCACGCGGCAGACTCTCTCCGGTCAGGGCGCTTGTATTGAGAGAAGAGGCACCTTCGATAACGATTCCGTCTATTGGCACCTTCTCACCCGGCTGCACAATGATCACGCTGCCGGTTTCAACTTCATCCGGATCGGCTCTGACAATCTTTCCATCTCTTTCAATGTTTGCATAATCCGGCCTTATATCCATAAGAGCCGTGATGCTCCTGCGGCTTTTGCCGACAGCATAACTCTGGAAGAACTCACCTATCTGGTAGAAAAGCATGACGGCAATCGCCTCTGTGTAATCGCCGCTTCTGTCGTAAAGAGCGAGGGCCATGGCGCCGACTGTCGCAATTGCCATGAGAAAACATTCATCAAGCACCTGTCCCCTTATTATGCCTTTTCCCGCTTTTATCAGGATATCGTAGCCGATGAGGAAATACACAAACAGATACATGACAAGTCTTATTAGACCGCTCGAAGGAATGAAGGCAAATACAATCATCAGCAGTGCAGATACTATTATCCTTGCAAGCATTTTTTTCTGTTTTTTATTCATACACGCCGTCCCTGAGAATATCAGAGGAATATCTCACAGTCGCTTTCAACCTTTTTACAGCTATGCACGACATCGTTCATGACAGCATTTCTGTCAGCACCTTCATCGAATTCCACAGTCATCTTCTGCATCATGAAATTCACGACACAGGACTTGACACCGTTCACTTTTGCCGCAGCAGCTTCCATCTTGTTCGCGCATGCGGCGCAGTCAACTTCAATTGAATAGTTTTTCTTCATGATCTTACCTCTTTAATTAAACATATGTTTAATCGTTGTTTATATAGTAACCTTTCTTATTTCACCTGTCAATATTTCAATTCATTTTTTATCCAGGTTTATCCTGTTCTTAAAAGAAAAACCTCCGTCACATCTGAAACGGAGGCTGCATGATATAATCAGCTGCTGCTCAATTCAATCTTCCACAGGCACCTTAAGTACAATTTTCTTCACAGGAATCCTTCCACCGGCCTCAAGACGGGGCTTGTGCGCATCTTCCGGAGCCAGGAGAATATAATCTCCTTCAAGAAGGAGAACCTCACCGCAGTATTCAGGGTCTTCATAGAATGTGATGTCACCCTTTTCATCATACGGGGTTTTCACCACAAGGCCCTGACGCCTGCATACACCGCACAGCTCACGGCCTTCAACCACATACTGCACGTCGAAATACTTCTCGTGAGTCTCGAAAGACCCCTCATTCCTTGCAATCGTGGTGTAATGCTGGACGGAAGCCCTTACGCCGTGATCAAGCTCGATCCATCCTTCCGGAAGCCGGGCAAGATCCTTTCTCTTGAGGAATTCAAATGCTGTCTTGAATTTCTCGCTTGTCAGATCATACTTGTACTCAAGTCCGATTTCAGTACTGTACATGTTCTTATCCTCCTCTTCTTACTTTTTCAGTCCTTCAAGTGCATGAATGAGTGAAACCGCCATCTCGTGATGCGGAACGGGAACACCCAGTTCATGTGCCTTAGCGACCACGGCACCGCTGATGGTATCAACCTCAGTCTTCCTGCCGTTCTTTATATCCATCATGATTGAAGTATATCCGCCCGGATTGTTTTCACTTACAGAGCGGACTTTCTGAATCACTTTCTCAGTGTCAAATTCAAGATTCATCGCAGATGCGACCGCAACAGTCTCCCCGATCAGATTCCTGCAAATCGCGAAGGCGCTCTCATTTTTGCTGATGTAGGACATATCGCACTGCAGAATTGCAGTAAGCACGGAAAGGGATACATTGGTCATGAGCTTATCCCAGATCAGCTGCTGGATGTTATCATGAATGCGAACATCAAAACCGCATTTGTCAAATGCTTCACTGATGTCCTCAAGGATTTTTCCCCTGTTTCCGTTCAGAAGTCCTATGTTTGTCACACCCTTTCCGCCGTGATGGATCACACCGAGGGAAATCACGGCACCGTTGTCCTCAGTCGTTCCGATGATCACATGATCAGTGTCCACGAACTGTGAAAGCAACCTCTCGTGTCCTGCCCCGTTCTGAAGTGTCATGAGATAAGTATCCTTTCCGATTGCACTTTTCACATTCTCAAGTGCCGAATGCGAATACATGGCCTTTGTGAACAGAATGATAAGATCCGCAGTACCTGCCCCGTCTGCATTTTTCGCGATTCTGGGAAGATAAGTATTCTGCGTGCCGTTTTCCTCCAGCACGATTCCGTTTTCTCTCACATGATCTATAACAGCTTCATTCGTATCCACAAGAGTCACATCATTGCCGGTGCTGAGACGGCCCCCGTAGATGCTGCCCATGGCTCCTGCACCGATCACAATAATTTTCATACCGCTCCTCCATTCATTTTTGCAATCGATTGCAATATGTATTATATATACCTCTCCTTTTTCTCTGTTGTCAATATTCTTTCCTGCTCTTTACTTTACCCCTCCATTTTCAGCTAATATTGTATCATGAATGAAAAGCAGCCTGCCCTGCCGCATAACCACGGCAACAGGGAAGAAAACGGTAATATGCCATCATACGAGGACTTCGAAAAGCTTGCCGACACTCTCAAGCAGCTCAGCGATCCGGTGAGGATGAAACTTTTCTATATTCTCTGTCACAGGGAGGAATGCGTTCTCAATATTTCCGCACTGATGGGTATGAGCAGTCCGGCCGTCTCCCACCATCTGAGGCAGCTCCGTCTCAGCGGGCTCATCACATCAAGAAGAGAAAAGAAAGAGGTGTACTACAAGGCATCTGAAAGCAGGGAAACCAGCTTTCTGCACCATATGATTGAAGATCTCCTCGACATCAAGTGTCCTGCGAAAAATTGACTGGTTTTAACTCTTCATTAGGGTTAGAATCAAGGCATGGATACAAAACTTCAACCTTTATTCACACCGTGGAAGATCGGTAAATGTGAAATCAAGAACAGGATCGTGCTGACCAGCATGGGAGGAACCGACCTCTTCGGCTGGATGGAGAAAAATCATTTCGACAGAACAGGTGCCCGCTTCATAATGGAAGTCGCAAAGAACAATGCGGGACTTGTGCTTCCCGGCTGCCAGCCTGTATGGAACCCGATGTTCGGACAATGGCTTCACAAGAACAGAAAGATGTACAGGGACCTTGCCTCCTGGCTGCCTGAATTCCATAAAACCGGTGCAAAGCTGTTCATACAGCTCACCGCAGGTTTCGGAAGGAGCTTTCCCGTCAGCAGCATGATGGAAATGCTTTACAACACGCCGGTGATCAGGACACTGTCGAAACCGGTGATGAACCTTGACAAGATAACGGCAAGCGCAAGCCCGTCGCCCAACAGGTGGTCTGACAGACTACCTTCCCGCGAGATGACAAAGGATGAGATAAAAGACATCGTAAGATCTTTTGCCCTTTCAAGCCGGATGCTGATGGATGCCGGAGTCGACGGAGTTGAGGTGCATGCCGTTCATGAGGGCTATCTTCTCGACCAGTTCACCCTTCCCTACATCAACAAGAGAAAAGATGAATACGGCGGCAGCATGGAGAACCGTTACCGCTTCGCCGTCGAAATCGTGCAGGCGATAAAAAAGGAATGCGGTGATGACTTTCCTGTCTCGCTGCGTTACAGCGTGGTCTCAAAGACGAAAGGCTTCAGGAAAGGAGCCCTGCCCGGTGAAGATTACATTGAAGTCGGACGCGACATGGAGGAATCGGAAAAAGCAGCTAAGCTTCTTGAGGATGCCGGTTATGACATGCTGAACTGCGACAACGGAACATATGATGCGTGGTACTGGGCCCATCCGCCTGTATACATGCCCGAAAACTGCAATCTGGAAGATGCCGAGCATATCCGCAAGTTTGTATCAATCCCGGTAGTTGCTGCAGGAAGGCTTGATCCTTACAAGGCCGCGGAGGAAATCGGAGCAGGACGTCTCGACGGCGCAGGTTTCGCACGTCCCTTCCTTGCAGACCAGGAATGGGTCACCAAACTCATGAATGACAAGGCTGAGGACATAAGGCCCTGCATACTCTGCCATAACGGATGTTTCAACATGTGTCATTATGAAGGCGTTCCAAATGATCAGGACCTCTTCGACAGTTTGAATATGGCACGGTGTGCCGTGAATGCAGAGACAATGCAGTGGTCAAAACACTGCATTAAGAAAGCTGCAAAAGCGAAAAAAGTTGCCATAGTGGGAGGCGGCATCGGAGGAATGGAAGCCGCCCGCGTGCTGAAACTGCGCGGTCATAACCCCGTGATCTATGAGAAATCGTACAGGCTCGGAGGCACTTTCATCGCTGCAAGCGCAGAGTCCTACAAAGGCAAGCTGCGTGACCTTCTCTCCTGGTACATACGGCAGATGGACAAGCTGGGAATTGAAGTCAGACTGAATGAGGAAGTGAAAGACGTTTCCTCACTGGATGCCGATGAGGTCATCATTGCCACAGGAGCCGTGGCAAAGCGCATTCCGGTTCCCGGAAGCGACATGATGATTGAGGCCTGCGAATATCTCACCGGCAAGAGTACAGGCATCAGTGTCGCTGTCATAGGAGGAGGACTGACAGGATGTGAGGTCGCATATGAACTTGCACTGCAGGGCAAAAAGGTCATCATCGTTGAAATGAAGAATGATCTCATTGCCCAGAAAGGCGTATGCCTTGCCAACAGCTCATATCTGAGAGAATGGTTTGCCCTCAACAATGTGGAAGTGCATCTGAACTCATCACTCAAGGAAGTGAGAAAAGGCTCAATCATAATAAAGGATGAGAGAGGAGATGAAAAGGAAATTGCCTGTGAGAGCGTCATCAGCAGTATCGGCTACAATCCTGCCCCGCTTGTAAAAGGAGGAGGAAAGGTGCATCTTGTGGGAGACTGCCTCAAAGTCGGCAACCTGAGAACCGTCATATGGAAAGCATATGAAACGGCAATGAAGATATGACAGAATACTCATCATAAGAGCAGGGACCGCCCTGCTCTTTCTTTATAAGTTTTCAGCAGTGTATTATCACCTGTGTTATGAAGACATCGCCTTCCTGCATGCAGCGCAGCATGCCGCTGTGAGAGTCGACAAGTGAGCGTACACTCCTCATTCCGACCCCGCCGCTGGCTCTTGTGGTCATTGGAAGTCCTTCGTCAGTGAATCTTATGCTGCCTGAAACGGAATTTCTCATCTCGATACGCACAGCACCATTGTGATACGACATTGAAAAGTCAATGAAACCACCATGCACATGTGATGAGGCTTCCACTGCATTGTCCAGAATGTTTCCTATGAGAGATACAAGTTCTTTATCGGATATGGCAAGAGATGAGGGAATCCGGATATCGGCAGTGAAAAGAACACCAGAGGACACTGCCCTCCGGTATGCCATTCTCACAAGAGAATTGACAATCATGTTCTCGCTCCAGTACACAGGAGGCGCACCGGCTACTGCTCCTTCATACTCTTCAAGATAAGTCTTTGCCCTTTCAGCATCATTCGCTTCAAGCATTTCGAGTATGATACGGTTATGATGCCGCATGTCATGCCGCATTGTTCTGGCAAGATCAACCATCGCCTTTTCCGCATCAAGTTCCCTCTCAAGCCATTTCTGCCTTACCTTCATGCTGTCAAGTTCCTCTTCAATGCGAAGCAGCGAGACCAGACGGAAAATGACCCAGTATGCCGAAGTGACAAGCACTGCCGTCAGCAGCAGCCAGTTGTAATACTTCATCCTGTCATCAAATTCGAAGACATTTGAAATAGAGAAAGCGGAAACCGAGAAAAAGGAAATCGAGGAGAAAAAAGTAAGGGCAAGCCAGCCCTTATCTATACCTGCCGTCGCAACATGTATTTTACGCGAGAACCCGCATAGGAGAATGACGATATAAAGCAGCGAGATAAGTGAGCGGATGGCCAGCATTGCACTCTGGCTTGAAGAGAAACAGACATCGCAGATGAACTGCGAGAGACTTACTGTCAGCATGAAATAAGTACAGTAGGTCATGCAGACAAATAGGTTTCTCATTACCGGCCCTTCGAAGACAAAACAGTATACAAAGATGCATGAGATAACAAGAATTGCATAAACAATGCTTACGGACAGGATGCTCCAGCTCATCAGATACATGGTGACAACGCAGACTGACAGACACACGGACATGACTGTAAACCATATTATTGCCGTGCGCTTTGCATTTCCATTGCGTGCTTCTCCCATGAGATACAAAGTGAAGCCATGAGTCAGTATCACGGCAGCAACACGGATAAGGGGAAAAAACTCAAGATTTTCCATTGCCGTCCTCCGTACGGGGAAACATATAGTCGAATATGATGTTTCTCAGCCGTCTGAAATCTCCTCTTTTTATGAGGATACCGTCTCCGTTGGTCAGAGTGATCTTTCCGGGTGAAATGCTTTTGACAAAGCCGAGATTTATTATATATCCGCGGTATGGCTGGATGAACTGAGACGGACACAGACGCTCAAGCAGAAGAAGAAAAGAAGAAAGTGTGATCCGCGTCTCCTCATATTTCCCGCCGGTGGTATGAACTATTCTCCTGTGACCGAGACTTTCAATGTAGATGATCTCAAAAGCCGGCAGTTTGTGCATCATTCCTCCCGGCAGATTCAGCGTTATCATATCATCATTGAGCCTGAAAGCGGCTGAAGCCCGCTCAAGAGCTTCATGGAAGCTGTGCTCATCAAAAGGCTTGAGAACATAATGCACAGCCCCGAGAGAGAAAGCATCAACTGCATAATCACGGCTGCATGTGAGGAAAATTATCTGGATCCCGGGATTGTCTCTCTTCAGCGCCTTTGCAATTTCCAGTCCGGAAAACTGAGGCATGACGATATCAAGGACGGCAATATCGAAATGCCGGCCTCTCTTTGCCGCTTCCAGAAATGAACGATCGTCACTGAATGTGCTTATCTTCACATGCGCTGACGAAAAATAAGACGCAACGGCTGTATTCACCTTCTCAAGATAAAGAGGCTCGTCGTCACAGATTCCGATTCGCAGCATTCAGCCCTCCTTATCTGGAAATTATTATTTTTCCGGCATTTCCGCAATTGAATCGGGCATCATGAAATGCAAAACAGGATAAATCGTCAACAAAATCGGGTGAACCATACTTTTCACATGCAGGAAAAGCCGGTTCAAGAGTGTAAAATTTTCAGGTGCGTTCACTTCCAGCACGGACAAGGGAAAGAGTGATGAGAAACAGCGGTACATATTCCGATATCCATGATCTTATCGAGGAAAAGGAAAGGCAGATAGAATATCTGAAAAGCATCTATGACAGTCTGCCTTGCCTTGTATTGAGATTTCTGAGGACAAAGGATGGTTATACTCTTCTGTCATACAACAACCTGCTCATCTCTCTTACCGGCACAAGTGACGAGGAAATCGGGAAGATGTCATGGGAACAGGGTTTCTGGGCATCAATTCCGGATCCGGAAAGAGAGAAACTTGCACAAAGCCTTTCATCGCTGAGAAAAGAGGGAGACACATCTGTATGCGAATACACTGTCATTACCGGCACCGGAAGGGAACTTCATATAAAGAGTCTGAATTCATTCATTGAGAGAAAAAAGGAAGGAGATGTGATCCAGCGGCTCGCATTCGACATCAGCGAATACGCAGAGAAAGAGAAAATCCTCAGAAAAATAATAGACACGGATCCACTTACGGGTCTTTTCAACCGTAACCGTCTGCTGAAAGCGGAAAAGGAGAAATACTCAAAACTTTCCATTGCCTGTTTCGATATCGACAACCTGAAGGATGTAAATGATCTTCAAGGTCATAATGCAGGAGATGATGTGCTTGTACGTGTCGCCTTCTGTCTGAAAGAAAGATTTCCCGAAAGCTCATACAGAACCGGAGGAGATGAATTTCTCATAAGCGACTGCATCTGTGATGAGAGGACATTCAGGAATCAGGTTGAGGAGATCCGCACATCCCTTGCCCGGGAGGGAATCAGCATATCATCCGGAATTTCAATAAGGGAGAGTGATGCCGATTTCAAAGAGCAGTATATCCGGGCAGACAGTGAGATGTACCGGTGCAAAATGGCATCACGCCAGGGCAGATGAAAAGAGCATGAAAAGGCGGTATGCCGCTTCATGCCCTGCTGCTTACCCAATACTCAGCGTTCGACCTTCACGCTGCCGTCTTCACTTACCGTGATTCGGTCTCCCGTCTTCACATAAGAAAGAAATTCATCTCCAAGACCGTCGACCGTCGGCATGGAATTGTCTGTCCACACATCGGCAAGGATTGCACCGGCGGCTGCAAGCGAGTCTATCTCCTTGCTGAAAAGCAGGCATGCAGGCTGGCGTGACATGCATGCGGCACAGTACAGGACAAGACCTCCTGTCGTGCTTCCTATTGTCTGCGGCATGATCAGGGCCTTGCCTGCCATCGGCTTCTCATACAGGTCGGGATTGTTCTGATCAGAGCATTTTCCGGTTTTGTCGCCGAACATAAGCGAATGCTGATAGCTTGCAAGCGTATTGAAACCGCCGTGCGATACAAGTGCCTCGGCACTCACATTTCCTTTTACGACAGCACGTCCTTTGAAAATTCTCTCGCTCATCTTGCACCTCCGCATATCATTTTGAGAAGCTCGTCTTCCTTGTAATACCGCGCCGATGTGTATGTCCTCAGCTTGTTGGAACATGTGATCACGGGCATTGACCCGCACTGGGGATTGTTCATATACATGAGAGGACAGATATGGGAAAGAATGACACCCTGCCTCATGAGACGCCGGCCCTTCTCTCCCGCCTTGAATTTATCCATCAGGGCCGGGGCGGCCGTCATGACAGTCTTAATCGAGACTTTCTTCATTCCCCTGGCAGAAAGCTCATCATTGATTCTGTCAGCCCATGAATCAAGCTGGGCAGCGGAAAGATGAGGACAGCCTATGAATGCAAGCTTCGCTTTCGCATTCCTGTCTTTCCATATGACAGGATAATTCCTCTCTGTCTCTTCAAGCACGGCATCGTCAATGACAAATGTCCTGTAACCTTCCTTAAGAAGAGACCTGCCGTTTTTCACCGCTTCCGGCGTAAGGTTCTCGATATGATAAAGTCCCACTGCTCCGTTGGAGGCCGTTGCCGCACCGAAATCCTTGAAATAAGCCTTCGCATCTTCGTCAAGAGAAGAGAAGTACTTATCCATTCCTGTCACATAGGGAACATCTTCCATCACCCTCATTCCGATTGCGGAGCCGAGCAGCTGGGCTTCGGGCTTTTTCGAGGTCTTCACTTCAATCAGCCATGTTGCCTTTCTTCCCTCATCGGTCAGAAGACCGAAATAAGGCACACAGCCGGCAATGGAACCGAAAAGATCGAGAATACCGCTGTTTCTGTTGCAGCGCGCACCGAGAATGCTGTTGGCATATACCACGGCAGAGCTTTCCGCCCATGAGAGTATGTCGCCTTCCTCCGGGACATTCCCCACTTCATCCATATAGCAGGTGCAGGTATATGCATCGTCGCTCATGATACCCAGTTTTTCAAGCTGCGCATCATAATCCTTCTGCTTTGAGTACATCACGCGGAAAAAGATGTTCTGTATGAGATTCATCGGCAGACCTTTCTCCAGCGGACGCGGATCAACGCTGAAGCGCTGGCAGGAAAGAGTGCCTGAATTTATAAGCGTATCCATAAGGTCATACACCGGACTCATCACGGAAAGTCCGAAACTGGTGACGAGATGTCCGTACTTTCCTGTGATGTCGACCATCTTCTCCGCCCCGAAAGTCTCTCCGTACATTACGAGTGTCTTCATGACCTTTGCCTTGACATCCCCTTCTTTTCCTTCAAGGATGTCTCTCTGTCTCTGAGTCAGTTCCATAGTTCTCCTCACTTGATGCAATTCTAGCATCTGAAGGAACAAGAAAAAAGCGGAAAGAGAAGAAAAGCACCGGAAAAGGGAAATGATCTTGTTCCACTGCAAAAACAGATGACAGTACAGACGTTACCGTATTTATTCATTTCTAAATGATTATTCCTAAATATATTGAATTATATTTATTTATAAGATATAAACATACAATTCATAGTTCAAGATTTTACAATGTTTCTATGCAAAGTATCTTGACATGTTTTTGTGTTTCTTTCTATAGTAACATCATCAAAAACGGAGGTGTAAAATGAAAAAAATCATGACTCTCGTACTTGTGATGTTCACTGTCCTGTTCACAATCTCTGCACAGGGAGCAGATGAGGCAACATCTGCAGATGACAGTCTGAAGATCGGAATTTCAAAGCTGATGGCACACCCCGCACTGGATTCAATCGAGAATGCCATTATTGAATATATTACTCAAGCGGGCATCAATGCCGAGTTTGAAACACAGAATGCAAACGGGGAGATCAGCACTGCAGCTTCGATAGCACAGCTTTTCAAGGATGAAGGAAAAGATATTGTCGTCGGTATCGCAACACCTACAGCACAGGCTCTTGCCAATGTGTTTGACGATATTCCGGTTGTATATGCGACAGTGACCGATCCTGAAGAAGCCGGCCTCACAGGCCTGTCAAACGTATGCGGCACATCTGACATGGTACCTGTCTCAGTGCATCTTGATCTCATTGAAGAGATCACAGGTACGAAAACTGTCGGCATGGTGTACACATCCGCTGAAGCCAACGGCATAACCCTCATGGAAGCAATGAAGAGTGCCTGTTCGGATGCAGGGGTCGAGCTTGTAACGGCATCAGTATCAAATTCAGCTGAAGTGAGACAGGCGGCAGAATCCATCATCAACAGAGTGGACGCGATGTACGTGGCAACAGACAACACTGTCATTTCAGCAATAGCATCGCTTTCCGATGTATGCGCCGCTCATTCCATACCGCTGTTCTCAGCCGATGTGACATCCGCATCCGGCACACAGGTCCTCATTGCCGGAGGTTTTGACTACTACCAGTCAGGCCTTCTCACGGGACAGGTAATTGAGAGGATACTGAACGGAGAGAGTCCTGAGGAAATCGGAGTTGTGTACCTTGAGAACCTGGAACTGTATATCAACCTTGATGAAGCTGAAAGACTCGGCATCACAATTCCCGAATCAACAACCGCCGATGCGAAATACATAGTCCATAACGGACAGGAACTTACTTTATGAAAAAGGAAAGGGAGACTGTCAGCACGGCAGCCTCCCTGAACAAACACAAAGTGAGAATGACAATTACTTTATGAATTTCACATGCTTGCAGATTTCCTCGTAGGCCTCTTCCTTTCTCTTGTTGTATTCAACCTTTCTTTCTTCGAACATATTGCGTCCGTCCGTGTCGATTGAGACAATGAGAGGCCCGAACTCCTTCACACGGCATACCCACAGCGTCTCCGGCATGCCGAGATCCCTCCACTGGGCATCCTCGATTTCCTCGACTTCGGTTGCGGCGAGAACCGCACATCCTGCCGGGAATACACAGTGAAGGGCCTTGAATTCCTTGCAGCCTTTCTGAGTTCCTTCCCCCATGCCGCCTTTGCCGACAACAAGCTTCACGCCGGTTTCCCTGATGAACTCATACTCGAATTTCTCCATTCTCATGCTGGTGGTGGGTCCGACAGAGACCATCTGGAACTTATCGTTATCAAGCGGCTTGATGATCGGCCCGGCATGAAGGATCGCTCCGCCCCTGATGTCAACAGGAAGAGGCATCTTCTCCTCAATCAGACGGCGGTGTGCGACATCACGGCATGTTACGATATGACCGGTGAGATATATGATATCTCCGACGTGGATATCTTTGAGATCTTCGTCTTTTATTGGTGTGGTTAGAATCTTTTTCTCGCTCATAATGTGACTCCTGAATGTGTGGTGATCTCATAATTGAGGTCTTTGTCGAAAATGATATGACCACGGCGATGTGACCAGCAGCCAACGTTGACGGCAACACCGATTGTGGATGGATGACGTGCCGTATTCTCAATATTGACTCCCATGACGGACATCCTGCCGCCCATGCCCTGAGGACCGAGTCCGATTGAATTGATGCCGTCCTCAAGAAGCTTTTCCATCTCGGCCGCCCTTTCATTGCTGTTATGACTTCCGATCGGTCTCATAAGAGCCTTCTTTGAAAGGAGCGCGGCAGTTTCCACACTTGTTGCGACGCCTACACCGACAAGCAGGGGAGGACATGCATTGAGACCATAGCTTGTCATGACATCAAGAACGAACCTGGTCACGCCTTCATAGCCCATGCCGGGCATGAGAACACCCGCCTTACCGGGAAGCGTGCAGCCGCCTCCTGCCATGTATGTGTAGATCTCGACCTTGTCTGAGTTGGGAACGATGTCCCAGAAAACTGTCGGAGTTCCCTTGCCGACGTTGCGTCCGGTGTTGTATTCGTCAAAAGTCTCGACACTGTTGTGTCTCAGAGGCATTGAGAATGTTGATTCGACGACAGCATCCTTGAGAAGGCTTTCAAGCTCGTCAATGAGAGGGAATTTCGTACCGCACTTCACCCAGAACTGCAGAACACCCGTATCCTGACAGCATGGACGGTTCAGGTCCCATGCAAGCTGCTGGTTTTTCGCCATCGTATCATAAATGGTGCTCGCAAGATCTCCGGTTTCGACTTTCCTGAGTTCTGAAAGTTTCTTCTCGACATCATCAGGAAGCTTCTTTGAGACATATGAGATGAAGGATGCCATGAGATGAGTCATCTTCTCTCTTTCATTTCTGTTTTCCATATACTGAACCTCACTTATTCAATCAACCCGGGAAGAACGGGAAGAAAATCGGAAGAAGAATCATGTTGACAATGATTGCTATTGCAATAAGCGGAAGACCGGCTTTGACATAGTCCATGAAGCGGTAACCGCCGGCACCGATGACCATCGTGTTGGCAGGCATGCCGATAGGTGTTGCATACGCACAGCTTCCGCCTATTACTGTTGCCATGAGAACCGCTTTCGGATCCGCGCCGAGCTCAGTTGCAATGCTGAGTGCGATCGGTACGAGCAGTGCTGTTGTCGCCGTATTGCTCATGAAGTTTGTCAGCACGCAGGCAACCATGAAGATCACGAAGGTGAGAACAAGAGGAGACGGATTGGAACCGCAAAGTCCGATGATGGCATCAGCAACCATGGCACCGGCACCTGAAGTCTCAAGAGCCTCTGCAAGGGCAAGTGTGCCGCCGAAGAGGAAGATTGTCTGCATGTCTATGCTCTTGTATGCCTGTTTCTCTGTCATGACACCGGTAAGGACAAGGAGGATTGCGCCGATACATCCGGAAACATAAAGAGGAATTCCGATGAAATCTTCAAAGATCATGGCAAGAACCGTAAGGACGAGAATTATGAGGCTGGCCCACTGTTTCCATTCGGGCACTTCCTTATCCTGCGGTTTTTCATCGAAGATTGTATCGGTGGGAACACACTTTGAAGCATCAGGAAGCAGCTTGTAGCCGAAAAGAGCGAAATACACGATTCCGCAGATAAGAAGCGGAAGTCCTGTACAGGCATATTCAAAGAAGCCGAACTTGAGACCAATGCTCTGCAGGGCGCTCTGTGCGATCATGTTGCCCGGAGCTCCGATGAGAGAGAGGTTCCCGCCCATTGCCGCGGCAAACACGAGAGGAAGCAGAAGCCTTGATCTTGAATAGCCGGATTTAGATGCGATGCCGATTACAACCGGAATCAGTACGGCTGCAGTTCCCGTATTGGAAAGGAAACCGCTCATCAGCCCGGTGACAAGCATGACGGCGACAATCGTCTGCCTCTCGCTTTTGGCAAATTTTGTAACCAGACCGCCTACTCTGTCAGCCATGCCGGTCTCGAAGAAAGCACCTCCGACAATGAACATCGCCACGAACAGAATGACGTTCGTATCGACAAAGCCCGAGAACGCGGCAGCGGGTTCGAGAACACCTGTGAGCACAAGACCGATACATACGATCATGCTGGTAAGTGCCAGAGGAAGCTTTTCCCATACGAACATCACTACTGCGAAAACCAGGAAAATAAGGGTAATTACAGCAGAACTCATTTAAACCTCCTAAGTTAAATATCTGATTTTTGATATTGTATCCATTTATGATCATAAACCAATCTTCAAGTATGTCAAGAAAAAATTCAAAAAATTTTTCTCAGCTGTTTTCCGACAGATGTGTCAGCATGCTTTCCATGCTTCTGTCAATGTGCCGGTACATAAGCTTGTAAGCCCCCTCCCCGTCCTTTGACTCTATCCGGTGGAAGATCTCAATATGTTCCGTGATTGATATGCGTGCATAATCCTCCACAGTGACCCTTGCTCCGAGGGAAAGTCCGTTCCAGAGGTTCGACACCATTGTCCTAAGCTTGTCATTGCCGCACAGATTCCATATTGCAAGGTGGAAAGCCTGATTGAGATCGGCATATGAAGAATAGTCTCCGTTCTCTATGAGGTTACCCGATTTCGTGACTATGAGCTCGATTGAGGAAATGTCATCTGCGTTCAGGGCACACAGCCGGGCAGCTTCCGCTTCCAGAACGGCGCGTACGCCGAAATGGTCCCTTACCCATTTCTCATTCATTCCGATCACTATCGCACCCTTGTTGGGACGCAGTTTTATGAGACCCTCCTGGGAGAGCATCTGGTAAGCTTCCCTTACCGGTGTTGCGGAGATCCCGAGCATGGACGCAACCTTGTCAATGCTGAGCTCGTCCCCCTTCCTGAACTCCTGACTCATTATTGCCTTTCTCAATGCAGAGGCCACACGTTCCCTTGCAGGAAGCATTTCAATTGGTCTGAGATTACTGAGCAAATTCCACCTCCAGTACAGAAGTTATCATCTGAAGATATTCCCTTTGAAGCAGAAGTGCAGCTTCAGCCTTCTTCCCTTCATCTATCAGCAGGGAGATTTTCTTCAGCAGTGCAGTCCTGTCGGGACTTCTATGTTTTTCAAAGAAATATGAGGTATAGCCTTTCAGCGATGATGAACACACGGCTTTTATAAGAGGATCCCCGCTTGATGACAGAAGCGCTTCATGCCAACTTCTCTCATCGGTAATGTTATTATGAGTATTCATGTAATCCATTGCGATGCAGTCGCACATGATGAGATGACGGAAATATACAAGCGCCCTGTCATAATTCATCCCGTTCACTGCAATATGCCTGTTCGCCAGACGTGTAAGAAGACCTTCTTCGGTGAGAACAAGGAAAGCCTCCCTTACCGGCATGCGTGACAGGCAGAGGCTGTCTGCAACCTCGTTCTGCGTGATCTCCTGCCCGTCATCCAGCTGGCGTGAGAAAATAAGCTCCCTCAGCTGCTGTGCTATCGCTTCCTTTGTTGTCGCATTATTCAGTTTTTCCATCATTCATCCTAAGACGTGCTTTGAAATAGCCTTCACTGTTATAAACCGCAGCCAGGGGGTTATGTCCCGTAACCCTGTCCTTCACAGCCAGCACAGTGGTCATTGTGTGAGTATACTTAAAGAACAGGCTGTCATGTCCCACGCAAAGTCCCAGTACTATGTTGAATTCAGTTCCGGCCTTCTCAAGGGCCTTTGCCTGAGCAACAGGGTTGCACATCGGCTCATATTCACAGGGATGCACCTTATGGACAATTCCCGCTTTCTCCTTGTCGATTCCGCCTGTCTTGCAGATAACGCTTATTACATCAAATCCATTTTCCTTCAGGATTTTCGTCACTGTTCTGGCTTCATTCCTCAGTCCCCTGCAGAATGCAAGGCCTAGTCTGTGATAATTCATCCTGAAGGCGAATTCCATGATCTCCCTCAGCCTTGTCCACTGACAGTAGCCGAGAGCCTCGATCTCACTGCTCGTTATATAAAATTCTCTGTTTTCTTCATTCGAATATTCAGCAAATGAAGACTCCATAAGATCCTTATCTCTCATGGGGCATGAAGGAGGAAGCTCTCCCTTCACTTCCTTGCTGCATTCATAATGCGTGCATTGTGCACAATAATAGTCGGTCATAAATAAAATAATGTATCCATTGTTACCACTTGTCAACAAAGAACAGACAGCAATTACCGGTTAACGCCACGGATTTCTTTTCTGGTGCGGTCTATTTCATCATTGATCTCATCAAGAGTCATGTTCCGGATGCTGTTTGCCCAGGCTTCTGCCCTGAGTCTCAAGAATGCACCAGTTCCATTGTTTTCCAAAGTTATGTGTCTTTCACATGACTTGCTTACAAAATTCTCTGTTCTTCCCCTACTTCCTTATGAATGCTCTGTCTCTGTCATTCATGTCATCGCTTAAGTAGCGTTCTGCCTTCATATGAAGGTCATACTTCTCCCTGAGGAAGGCAACCTTCCTCATCAGCTCAGATGAATGGTAGTCATCAAGAGCCTTCTGGCTCTCCCATGTATCGATGAGAAGAACGGTCTCATTATCAGACAGACTGATGAAATATTCATACCTCAGACAGCCGGGAAGCTTCCTTATTTCATCCACTGTCCCGCTTTCACACATTTCCTTCACAAAGGCCTTTGCACTGCCGTCATGACCGGTGTAGTAGAGATTCATCGAAAAGCTCACCGTATCACCTCAGATTATATCGCTTTCAACTTTTCCCTTGAGAAGCTTTCCGCCTCTGATGTCAAGGGAAGGATAATTCTTTTTCATATCCTTGAGGGCATAGTCAATACCGCTTCCTCCGCTCGTGGCGAAGATATAAACCGGCTTGTCTTCAAGATGGGCACTTTCAATGAATGTGTTTACAGGACGGGGAGCTACACCCCACCAGATGGGGTATCCGATATAAACCATATCGTAGGAAGACACATCGGGAACACTTTGCGCAAGTGCCGGACGCGAGGAGGGATCCATCATCTCCAGCGAACTGCGGCTCTGCTTGTTCCTCCAGTCAAGGTCCTCCCTGCTGTACGGCATCTCCGGCCTGATCTCATAAAGATCCGCTCCCGTGACGGCAGCCAGCTGCTCTGCTGCGCGTTTTGTCACTCCGCTTACCGAGAAATATGCAATAAGTTTTTTCATCTTCTTTTCTCCTATTCATTCTGACACACTGTCAGTAATATAATTCCCTCAGCCCCGGCCGTCAACATAATTGTTTCAGGCAGCCGCTTTCAGATCCTTCGAGCGGAATATGAAGTAGCACGGAACCTCGAAAAGCAGCATGCATATCCAGCCGATCACACAGGCATAGCATATACCATGTATACCGTAAGATGGAACAAGAACGAAAGTGAAGACCACACGGAGGGATGCCTGTATGAATGTGCTTATGAGTGTGACCTTCATTCTTCCCACCCCGCGGAAGAAACCCTGCACTCCGTTTGTGAGCGCCGGAAAAATATAGAAGAAGGACATTATCGAAAGATAGGTCACACCTTCCTCTATAACAAGCGGGGATTCCTCCGCATTGATGAAAAGCGACATTATGATGCCCTTCAGGGAATACACCACCGCACACAGGATGACGAAATATATGACTTCGATCAGCATGCCCCTGACAAACCCCGCATAGGCCCTCTTCCTGTCTCCCGCTCCCCTGTTCTGTGCAATGAAGGTAGTCATGGCATGACTTATGTTCTGCTCCGGTGTATAGGCGAAGTCATCAATTCTGGTGACGGCATTGTATGCGGCGATGACCGCAGTGCCAAGAGTATTGACGCATGACTGAATCAGGAGCTTTCCTATCGGCTGCACGGACTGCTGCAGTGCGGTGACAGTACCGTATGACAGAGTGGTCCTGAGCAGGCTTCTGTCGATTTTCAGCTCATCAGTCCGCAGGCTCAGCAATGGAACCTTCCTGTAGATATATGCAAAACAGAGCAGCGCGGATGCGGCCTGTGCCACTGTCGTAGTGACAGCCGAGCATGTGATGCCGAATCCCATGTAACCGACGAAGAACAGATCAAGAGTGCAGTTGAGCACTGATGATACCATGAGGAACTTCAGAGGCGTCTTTGAATCCCCCACGCTCTTGAGCGCCTGCGACAGGGCATTGTAAAAGTATGTGAACGGCACACCGATGAAAATGATCCTGAGGTATACTGCGGTGGCATGATGCAAGTCCGCCGGCACATTGAGAATGTGCAGCAGAGGATTTGTGAATATTATTGCCACAGCTGTCAGGACAACGGAGAAAAGAGTGCCCGAGACCAGCAGCGTCGACAGTTCTCTTTTCAGTCTTGCCATATCTTTCGAGCCGAAGAAATTGCTCATGAGGACGCCGGCTCCTATGCAGATGCCTGAAATGCCGAGTATCAGGATATTCATCACAGGAGATGCCATGCCGGTTGCGGCAAGCGCACCGGCACCTATGAAATGCCCTGCTATCATGGAGTCCACCACGTTGTAGGCAAGTTGAAACAAATTTCCCAGGACAAGGGGTATCGTATAGCTCACAAGAGAGCGCACGATACTGCCCTTCGTCATATCCATCACAGCCATGCTGATGATATTACTACCACTGCAGATGTTTAACAAGATTCACAAAGGAATTGAAATGCACCCTGGATGATTTTGTAACACAGCTGGCTGCGGCTTGCCCGGATTTATTCCCGCCTTATTTTTGTAATTTCCACCTGAAAGATGATAATCAAAAGACTGAAAGCCGAGCCTGAAAGTTCAGATCCCGGTATTCACTCTCATCTTGACGCCCCCCCCGTTTATGTTAAAACAGTGAACTGTAAATACAAGTCTGACCACCATTTAGCGTGGAAGAGAAAAATGAGGAGAAATTGTATGAAGAAAATTGCACTTGCTCTCGTCGCACTTCTTATTGCGATGAGCCCTCTGGCCGCAGGCGAAAGCTGGATCGGCATTACTACCGGTCCTGCATTCGAGATCACTGCAGCAGACGAATTCAACAACGGAGACATGATCACTGATTTCAACTGGGATCTCAATATTGAAGGAGCCTATTACTTCGATGAAGCTGAGACTCTTGGCATCGGAGGAAAGCTTGGATTCGGGTTCAATTATGCGACTACATACAGAATCAAAATGCCAGTATCAGCGAATTTCACCTACTTTTATGACAATCCGATAGCAGGTACAAAGATTGCCCCGGCAGTGACTTTCCAGTACAGGCTCGGTATTTCAGATGCACTTGACCTCCGTTTTGGCGCAGGTTTCCAGTATGTCTACACAATCGGAAACCCTGTCAGTATTTCACAGCAGATATCATTTAATCCGGATAGATTCTTCACCTTCTATCAGAACTATTCAATTCATACACTTGAACTCATTGCCAACGCTGATGCAGTGTACAGCTTCGGAAACATTCAGGTGTTCGGAGGAATTGATCTGGGCGTCTCTCTGATGAACTACGTATCAGTCAGAACCGAATCCAACGGCCGCGTTGAAACAGCAGGAGACACCCTTGACTGCTTCCAGATGTCCATCACTCCGAGAATCGGCGTTTCATACGCATTCTGACAAGCGGGAGAATAACGGAAACCACATGCTGTCCAAGATTTCCCGGACAGCATTTTTATGCTTTCAGTTCCTGAAAAAAACAGACTTGAAGAACTTGATGACGCTCAGAACAGATTCTTACAGTCTCATTGATGCTCCCTGCATTTTCCACATCAATCCGGATGGCGGTTTGATATAATATCTTGTTTGTTGCATTGCACAGTGTGTGACGATGCAGTCTTCCCGTATGATGAAAACATATTGCCGGAAAACAGAATATTCCAGACAATACACCCTCCTCATGTTGATTTCCCCCTCAACACTCAATAATATATGCCATTGGGCCAGAATCATGTTGAAATTCATCAAATCCGAAATGGTATTCGTAATAGCACTTGCAGCAGCAGTGCTGTCATCGTTTTTCAATCCTCCCTCAGGAGAATGGATCAGTGCCGTGGACTTCAGGACACTTGCACTTCTCTTCTGTCTCATGGGAGTATCTGAAGGATTCAAGAGCTCAGGACTCTTCACATCCGTCGCATCATCGCTTACAAGGAAAGCGGGAAACATAAGCCGTCTGTCGCTTTTCCTCGTCATGATAGTCTTCTTTTCCTCAATGCTTTTCACAAACGACGTCGCCCTGCTGATGTTCGTTCCTTTCACTCTCATGATCATGGAAAAGGAAAAGAGGGATGAGAATTACATAATCAGGATTGTGATACTCGAGACAATCGCGGCGAATCTCGGCAGCATGACAACACCGGTGGGCAATCCGCAGAACATATTCATCTGCTCATATTTCTCCCTTAATGCGGGAACTTTCTTCGCTGCAATCCTCCCCTATTCCATTATTTCCCTCATACTTGTGCTCATCATATGGCGCCTCTTTCTTGCAGGAAGGGAAAAGATGGAAACGGGAGATGATGAGAACACAGCCGTTGACAGGAAAAAGACATTGATGTTCTCCGTTTTCCTTGTTCTGGCACTGTTTTCGGTCTTCAGAGTGCTTGACTGGAGAATTCTCTTCATTGCAGAACTCGCAGTCCTCATCATCTTTGACAGGAAGACACTCCTGAAAATAGACTACATCCTGCTTCTCACCTTCGTCTGTTTCTTCATCTTCTCGGCGAACATAAGAAGCATAGACGCGGTTGAAAGGCTGCTGACTTCTTTCATGGATAAAAGCGCCATCGCAACTTCGGCAATAGTCTCCCAGGTTATAAGCAACGTACCTGCGGCAATACTTCTCTCTCCTTTCACCGACAGTGCCGAAGGTGTTCTTGTCGGAACGGACATAGGAGGACTCGGCACTCCGGTCGCATCCCTTGCATCGCTCATATCGATGAAGTTCTATTTCAAGAGGGAGAAAGGAAAGAAAGGAAAATACATTACCCTCTTCCTCATTCTCAATTTCATCCTTCTTGCCATTCTGGCAGCTTTCTCACTTGTGCTGTAAAAAAGATGATGCAGGAACCCTGCATCATACTGTGACAGTCAGGAATACTCTCTGTAACGGCGGCTTATTATCTCGACACCTTCCCTCACCAGCTCATCATCTCCGCTGTAATTGAGACGTAGGCACTTGTCGTAATGAGAATGAGGATACGGCAGGCCCTTCTTCTGTTCATCACTGCCGAAGAAGAAATATTCAGAAGGTACGGTAATGACACCGTCCTTCATCAGTATTTCATAGAATTCAAGTGCGCTCACCTTGAGAGACGGAAGATATATCCAGCAGAAAATGGAGCCTTCTATCCTGTGAAGGTAATAATCGGTACCCTCGAAGTATTTCCTTATATAGCCTTCAATCTTATCGGCCTTGCCTTTGTAGAAAGGCTGCACGACATCCTGTGCAAGCTGTACCAGTTCGCCGTCAGAGATCATACGTTCGGCAAGAACAGGGCCGAATGATCCGGTCGCAAGCGCGATGATCGCATTCATGTTGCCAACGGCCTTTATGATCTCCGGCCGTGCTATGATGATTCCCGTCCTGATCGAAGGAAGCCCTATTTTCGAAAGGCTCATGGAAAGGACTATGTCCTCATTCCAGACAGGTTCGGCGTTGTCAGCAAAGATTATGTCGGGGAAAGGCAGACCGTATGCGTTATCGACAATGAGCGGAATTGAATGACTGCGTGCAAGCGCGGAAAGCGCGTTTATCTCACTGTCCGTGAGCACATTGCCGCTCGGATTGGTCGGACGGGTGACCGCAATGGCACCGACTTCAGGATGGCTGTCAAGATATTTCTCCACGGCATCCACGTCAAGCAGATACTTGAATGTCCTGTCCTCATAATACTCGCATTTTGACGGAAGGGAGACGAATGTGTCATTCTCGATTCCCTGATCGGCATAGCCTATGTATTCCGGCATCAGCGGGAAAAGCAGTGTCTTCTTCACGCCGCCCGTCATTCCCGAGAACAGATTGAAAAGATAGAACATTGCCATCTGGCTGCCGTTCGTGACGGCAACGTTGTCGCCGGTGATGTTCCATCCGTACTTTCTTCTGAAAAATGAGGCAACGGTATTTATGAAAGAAACCCTTCCCTGCGGGGAATCGTAATGTGCGATGAAGTCTTCGAACCGCTCCCCGTCTTCCAGAAGACTTTCCATCTCCCTTCTGTAGGCTTCCTCCACTTCCTTTACACGTGCGGGATTACCGCCTCCCAGAGGCCGGACCTTCACATTTCCCGGCAGAGGCTTTGCGATATCATCCATGAGCTGGAGGATACCTGAATGTGATGACAGCTTTGTTCCAAAATCAGAAAATTCCATGACAGAGATGATATCTCTTTATCCGGACTTGTAAAAGAAGTCACAGAGCGGCAATTAGAACAGGAATTATGACAAGTGACAGGATTATTGAAACCGTGCTGGCAAAACCTTCCAGCGCCTGATTTCCGTGAAGCTCCTGCACGAAGGCTCCCGCAGCGCTGCTTATCGGGGCGAACGCCGTGACAGCGACAGCCTTTCTCACCTCATACGGGAAAGATGTGAAGCTGAAGAAAAAATATGCGATCGCAACCGACAGGAGAAGACGGAGCACAGTCACTGTGGCAACTTCCCTGATGCTTTCCCTGTCGAAGGTGAATTCGAACATGAGACCGATCATGAACATCGCAATGATTCCGTTTGCAGGACTTATCGCAGCGGCGAAGTCAAAAACGACAGATGGCAGCTTTATCCCGATAACGGCGAGAATCATCATGATCACATATATCGTGAATGAAGGTTTTGTAAAAACAACGAGCAGACTTCTCACAATACCTTTTCCTTCCATTTTCCCGTCAACGGCGATCTGAGTGAATACAAGGTTGCCTCCCACGCACATGACTGCGTTTCCCATGTCGAACAGACAGGTTGCGACAGTGCCTGCCGCACCGAGGAAGCCAGAAACGAAGGGAAGCGTGAAATTGCCTATGTTGTATGCTCCCATGTTGAGCATGTAGAAAATCCTCTCATCCCTTCCTTTTTTCAGAGAGATAAGATAACCTAGAATGAACATGAGGACAGTGGATAAAAATCCCGCAGCCGTCAGCAGCAGCATAGAAAGATCAAAGACATAAGTCCTGAAGGACACAAGTATCGCACACGGCAGCGTGATGTTCATTATAACGCGCCCCAGTGCCTCGGCATCTTCTTTTCTCAGCACTCCGGCCTTCTTCAACGCATAGGCCAGTGCGACCATGCCGAAAAAGAACAGCGCACGCAGCAGCACATCCAGCATCTTCTCTCTCCTTTCCACGTGAAGGTCTTCTGCAGAGTCCGTTCACGACTTGGAATGATAGCTGAAAAAGAGAGGAAAATGCCATAGAAAAAACAAATCAAAATACGGCGATGTTGTTTTTTCTTCCGCTTTTTCATGTTTCCCTTGATCATCTGTGACTTTTCTGCTACTTTTTTATTGACAGATTTACATTTTCTGTCAAATTGTAATTATAAGGAGTCTTAATATCATGACCGAACAGGAAATTTTCAATGCAATCTCAGAAATCGTTGCTGACAGAACAGACACAGCTGCAGAAGATGTGAAGATGGAAAACACATTCAAGGACCTGGGAATCGATTCTCTTGACACAGTTGAAGTGCTCATGGAACTTGAGGACAAGCTTGACACGACAATCGAACTTGACAAGAAGATCGAGACAGTGAAGGACCTTGTGGACTTCATCATGTCAAAGGAGAACTGAGGGATGATCAGAACCCCGGTTACAGACCTTCTGGGCATAAAGTATCCGCTGTTTCAGGGCGGCATGGCCTGGATTGCCGACGGAAAGCTTGCCGCTGCAGTCTCATCTGCGGGAGGACTCGGAATAATCGCTGCCGGAAATGCTCCCGCATCCTATGTGAAGGAACAGATCGGCATCGCGAAAGCCCTGACGGACAAGCCCTTCGGCGTGAACATCATGCTCATGAGCCCGTATGCGGACGAGATCGCCTCTCTCGTATGCGAGGAAGGTGTCGCAGTTGTCACGACGGGTGCAGGCAATCCTTCAAAATACATGGATGCCTGGAAAGCTTGCGGCATCAAGGTCATCCCGGTTGTCGCATCAGTTGCGATGGCAAAGCTCATGACAAGACTCGGCGCATCGGCCCTCATTGCGGAAGGCGGAGAAAGTGGCGGACATGTCGGAGAGCTTACAACCATGGTACTCACTCCCCTCATAACGGCGGCAACAAATCTGCCGGTGCTTGCGGCAGGAGGTATCGCAACAGGATGTCAGGCTGCAGCCGCATTCATGCTCGGCGCACAGGGGATACAGATGGGAACACGCTTCCTGTCTGCTGAGGAATGCACGATCTCACAGACCTACCGGGAGAAAATTCTCAAGGCGGGTGACCTGTGCACGATGGTGACAGGAAAGAGACTCGGACATCCGGTAAGGTCCCTGCGCACCGCCTTCGCACGTGAATACGCAAAAGCGGAATTCGGCGGCATGGATGATGAGGAGCTTGAGAAGCTCGGAACAGGAGCGCTCAGGAAAGCCGTTGTTGACGGTGACCCTGCAGGCGGTTGCTATCTGGCAGGTCAGGTTGCGGCATATGTGAACAGAATCGAAAGTGCAAAAGACATCATCGAAGACGTGATGAGCGGCGCTGAAGAATGTCTCAGAGGAGCCTCAAAGTGGATAATCTAGCTTTTGTATTCTCAGGACAGGGAGCTCAGTACCCCGGCATGGGAAAAGACATCTATGATGCCTTTCCCGCAGCGGGAAAGGTCCTTGATGATCTTGAGAAACGCAGATCAGGGCTGAAGGATCTTATCTTCTCTTCAAGCGAGGAGACTCTCATGCAGACTGCAAACACACAGACTGCAATGTATGCGCTTGAGGCCATGATCACTGCTGTGCTTGAGGAGGAAGGCATAAACCCCTCATGCACGGCCGGTTTCTCGCTCGGTGAGCTCACAGCACTTGCAGCTGCAGGTGTCTACAGCATGGAAGACGGATTTGAAATAACCCGCATCAGGGCGGCTCTGATGCAGGAGGCGACTGAAAAAACCGATGCGGTGATGGATGCTGTCCTGAAACTTCAGGATGCGACAGTTGAGAAACTTGCGGCACAGTACCGCAGCATCTATCCTGTGAACTACAATTCCCCGGGACAGGTGGTTGTCGCCGCTGCGAGGAATGAAGTCGGAGCTTTTGAGGAAAGCGTGAGAGCTTCGGGAGGAAGGACGATGAGACTCCGTGTCTCAGGAGGATTCCACTCCCCGTTCATGAGCACTGCTGCCGACCGTTTCCTTGAGCAGCTTGATGCATTCAGTTTCTCGGATCCGTCCATCCCTGTATGGTCAAACGTGAGCGGCAGGAAGTATGAAGGAAACATCAAGGCAGCTCTCGCCCTTCAGATCAAGAGTCCGGTACGCTGGACTGATATCGTGGAGGACATGATCAGATCGGGCGTGACATGTTTCATTGAAATCGGTCCGGGCTCCACACTCACGGGTCTCATCAGGAGAATCAGCAGGGATGTGAAGACATACAATGCCGGAACTGTGGAAGGTGTTAACAGAATCCTTGAGGAGGTCAGAAATGTTTGAAGGAAAGACCGCGGTCATAACAGGCGCCTCCCGCGGCATAGGCAAGGCTGTTGCCCTGAAGCTTGCCTCCCTCGGTGCTGATATCGCAGTGATATACGCGGGCAACACTGAAGCGGCCATGCAGAGTGTAAGCGAATGCACCGCATTCGGCGTCAAGGCTGCGGCATACAGATGCAACGTGGCATCCCCAGAAGATGTGAAGAAAACAGTCTCAGAAGTGAAGAAAGACTTCGGATCAGTCCATATTCTCGTCAACAATGCCGGAATAACCCGTGACGGGCTCATCGCCATGATGAGTGAGGAGGCATGGGATGAGGTCATGGACACAAACCTCAAGGGCGCATACCTGATGATCAGGGCCGTCTGTCCGCTGATGATCAGGGCAAAGGAAGGAAGGATCATAAACATCAGCTCCGTTTCCGGCCTCATGGGAAATGCCGGCCAGGCAAACTATGCTGCATCAAAGGCAGGCCTCATCGGCCTGACTAAGTCTGTCGCAAGGGAACTGGCATCCAAAGGCATCACATGCAATGCAGTTGCACCGGGTTTCATACAAAGCGACATGACGAAGGATATAAAGGAAGACAATCCGCTCCTGGCATCGATTCCTCTCAGGAGGACCGGCCGGGCTGAGGATGTGGCTTCAGCCGTCGCATTCCTTGCCTCTTCATCCTACATAACAGGTGAAGTGATCAGGGTGGACGGCGGACTTGCGATGTAAAGGAAATGACTATGGAAGAAAGACGCGTTGTAGTAACAGGCCTCGGTACCGTAAGCCCCGTAGGCAATACAGTCACTGAAGCCTGGGAAAATCTTGTGAACGGCGTATGCGGTATCGGCGGAATCACACGTTTTGATACCGCAGACTATAAGGCAAAGCTCGATGCGGAAGTAAAGAACTTCAACGCACGTGACTGGATGGACAAAAGCGAGATGCTCAGAAGCGATCTGTACGCGCAGTACGCGATCGCGGCAAGCCAGCAGGCCATCGACGACAGCGGCATTGCAGGCAGCGTCGACGCACAGCGCTTTGCCGTCTATTACGGAAGCGGTATAGGAGGAATAAACACCTTCACCTGCGAAATGAGGAAGCTCGACTCCAGAGGCCCTTCAAGAGTCTCACCCTTCTTCGTGCCCATGATGATCCCGAACATGGCGGCAGGAATGATTGCCATAAGATTCGGCTGCAAAGGCCCTGCCCTGCCGGCAGTGACCGCATGTGCATCCGGAACCAACGCAATAGGAGAAGCATACCGCCTCATCCGTCACGGCTATGCCGATGCAGTGATCACCGGAGGTGCGGAAGCCGCCATCAGCGAGCCCGGAGTCGCAGGATTCCAGAACATGCAGGCACTCTCCGTCTCCACTGATCCTGCAGCAGCCTCGCTCCCATTCGACAGGAGAAGAGCCGGTTTCGTGATCGGCGAAGGCGCCGCAACACTGATCCTCGAGGAATATGAGAGGGCGAAAAAGCGCGGTGCACATATCTACGGAGAGGTCACCGGTTACGGTTCAACCTGCGATGCATACCACATCACGGCTCCGTCTCCTGACGCGGAAGGTGGTGCAAGGGCCATCAGACAGGCACTGGAGGAATCCGGCTGGAAGGAAGATGAGAAGATCTATATAAATGCCCACGGAACCGGAACCCCGCTCAACGACAAGGGCGAGACACTGGCAATAAAAAGCGCACTCGGCCACGATGCGGCATACAGGGCAATGATCTCATCATCCAAATCCATGACGGGACACATGCTGGGAGCCGCAGGTGCATTTGAGGCAATGGTGGCGCTGCTGACTCTAGAGAAAGACATCGTCACACCGACGATAAACCTCATTGAGAAAGATCCCGACTGTGACCTTGATTATGTTCCGCTTACGGCAAGGGATGCCAGGATGGATATCGCAATCTCAACATCTCTCGGCTTCGGTGGCCACAATGCCGTCATAGCCTTCAGGAGGGTATGACATATGAACATTGAAGATATCAAGAAATATGCAAGCCTGATGGACGAGCTTTCCCTTACAGGGCTTGAAGTCAACGAGGACGGATGCACTGTCCGTCTGGAAAAAGGAGGCAGCATTGCCCTTTCCGCTCCGGTTCAGAAAACAGAAACTTACAAAGTGGAAGCCAAAGAGGATAAGCCGGAAGGAAAGATCATCACTTCCCCGATGGTGGGCGTGTTCTACACATCTCCGGCCGAAAATGCCGAGCCTTATGTCAATGTCGGACAGAAGGTCAGAAGCGGAGACACGCTCTGCCTGATCGAGGCAATGAAGCTGATGAACGAGATCAATGCGGAAGAAGACGGAACCATTGCGGAAGTCCTGCAGAAAAACGGTACGGTCGTAGGATTCGGCACACCGCTTTTCAGAATGATTCAAGGTTGATGCCATGGACAGAACACAGATTATGACAATACTCCCCCACAGGAGCAGCATGCTGCTTCTTGATGAGGTGGAAAAGGAAGGAGATGAGTCTCACGGCATGTACAGGATAAAGGGAGATGAATTCTTCCTTGACGGACACTTTCCCGGCAACCCAATAGTTCCGGGTGTGATCCTGTGCGAAATACTGGCACAGAGTGCATGCTGCCTCATCGACAGAGAGAAAAGCGAAGGTAAGATAAGCGTCTATGCAGGTCTTGACAAAGTCAGATTCAAGAGTCCGGTTTTCCCGGGTGATGAGTTCAGGACAAAATGCCGGATCAAGCGCACCATGGGGGATTTCTACTTCTGTGAAGGTGAAGGCTATGTGGACGGCAGACTCTGCATAAGTGCACTCTTCTCATTCGCTCTTGCAGACAAGGAAGCGGTATGTTCTCGAAAATCCTGATAGCAAACAGAGGCGAGATCGCCGTCAGAATAATAAGGGCCTGCAAGGAAATGGGGATAAAGACCGTTGCCGTGTACTCACAGGCGGACAGGGATTCCCTGCACAGGGCGCTTGCGGATGAAAGCATCTGCATAGGTGGCAGCCAGCCTCATGAAAGCTACCTTGACAAGGAAAGGATCATAAGCGCAGCCCTGGCGATGAAGGCGAATGCAATCCACCCCGGATACGGTTTTCTCTCCGAGAATGCCGCTTTCGCCTCCCTCTGCCGTGAGAACGGAATCGCATTCATCGGCCCTGATGCGGACACGATGAAAAAGCTTGAGGACAAGGCGGAGATGAAAAGACTTGCAAAGGAAGCCGGCCTTCCCGTCATCCCAGGTACAGGTGTCCTCTCATGTGTGGAAGAAGCTCTTGAGAAGGCAGAGGAGCTGGGCTACCCGGTCATGCTCAAGGCAGCAAGCGGCGGAGGCGGAAGAGGAATAAGACCCGCATACACCCCGCACGAGCTGGAAGAGTGCTTCCCCGTATCGCAGATGGAGGCCCAGGCTGCGTTCGGTGACGGTTCCCTCTATCTTGAGAAATGCATTGAAAAGGCCCGCCACATCGAGGTTCAGGTCCTGTGTGATGAATTCGGCAATTCCATAGCGCTGGGAGAAAGGGACTGTTCAATACAGCTGAGGCACCAGAAGCTCATAGAGGAATCGCCTTCTCCGGGACTTGACAGGAGTGTCAGGGCACAGCTTCTCGACATGTCGGAACAGGCTGTCAGGAAACTGGGCTACACAGGAGCCGGCACACTTGAATTCCTGCTTGACGATTACGGTCATTACTACTTCATGGAAATGAACCTGCGTCTTCAGGTTGAACACGGGGTGACGGAAATCCTCACAGGCATTGACCTTGTCAAATGGCAGATCAGAATCGCGGCGGGCGTTCCACTCTCATTCACCCACAAGGATGTGAGGCTCTCCGGTGCCGCCATCGAATGCAGGATAAATGCAAGGAGTGCCGGTACCGTGAAAAGGATTCATGTCCCGGGAGGCCCGTTCGTGCGCTTTGACACATACCTTGAGTCCGGAAGCGAGGTGCCGCCCTACTACGATCCTCTTGTTGGAAAGCTGATGGTGTACACCAGGACAAGGGAAGAAGCCATAAGGAAGATGAGGGCATACCTGTGCGAGCTGATCATTGAGGGAATAGAGACCAACATCAATGACGAACTTGCGATCATCAATGATCCGCGCTTCATCTCAGGCGATTATGACACGGCCTTCATGGAGGAAAGAAAATAATGCTGTTGACATTCAGCAACACTCCCGGCAACGAACTGGAGAAAGAAGGAAGGAGCGCCGCCCCGCTGTACGGAGAAGCGGAGGTCGTATGTCCCAACTGCCACAGGACGCTGAAACTCAGCCAGGCTGAAAGCAATATGATGACATGCTCCTGTTCCTATCATTTCCGTATAGGTGCAAGAAAACGCATCAGCTACATGTGCGATGAAGGAAGCTTCAGCGAACTGTTTCCATCCATCGTGTCAGAAGATCCCCTCTCCTTCCCCGGATACGGCTTCAAGCTTGACAAGGCACGTGCCACAAGCGGTGAAATGGAATCTGTTGTCACGGGCAGTGCAAGGATAGGCGGACATGAATGTGCGATCTTTGTCATGGACGGGAATTTCATGATGGGTTCCATGGGAAGAGCCTGCGGAGAAAAGATCACAAGGCTTTTCGAGTGGGCGCTTGAGAAGAGGCTTCCCGTCACCGGCTGGACCGTTTCGGGCGGAGCGAGAATGCAGGAAGGACTTGTATCCCTCATGCAGATGGCAAAGACAAGCGCCGCGCTCAGACGTCACAGCGATGCCGGTCTGCTTTACATAACCGTACTTACGGATCCCACCACGGGAGGCGTGAGTGCCTCATTCGCGATGGACGGGGATATCATTATCGCGGAAAAAGGGGCAACGATCGGCTTTGCGGGAAAGAGAGTCATCGAGGAGACCACGAAGCAGGAACTCCCGAAAGGTTTCCAGACTTCAGAATTCCTGCTTGAACATGGTTTTGTCGACATAGTGTGTGACAGAAAAGAGGAAAAGGCTCTCATCGCCTCACTGCTGCAGCTGCATGGAGGAAAGAAGTGAAAAACGCATATGACACAGTAAGGACAGCAAGACTCGCCTCAAGACCCACATCACTTGATTTCATATCTTCCATGTTCACCTCCTTCACCGAGCTGCACGGCGACAGACGTTACGGAGACGACAAGGCAATTGTCGGCGGAATCGCTTTCCTGAAGGATATTCCCGTCACCGTGATAGGAATCGAGAAAGGAAAGAACACAAGGGAACGCATTCTGCGCTCATTCGGCTCACCGGAACCGGAAGGCTACAGGAAGGCCCTGCGCCTGATGAGGCAGGCCGAGAAATTCCACCGCCCTGTCGTGACCTTTGTGGACACCTCAGGTGCATACTGCGGCATCGGAGCGGAAAAGCGGGGACAGGGAGAAGCCATTGCGGAGAACCTCATGGAGATGAGCGCACTGAATGTACCGGTCGTGACCATACTCATCGGGGAAGGCGGCAGCGGAGGTGCACTGGCACTGGCGGTATGTGACCGTCTGTGGATGCTTGAGAACAGCATCTATTCTGTAATTTCCCCGGAAGGATGCGCAAGCATACTCTACCGCGATGCGAAAAGGGCCGATGAAGCGGCAGCCGCCCTCAGACTCACAGCCGAGGACGCCCTTGAATTCCATTTTGCGGACCGGATCATCAGTGAGGAAAAACTTGGAAGCCGGGAATTCTTTGACACCCTTTCCGATGAGCTTTATGAAGAAATAAAGCAGCTGTCGGAAACCGGGAACATAAGAGAGAGACGATATGAGCGCTTCCGCTCATTTTAAGGGACCAGAAATGATATATGACAGATTCTGCACCGTCCATGAGAAGGACGGCAGGCTTGAGAACATAGATTTCCATTACAGCGGAAATTTCAATTTCGCTTATGACGTGGTTGACGCAATCGCGGCACAGCAGCCGGACAAGACAGCACTTGTCTGGTGCAACAGTGAAGACGAGGAGAAGATATTCTCCTTCAGGGACATCAGGGACATGAGCATAAAATATGCAAAAGTCCTGATGAAGAACGGAATCGGAAGAGGAGACAGGGTCATCGTATGCCTGCGCCGTCATTACGAGTACTGGCCGCTTGCAGCAGCTCTTGAGAAAATCGGGGCCGTGATGATTCCGATGACACACATGCTGACTGCAGCCGACTTTGTCTACCGTCTTAAGGCATCAGATGCGAAAGGTGCTGTCATCACGCCTCTTTCAGACACCCATGCAGAATTTCTGCAGGCATGTTCACAGTGCGGCTACGATGTGAGGAAATGGACGATCGGAACAGACATTGAAGGCTACATGAACCTGTCTGCCGGTGCTGACATGGAAAGTGCGGAGCCTTTTGAGAGGATCAGCACAAAAGCAGAAGAGCCGATGCTCATCTATTTCACGTCAGGAACCACCGGCTATCCTAAAGGAGTGATCCATGACCACACCTATGCACTTGCACATATCGTGACCGCAAAATACTGGCAGGGAGCAGAGGACAACGGACTGCATTTCACTCTTGCAGAAACCGGATGGGCAAAAGCCTCATGGGGCAAGCTGTACGGACAGTGGCTTGCCGGCAGTGCCGTCATGGCCTATGATTTTGACAATTTCGACCCCAGCAATCTGGTGACCATCATAAACAAGTACCATGTGACCTCTTTCTGTGCGCCGCCGACTGTATACCGCTATCTGGTGAGAAAGGGAGTTGCGGCAATGCCGTCACTGCGTCATGCCTCAACTGCCGGAGAGTACCTCAGTCCGGAAATCTTCAGGGCATTCAAGGAAAAAACAGGACTTGAGCTTCACGAAGGCTACGGCCAGACGGAAACCGTGCTCATCGCGGGAAACCTCAGCGGCATCAAGGCGGTTGACGGTTCAATGGGTGTTCCCTCTCCCCTCTACACCGTCATGATAGCAGATGCGGATGGAAAGGAAGCGGCAAGAGGAGAAAGAGGAGAGATCGTCATCCTTCCTGAAAACGGAAAGAAGCCGATCGGAATCTTCTCCGGGTATCTGGGCAATGACGGGCTTTACAAAGATGCATGGAAGGACGGTGTATATCATACAGGGGACTCCGCATGCATGGATGAGGATGGATACCTGTGGTTCAAAGGCCGGTTTGACGACATCATCAAAAGCGGCGGCTACAGAATAGGTCCGGCTGAGATTGAAGATATACTTGTCACACACCCCGCAGTTCTCGAATGCGCCGTGATAGGTGTGCCCGACCCCCTGAGGGGTCAGGCGGTGAAGGCTCTGATCCTCCTTGAGGACGGATTCCTTCCCTCAAAGGAACTCGACAAGGAAATAAAGGAATACTGCAACTCAAAGCTTGCCGAGTACAAATGGATAAGGAAAATAGGATTCGTTGAGAGTTTTCCCAAAACCATAAGTAACAAGATAAGGAAGAACGAACTGAGGAAAGCAGAAGGACTGTAATACATTAATGAAGCTGCCACACCGGCAGCTTCATCACTTCAATCCGCTTGAAAAACAGAAACGTGAAGTGATAGAACTCTTTCATGACTCATCCGATCAGACGAATACTGCTGCTTTTCACCGGGCTGTCGGTAATGGCAGCCGGTGTTGCCTTCTCAATCACGGCAGACCTCGGGACTTCCCCTATTTCCAGCGTTCCCTATGTGACCTCACTCATATGCAATGTGAGTACGGGAATGACAACTATCGTCATGAACACATTTTTCATAATTCTCCAGATAATCATCCTGAAAAAAGACTTCAGGCTCTTCCAGCTTCTCCAGTTTCCAGCAACCATTGTCTTCGGTACCATGATTGATGTTTTCTCAGCCGCACTCGCCTCTGTCTCATATTCCGGCTATCTTTCCCAGTGCCTTCTGTGCCTAGCAGGAATAATCCTTGTAGCAGCCGGAGTGAGTCTGGAAGTCGCGGCAGGGCTTGTGACAGTTCCGGGCGAAGGAATCGTGCTGACACTGAGCAGAGCACTGAAGATCAGATTCGGCAACATGAAGACAATCTTCGATGTCACTCTGGTGGCGGTTTCCATCATTCTCTCACTTCTCTTTCTCTCCCGTCTGAATGGAATAAGGGAAGGCACACTTGCAGCAGCGCTTCTCGTGGGACAGTTTGTCAGAATATTCAGAAAAGGAACGGAAAGAATCACAACTGCAATCCTTCAGTAGCAGAAAGCCTCAATCATTGAGTGAAAGCGGATGCTGGTGTAAGCTTTCATAGTAAGGCGGAGGATATGAAAGCGGTTTTTACAATTCTAATCACATTTGTACTGTGTCTCTCATCATGCAGTGATCCCGGTATCTATACGGCTCTGGGACTGTATGATCCGGCTGAGTACAGCAAAGGCATAATAAAAACCGTCTGTCTTGAAAAAGGTACAGAGTTCAATCTCTTGTCCCTGACCGATGACTATTCTGGAAGCATCAGTATCAATTACAAGCCGGAAAGAGACTACAATGTAATAAAGCAGCTTAGTGATAAAGAAGCAGATACTCTCATCCAGACCATAGACTACCTGAACCGCTACGGTGATCTTGATTCCTATCTTTCCCGCCCGCTTGATGCGCTCTCAAAGAATTACTGCGAGGATACAAAAGATTTTGCAATTGAAATCCTTGGCAGTATCAGATCTTTCATCAGCACACTTTCAAAAAAAATTGAGGCTGCAGGAATCAAAATAAACCCCGAAAGACTGACAGACTTCTTCGACGAGCTTGGAAATGAAGTCATCAAAGCGAAAACAGACACGATAAAAGACTACATAACAATCCAGCTCACGGCTGATACGATCGCTTCAGTCTTCGACGTGCTTTACATACTGATCATCGATACGCCGTATGATGTTGTCGAATTCGGTATATCATTGTGGGACGGAAGCGGAGATGTGAATCTTATGAAGAACGTATCCGCAAATGCAGTCGAGCTCACATCAGTGCTGCTTGATGCAATTTCACAGATCGATCTTGTCGGCAAGGACATAGGATCATTCTTCAGCCTTTCCGATGTTGTGGAGGAAATATTATGAGGAAGAAACTTTATGCAGTGCTCCTCATCCTTGCAGCATCCGCAGCATGCCTTTTTGCAATATCGCTGGATGCAGAGGCAAGAGGAAATGCTGTTCTCACAAGCGGAGATGTCAGCTATGCATTCTCCCATAACCCCGCATTCCTCGCATCCTCCGGCTTCTCTCTCGAACTTCCGCTCACCGCCCGGCTTTTCAATGCTTCCGGAGTCCTCTCGAATGACCTTGTGGAGAACATTTCAGATATCGCATCAATGGATGAGGAGAGAATGGTCAGCGGCATACTCGACCTGCTGAGGGAATTTTCAGGAACCATGCCGCTGCTTTCAATTGAGGAGAGAATATCCCTTACGGCATTCGGGATGGGAGCAAGCATAAGCGCATCGGAAAGAGTCATAACCACAGGCGGTTCAGTGGGACTGAATCTGTCACTTGCCCTGAACGGAACCCTTTCTGCAGGCTTTGCTCGTAAATTCGACTTTGAGAACGGCTGGTCGCTTTCAGCCGGTGCCGTCCTGAATCTTGACTACATGATATACACATCTCCGGCCGGAGTTGAGACAGTGGTCGGCATCATGCTTGATCCTGACGGCAGCGGGGGCTTCAGCATATACAGCGGACATGCGGTATCTGCAGATATCGGTGTGAACATCACTTATCCTCTCGGTTTTTCCACTGCCTTCGTCGTGAGAAACCTCGGCAGCGGCTATCACATGAATGATGGCGAAGGAAATTCCTTCATTCTCCCAAATCCTGTTGAGACAGACACTGCGGCAGGATGGAGCGGACAGTGGTCATTCGTCTCCCTTGACCTTGAAATCGGGATGAGAGGCTGGAACCGCATCCGTTCATACCCGGACCTGCTTGAAAGCCTGAATGCCGGAGCTTCACTCGGGATAACCAAATTCATTGATATAAACCTCGGCATTGACGGAGGCTACCCCGCATGCGGAATCACCCTGGATTTCCTCTGCTTTGAAATCGCCGCGGCTTATTACTGGCAGGACTTCGGCGTAGTATACGGCCTTGCTCCGCGTGATGTCCTCTCGCTTGAGATCGCACTTTCTTTTGGATAGGAAAGAAAAATGAAGAAAAGAATAATCATCGCATACTTCGGCACAAAAGATGAGAAAGCAATGTCACAGCTTTCGTCATTCATAAAAGAACTGCAGGCAGAATCATCAGTGTCATGCGGGAGCATCAGCCTGATGCATAAGGACGTTGCAAACCAGCTTGTGTTTCCAGCTGATGAGAAGATTCTCATGCTTCCGCTTCTCATCCAGAGAGGCGGAACCTATGAAAAGCTTCTCTCATGCGGATTTAAAACAGCGCCGCCCCTGCTTTGCCGGACAGAAGACATAAGGGAATGCGCCTCTGTCATAAACCGCACTCTGGAGAGGAAGACGGATCACAACTACATTCTCATCGCACACGGGGATGAGATGCGGAGGATAGAAGAGTTCGGAACACTTCAGAACTGTCTGAGAGACGATGTGATCATCACGGCACTGAAAGGAAAAGACAGATACACAGATGTCTCTCCTTCATGCAGGAACATCACGCTCATTCCGTTTCTGCTCACCTGCGGTCATCATGCCGCACATGAGATCAATACCGGCTGCAGAGAGCATTTCATGAAAAGAGGATACTCTGTCACGACAGTGGAAAGCGGAATACTCTCACTCTTTCCGGGTATCAGGGAGATCTTCATCCGCCATATGAAGGAACTAGAAAAAGAGTGAGTACTGACGACCGTCCTCATCAGTGAGTCTTCTGAGAGTGAGGGAGAAAAATCTTCCCCCTATATCATCAGAAATGAACATGGCAGGTGTTCCTTTGAAGACCAGTCTTCCTTTTGAAAGGACAATGAGCTCATCACTTATCTCAAGTGCCTTGTTGATGTCATGGAATGAGGCCAGAACGGTCTTTCTCTCTTCTGCAAGATTTCTCATCCTCTGTTCGATCAGCTTTCTGTATTTCGCATCAAGATTGGCCTCACTCTCGTCAAATGAATAGAGAAGTGCATCACGGGAGAGCATGAGGGAGAGGAACACCATCACCCTTTCCCCGCCTGAAAGACTTGCAAGGTTCTGTTTCATGAGATGGGAAAGAGAGAATTCATCAAGTAGCGTGGCGGCTCCGGCATTGTGCTCGAAAAGGGCTGACGTGCTCACTGATGAGACAGGAATGTTCTGTGGAAGAACGGCATGAAGTTTTTCCTTTTCCTTTCTGCCGCAGCGGGAGAGTTCCTTTCCATTGAAACGGAGACTTCCCCCGTAATGAGGGAAATAGGAATTCAGTGTTCTGATCAGTGTGGTCTTGCCGCTGCCGTTAACACCGCACAGTGCATATATTCTTCCTTCTTCAAGAGTGAAGGAAAGCCCGTCAAGCAGGCGGCTTCCTCCTTCTTCAAGGACAAGGCTGTCAGCTTCAACCATGTTTTTTCCTCCTCACAAGCAGAAAAATGAAGAAAGGCACACCGACAATGGCGAGAAAGATGCCTGCCGGAAGCTCACCCGGAGAAATGACAGTGCGCGCCAGAAGATCGGCAGAGACCACCAGAAGAGGTCCGGCCAGGGATGCTGTCACCATGCTCTTTCCCGCCTCACCTCCGCTCAGGAAGCGTGATAGGTGCGGAATGACAAGTCCTACAAAACCAAGAAGTCCGGCAAATGACACAACACTTGATGCCAGAAGCGCGGCAATCGAAGTCAGCATTATCCTGATTGCCGCCGGACGGTAGCCCATCGATGCCGTTATCTCATCTCCGAGCCTTATCATGTTGATCACGGGAACAAGGATGAAACACATAACTCCGGCAGCGGCTATGAGGATGGCTGGAACACTCAGGCTTGAGGCATATACCGATGCGAAGCCCCCGACTGAGAACGAGCTGTAGGATGCCATCACATCGGGAAACAGGGAGCTCAGTGTGCTGATAAGCGCATTGAAAAGCGCGTTCACCGCAATTCCGGCAAGGATGAGTGAATTTGACGGGCTTATGTTTCTGGTGAATGCGGAAATGGCGAAAACAATGGCAGCAGCGACAAGCCCTCCCGCGAACGCTGCAAACGGAAGCAGGAAGAACAGATCGGGGAAAAAGACAAGGAAAAGCAGTACGGCAAAGCCCGCGCCCGCGTTTATTCCGATTATATTCCCGCTTGCAAGATCATTTGAGCTTGCGCTCTGGATGAGCAGTCCGGACAGGGAAAGCGCGAAACCGGCAAGAACTGCGGCAAAAAGACGCGGCAGACGCAGAGAGAAGAATATTATGTTGCTCCCCGAACCGCTTTCAAAAATCCCGGAATAATCCAGATCGGCACTTCCCGTGAACAGTGACAGGATGGAAACCAGAACCAGCAGAAGCGAAAGGAGCATCACAAGAGACGGAAACCTGTACTTACTCCCCATAAAGGACCTCTGCCATCACCCTGTATGATTCTTCCCACCGTCCGTTGGGTTTGTAATGGAAAAGATCTTTTGACAGGAAATGAACCTCCCCTTCCCTGACTGCCTTCACATCCCTCCAGCCCGGACGGCTGAAAAGCGAACTGATGTATCTGATGCTCTCATCCTCTTCTCCCTGTGGAACGATCAGTATCTTGTCGATATCGCCTGTGATCATGGCCTCAAGGGAAAGGCTTTCCGTAAGGATACCGGCCTCATCCGCGACATTGATGCCGCCCAGATCCTCAATTATACCTGCAGCAAAATGATCGTCAGCCCTCTTGGCCCTGACAGACGAGAATGCGCTTCCCGCCCTTACGAAAAGAACGCACGGCTTATCTTCCTTTCCTCTGCATTCCTCTATGATTTCCTCAATGCCGGCTTTCTGCCCGAGGCCGTATTTCACGAAAAGATCTCCCCGTCCTGTAATTTCGGTGAGAGTCCTGAAAACTGAAAGGAAGTCCTCAAAGCTGTCCTGCTTTATGAGAATCATATCCACACCTCTCTCATCAAGGAAATGCTTGAGCTTCACATGTGATGCACTGTCTGCAGAGCCGAGGACCAGATCCGGGACGCCGGAAATGAGAATTTCCCTGTTGATGTTCATCCCCGATGCGGAATCGGCAAGAAGCACATCATCAGGCACAAAACCTCTGTCAATCGAATCCTGCACCGTAATATCAACACTGCCGCCGGCAAGAAGGAAGAGATCGGCAATCGATGAATTGAGACATGCCGTCGTGAATGCATGAAGCGGAGGAAGAAGTGCAGGCAGCATTAAAAGACACAGAAAGGGCTTTTTGAACATATTATCCTCATGAGAAGGATTTACGATTTTTCAAAGCCCTTTCCTTTTCAATACAAGTCTGGCAAATCCTGAATCCTGTTTGCTATCAGCAGGTTGCCCCGCCGGTAACATTCTTCTTCAAGATCTTCTCTTTGTCAATCTTGCCGCTGAACAGTTTATCCTCGACATACTCAAGGCCGAGACGGTTCACGGTATCGGCAAAGCGCTCGCCGCTGATTCCCTCGTCCCTGAAAAGCAGGATCGCATTCTCAACAAGCTGGATGACTTCCTCCTCGCTTGTGAGTATGCGTGAAAGTCTCTTGCCGAGCTCTATCTTCTTGCCCCACCGTCCGCCGACGTAGACGGCATACCCTGTCGTATATGACGGAGTGACTGAGAACGGGCACTTGTCAAGGCAGCGGCCGCAGTGGTTGCACTCGCTGTCCTTCACAACCAGCTTCCCGTCTTCAAGATGGGCGATTTTTATCGGGCAGGCTTTCTCAATCTGGCACACACGGCAGCCTTTGCATTTGTCGAAGTTGAAGTCGACTATTCTCTGACCCATTATTCCGATGTCGTTCAGGCTCGGCTTGACACAGTTGTTCGGACAGCCGCCGACCGCGATCTTGAATTTATGAGGCAGAGCCACACCGTGCCATCCTTCATAGAAGATCTTGTGAAGTTTCTCAGACAGGTCGAATGTATCGATAAGACCGTACTGGCAGGTCGTGCCCTTGCAGGAAACCACCGGACGGACCTTGCTTCCGGTTCCGCCGGTATCAAGGCCTCTCTCCTTCAGATATGCCATAAGAGGATCGATGTTCGAATAGGGAACACCCTGAATCTCAAGTGTCAGACGTGTTGTCATAGTCACTTCACCGCTTCCGAACTTCCTTGCACCCTCTGCCACGGCTATCTGTTCATCTGATGTGAGTTTTCCGTTCCTTGTTATCACGCGGACATTGAAATGATCAGGCTGTCTCTTGTCCTGAAGACATCCCAGTCCTTTCACCCTTTTCACTTCCTCAGGCGGAATCACGGAACCGAAATCGACTCTGACATCATTGAAGGTGAGACCTCCTTCAAGCACTCTTGTATTCGTGTATCCGTAATATTTCAGGCGGTTCTGGAGGAAATATCCTCTCTTTCCCCTTGCACAGACAAGAAGCAGCTTCTCATCCTGTGCGATGCCCTCAAGAGGACCGGTGACCTTGCCCAGATCGATCCACAGAGCACCGGGGATCGTCTTCTCCGGCATGACGTCAATCACCCTGTATCCCTTTGCCCTTGTCTTCATGTACTCAAGCGGCGTGATGGTCTCAAGCTGTCCGAGAATCTTGTTCTCAAGCACATTGCACACCTGTGTGAACGGGGAAATTGCTGTAGAGAACGGAGGAGCATAGGAGAAATCCATAGTGTCGAACTCCTCCGCCTTCATGCCTTTTGACACTGCCACAACGGCAATATCGTTCACCTTGTCCACATTGCCGCTTCCAAGCACCTGGAAACCGAGTATTCTGTGGGTCTTCCTTTCGGCAATTAGCTTCATGATGAAGGACGAGGCGCCCTCATAATAATGTGCCTTGTCATCTGTCACCGCAATTGCAGTGACGACCTCAAAACCTTCCTTAACGGCAGCAGCCTCGGTAAGACCCGTGCGTCCCGCATTGAGATTGTCGAGTATCCTGACAACGCCGGTCCCGAGGGCGCCTGGGTAAACGGCATTCTTTCCGGCAGCGTTCTTTGCAAGAACCCTCGCGCTTATGTTCGCAGTCGAGCCCATTGCAGAGTACATTCTCCCTCCTGTGATCCTGTTTGTCACAAGTGCACAGTCTCCGGCCGCATAGACATCCGGAATATTTGTCTCCATGTTCTGATTGACAACGATCGCACCCTTTTCCATCTCAAGCGCGGTATTCTCAAGGAATGAGGTGGAAGGACGCACACCAAGTGAGAGGATTACCATATCGGCTGGAATCTCGGACTTGTCAGTCCTGACTGACACGGCCTTTCCGTTTTCTCCTTTGATCTCCTCAAGCTTTGCTCCAAGAAGCACTCTGGTACCGGACTCTTCAATTCTCTTTCTGGCCCATGCAGCCATTTCCACATCAAAGGCATTGGGCATTATCTGTTCAGCCATGTCAATGATGGTGACTGAAAGCCCTTGTCTGCGCAGGTTCTCTGCAATTTCGAGCCCGATGAAACCGGCCCCTGCGACAACGGCTTTTCTCACTCCGTCTTTCTTCGCATATGCCCTTATATTCTCAGCATCATCGGGAGTGCGGACCGTGAAGACACCTTCATTCTTCACTCCGTCAATTGCAGGAACAATGCTCTGGGCACCTGTCGCTATGATCAGCTTGTCATAACTCTCTTCCCTTTTGTTTCCGTCCCTGTCAACGCAGGTGACAGTCTTTTTCTCAAAGTCAGCACCGACGGCCTCAGTGCCGGTCAGAACATCCACACCGGTAAGGGATGAATATTTTTCAGGGGTGTTCACGATAAGCGAACTTCTGTCCTCAATCACTTCTCCTATGTAATACGGAAGTCCGCACCCTGCATAGGAAATATCATTGCCTTTCGTAATGATCCTGACATCAAGGGATCTGTCTTCCCTCTTCAGCTTGGCGGCAGCCTTAGTTCCGGCCGCTACACCGCCTAAAACCAGTATCTTCATAAAAACCTCTTGCCTCCATGCTAGCGCAATGGTGAGGTAAATACAAGAAACTATCCAATCAGGGACATGAAGCGCCTGACAAGAAGCTCAGGCTCAGCTTTTTCCATCATGTACTCAGCAGGGAAAAAGCCGCAGTTCACCCTGAATGAGGCAAGAGAAGCCTCTTCTTCCATTCCTTTCCACGGACAGAAACCTTTCCTGTTTATGTGTGATGAGAAAGTGCAGTCTATGAACGATGCCTTCCCCTCAGGCCGCCATGGTCTCATGAGGTAGACCGATTCATCTTCAAGATCCTCATGCTCAAACGAACAGTCCCTGAATATGAAGCCGATATCATCTGCATGGCCTGACGGTGCCGCGACATAACCTTCTTCATTGGAAACTATCCTGACATTCTCAAAAAGAGCATCAGCTCCTCCGAAGATGAAATCCACACCGCCATGAATGGAGCCACCTCTGACATACACCCGGTTGAGAGTTCGCGGGGAAAAACAGCGCGGTCCGTAAAAGCCTCTTTTTTCCCTTTCCTTTTCAGGCAGAGGCGCAAGGAAAAGAGTATCCTGATGACCGTAAAGCTCCACATTATCAAGAAAGGCCTTCTGCACATCAAGATAAAGGGCCAGGGCCTGTCCCGCTTCAGCACCGCATCCCGCATTGTTCTCAAAGCGTATGTTCTCAAGATGAAGTTCATGTCCTGAAAAGAATGCGGTATAGCTTCTGAAAGTTCCCCTTTTAAACCCGTCCGGCATTATCGTGCGCGCACTGTCACTCCAGCGGATGACAACGCGGCCTTCCCCTGCAACCGTCAGCTTTCTCTTGTCGGCAAAAAGCTTTTCCTCATACACTCCTTCTTTTATGATTATCTTTCCTTCCGTCTCATAAGGAACCGCATCAATGGCTTCCTGTATTGTGTAATAGTCTTCTCCGCTGTGTCCGACTGTGAGTTCAAGCATACACCTCTCTCCTTATGTGTATAAGGATAGCCTCTCTTCAGGCATGCAGGCAACATGAATGGAGAATCATCATCTATATTGACAGCATGTCAGAACAGTGTGATCATTACACTGACACACTGTCAGAAAAAAGAATTGCATCCATGGAGGAAATCACATGAAAGCCAAAGTCTATTTCACCAGAACCATTACACCGGACAAAGTTGTTGAAGCCTATGAAAAACTCGGCATACAACTTCCGGGTAAAGTGGCAGTCAAAGTCCACTCAGGAGAGAAAGGAAACCAGAACTACCTGACACCTGAATTCTGGCGCCCGATGGTTGAGAAAGTGAACGGCACCATTGTTGAATGCAACACCGCATACGGAGATGCTGCCGGCGGAGTGAGGGACAACACTGAATCTCACTGGAAACTCATGGAAGAACACGGATGGACAAAGTACTTCAATGTCGATCTTATGGACGGAGAGGAACCCGATGTCATCTGGAATGTGACAGGCGGAAAGGTCCTTAGAGAGAACCATGTGGGAAAGAACATCCTGAATTATGATTCGATGCTGGTCCTCGCCCACTTCAAGGGGCATCCGATGGGAGGTTACGGAGGAGCTCTCAAACAGCTTTCAATAGGCTGCGCAAGCCGTGCGGGAAAAGCGCTCATCCACTCGGCAGGTGTCACTGACGACCGCTTTGAGACCTGGCAGAAACATGCAAACAGCACAGTCTTTCCCGAAGCGATGGCAGATGCCGCCATGACTGTGGTGAAGCACTTCAGAGACAGGATCGCATTCATAAATGTGATGAAGAATCTTTCTGTGGACTGCGACTGCTGTGAAGTTGCAGAGGATCCCTGCATGAAGGATATCGGTATCCTTGCATCCCTTGATCCTGTTGCAATCGATCAGGCATGCATTGATCTTGTCATGAACAGTGATGACCCGGGAAAGGAACATTTCATGGAGAGAGTCAACAGCCGCAACGGCATCCACACAATCGAGGCGGCAGCAGAACTGGGATACGGAACAAGAGAGTACGAACTTATCGAATTCTGAAAAACGGAACACATAGATTCAAAGGCGGGCCTGTATTTTCCGGTCCGCTCTTTTTCTTAACCCAATATTACAAGTCCTTCACATACAGCAGGAAAAACCATTGCATATTCATATGTCTTTACCATACAATCTCTACAAGGAGATTTGAACATGAAAGCACCAAATGTAAAAGCTGATGATAACAGTCTTATCGAAAGTATCAAGTCAATAATCATGACATCAAGGCAGAACATTGTGAGAGCTGTCAATACGGAAATGATTTCTGCCTACTGGAATGTCGGTAGACTTATTGTCGAAAACGAACAGAAAAACATGGAAAGAGCCCAATACGGTGAACAGACACTGAAAAATCTATCAAAAAGACTTACAAAAGAACTTGGAAGTGGATTTTCAACTACAAACCTTAAAATGATGAGACGTTTTTTCATTGTTTATGAAAAAAGTCAGACAGTGTCTGACCAATTGAGCTGGTCACATTACTGCGAGCTTCTCTCAATCTCAGATACCAATAAACGTAGCTTTTATGAGAAGGAATGCATTGCTTCAAAATGGTCCGTAAGAGAGCTGAAACGACAGCTTGATTCATCGCTGTATGAACGTCTTCTGCTCTCTCGTGGGAAAGAGAACAAAGAAGAAGTCAGGAAGCTTGCAGAAAAAGGACAGGAAATAGCAAAACCTGAAGACATATTGAAAGACCCGTATGTATTTGAGTTTGCGGGATTACCGGAAAACAAACCTGTCATGGAAGCTGATATCGAAAATGCACTGACAAATCATATTGAAAAATTTCTGCTTGAACTCGGTAAAGGATTCATGTTTGTAGGACGACAGCAACGAATAACATTCGACAACGAACATTATTATGCTGACATGGTGTTCTACAACAAGATTCTCAGAGCCTATGTGATAATCGAACTTAAAACAAGAAAGCTGTTACCTGCAGCTGTCGGACAGCTTAACATGTATCTCAACTACTACAAAGCTGAAGTGAATGATCCAGAAGATAATGCTCCCATTGGTATTATTCTATGTACTGATAAGCCATCCGCAAAAATAGAATATGTCCTTGGAGGAATAGAAAACAAAATATTCGCTTCAAAATATGTACTCTATCTTCCAGACAAAAAAGCCATGGAAGAAGAAGTGCAGAATTTCATTGAAGACTGGAAAGATCAGAATTCGATCGGTTCATGAATGGATACAGTTCAAAGGCGGGCTGCATCTGCAGACCCGTCCCAAAATCAATCCATGGTACTCTTCATTTCCACATCCTTTGCGCAGAAGGCAATACCGTATTTCACTATCTTCGTTATCCCCATGCTCTTCATCTGTGTATCATATTTTTTCTCATCAATCTGCTGCAATACCGAATCTGCCAGTCTTTTCAGATTCTCCGGTTCATCTGCGGCTTTTAGCTCAATTATTATCCCCGGCAGATTCTTTTTCTGAGGCATCATCTGAATATCAAATCTTCCGTTCCCCAATTCCCGGTTTGAAGTCAGAAAATAATCCCCGCTCAAAGCACAAAGGCCCAGAACAAGCCCGTGATAAAAGCTCTCACCTGCACTGTCATAATAGCTTACTGACTGAATCAGCAGTTTCGCAAGCTGTTTCTGCAGCTGTACCGCATCACCACACAGCAATGCACTTTGTATCCCAGAGACAGAAGTTGCAGGGAAATAATCTTTTAAAGCACTGAGTATCTCTTTTGAGTATACATACTTTATTTCCTTATTTGGGATAGAGATATTACATAAATAATCCCCAGATGGGGATATGACGGGATCCTCTGCTTTCAGGTATCCCGTCATAAGAAGAAAACTGTATATTGTGGAAGGATCACTCTTGATCTGCGGATACACGACATCAGCATCAATCATAGTCATTACAGATTTTCCGTTGACTATTGAGGAAAGGTTTTCCATCACCTCCTTGTCCGCACCCCTTATAATTTCCCTTATAATCTCATTGCTGCCGGTAGCCTGCCAGTACGGACGTGCCTCGCAGTTATTGTCAAAGTAACATATCACTGACCATGGATTGAAAATATGATCGCTGCCGAATCTGAAACCATCATACCACCGGCAGATTTCGTCAATTTTATCCTCTTTGCCGTAATACACTGCCATTGCACGGACTTCTTCGGATGTGAAACCGAAATACCGGCTGTATTTCTTATCGAGCAGAGAGACAACCTTAAGGTTATTCAGGCCGCTCAGTATGCTTTCTTTGGCAACACGCAGGATACCTGTCATAAAACCGTATGAAAGATTCAGATTATCCTTGAAAGCCCCTGAAAAGAAATTTCTCATAAATGAGATAATCTCATCATAAAACCCCTTGAGGTATCCCTGATGAATAGGAATGTCGTATTCGTCTATTATGATTACAGGCGGTATGCCGTAATACTCATTAAGCATCTGGGAAAGCATTTTCAAGGACATTTCATAATCATCACGGTCTGCTTTGTATCCCACTATTCTGGAATAGAAATCTTTTCTTGAAACAAGAGGGCTGCAGCTTATTTTACTATGCCGGATGAATTCGTTGACAATGAGATTGCATATGCTCTCATATGTCTCTTTCCAGCTGTTTTTCTTCACGTCCTTGAAAGAAATAAAGATCACCGGATATCGGCCCTGGTAATCCCTGTATTTTTTACCGCAACCCCATATCTTCTGCTTTTCAAAATAGCGGGATGTATTCTCATCACTCTTTTCGAAAAAGGTTTTCAGCATGTTCATCATCATGGTTTTGCCGAAACGGCGCGGACGGGTGAACAGAACCACTTTCGGAAGTTCATCGATGAAATCCTTTATGAACAGTGTTTTGTCGACATAGTAATAGCCATTGTCGATTATTTCCCTATAATCAATGATACCAACGGGGAGACGAAGCATATCAGAACTGAGATGAAGGTTTTTCTGCTCCTTAAGCCTCCCGTCAACAGGACGCTGTGCATCAGATGGAATCATCCAGACATGACCTTTTCTTAAAGCGCCCTCTATCATACCGGACGCACACAATGAAGCAACACGGCGCTCGCTCAGTCCCCATTTTTCAGCTGCATCCCTGACCAGAATCATATCTGCCATATATAATTTCCTTCTTTTCTTTGTCTTATATTACAAAGAATTATAATATATCTAGGCTGAAAAGTCAAAAAAGAAAAGAAGAACGCCAACTATAATATCAGCATTCTTCTTTTAAGTAACGGATCATCCCTCAGACGACATGATCAATATCACATACCAGCGGCAGAGGATACAGTTTGATCTTCTCCCCGTCTTTCATCAGACGGAGGGCATTCATAAGGGAGTACGCGCTGATTCTCCTGTTCTCGAAGGGAGAGAAGTAATACGTGCGGCTTTCAGAACACATAACGCAGGTGCACAGCGTTTTCTCGCATTCCTCACTTTCCGCCGATTCCCTCAGCATACCGTCAGGAACCGTTACGGTTGAGAAAATACTGAACATGCGGTTCACGGTATCTTCCTCATTCTTTCCTGGAGGAGAGAAATCCTTGGCAAAGGCAAGACGCACGAACCTGTCGGGAGACGAGAAACTGCCGGGCAGGCCGAAGCTGCCGCCGGTGCCGTTGCCGAATGTCGAGACACTCTCGCCCAGAAGAGGCCGCGGCGGGGTGTGAAACGGAGAGAGTGCAACATAGTTTTTCAGATTGTCATGCTGCCATCTGTAACCGGGGGCATTCGTCATAACGCCGATTGTATTGCGGTGAACAGTTATGCCATCTTCATCAGGCTCGATGATGACAGCCTCCCCGCTTTCATCGCTGAAAATATAATGCACGGACATATGGGAGTTGAATATAAGCCCGCCTGTCAGATTGATTTTACCGACCATTTCGCACAGTTCATCAATGCAGGAACAAAGGCCGAGCATGTAAGGAAGGAAGAATGCAGGATGCACATCGGTTTTCCCCTTCTGCGTATCAAAGTGGCCGTAAGACGGGAAGTTCTGAAGTGTTCCCATGAGACCTTTCTCGTTTATCGCGTCGGTGAAAATGGGTGAAGCGGAGCCCTGTATGGCATTGCCGATGAGGCCGTATCTCAGACTGACCTTCTCCCCTTCGCCGGAGGGGGATGTATTCAGTTCATAACCTTCTGCAATGAGCGTTATCATGTTGCCCTTAAGATCGCCGAACATATCATAGGTGCGCCCGAGAAAATGCAGGTTGTCTTCACTCTTCCATGAAAAACCGGAACAGCCGGGAGAAAAAAACTTTCTTTCCATTACAGTCTCCTTACAAATATTATACCCCCATATCGTGAAGAGGTGAAAATTTTGTTGTTTTGTTTGAAAGCCGGGGCAATTAAACCTGTCACATTGAAATGCAGTGTGCTATTATTGTGAAATATACGGATATTGTCATTGAACTGCATGAACCGGCCTCAATACCCTGTGTTCCAGCATGAAAGTGCTGCCTGCAGCATCAAGACACTGTCCTGTTGAAAACATCAGGGGTTAATCTGTTTTTATGGAAGAAAGCAAATCAGCGGCGGCAGTCGGAAGGAATGAACTGGAAAAGCTGCTCCAGAGAGCATCAAAGGATTCTCTTTCAGGTCTTCTCAACCGCGCCACGATGGAAGGGCATATAAAAGAGAAACTGAGGTCAATGCGGGAAGGAGAATCCTGCGCCGCTTTCATCATAGATCTTGATGACTTCAAGCTTGTCAACGACACACTGGGACATCAGGCCGGAGACATGGCAATCAGGCAGTCGGCCCAGATACTCTCGCATCTTTTCCGGGCCAGCGACATAATAGGACGCCTGGGCGGTGACGAATTCGCAGTCTTCGTGTGTGGCAAAGGCATAAACGCGGAGTATGCGGGAAAGAAAGGCGCCGAGATATGTGAAGCCCTCCAGCTTTCGCTGGGAGAAAAGAAAGTCGTGAATCTCACCGCAAGTGTGGGAATTTATGTCACCGGCACAGGAGAAGACTTCGAAATGCTGTACAAAAGTGCCGATATCGCACTTTACAAAGCAAAGAAAGAAGGAAAACACACTTTCCGCCTGACAAGCCGTGATCAGCGCAAGGATGACAGGATCGAGGATTACCATAATGTGAATGCCATTCCCATAAACAGCCTGCTTGAATATCTGGACAGCGGTGTTGCGATGGTGGAATTCGGAGACACTGCCCAGATTGTGTATGTCAGCCCCAGCTACTGCCGTCTGATAGGAAAGGATTACAATACATTCCATCTCCCCGTTCCGCTTGCATCGATAGTGCATCCGGATGACATACAGAACCTGATGGAGAATCTTTATGACGGACTGAAGAATCACTATCCTGTCGAGCATACACACCGTGTCACTTCGGCAAGCGGCTGGAAATGGTGGCATATCCGTGCCGTTCAGATAGACACAGGCTCAGCCCGCGTCACAATGCTCGTCACGACAAATGATGTCACGGTCTACAAGGAAAACGAAGTATATCTTGAAGATACTAATGAAAGGCTGCAGACTGCATTCGACCAGACTTCCCAGCAGCTGTGGGAAGTGGATATCCGGGAAAGGACATTCACCTCATACTGGAAGACGGAAAACGGGGAAGACAGGGAACTGACACTGCCGGACTTCCCCTCCCAGCTTATCAGCAGGGGTTTCATCCACCAGAATTCAGTTGACCAGTTCAGGCAGTTTGCATCCCAGATCCTTGCAGGACAGAGCCAGGGCTACGGCAATTTCATGATCCGCTATCATGACAGCACATTCTTCAGCTGGGCAGCCCTCTCCTACCGCACACTTTACGACGATGTGGGACATGCAGTAAGGGCAATCGGAATCGAGCAGCCGATGTCCGCGACATTCTCCGAACAAGGCTTCGACTGGATCCCCGCCAGGCTGCTTCCCGAGGCGCTACTCTCCCGTCTTGTCGTACACCTGCACGTGAATCTCACCCGGAACAAAGTCGAAGAATACTGGATGGAAGGACGGAATCTGACGGAAAGCATAGACACATCCAGTCCACGGAAGCTGATTGAACAGTTCACGGCAGGCTTCTTCAGGAAAGAAAGCGGCGACAGCCTGTTCAGATATACCGCTGAGGATCTTATCAGGATGCATGAAGACGGCAGGCACTGGGTCTCGAAAGATATGGAGAGCACTGACAGAGGCGGAAACATAAGGAAGGTCCGTCATGTCCTGCATCTTGTGGAGTCCGCAATAACCCATGATGTGTATATGAACGCATATGTGCTGCAGATTCCGCTTTCCTCCCGGACGGAGAAAATCCTGAGAGAGGGGAATTTCAGCCTCACCGAGGATGCAGTGCTGTATGACAAGCCGTCAATTGAGAAGATCGCTTCTGCAGTATTCAGCACAGATGATACGGCGAAGGCACTTGCAGTTTTCCAGATAAACGGGCTTGCAGGCCAGACAAGTCTCATGCAGGAAACCCTGATACAGGATATAGCGGCCTCACTGTCGCTCGGTCTCGGAGGAAACTGCATTGCCGGCCGTTACGGCATAGAGCGGCTGCTTGTAATTTTCCCGCATGAGACGTCTGAGGATCACCTCAGGCATAAAATCGATGAAGTCATAACATTCATCCGGCGCGTGATACGTACAAATCCCGCATCGCCGATGATGCGCTTCGTGGTCGGTGTCGCTGTACAGCAGAGCGGACAGACAGGATACGGCGCACTGCTTGCAAATGCGTCATATGCCTGCTCACAGCGGTGGAACGCCCCCGTGGATACAGTGTCATTCGCAAATGAAAGCGAAGACAAAAGCTGGACAAGACTGGAAAACGAAGGCAAAGACGAACAGATAGCCGTTCTTGCAGGAGAACTTTCAAGACCGCTGAGCGAAGGAGAGAAAGACGTGGCTTTCAACTGCATGGGGACCATGCTGTCTGCCAGCAGTCTTGAGAACTCAATCCTCGGTGTTCTCAGGAACATTGGACTGTATTACAATGCGGACCGTGTCTATATTCTCTCCCTTGCAAAAGATGACAAAGTCGTGACAATGCCGTATGAATGGGATGATCCGTGCAAGAGATCCATACAGCAGGTCGTATCCGGAATGATGCTGAAGAACTTCCACCTGCTTGAACGCTGCATAGAAGAGAAAGCTCCCGTATTCCTCACACGTACTCAGGGCGTGAGGATGGAAGACGGAAAGGAGGATGAAGTGTGGCATTACACTACATTCCCACTTTCGCGCAAAGACAGGATCGAAGGTTTCCTGTGCATTGAGAACGCCAGGAAGCATCCTGCCAGCGCCGCGCTCTTCAGCACTCTCATTCCTTATATCATGCATGAAGAAGAACGTTTCAGGGCATCGGACAGGGCTAAGGGGAAAAATGAAAGCAGTGCCGAACAGCTTATGGGCATGCCGGATCTGCGTTCCTACATGGCGACAATCTATACCCTCAATTCAGATAAATTCACTTCTCTGGGAGCTGTGTGCATAGACATTCCCGCAATAACCGCGATCAACAACAGCAAAGGTTTTGAATACGGCAGCCGTCTGCTGTGGTACGTGTCGAAATCCCTTGCGGACATTTTCGGTCCTTCCCTGCTCTTCAGGACATGGGATGCGGAGTTCATTGCCTTCTGTGCGAACACCACAAAGCAGGTTTTCCTCGGCCGGTGCGCACGGCTCAATTCGATTCTGCAGCGCCGCTATCCGCGCGATGTGAGAATAGGATGCGCATGGGCGGATGGAGTCTTCACAGGACGCCGTCTTGTCGATGATGCCAGAAGCGACATGAACATGAACAGGGATGCAGCCCATGTGATAGCACCTTCAATCTTCTCCACTCTGGAAGATTATTCAGCGATGGGAGAGAAGACACTGTTCACAAAGCTTGCAGTATACTATCAGCCGATAGTCAATATGAATGACGGCTCTCTCGTCTCGGCAGAGGCCCTTGTGCGGGGCATAGATGAAAACGGCGCCCTGATTCCACCTTCACGTTTCATCGGAAAGCTGGAGGAGCACGGCAGCATAAGGGAACTTGACCTGTATGTGCTGGATGAAGTGCTCAGCCAGAGTGACAGATGGAGAAAGGAAGGATTCGGCATTCTGCCCGTTTGCGTCAATTTCTCACGTGTCACTCTGACTCATCCATCGATCCTTGCATCGACGATCGCAATACAGAGCCGCTACCCGGACATACCGGCAGATAAGCTGTCGCTTGAGATTACGGAGAATGCCGATGCCATAACGGATAGCGAGCTGAAAAAGGCAGTGGACAGCTTCCGCTCCTACGGCTTCCGCGTCTGCCTTGATGATTTCGGCTCGCGCTATGCGAACCTGTCGCTTTTCACCAATGTCACATTCGACACGGTCAAGCTTGACAGGAGCCTCATAACCCAGCTTGCCGACAATGAGGCAAACAGAATGCTTGTCAAAGATCTCGTGCAGATAGGGAAAGGACGGGGAATGAGATGCGTGGCGGAAGGCGTTGAGACACAGGAACAGATCAGGGCGCTTCTTGAAATCGGCTGCAATTACGCTCAGGGTTATTATTATGACAAACCGATGAATGCTCAGGATTTCAGGGAAAAGTACCTTTTGAAAAGAAAAACAGACTGATACAGGACAGGAGGAAAGAAATGGAAGAAAACAAGAAAAAGAAAACATCACAGAAGACAGACGGAAAGCAGGAAATGGATAAGAAAGTATCCGCATCCCCTCTTGTCATAGGAATCGGAGCTTCTGCCGGCGGGCTTGAGGCCCTGCAGCAGTTTTTCGACTACATGCCGTCCCACAGCGGTTTCTGCTTTGTTGTCATCCAGCATCTGTCGCCTGATTACAAAAGCCTCATGGCGGACATCCTCGCAAAGCACACGCAGATGTCCGTGTATCAGGCGGAAAACCATATGAGCATCCATCCTGATACTGTCTATCTCATACCGCCGAAGAAATACATGACGATACAGCAGAATCAGCTGATTCTCTCCGACTATGATGCCGGAACGCTCAATCATCCGATTGATGTCTTCTTCACTTCCCTTGCCGAAGAGAAAAAGGAACACTCGATCGCCATTGTGCTCTCAGGTACGGGATCGGACGGTACGAACGGCATAAAGGCAATAAAGGAAAAGGGAGGACTTGTCATCGCCCAGGCACCGGAGAGTGCGAAATTCGACGGCATGCCGCGCAGTGTGATCAATACGGGACTTGCAGATTTCATACTCTCACCCGAAGAGATCACGGAAGAGATCCTGAACTTCTCTTCCACTCCCATACTCCTGCGTTCCCGCCCGGGAGACGCGCAGGCAAATGAGGATGACGAGCTTTTCTCAGAGGAGGAAACACTCTCGCACATCTATGCGATATTGAAGAATGCAAGCGGGATAGATTTCACATATTACAAACGCTCAACCATCCTGCGCCGCATAGAGCGCCGCATGCTGGTCACGCATACCGCGACGCTTTCCGATTTCGCACATCTTCTCGGGGACAACACGGAGGAAGTGAATATCCTCGTAAAGGAAATTCTCATCGGTGTCACAAACTTTTTCCGTGACCCGGGTTTCTTTGAGAAGCTGAAATACAATGTGATTTACAAGATTGTCGACAGGGCGAAGGAAGATGAACCGATAAGGGTCTGGAGCGCCGGATGCTCTACAGGCGAAGAGGCTTATTCTATCGCGATCCTCTTCAAGGAAGTCATGGAGGAACTTGAAGTCACAAGAGATATTAAGATATTCGCAACAGACGTGGACAGCCGTGCCATCGAACAGGCCAGCAGGGGCGTTTTCTCGGAAAACATAATCGACGATGTCTCCTCCGACCGTCTTTCCAAATTCTTCATCAAGCAGAACGAGCAGTACCAGATCTGCCGCGAGATAAGGAAAATGATCGTCTTCGCGACACACAACATGTTCTCCGATCCGCCTTTCGGCAAGCTTGATCTCATCGTCTGCCGCAACGTGATGATCTATTTCCAGCCTGTGCTGCGCCGCGGCCTTTTCGCAATCTTCCACTCGGCGCTGAAAAACAACGGCTATCTCTTCCTCGGCAAGAGCGAGACCGCCGGAGAATACGTGAATCTCTTCAAGCCCGTGTGCAGTGCGGAGAAGATATACATACATAAAGGAGATGGAAAAGTCGAGGACCTCACCCCGCCGACTTTCAATATTCCCAATATACAGGCAATCTCTCCATCCAGCATAAGGGCATCCGTCAAGCCGACTGACGAGAGCAACGGTGAAAACCTGTATTCCAGATTCCTTGAGAAATTCCTCCCGCCTTCAGTCGTCATCGACAGGGATGACAATGTGGTTCATTTCTTCGGCGCATACAGCGACTATCTCACAATCGCGCCGGGAAAAGCGACACTTAATTTCTTCAGCATGGTCAACAGGGATCTCAATCTTGTCGCGGCAACGGGACTGAGCAAGGTGCGCAGCGAGCATAAGGGAGTGACTTACACCTCAATCGCAGTCGACTGCCCGTCCGGACGCAAGGTAATAGATCTGTCAATCCAGCCTGTCCCGCAGTCAGATGCTGGCGATGATGAAAGTCTTATCGCGATTCTCTTCCTTGAAAACAGACCGGCAGAACTTGAAGGGAATGTGGAGAAGTACGATCTCGATGCAACAGCCGCAAAACGCATTGCGGAGCTTGAGAAGGAATTCTCGGTCTCGCAGAGCGATCTGAGAGCCACCATCCAGCGTCTTGAAACCGTGAACGGAGAGCTCCAGGCTGCAAACGAGGAGCTCCTGACAGCCAACGAGGAACTCCAGAGTTCAACAGAAGAGCTGCAGTCCGTCAATGAGGAGCTGTACACCGTAAATACAGAGCACCAGCTGAAGCTTGACGAGCTGACGATGATGACAAACGACCTGTCGAACTTCCTCTCATCCACGATGATCGGCATTCTCTTCGTGGACAGCAATCTGAACATAAGAAAGTTCACCGAATACGTGGGACGTGAATTCCAGCTCATGGATCATGATATCGGGCGTTCAATCCAGATATTCGCACACAGCTTCCCGGATGAGGCGATCGAAGCCGACTGCCGTACGGTCTTAAGGGATCTGATCTCCATCGACCGTGAGGTTACGGCAATGAACGGACGCTGCTATACACTGCGTATCGCGCCGTACAGGACAACCGAAAACAGCATAAGAGGACTGGTCATCACCATCATAGACAGTCTCGGGGAAAATCCGCTTCACAGCGGAGGAAAGAAAGAGGATAAGGAAAAAACAGAGAAGTGAATGAGGATGCCGCAGTATGCGGCATCCCCTGTCTCACTTTCACAGAAAGAGAGAAATTTTTTCTTTCCTTATGGAACGTTTGTCATTACATTAGATGCAGGAGAATGACAAACATGAAAATAGTTCTTTTTGACACCAAAAATTATGATAAAAAGCATTTTGACGCGGCAAACAGGGATTACGGCTTTGAGATCGTATACCTCGAACCTGCGCTGAATGCCCACAGTGCAGTCATGGCAAAAGGTGCGGATGTGGTCTGTCCGTTTGTCAACTGCACGGTTGACAGAACTGTCATCGACATCCTCAGTCAGGAAGGCGTCCGTCTCATCGCCATGCGTTCTGCCGGCTTCAACAACGTCGATTACCAGTATGCGAATGAGAAAGGTATTCCTGTCGTGAGAGTTCCGGCATACAGCCCGCATGCTGTTGCCGAACATTCTTTCGCCCTTCTTCTCGCGCTTGTCAGAAAGCTGACACATGCATATGTGAGGACAAGGGAATTCAACTTCTCCCTCTCCGGCCTTGTGGGCATGGATCTGTACGGCAAGACATTCGGAGTTGTCGGCACCGGAAAAATCGGCAGAGTTGCAATCGGCATCGCAAAAGGATTCGGCATGAAAGTCCTTGCATACGACCCGTATCCGGCAGAGGATCCTGATGTGCAGTACACTGATCTTGACACACTTCTGAGAGAAGCGGATGTTGTCTCGCTGTACTGTCCTCTCACAAAAGAAAACAGGCACATGATCAATGCGGCAACCATTGATGCCATGAAGGACACAGCCTTCCTGATCAATACCTCCCGCGGCGCACTGATCGACTCCGAAGCCCTGGTTGAGGCTCTGAAGGAGAAGAAACTGGGAGGTGCGGCACTGGATGTATATGAGGAAGAAGCCGGAATATTCTACACGGACCAGAGCAGCGAAGGCATAGAGGATGACACTCTTGCCCGCCTCATAAGCATGCCAAATGCGATCATTACATCACATCAGGGCTATCTTACCGAGGAGGCCCTCAGTGCAATCAGCGGAACAACGCTTGCGAATGTGAAGGAATTTGAAGAAGGAAAGACTCTGACAAACCAGGTGAAGTGAAAAACAAAGGATCTGCTGAAAACAGATAAAATGTCTGCCGGACTGACCCGGCAGACGTAAGACAGACAATCTGAAAAATCAGACGTAATATTCCATCGGATATGCAAGATACTGCAGCTCGTCAAGCTGTTCGCATGTGACATACCCGGAAGGAGCATTGAGAAGAGACGGTATGCGGTTGACGATTGTCGCACAGGTGTGCTCGACGGTGGCAGGCTTCACAATATGGAATTCCGTGTCAGGCTCGCCTGTGATCTTCCAGTCGCACATGTCGCCGTCGTCAGGGCCGTATACCTTTCCTATTGTTTCTTCTTCAACCGTGATACCCTGCATTGTCTGGATTGTGACAACGGAAGACATACCGATACAGCGTCCTGCCTTTATCGTGCGGCCGAGCGTCTGTGAATACAAATCATGATCCACTGTATAAGGCACATTCTTCTGCTCGATCGACTTGATTGTAAGACCGAGCTTGCTGCAGATTGCCTCGCTGGCATTCCATGCATAGGACGGTTCGATTTCAGCAGGATGGGCGATCTTCTCCTCGAATTCCTCAACAGACAGATCGCACCCGTAGGCATTTGCCAGAGCAAGGCCGTAATCCTCTACGTTGTAGGAATAGGCACCTTTGATCTTCTCTATCCTGTTGCATGATGCGGCAACAAGCCCGACCATATTGATCCAGAACGTGTCCTGCATTCCGGAACCGGTAATGGTACAACCGTTTTCCTTGGCAATTGCATCAAGCCTGTTGATCATGGCGGCAGAGGTCGTCCACGGGTGAATGACTCCATCTTCATATGATGTGACATCTGTCAAGTAATATCTATCTCTTTTATTTGGGCTCCTCTTCTGTTTCTTTCCTATTAAGATATACATCCAAGGCTCTCTTGC
>CASFTW010000006.1 GCA_949297785.1 uncultured Spirochaetales bacterium
AGATTGTCGCAGTAAACCCTTAAAATATAGAAAACGGCCCGTTGAAAGGCCGTTCTAAGCGTATTTCCTATAGTCCTATGAATTCAGGTTCTTTTATTCGATGCTCTTGCAATCGGGCATAACGGCCCGCTGGAGGGCAAATCCCTCATAAGTGATTACCTCACCCTGAGTGAAGGACTCCTGGACGGCAGCATAAGAGGGAAATATATGGAGAAAGGCTTCCGCAAAGGAGAAGCCGCCTCATACGGGGATGCCGAGCTGTGGTATCAGTGTGATCAGTGACGGATGATTCCCCTCTCCTTCAGACAGCCCGCAGCCAGTGCAAGCAGGAAAGCAATGAGGTGCACTATGACAATGCTCGCACCGGCAGGCGTGCCGAAAGCATAGCTTGCACTGAAACCGAGGATGAAACACACAACAGCCTGCACAGCTGAATATATTGTCACGGCTTTGTAGCTTCTCATCACCCTCATCGCACTCAGGCAGGGGAAAATGATCAGGGCGCTGATCAGAAGACTTCCAAGCATTCTCATGCCGAGAGTTATCGTGAGAGCGGCAAGGACGGCAAGCAGTGTTGTATACCTGTCAGCCTTCACGCCTGCAGAGCGGGCGAAGACAGGATCGAACGTGACGGCATACAGCCGGGGATAAAGCAGGATGTATGATATGATCACAATGAGGGAAAGCACCACTGAAAGAATGCAGTCGCTTTTGCCGACCGCAAGCAGCGAACCGAAAAGGAAGTTGTTTATATCGGTATTGGTCCCTTTTACATAGCTTATGAGCACAACACCAATCGCAAGGGATGACGAGGCTATCAGAGCAACTGCGCTGTCTCCTCCTATGCGGCTTTTCTCATTCACTCTCAGAAGAAGCACGGCCGCAATCACGACAACCGGAAGCGTGAGTGCCATCGGGGAGACGGCCAATACGCTTGCTGCCGCAAGAGCGCCGAAACCGACATGTGAAAGTCCGTCGCCTATCATTGAATAGCGTCTGAGAACCAGCGACACACCCAGCAGGGCAGCGCACAGCGAAACCAGCAGCCCGGTTATGAAAGCTCTCTGTATGAATGCATAGGAAAACATCTCAATCATGATGACCTGCCTCCTCAAGATATTTCTTTCCCACGGAAGATGAGAAATATTCATCACGGCTGCCGGAGAAAAAGCTCTGTCCCAGATGCAGTATGCGTGTGGCGCTGTTGAGCGCAGGATGGATGTCATGCGTCACCATTATTATCGTCATGCCGCTTTTGTTCAGGGAATCGATAAGTGAATAAAGCTCGCTTGACGTGTGCACATCAAGCCCCGCGGCCGGCTCATCCAGAAGAAGGACACGGCTTGCAGCCGTAAGTGCACGTGCAAGCAGAACTCTCTGCTTCTGTCCTCCCGAAAGAGTCTGAAAGCTTTTCTTCCTCAGCTCCAGCACACCCATCTTCGCAAGATTGTCCAGAGCCCGCATCTTCTCCTCTTTTGTGTAGAAGAAATGCGTTCCCCCAAGCCGTGACACATTGCCTGAAAGAACGACCTCCCCGACATTCGTCGGGAAGCTGCTGTCCACATGGCTGCTCTGAGGCAGATAGCCGATGCTGTTTCTCTCAATATTGAAATCAAGGGAACCGGAGAGAGGTGAATGCAGGGAGAGTATCGCCTTGACAAGCGTGCTCTTGCCAGCTCCGTTGTCGCCAACTATGCACAGGTAGTCTCCTTCCTCTACACGGAAGTTTATGTTTCCCGTTACAATCTGCCCTTCATAACCCAGGGTGAGATTTTTAGCTTCCAAAAGAATCAATTGAGAGCCTCCTTCAGCACGGCAGCATTCTGCCGCATCAGATCGACATAAGTGACGCCGCTGTCAAAAACACGCTTTGATACGTTGTGGCAGGATGAGAATTCCATGACTGCGGCACCTGTCTCTTCCGCTATAACCTCACTGAGCAGAGTATTCGCAAGCTCCATATGGAGTACAACTGGAATCTCATCCTCCCTCACCTTGTCAATGAGGAATGCGACAGTCTTTGCAGATGGTTCGCTCCCGCTGCTGCAGCCGGGATATGCCGCATAATACTCAAGTGAGAATTCAGTGACGAAATAAAGCAGGGGGAAACGATCGGCAACAATGATCTCCCTTCTTTTGCTGTTCTTGACAATATCCCCGATTGCAGCCTGCACTTCCATTATGTCTTTGATATAGGAAGCTGCATTGCTTTCATAGATCTGTCTGTTATCTTCATCCAGTGATGATATTTCCTCGCATAAGGCCTGTATGATCGCAATCTCGTTGGCGGGGCTTGTCCACACATGCTCGTCAAGCACCCTGTCATGAGGGTGCTCATGTCCGTCATGCTCATCTTCTCTCTGGGCAATGTTCTCTTCATCCTCATAGAGGGTGAATGCCGCATTCTCCAGAAGAGGGAAAAGAGATGTATCATCATCCAGATCGGAAAGGATGTACGTGATCCAGGTATCGCTTTCTCCTCCGTTATAAATGAAAAGATCGCTTTCACTGATCCTGATCACATCTTCAATCGAAGGCTCATAGGAATGTTCCCCTCCTCCGGGCGGCATCAGCATTGTGACGGAGGCGAGATCTCCGGCCACGGCGCGCGCCGCATCGTAGGAGGGAAATGAGGCTGCTATTATCTCAAGTCTGTCATCATCGCTCTCATCATGGCTGCTGCAGGAAAAAAGAAGAAAAAGGCAGATAATCAGAAGAAGCGGAAGAGCTTTCCTCATTTTTCCCCCTTCTCCATGCACTGCGGGCATATCAGTGAAATCATGCAGCCGCCGTTTATGCAAAGCCCCTTCGAGGCAAGCAGAGCCGTTATGGCACGGCTTGTATCCTCATCAAGATGGATAAGTGCGCCGCAGGAAGAACAGGAAGCATGAAGATGCCGGGAACACGAACCGGTATAGGAATACAGGCGCCTCCTCTTCCTGACAAAGGATGAGACAAGACCCTCTTCTTCAAGAGAAGAGAGTATTCTGTATATCGAAGAGGAGCCAACATCGGGCAGCGCCGTGATCATATCGCCGGCACATAAGGCGCGCGTGCTTTTCCTCAGAAGTTCAAGCACTTCTGTTTTCTGACGTGTATTGTAATTCACAAAATGAGAATTATTCTCAAATTGAGAACTTTGTCAACGCCTGACGATAGAGAGCGCCTTTTCCGGGAAGTTTGTTATTATGCCGTCGACATGGAGAGAAGCAGCCTTTTCAATGTCTTCCATTTCATTGACAGTCCATACATTGACGCTTCTTTCCTCCGCATGCATGCCTTTGACGAAAGCCTCATCGATATCATGGAAATCGGGATGAAAGAAATCTATGTCGAGCTGTCTCATGATTGGCGCCTGATTGTAAAGCTTCATGCCTGAGAACAGAAGTCCCACACGGCAGGAAGGATCGATCCTCTTCATCTTTATGACAGACAGCCAGTTGAAGGATGAATAGATGACATTGTTCTCAAGAGAATACCGGGCAACGAGGTTCATTACCTTCTCTTCAAGTCCGGGGTAATACACCGGAGCCGATTTCAACTCTATATTTGTCACCTTGTCCTTATGGTCCTTCATGAAACACAGATATTCCTCGAGGGAAGGAACCGGAGTGAAACCGAACCTGTCGTTCATTGTCTTTCCGGCGCTGATCTTTTCCAGCTCGCTGCGCGTCATGTTGAAGATGTACTCGTTGAGACCGGCAGTACGGGCAAGGCTTTCGTCATGCATGATCATCACTTCTCCGTCTTTTGACAGATGCACGTCGTTTTCAATTCCGTCGGCACCGGCTTCAAGCGCCTTTGAGAATGCAAGCATTGTGTTCTCGGGATACAGGCCGCTGTACCCCCTGTGTGCATAGACTTTTATCATAAATGGCCTCCGATCAGGAAATCGAGAATATCCCATCCTGCACTGTTCTGTTTTCTGTATAGCTCGCTGTAACCGCACTGAGTGCAGGTGACAACCGTGAATTTCTTGTTCTGGATATCGAAGATTTTGGAGAAATTTCCTCCTGTCGTCTGTATCTGATCCACTTCGTAATGCATGTTCCCGCATTTGGGACACACGTACTGTATCTTTTCCATGCAAACCTCCACATGCCAGTCTAAAGCTTTATTGACCATTTGAAAACTTTTTCTCATATTTCTTTCTATGAATGATTTCAAAAGAAAAATTGAGGAATTCCTTTCAGGCCGGCACGGTTCTGACCATCTGTCATTCACCCTGTCGCTTGCAGGACTCGTACTGGTTTTCTGCTCTCCTGCATTCGCCAGCCAGGATGTGAGGACAATATTCTCCCTGCTCGGCATGGGTCTGATCATATATTCAATCTTCAGGGTATTCTCAAAGGATGATGCGAAACGCACAAGGGAAAACCAGGCTTTTGTGAATTTCTTCACCAGAGGAGGGAATTCTGCAAAAGCACAGGAGAGAAAGGCGAAGAGGGAGCAGAAAAAGAGACTTAAAGAAAAACTGAAAACCCATGTGATGTTCTACTGTCCCAAGTGCAAGGCAGCCTGTTTCGTTCCCAAAGGAAAGGGAAAAGTCAGGATCACCTGTCCCAAATGCGGTGAGAAATTCATAGGAAAAACCTGATGTTCGGCTACGTGCTCTTTAACCCCGCAGGTGCGGATGAAAGCGAGAAGAAACGCTACAGATATTACTACTGCGGACTGTGCAAGGCCCTTGAGAGGGAGCACGGGCGGAATGCCGCAAAGCGCCTCAGCTATGATCTCACATTCCTTTACCTTCTGCTGTCAGACCTTTACAACGCGCCCGAAAAAGAAGAGAAGGAACACTGTATCATGCATCCGCTGACAAAAAGGACATTCATCGATACATCCCTCAGCACATACTGCGCCGACATGCAGATGATGCTCTCCTGGTACAGCGCCAGGGACAAGGCTGAGGATGATGGCAGCGTGAAGGCCGCTGCATTCGTCAGGGCCTTTGCGGAAACTGAAAAGATGCTGGAAGAAAAGTATCCGCGCCAGAGCGGTGAAGTAAGAAAGAATCTGGCACTTCTTGCCGCTATGGAGAAGGAAAACATCAGGGACATAGAAAAACCTTCCCGCTGTTTCGCCTCTGTACTTGCATCTGTGTTTGCTCCTTTTGAAGACAACTGGAAAACACGCCTTGAGAAAATCGGAAGCGGAATGGGGCATTTCATCTATGTGCTTGATGCATATGACGATCTTGAAAAGGACAAGGCGAAAGGACGGTACAATCCGTTCTCCGGCAGAAAAAAAGATGAGAGTCTCAGGGAAGATGTGAGACAGGAACTGCTGACTGCGGCGAGCTTTGCCACGGAAGCTCTCGAAGAGCTTCCCCTTGATGACAATCTTTCTATCTTGCGGAATATAGTATATAGTGGAATCTGGTCCGGATTCGGGGAGAAGAAGAAAGCGAAATGAGAGATCCTTACAGCGTGCTCGGCGTGAATCCCGGCGCGAGCGAAGATGAGATTAAGAAAGCCTACAAGAACCTTGCGAAGAAGTATCATCCTGACGTTACAGGCAACTCGCCTGAAGCGGAAAAGAAAATGCAGGAGATCAATGCGGCTTATGACGAGCTCATGAACAAGAAGACAAACTACAATCCATTTGAAAGTTCATACTCATCCTCTTCCTCCCATCCGTATGAAGAAGAACCTCTCATCTTCCAGGCCGTTCAGAATTACATCAGGGCTCACCGTTTCAATGAGGCGCTCACGGCGCTCAGCCAGATAGGAGAAGGTGAAAGAACTGCAAGGTGGTACCACTTGAGCGCAATCGCATATGCCGGTATCGGGAACAGGATGGAAGCGACCTTTGCCGCACGCAAGGCATGCCGCATGGAACCGGGAAACATGGAATACCAGGAGCTGCTGAACTATCTTGAATCGGGAAGGAGCACATACCAGAGAACGACCATGAATTATGCTCCTGCGGGCAACATAGGTTCCATCTGCTGCACCATTTTCGCCCTGAGGCTGTGCTGCTGCCCGTTCTAGGCCTTCACATAGTTCTTCATCTCATTCCTGATTATTTTAGCCAGTTCATGAGGAAGCATTTCAAGAGGAATGTTGTTCTTTCCCAGAAGCGAATCCATTATGCTCTCAATCGTACCGTTGACAATGAATGTTACCGTGCATCTGTAAGAAAGCATTCTCTGCTTGGAAATGCCTGCGGATGAGAAAAAGCTTGCCGCCTCAAGATATCCTATTATATTGCTTTTCCACATCTCAACAACATTCTTTCCGTTGTCAATCGAGAGAAGGGTTCTGTAGAACTGGGGATCCCTGCTTATGAATTCAACTGCCCGGGTGAGTATTTTCTCACAGTCGGGAATACTGCTGAAGGACAGACCTTCGAAAATCCTGCTCATCTCAAGCGCAACATCAGCCTGAATTGACTCAAGAACCTCGGAAACATTTCTGAAATGCGCATAGAACGTACCCCTGTTTATATCAGCAAGCCTGGCGATTTCAGTGATTGTGATCTTATCAAACGGTTTGTCTTTCATCAGCGAGAGCAGTGCGTTTCTTATGAGTGCCCTGCTTCTCCTGGATGATCTGTACTCAGCTTTTTCCTTCATATTACCCCGAAATACCTCAGAGCCTGCCCTATTCCGTCTTCATCGCAGGCCGCTGTCACATAATCGGCAATTCCCTTCAGCTCGTCGCATGCATTGCCCATTGCGACTCCGATACCCGCAGCCCGGATTATCTCGATATCATTCGAACCGTCGCCGAATGCAATCGAGTCGGATATGTCGGCACCGAAATAATCAAGCACGGCTTTCATCGTGCGTCCCTTGTTCACGTTCTTCTGGCATACTTCTGCCATGAAGCAGGACGGTATGCCGACAGTATTGTCCAGCACGTCATAACGGTCGCAAAGCTGACGCCGTGCCTCCTGCATATCACCTTCGGGGGTGACAAGAAGCAGCTTTGTGCATTTCGCATCAGGAGGAATGATTTCAGTTTTTATGAAATTTCCGAATTGAAGACGGCTTCCGACATACCTGTCCAGAAGAGACTCATACATTTCACAAAAGTCGCCCTTGTACCATGATGCCTCATCACACTGCACGAGCAGTCTCCAGCCGTGTTCGCTGCACAAGGCTTCCGTAAAGGCAAGGTCTTCGCTGCTGATGTACGAACTGAAGATTTCCTTTCCATCCGCAAACGCCTTTGCGCCTCCCGAACAGACACCGCCGTCAAAAGATATGACATTAAGGCGCGGATCCATCTCGGCAGGAGAACGCCCGGTTGAAAGGAAAATCATATTGCCCTGCTCCTGCGCTGAGGCAAGAGCGGCACGGGTATCATCAGGAACACCCCTGCCGAAAGGAAGCAGAGTACCGTCAACATCGAAGAACAGATATTTCACCTATCTCACCTCACAGCGGTAGCCGAGATCGTTCCTGATCGCATTTATGATCTCCTGAACATGGTCCTTGTTCCTTGTCTCAAGACCGAGACGGAGAAGACAATGCTGAAGATCGATGCTGTCATTCTTCCTGTCATGTTCCACGGATACGACATTCGCGCCGAGCTGTGCGACCTTCGCGCTGACAAGTGCAAGCTGGTTGGGTCTGTCATAGACTTCAAGTTCAAGCTCCACCTGACGGCCCTGCATCATGAGACCGCGGGTGATGACACGTGAGAGAATCGTCACGTCTATATTGCCGCCTGAAACGAGGCATACCGTCTTCCTGTCCTTAAGATCAACCTTCCCCGACATTGCAGCCGCAACGGAAACGGCACCGGCTCCCTCCGCGACAAGTTTCTGCTGCTCCATCAGGGAGAGGATCGCACTCGCGATCTCGTCATCGTTTACAGTGACGATGTCATCAACATATTTCATGCAGTAGTCAAAAGTCTTTTCGCCCGGCATCTTCACGGCAATGCCGTCAGCAATCGTGGAGACACGGTCAAGCGAAAGCCTTTTATGCTCATCAAAGGCATGTTTCATGCTTGCGGCTCCTGCAGCCTGGACGCCGATCACGCGGCACTGCGGCTTCAGTGATTTCACCGCGAAGGCAACCCCGCTTATGAGGCCGCCGCCTCCCACGGGGACAATGCAGGTATCCATCTCGGGAAGCGCGTTGAGAATTTCAAGGCCGATGGTGCCCTGCCCCGCAATCACATCATCATCGTCAAAAGGATGTATGAGAGTGCGTCCTGTCTCTGCCGCAATCTGAAGTGCCCTTTCGTATGCATCGTCATACACACCCGGAACAAGAACGACTTCAGCACCATAGGAGCGGGTTGCCTCCACCTTTGAAATCGGAGCACCTTCGGGAATGCAGATGACCGCACTCAGTCCGGCTCTCTGCGCGGCAAGGGCAACACCCTGTGAGTGGTTTCCCGCAGAACATGCGACAACACCCTTCGCCTTCTCTTCATCACTCAGGCGGTGTATCTTGTTATATGCGCCCCTGAGCTTGAAGGAACCTGTGAGCTGGAGGTTCTCAGTTTTGAGGTACACCTCATTTTCCGGAAACATTCTGGGTGCGCGGATGAGATCCGTCACACGGGCAACTGAACTCAGGGCAAAAGCTGCCTGATATAAAGAATCTAAAGTCAACATGGCTCCACATTAGCGCCAAAGGCAGAGAAAAATCAACAAGTGACGGACTTTGGGGGAAAAGAAATGATTTGATTCAATCTTTTTTTCCACCGTGCCGTGCTTTTTCGATTTTCATTTTAATAGTATCATTACAGATACAGACGGAGGCAGATGATGATAAGAGAAGTGAATGCCCATTTTGACAACAGCTCATCATATTTCACAAAAAACGGAAAGAAATTTTTCTATGAAGAAGGCATGGGTGCATATGAATACCTGATGGGAGCGCTCTCCGGCTGCTTCACGTCAACGCTGAAGGACATTCTTCAGGAAATGGACATACAGACACAGTCAATCGACCTTCATACATACGGCGTCAAGAGAGAAAGCATTCCCTCAACCCTGAAAGACACATACATCGATATCAGCATCAGAGCCGTGGACAGAAAAAGAGATGAAGAAAACATAAGAAAGGCTGTAATCAGAACGCAGGAAAACTGTTCTATGTATCAGACGATAAAATGTGTCAGTGCAATGCATGTGACAGCAGAGGTGTTATGAGCAACAGAGAAACCGAGATAATCCTGTTTGATGCCTTTTCACAGGCCCTGAAGAAGCTTTGCCGTGATGACTTCGTCCTTTTCTCCACGCAGAAGAAGAAAGGTCCCATCACCCACCGCATCGCCATGTATATTGAAAGTGAGCTGAACAGCAGTGCATACCTGTGCGACACACAGTTCCAGATCAGAGGCGAGAAGCAGACCTACACTCCCGACATGATCATACATGACAGAAAGGGAAACGAGGCGATGGCCATATACTGGCAGGACGGCTATCTGAGCGGCAGGGAGAAGGAAGAGGCCCGCGATTTCCACAAGGAGAAGAAATGCTTCACAATCGCATTCTCCCTTCTTCCCGACAAGGACTACTTCCTCATCTACCGCTTTGCAGAGAACTACACTGATTACCTGCACATCTCCCGGGAGGATTTCAGCGAGGAAGTTCTCAAGCGCTGCAGCAGCGATGAGGACATACTCTCCGACCAGCTGCTTTTCAAACTGGAAAAGAAAAGGCAGAGAAAGAGGAAAGCAGAAAGTCTACCTGCCGCCGCTGAGGATCCGGCTCTCTCCGAATAGCTTTCTCACACAGCGTTTATGTGCATCCTCACAGCCGTTCCACGGCTTGTCCTTGTTCTCGCTTTTGTATTTCTGTGAAAGATATACATCATCATTCTGACATCTCTCAAGGTTATCTTTCAGCAATTTTGCAAGCAGGGAAAGATAATCCGGAAGGAGGGAACCTGAGAGTTCCTCCTTTGCACAGTGAGCGAGAGAGAGCGTATGATGCACACAGAAACCCCGGCCTTCAGCAAGAGCGCTTCTGAACTGTTCATCATCACGGTAAAGAGCGGCGACGGTTCTGACATAGCGCACCAGTCTGTTATTCATATAGTCGCATACGAGACAGCCTTTTTCCCTTTTCGCGTTTATCTCATCAAGCTCCTCGAAAAGCTTCAGGCTTTTCCTTGCCGAGGATGAGGCAATGATCTTATCGAGAACAGGATATGTCAATCCTTTTGACTCATTCATGTAGGTGTCGAGGACGAGGGAAAGGCTCTGTGCCTTGTTCCTTGCGGCCAGCGCCCTGAAGTGTGCCGGGCAGAAGCCTTTCCGGTTTATCTCGACACGTATCTCGGGAACCATGATCGCAGGACCGAGGTAATAGTCAACGGCATCTTCCTCAGCCTTGTTCATAAGGTCGCATATAAAACATTCACTTCCGCTTTTCACACCGTCCCATACAGGGATCGTCTCAAGTTCGATCTTCACATCAGCCTCCGAAATTCCTTTTTATCTCATCAAGCCGCGTCTCATCCAGAAACAGCGGATGAAGCGCTTGTGCACACATATATGTCATTCGTGCCGCATTCTCAAGCACTTCCATTCTTTCAAAAGCCTGCAGCAGACTGCCTCCTGTCGTAAGCGCTCCGTGGTTTTCAAGAAGAAGAGCTTTACACCCTTCAAGGGCGCGGCATACATTCTCTGCCAGCTCCGCTGTGCCCATCAGGGCATAAGGAGCCTTCACGACTTTTCCAAGAAGGTAATAGCTTTCGGCAATGAAACGGGTGTCTATGCTCTCTTCAAGAGCCGAGAACATGGATGCATAAAGCGGATGGGAATGCACCACGGCGCGGACATCATCATACGCCAGATATACGGCTCTGTGCATCTCAGCCTCTATGCTCAGTCTGAGATGAGGAGTCATATTCTTCCCGCTTTCAATATCGACAGCGGCGATCATCGAAGGCGGAATACATGATTTGTCCCCGCCGGATGGCGTGATGTACATGACATCACCTTCCCTTGCAGAGACATTCCCGCCTCCGGCTGTCGTAAGGCCTCTGTCATACAGGCGGGCCATGAAAGAAGCAACTTCATTTTTCAGATCACTCATATGGAAAGTTTAAAGCTCAGACGGCCTGATTGGAAGTACTGAAAGAAAGGATTTTCCCAAGCGGCTTTCCCTTTGCAAGATCGTCGACGAGCTTGTCGAGCACCCTCACCTTCCTCATGAGCTCATCCTCGATATTCTCAATCCTAACCGAGCATATGCTGCCCTTCACATTGACCCAGCCGGGGTCGAAAGACGGAGCATTCCTGAAAAACTCACCGTATGAGATATCATCAGAGAGGGCTTTTTCAAGCGACGCCTCATCGTAGCCCATGAGGGAGAAAATGAGTGCATTCACCTCTTCCTTTGTCCGTCCTTTCCTCTCCGCCTTCGCCACGAGCAGAGAATAGATTTTCCCCAGCTTCATTGAAAATATGTCCATATGGTGAGATTATCATCAATGGAATGGCGAAACAACATTGCCGTGACAGAGGTGTGAAAAAAAATGAATGAAAGATACCTTATGAAAATATCGTCAGTGCTGGTGGTTGTCATCATCCTTCTTTTCGTTATTGCAGTCATGGTCATTGCTTTCACATGTGACAGCACGATTTTGATGTTGTGTCTCTTTGCTGCTGTTTTCACTCTTTTCCTTGCCGGTATATTCTGCATCATGGAAATCGAGAGGCTTGCAGGTTCATATGAATGTCCCTTCTGCCATGGAAAGCATGTCCCGTCAAGAACAGCTATGCTTCTTTCTCCCCACATTTTCACGACAAGATACCTGAAATGTCCTCACTGCAGCAAACGAGGCTGGCATAAAAAAGTATTCAGCTAATGAATATCACTCTCATATTTGCAATTGCATGTAATTTATAAAATACGATAGAATAAGCACCGTTTAGGAGACAGAATAATTATGAGAATGTCAAATATGTTTTCCAGAACCCTCAGGGAAGCCCCCAGCGGAGCTGACAGCAAGGGTTATGAATATTTACTGAGAGCCGGGTACATCAGACAGCTGGGTGCCGGCATCTTCTCCCTCCTTCCCCTCGGATTCAGGGCAGCAAAGAAAATCGAGGGAATAATCAGGGAGGAAATGGAGAGGATCGGTGCACAGGAAATCCTGATGCCGGTCGTCAACACTGCAGATATCTGGAAGGAAACCGGGCGGTACTACTCAATCGATAAGGAAATGAGCCGCTTTGAGGACAGGAACGGCAGGGACATGGTGCTTGCAATGACACATGAGGAAGCCGTGACCGATCTTGCCAGAGGCGAAATCGACTCATACAGAAGACTTCCGCTTCTTGTATACCAGATCCAGACAAAGTGGAGAGACGACCCCCGCCCGAGAGCAGGCCTCATCAGGGTAAGGGAATTCACCATGAAGGACTCCTACTCTTTCGACAAGGACCAGGAAGGGCTCGAGAAGGTTTACAGAGAGCATTACAAGGCATACTTCAGGATCTTCTCACGCTGTGCGCTGCCATGCATCGCGGTAGGCGCAGACTCCGGCATGATGGGCGGAAAGGTAAGCCACGAGTACATGTATCTTTCTCCGATCGGGGAAGATACCATCATCACCTGCCCGCACTGCGGTTATACGGCAAACAGACAGGTAGCGGCATTCAGAAAGGAATACTACAAGGAAGAGATGAAGCCGCTTGAAAAGATTGCGACTCCTGATGCGAAGACAATCGAGGATCTTGCCGCTTACCTGAAGATTGAAGCACGCCAGAGTGCCAAGGCTGTCTTCATGGTCGGCACCTTCATCAATGACCATACCGGTGAAGAACAGGAGAAACTCATAGTCGCAATCATCCGCGGCGATATGGATGTCGAGGAAAGCAAGCTTTCAAATGCCGCAAAGGCAAACTCGATCCGCCCCGCACATGAGGAAGAGATAAGGGCCCATAACATAGTCCCGGGCTTCGGTTCCCTCATCGGCGCCACAGGAGATTTCATCGCCATAGTCGATGACTCTGCAGCGAATTCAAACAACCTTGTTGCAGGAGCGAACGAGGAAGGTTTCCACTACCTCAACACAAACTACGGACGTGACTACAGCGGAACTGTCGCTGACATCGCATCGGCACGTCAGGACTACAGCTGCCCGGTATGCGGTGAAAAACTCAATTCTAGCAAGGGTGTCGAAATCGGCAACATATTCCAGCTCGGCACACGCTATTCACAGAGCATGAACTGCTATTACACGGCGGAAGACGGCACAAGAAAGCCTGTCATCATGGGAAGCTACGGTATCGGTGTTGGCCGTCTGCTTGCATGTCTTGCAGAGGAATACAACGATGAGGCCGGCCTGAAACTCCCTATCTCAGTGGCTCCATATCAGGTGCATCTCATCTGCCTCGTAAAGGACAGTGCCGTGGGAGAAGACATTTACAGCCAGCTTACAGCCGCCGGCATTGAGGTCCTTTACGATGACAGAAAGGAATCCGCCGGAGTCAAGTTCGCAGATGCCGACATCATCGGAATTCCAATAAGAATAACAATAGGCAACAGAAGCCTGAAGGAAGGCAAGGTCGAAGTGAAGATCCGTGAGACAGATGAAGTCACATCCTTCCTTGTCGAGGATCTTGCCGATGAAGTGAAGGCGACAATCGCAAGGCTTCAGAAGGAAATCGACGACAATATCGTTGAGAAGGAACTCGACTGATCATTTCGCATATGAATGAAGAAATGAAATCCGGACGTTTTCACATGAGCGTCCGGATTTTCTTACCCCGCAGGGATAAATAAAAAAACTGCCGCAGATCTGCAGCAGTCTCTTATGCTTCATGCAATGGAAGCCGGATCAGTTGGCACCCTTCTCCTTGAGAAGATTCACGATGTAGGTTCTCTTTGCAACCTTTGCATAGTCAAGAACTGAATGTCCCTGATAGTCACGTGCGTTGATGTCTGCACCGGACTTGATGAGCTGTGTTGCCATCTTTGTCTCAGGGTTGTTGTTCACAGCCATGATGAGAGCAGTCTCACCGAGATAGTTTCTTGCATCAATGTTTGCACCTGCCTCAAGAAGGACCTCGACAACTTTCGGATTGTCAGAGTTGTTTGCTGCAAGGTGAAGAGCATTTGAGCGGTACTTCGGCTCGGCCTCATGAATGTCGGCACCTGCATCGATGAGAGCCTTTGTGATGGCCACACAGTGGTTGTACTGTGCTGAGAGCATCACAGGGGAAAGACCCCATTCATTGTGGCAGTTGACTTCTGCACCTTCCTCGATGAGCTTCTTGATATCGCTGGCCTTTGTTGCTGAAACTGCTACTGCGAGAAGTTTCTTGTTAAGGGATTCTACTTTCTTAGCCATAATAATTCCTCCAATAAATTCCCTGGTGTTTTTTCATTCTGCCCTAAGGCTAGCGATAAAATAAAATTTAGTAAATAGAAATTTCCCTTATTTTCATACTTTTTATTTGACTAATCCTATTTGCAGCTAAAAGTTACAAAGCCTGTCTTAAAAATTTCACGCACTATGTGGAAAAGTTTGCCCGAATACAGGTTTGTTAATATAATACTAATATGGTAACGAGAGACATGATAAAGAGAGTTCCCAAGGTTGAACTCCACGATCATCTTGACGGAGGCTTGAGGATCAGCACAGTCATCGAGCTGGCGGAAAAGGAGAATATCGCACTTCCAAGCTATGACGAGGCTGAACTGAAAGACTGGTTCACACAGGGTTGCAGGAGAGGAAGCCTCTCCCTCTATCTTGAAGCTTTCAGATACACGACTGCTGTCATGCAGAGTGCAGAAAACCTTGAACGCGTGGCGTATGAAGCCGTGCTTGACCTTCATGCTGAGAATGTCGTCTATGCTGAAATAAGATTCGCTCCCGACCTACACACGGGAAAAGGCCTCAGCCAGGAAGAAGCGGTGAGCGCTGTTCTTGAGGGTGTCAACAAAGGCAAGATGGAAACCGGAATGCAGGTGGGCATCATACTCTGTGCGATGAGAACCGACAAGCCGGAGAACAACCTGAAAATAGCAGAACTCGCAGCTGCCTTTTCCGACAGGGGCGTTGTGGCCTTCGATCTTGCGGGAGATGAAGACGGCAATCCGCCCAAGAAATATATTGCAGCCTTCGACTACATAAGAGGGAAGAACTTCAATATAACGATACATGCGGGAGAAGCTTTCGGCGTCGAATCCATCTGGCAGGCCATTCAGATCTGCGGTGCGCACAGGATCGGACACGGCGTGCGCCTTATTGAGGATATGAGCATAGAGAACGGCAGCATCACAAAGCTCGGCTCCCTTTCCCAGTTCATACTGGACAGACGCATCCCGATGGAAATGTGCCTTTCGAGCAATGTCGGCACCGGCGCGGTACAGTCATTCGAGACACACCCCTTCCCCGTCTTCTTCAGGAACAACTTCCGTGTCTTCCTGTGTTCTGACAACAGACTGATGAGTGACACGAACCTGACGAAGGAAATGACAATTGCATGCGAGAAATACAACCTGAGTTTCCGCGACCTTGAGAAGATTACGCTCAATGCCATGAAATCTGCATTCATCCATCATAATGAGAGAATCAGGATCATCTATGATGTTATAAAAAAGCAGTACGCAGATTTGAGAAAAGAGTATTCAATTGAGTGAAAAAGCGACTGCACTGCCAGAAGGAAAGACAGCAGTGCAGTCAAAGTATTAAACATTGGAGATCTATTAACTGGACTCCACACAAAGTGTGAGAGTTCCCGTTAAACTTGTTCCACCGACCAGGCTGTTCACAGTATCCTGTGCACTTTCGTCCGTCTCTATTTTTATGGGAACAGAGAATACCCAAGGTTTCCAAACTCCACTTTCAGTAACATTCCCTGATGAAGACGAGAATTCTGCCAGAATGTATCCATATTCTTCTGGTGATAAAGATGTTGTCTCTTTAGTGCTTCCCCATTTAATCTCTGCTGTATCTATTCCCTCAGGATTTCCGCCGAAGCCAATTTTATAGTCAATTCTTGCAGGATCGGTATTGTTTCCAGTCTCATAAAGCGGAGTCCCGTAAATCTTTATCTTTGCAGCACCGACATCAAGATTTGAAGAACCGGATGCATAAATCTTCGCATCTCCACTTGTGAAGATATTTCCATTTCCTTCAAGTTCCACAGGTTCGGAGATGGGAACGAAATCTTTCTTCCCATTATACTCCTCAGACGTCCATGCAACCTTGGTGTCATCCTGAATGTTGAGAATAACCTGTGCTGTATACTGCTCCGCGAATACACAGGAGATGGCAAGAACAATAAAAACAGCTGAAAGCAAGATTTTTCTTTTCATAATCTCATATCCTCCTGTACATCAAGTCTCTTCATTTCAAGCATAAGCTCATGCACCGGTACTGACTTCCACCTGTATATCCGCAGCATAATCCCCGCTGGGAAGTTCGCTCTGCTGCCATGAAGCTTCAAGTGTTGCAACAAGATTCCCGCTGATCGGTCCCTGAATGGGAACAACAAGGCGGAAAGAATCATCAGAACTGCTGTCAACCTGAATGATTCCGCGTATTCCGCCACTTCTGCCGGTGATCAGAGCAGCAGCGTCAGAGGAATATGAGACATCAAGATTACCGAAAGAAATGGGAAGATCGGAATTGGAATTGAGCTGTGAATAATCATCACTCTGCGAAGCACGGCTTGTCATGAAACTCCTTGATGTCCTGTTCCAGCCCGTGGTGGAGAATTCAACAGTACAGTTATATTCCGTCGGCTCGTTGCCGTAGTATCTTGCCCTGAGATAGATTGCGTCGCTTACAGAGCCGAGGTTTTCAACAAAAACTTCAGCCTCATTGGCGTAATACCACTCAGTATTGTTGAGGCTGTATTCAATGAGAAGATTTCCTACCAGCTCCGCACCTTCCGGTATTTCAACACCAGCCCCCTGAGCCACATTGCTTGACATATGGAGAGTACCGATTGAAGGAGAAGAGGAAATCTCATCTGCCGCACTCACAATCGCAACACAGCTCATCGCTATTACCAGAAATGACAAACAAAACTTCTTCATATCAAACCTCTTCATCCTTCATTCACAATGACAACTGAAACATCCGCATTGTAGTTGCCGGCAGGGATACCGTCATTCGGCCATGTCAGCACCGAGTAGGCGATAATCGGTGTCGCCTCACCTTTCGGATACCCACTTCTCGCTTCAAGTGTTATATATTCAGCCCACGCAGATGCAATCACATTGGAATCCTCAGGATATTTTATTCCATCAACTGTCTGAGATTCTGCAATAATTGGGAAAGAATAATCATTTCTTTGTCCCTGTAGAATCCAACCATCTCCAGTATCGAACCTCAAACTGATTTTTACCGGTTTTGCAACATTGGAATCTGCTGCAACATAAATAGTCACTGCGGTATCATCGGGTACATCAGCATCCGCCGAATCCAGCCTGACATACAAATCTTCTTCATTATTCAAAGACGATATGTCACTGATACTATAAGCAGAATCATATTCACCAACTGCATATCCTACGTAAATTCTAACACCATCAACTTCATAACCGGGAATATCATCAATTGAATCCAGTGTACCGCCTCCGTTAGTGACAGAAGAATGCAGTACAATATATCTTCCGTCCATAATCCCAACTGCACCTTCGTTCAGAAGAGAAAGAGATGCGTATAATGGAAGTGGCATGACAAATAAAAGCAAAAAGAAAATCATCGGGAATTTTTGCATAACTCTTTTATTCATCTTGAATTAACTTCCTACTGTTTATTAAAATTCCCGATCATGTCATTCCACACCTGGTGAAAATGTCAGTGTTATTGTTGCTGTATATTCATCCGCCTGAATTACGGCACCTGAATTATACCCCCATGTAATGCCGTGAGCTGCAGCTACAATAACAGTTTGCTGTATGTTTTCACCATAAAATACTATATCCGTATCAGATGTGCCAGCTGACGCATAATACGAAGAATTCTGTTCGACACCAATGCTCCGCACTGGAGTAATATATAATTTATCTTTCGTTGTACCTTCTGTCCATTCTGCAGAAATTGAAACAGAAACTTCTGCCTTCTCCCCATCCGGAACATTTCCCCATATACCATAATTGATTGTAAGTGAATCTATTCCTTCATCCGAGGTATGCATTAAATCAATATCTGCATAACTCAGAGAATCCTCTGATGTTGTTATTTTATCATTCAATGTATCCCACGAAGATGTAATTTCCGGTGCAACATATGACAATACATTTCCTGTTGCATTTTTATCTGTTTTAGTCTCGACCCTTGCAACAACATTCAACCCGTTTACATTGATAATTACTTCATCCTGAGAAACAGGAGGATTGACTATTGTCCCAGCCGCAACATTACCAGTAATCAGGACATTCCTTGAAGTCGCATCAGCGAAAAGAAAACCGGCAAATAGCATAAATACCATAAAAATTAGAATAATTCTTTTCATAATCACTGATTTATATTTTACTTTTTGACTATTCCTTAGAATCTACTGTAATCGTCACAGTAGAACTGTAATCACCAGCATCCAGCTGAGTTGATCCGTCATAACTCCACTTAATCAGAGAATAGCCGACAAGCTGTACTTCCTTCTGCTGACCTGCCGCATGGGATATTGTGAATCCACATTCCGAAGCTTTGCCGTTTGCGTCACTCCCCGATATATCCGAAACAGATATTTTTGATGAAGTTTCTTCAGACAAAGCATCGCCTGCCGTACACCATATATCCAATCCGTCAACTGCAGACTCTCCTTCTACTGCACCATATGAACCTTTATACCATCCGTCAACTTTGAACCTGATATCTGTTTTGATTTCTTTCACAGGGTTGCCATTTACACCAACGAGAATAAAAAAGCTATCAACCCCGCCATCAACCTCAGATACCAGATTTGCAATGATTGGATTACTGTTTTCAGACATAATAAAAGATCCATCCGAAGAATCCCCCCACCCCGAAGGCACACTCTCTCCTAGATACGTTTTAAGATATATATAAACACCTTCTCCACCTGAAATGGAATTATCATTATCAACTCCATATCCGGGCTCAACTGTTGTTTTCACCAAGAGAGTATCTGTCTGGTCAGCATATAATATGAAACTCAACATCAAAACAAGAACAAAAAGTACTTTTTTCATGTCAGATCTCAATATCTTCATTGTCATATATGCAGGAGAAATACAGTGTAATCTCCTGCATAAAGCATGCCTGTGCTATTCATTCACTGCAATATCAATTGCAATTGTAGCCTGATAATCACCAGCCTGCGGTTTTGTATCCTGAGCCCAGCTGACCATTGTCAACGCTGTAAGAATACTCTTTCCATTTGTGTTGGTAACAGCTTCTGCATTAAAATTTATTGCCTGAGAAGCAGCGGTGGTGACTACACCTTCTACAACACCTGCAGCCGTCGCTTCTTGAGCTGATACGGTAATTATATCAGTCTCGTCACTCCCTTTGACATTCTGAGTAGTTGTGGAAAATACAACAGGAATATCATGTTTGTCTGTAGCAGAGCCATCCTCCATCAGAGCCCATCCTTCACTTGAATATGTTACAGTAACATCTGGTGTACCGCCCTCAGGGACATTGCTTCCCGTATAAACATAGATAGCAATCGAATCTGCGGCATCAGTAGCTGTACCATCAAGGTCAAATCCCTTCGAATAGTTCTCATCAACCTGACCTTTCGCAATCGGCCTCAAGTCAATGGCGGATTCACTACCTAATTTATATTTTGTAGATGTTCCAAAGACAGGTTCCCAATAAATATACCCGACAAGGTTGTCATCATTGAAATCAGGGCCATCATCCTCAATAGGAGCATCAGGATCTACCGAAGGATCTTCTATTTCACCGCTTCCTTCTACTGTAGTCTTCAAGACAATTGAGCTATAACTTTCAGCATACACAAAACCTGCACACATCAGAAATGCCATTAAAACAATTAAACCTTTCTTCATTTTTACATCTCCCTCCAATCAGAGATCAATAAGATTTATTTTCCTTCGTATCGCTATCTTATGTCATAAGTTTTAGCATCGTCAAGGAAATTTCAGTGATTTTCCGGATAATTCCTTATAAAACAGCAATTACATATGACATAAGATGTCAAAAGCGTCAAAGAAAAGACTCTTATGTCACAAGATATTCATTAAAGCGAATAAAAATTCATGTATTCAGTTTCAATATACAGTTTATTTACAAAAGTCGTATCAACCTTGCAATAAAAAGGACACAGTCATGTTTTGCGTTCTGTGTCCCTTATGTTTATTTCTGCTGCTGTATTTCAGCGTCTCCACTCCCGCAGAGGATTCAGCCTCATCCTTATGAGGATGTAAAGCAGACCGAAGACAAGTCCGAAAAGATGTGTCATATGGGCAACTCCGTCAAAAGACATCATGCCAGAGAACAATTCAATCACAAAATAAAGGATTATGAGAACGGGCGCCGGTACCGGGATAATACCGAAAACATATATGACGGCACGCGGGTAAAGCACTGAAAACAGCATGAGAAGCGCATAAATGGCACCCGAAGCTCCCAGGAGAACCACATTGGTATTCGCAAGATAATAAACACCGTAGCTTGCAAGACCGCAGAGCGTTCCGGTCAGCATGTAATAAAGAAGGAATTCCTTGCTGCCCACTCTTCTTTCAACTGCCGTGCCGAATATATAAAGGGAAAGCATGTTGAAAAGCAGATGGCTTATCGAACCGTGAGTGAACATGTATGTGACAAACTGCCAGTATGAATGTCCGTAGTAAACTGAGCTCGGAACAAGGGCAAGTGTGCATGTCAGACGCGGGAAGAGAAAATAAGTGAGACAGAATACGGCGATGTTGAGGGCAACCAGTATTGCAGTCACATTATTATATGTATAGACAAACTTCCGGTTGATGATTGTATTTTTCATAAATCTGAAAATAACGGTGCTTACATATGCCGTCAAGAATACAATTTTTCACACTGTGAAATTTTTTCACACCTGAAAACATGTTTTTATACGGAGAATCATGCTGAAAACCTGTTGGCATGGTCTTTGCATATAGATTTGTACAGAGCAACAAGTTTTTTTCAACCTCCTTTTAGTGTGAAATATCAGGCATCCGGAGCTCCCGGATGCCTCTTTTATTATTCCTCGTGTGTTTGGCATGGCTTTTGCTTATATTTTTGCATAGAGCAACAGTTTTTCATGCCTCCTTTGTATGAAAAATAAAACTTGTGCCGGACGGCCCTCTCTCCCACCCCAATTTATTCCGCCCGGCACTTTTTTTATTCTCCCGTTGCTGATAATATTTTTCACATGGCAACAAGCAGAAGAGACAAAGCAGATTCATATACCCAGAAAGCACACAGAGAAGGTTACCCCGCACGTTCGGTATATAAGCTTGAGGAGATCAATGCTTCCCATCATTTGATCAAGCCGGGTGACAGCGTGCTTGATGTCGGTGCAGCGCCCGGTTCCTGGACTCTTTATGTTCACAGGGCGCTCATCAAGGGAAAGGGAAAGATTGTCTCATGTGATCTCAATCCGCTCAGGCTTGATCCCGTGCCACCTACCGTGATTGAAATAACAGGCGATGCCTTCAGCAGGGAAATAAGGGCACGCCTTGTTGAGGAAGGTCCTTATGACTGCATAATATCGGATGCAGCACCGATGACAACAGGAAACAGAACAGTGGACACTTCAAGATCAGAGTATCTTGCCGAGCAGGTTGTTTTTCTGGCAGAAGAACAGCTTGCACAGCACGGCAATCTTGTCCTCAAGATATTCCAGGGAGGAGGACAGGAGGAAATACTTAAAAAGATGCGGACGCTCTTCAGAAAGGCAAAGGCTTTCAAGCCCAAAGCATGCAGGGATGACAGCTTTGAAATCTATCTGATTGGATTAGACAAGAATTAAATCCTCTGCCAATTCTGCGGTGTTCTCTCTGTTTTTGAGGACTGCTTATTTCAAAATGATAGCTGTCAACGAGGCAAACAGGCAAATAAAACTTTACTTTTCTTATTTTTATCCGGTTAGATCCCATTATAAGTTATTTTCCTTTTTGCTCTGCCTGTATACAAGAGGCGTACATCCGTTCATTTTTCTGAACACTTTATAAAAATAAGTAATGTCACTATATCCGACAGAATCAACAATTAAGTTGATCTCCATATCAGTTTTTCTTAAGAGTTCGCAGGCCTTTTCCATCCTCACACAATGAAGATACTCGACAAAAGTCTGTCCAGTATTTTTCTTGAACAACTTTCCAAGGTAAGATGCATTCATATTCATCTCGCCTGCAATCGAAATTATGGAAAATGTCTTACAGTTGTAATTTTCACCTGTTATCTTTCTTACCTCATCTATCATGTTTTTCTGATGATTGTTCTTATTATTTTCCACAAGTGTCTCGACTTCCCGGATCTGACAGACAAAGGCCGAGTATATTTCATCAAGAGAGTTAAAAGATGATAAAGAATATATCAGAGAAACTATATTAACAGTCTTCTCAATGCCGTTATTAAGCCGAAGGCGGGTCAATATATCATCAAGGGTTATTGCAAGCTGCATGATGCATATCTGGAAACTTCTGTATGACCCGCTGGAAATTTCATTGATTATTTCTTTCAAAATCAAGATACTTTCATTTATATTCAAGCGCAAAATATTTTGAGATAAAGTTTTCAGCAAATCTTCCGGCAATACGTACTCACACATATTCCTCGCATCACACATAGAGGTTGTGATTATTGTGCCCTTCTCCATAATTACCCTATACGGCAAAGCCTCACACAATTCATCAAAAAGGACCGGAAGTGAAGAATAGTCATCTTCTCTGCTTATTATCGCTGTAATATCGACATTATATCTATCCTTGATAAACATAACAGCAGAAGACAGATTTTCTGACAAATCAGGGGTTCCCGTGCTTTTGATGCAGATAAAGCATTTATCGTCATCATATGTAGAAAACAGAACAGGAATGTCCGATTTCTCAGATACAGACTCAATAATATTCTTCTTCAATATGTTACGATCCTTTATCCTCTCATATTCAGCGGAAATCCGGGTATGATACTCATTGAGATAAAGCATTACAAGCACTACAGATTCTGATATCTGAACCTGCTCTTCTGTCTTTCCTTCAAGAAATGAAAGCAGGCGGGTTCTCTCCTGCTCCCTGGCCATATCCGCCTTCTCCCTCTCAAGTCTTGCAATTGAATCACGGTGAAGCTGACTGAACCTGATCAGTTTCCTTATTACAGTCCATGCTGCAAAAACACATGCGGTAAGAGCACTTAAAACAGCAAGCATCGCAAAGATCCAGACCCTGTCCTGCATAACTGAATCAATATCACTTTCACTTGCGATAAGAACAAGATCAACATAGCCGTTCATCACAGGCTGTGCACAGACTATATATTCCGATCCGTCAACTTCACTCAATCCGCTATTGTTTTTATTCTCCAAATCATCAAGAAGGATGCTTATTGCCTGAGGAGAATAGCGGTACTCTTTTCCTGCCACGGTTATGTAGGAATCCGGGGCAACGGAAAAAACAAGAAGCCTGCTGTCATTTTCAGGAAGTTCCTCAAGCAGAGCAGAAAATATTTCCTGCCGTACATTTATCATTATAACATCAGAGCTTCCATCTTTTTTCAAAGTATTGAACCGGAGAAAACTTATAAAATTAATCTCTGTATCATACGGATAATCAAAACAAACTTCACGGAACAGCGGCTGCATGTTGCTGTAGCCTGAATAATCCTTCATGATATCCAGTGCTTCATCATCGAAAAAAGAATCTTCCGTATATACGGATTCCCTGCCATTCGGAGATGATACATAAATATTTCCGTTGCTTCTGTTATAAATATAAATCGAATCAATGTAAAAATTGGAATTCACATAAGAATCAAGTCTCTGCAACCCCTGATTCAGATCACCGCTGGTTATGGCTTCATAATTAAGCAGCTTTGAAACCTGAACGTCAAAACTTATGCTGTCAAAAACATCTTTCACAGCACGTGTAACTGTATCAATGTAAAGGCTGTCACTGTCAAGTATCATCTGACAATGAGAAAGCATCTGTCTCTGCAAGGCGGAATTGAACAAGCGGAGAAAAAGACAGATAGCCAGAATGAAGACAGCGATTATGGCTGAAAATACAATAACAAATGATCTTGTTATATTTTTCTTCACTTCCTTTTCCCATATCTGACAGCATGCCCTCTTTGCAGGAAGGCATGCTGTGATTATATTACACAATTCCGTTTCTGGCGTAATATTCTTCCATTTGCCGTGATACTTCCTCGACAAGCCTGTCAATGCCGGCAAGCTCAAGCTGTTCTCTGTATTCTGCAATCGCAGCATCCACATCATCAACAATACCTATGTTGATAGGATAGCCATACTGCTGTACAACCTGATTAACTGCAGCAAGCTCACTTTGCACTGCTGAATAATCAATTGATGCGGCTCCGAACTTATTATCAACCTCAATTGACTGGAGATAAGCAATCAGATCATCATAACCGTCCCATACACCCGCATCATTTCTCATAAGGTTCTGGACTCTCATCGCATATTGTGCACCGCTCATGCTGTGGTTGCTGACAGATGCAGGATCCATGCCTTCTGCAGGTTTAATAAGCTCCCCGTTCTCGGTAAGAGAATAATGATAACCTTCTATTCCGTACATCCACAAATCGAACAGCTCCTGATCTGTTTTTATAAGTTCAAGCACACGCAACGCTCTTTCGGCATTCTCAGAAGAAGCTGGAATCGCAAAGCCGTCTCCGGTCATCGGATAAATATATGAATATCCTGTAAGTTCTGCGAGAGGCCAGTATGCACATTCCGCATCAGGAAGTTTCTGCTTCATGTACCCCATCATGTTTTTTGCACCGTCAGCATTAGCCTGGGTCACAGCACTTGTTCCGACCTGGATGCTGCTCCATGGATCCATTGTGCTGGATAATGCATTTGAGCTCCAGTATCCCTTATCAGCCCAGTCCTTCATTCTGTGTGCCCATTCAACATATTCATCTGTAAACGGATATGCGAGGATGTCATGTATTTCGTCATAGCTTTTAACGACTACTATGGAAGTGGTTGAGGCGGCAATCGGTTCAAATCCGTAATTTGCCATGAACATCTGGAAAAGTGCCTGTTCGGGATTACCGTCGATAACTCTTATTCCTTCCTCGTTCTGAACAATTGCATCTGCATACTGCTCAAATGTTTCCAGGCTGTTAATCTCATCGATTCCGTATTTGTGAGCAAGATCAAGACGGTAGAAAATTCCATTCTGAACAAAATTTGATACATATGAAGGGATCATATAAAGACGCCCATCAACCTCTGCCTGAGCTAATTGTTCCTGCGTAAAATAGCTGTAAACCGTCGGCATGTACTCAGGGAACAGATCCGTCACATCCATGAATGCACCATCCGGCGCATATATGCTGTAAATATTGGGATTTACATACATAAGGTCGGCAGGCTCGCCTGTAGTCAGGATCAGCTGATACTGATTCAGATAATTATCCCAGCCGAGACAGGTCACATCAATTGTCGTATTGCACTTCTCACTCAGAATTTCATTGAACCTGTCCATCACCATTTCCGTATCCTTTCCGGAAGAACCAGAACTGTAAAGAATAAGTTCGACAGGCTCAGCAAAAGGATCATCTGAAGATGAAGATGCTGTCTCACTGCTGCCACCCGCATAAAGCGACAGAGCAATCATAGCAATCAGAAAAACAGAAAACCATTTTTTCATATTTACCTCCAAAATATAGCTTGATACCTTAATCAACACAATTCACCGTCTGTTTCTATTGCGTTTATGCAGACAGCAGTCCCCTGTGAATCCGCATTCTTTTCTCCCAGCACATCGATCCTGACATCATGTTTTTCTTGAGAAAGATCGTTAACCGAGAAAATGCTGACCCGGGATCTGGGTGACATTGAGAACTGATCTGCTGATCCATATTCTTTTCCATCAATATAGACAGCGGATTTGCCAAGACCTTCTCCCTGAATGCCGATGACACTCAAACTTGTCCCGGAAAAGGAAAATGTAATATTTTCGCCTCTCCTTCCGGCGCTCAGCAGTGTTCTGAAATAATTATCGGGATTTGATCCTGCCTCACTCCAGCCGGAAGAACATTTTATACGGCTGTCAAGGATATTAAACCGTCTGCATGCCGCAGGAAGCTTTCCAACCGGCTCTATGCTGAAATCAGAAAAGCTGACAAGGCTATAGCTGCTGCCGATTACAATATTACCGCTTGAAAGTGCGTGATCCGTTACTTCCGCAATATTATTTCTATCAATGGAAGCATAAACTTTTTCATAGACGCTTTTCACGGAAACTGTATGCCATGACAAAGGATTGAAATTATCAATACAGCCGGCACGCAATGCTGTAAAACCATTTGAAAGCAGCCATCTTCCATCTTCATACAGTCTGAGATTATAACTCTGCGGAAAATCCCAGCGTGCAGGTGCCCAGTTCGCTCTCAGGCCAAGCATTACATAATTTTTACAGGCGGACTGGCTGAGCTCCTCAAACCTGAATCTTATGGTTGTAATGCAATTTGTCAGTAATTCACTGCCAAGCAAGGTAAAAGGCGGAGGGGTGGGACGGCGTTCCCAGTCCACAGGTTTCAAATCACGCGTAATGACCTGCTGAAGACATTTCCTGCCATCAGATTCTCCGATTTCAAAAGCGCCTCCCTGATCAACAGCATAACAAGGCTGGGCTCCTTTCTCATAAGTCGAAAAATCATCTGAATACGGAAGAATGAAATCAGACTGCGGGGGAATCGATAAGTAATCAGAACCTTTTCTCTGACCGCTGGTTGTTGTCAGAGTGACAATACTTTTCCCCGGTATTGCAAGACTGAATTTACCGCCTTTTCTAATCAGATCGCTAATTCTGATGAACTGTTTTTCTTCATTTGTAATCCAGCATTTGAGAACTGAAATATCAAAGCCTGATATATCAATGCATATTTCTTCTTCTGTCTCTCTCAGATTGAGAAGAATAATGCTCAGTCCACTGTTTTCAGGATCCTTCAGACATAGTGAGCTTATTCCGTAGGAAGAAGTACAGGCACAGTCTATGAATCTCCATCCGGGTTTTGCAAATTGCGTAAAGTGTGCAGTGACCCACAATCCCGGTTCAATTGTATAATGTCCGCTCCAGGGACTGTCGGCAGCAAGAATGGCCTTATATGAATAAGGCACGCTATCGTACATAGACTCTATAACCGGGTGCATCACATATTGAACCATGCGGCCTGACACATATGACCGTATAATCTTATAGGCCATCATAAGAGCATATTCAAATTTGTTCCTGAACGGGGCCAGATCCTCGGTATTGAATATCGGCAATCCGCAATCCTTTGCTTCCTGCGGACTGTCCTGCTTGTAATGTCTTGTAATGGCAGCAAGAGTATTACGCAGATCAGGATTCCCCTGCACCATTGCCGCAATATTCCATTCCTCTGTACTGTCTGCACCTGTAAGGCAGACATTGCTGAAACCGTCTCTGTCCAACCCGGGGCGCAAGATATCAACAACCCAGGGAATATCATAATCACCTTCATTCTCATCAGGAGCAAGATAGTCAAAATCCAGATTGTATTTATCTTTTGCGCCTCTAAGAAAATTAAGATAATAAAGATATTTGTCATTATAACTTCCGGTCGTCCATGCAGGAGTACCCCACCGTATCGCGTCAAGGATAATGGCAGCATTACGGTCTTTTGCCGCTCTTGCCATTTTCAGGCCGACACCTCTGCTGATATCAAAGTCAGAACGGCTTCTCATGTGGCTTGGCTCTGTTCCTCCGGTACCATTCGCATCTGATCCGATTTCAACTTTAAGTGTGTGGAAACTTGCACCGAATGAAGGGAGGAAAAGAAGATCAAGGATGTCTTCTCGTATATTCTCCGGATAATCATATAACAAACGGGACATTCCATTGCTTGTAACCGCTCCGATTCCTTTGAATTCAAGTCCATTATTATGGAAATCAATATGCAGATTTTCCGCCATTGATACGACCTCCTTTGTGCAGTTTCCTTTGCACATATTCAGTATGTAAGGGGCTTTGTTCTCCTGTCTATTTGAAATAAGAGATATTATTGGACAAAAGAGATTAAACTTTTTAATTATTTACAAAGCAAATAATTACTAATTTTAGTAAAAGTCAGGCAAGACAATAATCTCCCATATTTCAAATTGCAGAATTCCATATGCGATTTAAACTTTTTAACAGATAAGGAAGGCTATCAAGGAGGCGGAAATGAAAAAAAGAACAGATAATAATTACAATATAATCAGACAGCCGTTATTAAAAAACAAGACATTATGGGCAATGCTGACACCATCAATCATTTATTTCATTGTATTTGCCTATATTCCCATGTGCGGAATATGGCTTGCTTTCACAAAATTTGACTTCCGCCTCGGGTTTTTCAAAAGTCCGTTTGTCGGATTGAGCAATTTCACATATCTGTTCAAAAGCGGAATATTCGCACGCCTTTTGAAAAATACAATCCTTTATAACCTTGCATTCCTGCTTGCCGGCAATGTAATGCAGATCATATGTTCAGTATTTCTAAGTGAATTGAAAAACCGCAGATTTGTAAAACTGAGTCAGTCGCTGATCTTTCTACCCTATTTCATTTCTTATGTTCTTATCGGTCTGTTCTCATATGCTCTTTTCAATGTTGACAACGGTGTAATCAACACAATTCTGCGGTCAATTGGACTGGAAGAATACAATTTCTACTTAAAGCCGGAAGCCTGGCCCTTCATAATTATAGCCGTTCAGGTCTGGAAAGGACTGGGATACGGCAGTGTTGTATATCTTTCTGTCATAAGCGGCATTGATCAGGAAATATACGAGTCGGCACGTATAGATGGTGCGACAAAATGGCAGCAGATAACAAAGATCACGCTTCCAATGATAAAGCCGACTTTCGTTCTGCTCGTTATGTTCAATCTGGGAAGCATTCTGAAAGGACAGTTCCAGCTGTTCTACCAGCTTATAGGAAATAACGGACTGCTTTACAATGCCACAGACATTATTGACACATATGTGTACAGAGCTCTCACAGTCAACTTTGATATAGGAATGGGATCAGCCGCAGGTGTGTTCCAATCAGTCTTCGGCTGCATTCTGGTGCTCACCGTAAACGCAATCGTAAAACATTACAATGAAGAACTGGCTCTTTTCTGAAAAGGAGATGCGATAATGAAAAAAATAAATTATTCCACAGTACGCCCTGACAAAGGAACAAAATCATTTACAGTACTCGGATATGCCGTAATGACTGTCATAACGATTATCTGTTTCATACCGTTCTGGCTCATAATATCAGCAAGCATAAGTGACGAACACACGATTCTTGTGGAAGGATTCAAATTATGGCCGTCGGAAATTTCATTTGATGCATATCGTTCAATCTTCCAGGATTCGTCCAGCATTTTCGAATCGTATGCAGTTACACTCATAGTAACTGCTGCCGGAACAGCGTCAGCGCTTCTTCTGACATCAATGACGGGATATGTACTCACAAGGCAAGATTTCAAAGCAAGAAACAAAGTTTCATTCTTTATTTACTTTACAACACTGTTCAGCGGCGGAGTGATACCCTCTTACATTCTTATTGTCAAATATCTCCAGCTGAAAAACACTCTATGGGCGCTTATTCTTCCATGTCTGCTCAGTCCATGGAACATATTTCTCATGCGGAATTTCATGAAATCAATTCCATACAGTCTTATCGAAGCTGCAAAAATCGACAGTGCTGGAGACCTTCAGATATTCACACGGATAGTATTGCCTCTCAGCAAGGCAGGGCTTGCCACTGTAGGGCTTTTCCTTGCTCTCAATTACTGGAATGACTGGTACCATGCAAGTCTGTACATTACAAAAGAAAATCTTTATCCGTTACAGTATCTGCTTTACAGGATGCTTTCCAATGCAGAATACATGAAACAGGCAGCAGAAGCCGGTCTCTTCCTCGGCACTGAGACTTTACCAAGTGAAACACTTAAAATGGCAACGGCAATTGTCGTCACAGGCCCTATACTTCTTGTATATCCGTTTGTACAGAAATACTTCGTAAAAGGAATAATGATCGGAAGTGTCAAAGGCTAAAATACAGAAAAGCTCCCCGCAATGGAGAGCTTTCTGCAGTGTTCCGTGTCATTATACAGCTCAGCTGAGGAGGCTTGTGACATCCTTCACGTAGGCTGCAGGATCTTTCGGCATGATGCCTTCGGCAAGGTAAGCCTGTGCAAGAATGACGGAAGCAAGACGGCTGATGTACTCCTCGTCGTCGCTTGAATCGATCTTTCTGATGATCGTATTGCCGGCATTGACTTCGAGAATGGGCTTGATCTCCGGCATCTCCTCGCCGCCACCCATCTGCTTCAGGATCTTCTGCATCTGGATGGACGGGTCATTCTCATCCATCACGATGACGGCGGCACTGTCGGCTGAGAGACGGTCTGAGATGACAACATCTTTTACCGCACCTCCGAGAGCCTTCTTGAGTTTCTCCACAAGCTTGCTCTCTTCCTTCTTCTCATCCTCGGTTTTCTCCTTCTTATCCTTCAGGTCATCGATGGCACCGCTCTTGTTGATGGCCTTGAGCGGAAGATCCTTGTAATCATGGACCATTTCAACAACGATGTCATCGATGTCATCATCCATGATGAGAACCTCATAACCCTTCTCCTTGTAAGTTGCGAGCAGAGGACTGCTACGCAGAATATTCTCCTTGCCGCCTGTAATGTAATAGATGGCACTCTGTCCGTCCTTCATCCTTTCCTTGTATGCAGCAAGGGATGTATAGCCTTCCACTTCACTTGACTTGTAGCGCACCAGCTCGAGAAGAGTCTCCCTGTTCGCATAATCCCCATACAGTCCTTCCTTGAGCGGTCTGTTGTACTGTGTGATGAACTTTGTATAAAGCTCGGGATTGTTCTCGCTTATCTTCTTGAATTCACCAAGCAGTTTCTTCACGGAGCCGTTTCTGATTGCGCTCATTATCTTGTTCTCCTGGAGAATCTCGCGGGAGACATTGAGAGGAAGGTCCTCACTGTCGATTATACCGCGCACGAAACGGAGGTAGGTCGGAAGAAGTTCTTTATCGTCATCAGTGATATACACTCTCTTCACATAAAGCTTCACACCGGGGCGGTAATCGGCATAGTACATGTCGAAAGGAGCCTTTGCAGGGATATAGAACAGTGTTGTATATTCCGTGGCACCCTCGGCATGAGTGTGGATATAGAAAAGAGGATCCTCGCTGTCGGAATAATTGTTCTTGTAGAATTCCTTGTACTCCTCATCCTTGATTGAACTCTTGGATCTGGTCCACAGTGCGGATGCGCTGTTTATCTGCTCCCTCTTATGCTCAGTCTCCTTCACAGGATTGCCTTCGCTGTCCTTCTCATCCTTGTAATGTTCCTGATCATACTCAAGATAGATAGGATAGGCGATATGATCGGAATACTTCTTGATCAGAGTCTCAAGCTGCCAGCGGTTCGCATATTCTTCTCCGTCCTCATTGAGATACAGGATGATATCGCTGCCCTGCTCATTTCTCTCGGCATCGCTGACGGAATAAGTGGCCTTGCCTTCGCTTTCCCAGCGGAAAGCCTTCTCTTCCCCTGCCTTTCTTGAAATGACAACAACCTTCTTTGCAACCATGAAGGCTGAATAGAAACCTACACCGAACTGTCCGATGAGATTGCTGTTCTTCTTAGCATCCTCTCCGAGAGACGAGAGGAACTTGCGTGTTCCGCTTGATGCGATCGTTCCCAGGTTGTTGTTGAGCTCCTCCTCGTCCATGCCGATACCGTTATCGCTGATGGTGAGGGTTTTCGCGATGCTGTCGAATGTGATATTGATGCAGGGATCAAAGCTGAAACCTTTGAGCTTCTCATCAGTGAGGCTCAGATACTTCAGTTTGTCTATGGCATCGGATGCGTTTGAAATGAGTTCCCTCAAGAAGATTTCCCTGTTTGAGTACAGAGAATGGATAATAAGGTTCAGAAGATCACTGACCTCTGTCTTGAATTGTTTTTTTCCCATATTCTCCCCTTATATTTCTAAGCAAGATTGTTTTCAAATGGCAAAGATAATAAAGACGGCAGGATGAGGCAAGGGAACATGGGATGAAATTCAGGTGAACATTCATTTGTAACCCGCACTAACTTTAGTTGTTAGAGTATTGTAATTCATTTATGATTGCACAGGGAGGACAAAAAAGGATGCTGAACTTCTCAAAACCGGAGAATGCAAGATATATAAACAGACTGAAAGTCGTGAACGCACTGAGGGCGAAAAGCGGACTCTCGCGCGCCCAGCTTGCAAAGGAAATCAACATAAACAAAGTCTCCATGGGTGAAATCGTGCAGGGTCTTGTTGACGAAGGCATCATCACAGAAGGCGTGAAGCAGGAGAGCGCAAAAGGACGGCCCGGCACATGTCTTTCGCTCAACGAGTCCCATGCATCCGCAATCGGAGTGGACATAAGCACAAGAGTGATAACGATCACCCTTTTCTCCCTTCTCGGCACACCCATACGAATGGAGCGCTATCCCAGCAGCGACTTCACCTGTGACACCGATTATTTCGACACCATAAACGCTGCAGTGGAGAAATTCACATCATTCTCCGCATCTCCCGTCATCGGAATGTGCATTGCACTGAATGCCAATATTTCACCGGAAGGAAGAATAACATCATCTTTCCTGCCTCTGCTTAATGACAACAGCCATTTCATCTCCCTCTTCTCCGGCTACCCTTTCCCTGTCATACTTGCCCCCGCCCTGATCTGTGCGGCGGAAGCCGAACGCTTTTATTTTGAATCCACGCTTGAGAACATGCTTTTCATAAACTGGGGAGAGCACCTGTCATCGGCGCTCATACTCAGAGACAGGATCATCCCTTCAATGAACTTCGCCCACATCCCCATGCTGAAAAGAAACGTGTGTCACTGCGGCTCTGTAGGCTGTCTTGAGACAATTGCGTCGGGCTACGGGCTCAGGCTTGAGTCCGAAAGGGAATTCGGAGTCAGCATGACAGGACGTGAGATGATAAAGCAGAAAGACAAATGCAGTGCCATACTCATGCGGGCAGCAGAAGCCCTTGCCAAGGCTCTTGTCTTCTCGCTGTGCGCAACAGGCGCAAATGCCGCTCTGATAGGAGGCGGCCTGTCGAACCTTCCAGATGAATACTTTGCCTACATGCTTGACGTGTTCAGCAAAAGCGCAGCCGTTCCGTACAGGGACTTTCCGATCTACCGTTCATATTACAAGGAAAAAGGAACGGTACAGGGCGCCGGGCTTACCGCGCTGGAAGAGTTCTTCTACAGAAAGAATCTCCTGCTCAAGCTGAACGATGCAGTGTGAAAAGACACAAAAAAACCGCCTGATAACAACCGGGCGGCAACCTCCTTAGTCCCAAACATTGGGTTTGCAATCAGAACAGCAGTCACAACACAAAACCGTCTCTGTTCTTTATGTAGACATTATCGCACGCTTTTTCAAAGGGTGCAAATATTTTTTACGTTTTTTTCGAAATTGTTTATTTATTTTTATATCCGTTTACAGTGTAAAGATTTGTATAAACCATCGAATTTCCATGTCTCTCTGAAAGCATGAGAGATACGGCTGAAACGGTGGTTTTGAATGCTTCCACCGGCCCGGCTGGAGATGATGTTATCACCCGGCGGGCAAGTGTCACATGAGGTCTGTAGCGCCTTTTCTCAAGCTTCAGTCCCTTTTCAATCAGGGCTTCATGCAGGGCCGCCTGCAACTTCATGAGGTTCCGGTTCTCCCTCACGCCGAGCCACCATGTATCGGATGAGTCCCCCGGGAAGAAGCCTGTCCTGTCAAACATGAGCTCAAACGGTTCAAACGATATTTCGTCCATTGCCGCTTGTGCGCTATGCATTTGCTGCACACTGCACTCCCCTAGGAAATCGAGGGTGAGATGAAGGTTGTCACGTCTTGCAAAGCTTCCCGTGGCAGCTTCATCATGGAGCCTGTCCCTTATGAGGGATATTCTGTCCAGGGTATCGTCATCAAAAAGAACTGCTGTAAACAACCGCATAACAACCTCCTTTTCCGGTTAATGATTCTATCATACAGGACAGAAGATGAATATATAACACGTATAACAAGGCTGTAAATTCTGTTATGAGAAATCCCTCTGGCTTCACTACCATTCCATGCAGCACACTGACAGTAAACGTCGAGGACCATCTCCAAGGACTTTGAAGATCCGCCGCAAATATCAGATGTGGACTTGATTCTGTTTTAAGCGTAAACTGAGAACATACGGAGCTGACAGGAGTTATGGCGAAACAGACGACGGCATCAATGCCAAAGGCAACACATATTGCCGCATTGATAGAAAGCTCGATTCTATCAGGCGAGTACAAGCAGGGAGAATACCTCCCTTCTCAGAAAGAACTCTCATTCAAATACGATGCTTCATCACGTTCACTGCGTGAGGCTTTCAAGATACTTGAGGCAAAAGGTCTCATTGAGGTGAGCCAGGGAAAGAAGGCCTATGTGAAGACCAACAGGCTTGATCAGTTTGTCGAGTCCATATCAATGTCAATGTTCGGCCCCGACACAAAGGACATGAAACTGCTTTCCGACCTGCTGCAGGTTCATATAACGCTGGAGGTTGCCGCTGCCAGGGAGCTCAGCCGTGCTGCCGACAGGCTCAATGTCGTGAAGGTGATGGATGCCTTCCTTGCGAAAATGGACAAGGATCTTGCCGTGATCGAGAACTCAGGAGACAAGGATGCGATAACGGACTTCAGAAACTGCGACTTCAATTTCCACCTTGCCGTGATCAACTCCAATGCCAACATCGTGCTCAACTCCATTTACAACGCACTCGCTCCTCATATCCAGAAAGTCATGTTCTCTCTTCCCGAAACCCTTGAGGACAGGAGAAAGAAAGTCAGGGAGTACGGTTATCTTGTCGATGCGCTGCGCCACGGACAGACAGATCTCGCAGTAGCCATGACACTGGTCTACACGACAAGCCTGTCAAACAAGTTCAAGGCGAATTACGAGGAAAGGCAGCAGGAAGGCACAGATGAGTGAACCTGTCCTTTCAATTGCACATGCATCCGTAAGACGCGGCGGCAGCTATATACTGAATGATGTATCATTCTCCCTTCATGAGGGAGAGAATACGGCAATAATAGGTCCTAACGGAGCGGGGAAATCAACACTGATGAACACTCTGTGCAAAGAAGTGCACCCGCTTGCAAGAGACAATTACTCATACTGTCTTTTCGGCCGCGAGCGATGGCCGGTATCCGAACTGAGACTCAGGCTCGGGCATGTAAGTCAGGCCGATATGCTGCTTCTGAATACAACCTACTCTGTTTTCGACTTAGTGCTTTCAGCACGTTTCTCAGCCATCGGCATGGATTTTCATATAACGCCCGGCGATGAGGATATCAGGCGGGCGGAAGAGGAAATTGAAAAGGTTGGCCTTACGCATCTTTCCCAGAAGCCGCTCTCATCTCTTTCTTCAGGAGAGAAAGCAAAGGCTCTCATCGCCCGTGCCGCCGTCAATGATCCTCCCATTCTGATGCTCGATGAGGCCAGCAATGCGCTGGACTTCCCTTCCCGGTCCGATTTCAGGAAGACAATCTCGCTTTATGCGAAAGAAGGAAAGACAATAGTGATGGTCACTCATGAACTTTCAGAAATCATAGAGGAAATTGACAGAGTCGTCGTGATGAAGAACGGCAGGATTGCCGCAGACGGGAAGAAAGAAGAGATCCTCAATGAGGAACTGCTTTCATCCGTCTATGAACAGAATGTCTACATCGACAGAAGAAACGGATTATATTCCGCCTGGTGCTGATTTCTCTCTTTCTTTTTGCCCCGCGCTGAGTTAAATTTAAGAAAAAAGGAGACCACTATGAAGCGGTGCAATATCATCATTCACTCGGTAAGCGGCAATATTTATATCATCGGAGAATACCTGAAGGAAAAGCTGTGCGAGCTCAATGTCGATGCACGCCTTTACCGTGTAGAAGACAGCGACCTGCATATTCTTGCCAACAAGAAAGACACGGTGAACCAGTACTATGAAGACATTCTAGCTCTTCCCGCAGCAAGCGAGGAGACTCTGCTCAAAGCCGATATGATCATACTCGGCGCCCCTACACGATTCGGCAACATGACGGCGGAAATGAAGGCGTTCATTGACAACACATATCCGCTCAGCGAGACACGGGCACTTGAAGGACGTCTGTTCGGCTGTTTCACAAGCTGCACGCACTCAATATGTGAAGGAAGTCATGCCCTCGATTCGATGCTGTACTGGGCTCAGAACATGGCCCTGGTTCACATCCCTTACGGCGTGCACACTGAAATCGGGCTGTCAAACCAGCCGGTTGCAGGCATCGTTCATCTTGAAGGAAAGGAAAACGACATACGGCCTTCAGACAGACTCGGCGATGTCATAGAGACCTATGCGAAATCAATAGCAGAATACCTTGAGGAGTGATGTCACTCCCTTTTCAGCTTGTTTTTTATCAGTCTGACCCAGCGGCTCAGGAGAGAAGAACCCGACTCTTTCCTGAGCCTGCGGCTCGCCTCTTCTATTGAGGCATCCTTCTTTTCCTTTTTCATCTCATCCCAGCGGCGCACCAGCCACATGTAAAGGTCGCCTTCCGCATTACCGGGGAAATAGAACATCAGATTGTCTTCCCTTATCTGTCTGACAATCGGAGCATATACATTCTTGTACCAGCTCTTTGCCGCATCCTCGAATGAGATTTCCCCTTTGACATTCTGGTTTATGTAATACTTGTGGACGAGAATATGATTCACCATTTCAGGATATGAACCGGGAGTCGTGAACACAATTTCCCCCATGGGCAGATAGGATGGCCTGTACTGTTCAATGAACGCCTGACGCTCATAGTCAACGACACGCTGCCTGAGCTGCTTCATCGTCATGCCGGGCTCAAGCTTGATCTCACTGTCAAGCTCAACCACCTCGGCATCTATGTATTCAACGCCCATGCTTTTGGCAACGGAGACACGGTGATTGCCGTCACGGACAAAATAATAACCTCCCAGCGAATAAACGGAAATCGGGGGAAGAATGACATCGCTGAGACGTGCCTTGTCAATGCTTGTCCAGCGGCTGCGCAGCATTTCGCGCTTGGGATAGAAAGCATAGGAGAAATCACGATACCGCCCCTCAGAGCCTATGATCCTGTCAATCTCAATAGTCCTCATTCCGAGGTATGTTTCCTTTTTCGGCTTTATTATCTTTGTAACCTCATAAAGCGACAGCAGGTCGGAATTCTTCCATGTCAGCTTATTGAAAAGAGACTGCATCTTCGCCCTGTTCTTCGCTTTGTTGAAATCCTCAGCAGACTGCTGGGAAAGAAAATCAGATGTACCCATCACTTATCTCCTAAAAGAGGATCGTCGAGGATATAGCTCCTGTAGACATTGATGATAGTCGTCTCATTGTAGTGCAGAATCCTGTTGGCATTCTCATCAAAGAGGTGCACATGTCCGTGCAGCATGTATCTGGGTTTATACGTATCGAGGAAGGAAAGGAATGTCTGGAATCCCCTGTGGCAGATATCCTCTCCGTCTCCGTGTCCGAAAGCCGGCGCATGCGTCACCAGAACATCAAGATAGCGGCCGTAGCGCTTCTTGTTGTACAGCAGATGAGGAATGAGCTTGGCTATCCTCCACTGCATCTGTCTTTCCGTGTACTGGCTTTTGCCGTAGTTGTACAGCATCGAACCGCCCAGTCCCATAATGATCAGGCCGGTTCTTTTATCCCTCATGATCTTGCCGTCAACGAGGTTGCCGCCGAAGGCCGGCATCATAAGATGCTTGCCGGTTCTTGAATATTCAACCACCGGGTCAAAGCCGCCGCGTCTCATCACCTGATCAAAGTGCTCGAGGTTATGATTGCCGTAGACATAATAGAAATCCTTGCCGAGAACTGTCATGATGTAATCGTAATAGCGGATGGGCAGATCACCGGCACTGACTGCCAGATCGCAGTCAGCAAACAATTTTTTTGCCTGATTGGAATAGATCAAAGGATCTGTTATATCCGCAACACACAGGAGCTTCATAACCTGAATGTTAACGTATGAAGGAAATTAAGAAAAGCACCTGTTCGTAAAGCATCTAAATGCAGGAAAGAAAACAAAGGCAGCAGATAATTTAATCAGAAAACAGAGAAACATCTGCTCTTAGGGAAACATACAGGCGGAAAAACCATCAGCAAAGGGTGAATCCGTTATCTATTGTGATGCACTGCCCGTATATTCCCCGGCTCTGCGACAGGAAATACACAAGAGCCGCTATTTCCTCACTCTTCATCATTTCCTTTCTCACACTGTGGCTTTTCCAGTATTCTTCCAGCGGTGAGCCGTAAAGATTGCTTCTTGCGATGAGTCCCGGCTGCACGGCATTCACCCTGAGGCCGGTCTCGGCGGCAAGGGAGCGCGTATATGCACTCACAGCCCCTTTTGAGGCATCATAATGTGCCGTCCTGCCGAATCCCGGATGGATGGCATTCATTGAGGAAATATTCACAATGCTGCCATCCGAAGCCCTGAGCAGGGGAAGAAGGGCCCTGACAGTCAGCATGAGACCCCGCACATTGAGGCTGAAAACTTTATCCCAGTCCTCGCATGAAAGATCTGATGCTTCAGATTCAGTGAATACACCTGCATTATTCACAAGTACATCAAGAGAGTCCAGATGAGGGAAACTGATCTGTGGTGCAGAAAGATCTGTTTTGTAGACATGCTTCAGCATCGGAGATGAATAATCTTTCGTGCTTGTGCCGTAAACTTCGAAACCATGATCATAAAACACCTTCACCACAGCACTTCCCAGATTGGAAGAGGCTCCTGTCACCAGTACTCTTTTACACATTGCAATACTCCTTCAGAAACGGGTGCTTCTCAAGCAGTCTCTCATCGGGAGATGAATACATGTCGTCAGTATAATGAGGACACATCACAGTGGCGAAAAGGGCCCATTCCCCTTCTTTCAGCCGGGTTGACTGCCACTTTCCCTCTTTCACAAGACTGTCCCTGTGACGTGATGAGAGTATGCGCTTCTCACATTTTCCGTTCTTCTCATCAAAGACGAGCTGTTCACACTCTCCGCCTTCCAGAAAAAACCACATTTCATCACATGAGAGACGGTGAAGAGATGAAAAGCTGTCCTTCGTCACCAGGTAGTAGATACAGCCTGATGAGTATTGCGAGAACTGTGTGATGAAACGCCAGTACCCGCCTTCTCCTTCAAGAGGAGAAAGGCCGAGTTCCCCAATTCTGCTTATTTCCATGTCCTGACAATTTCCCTTACGAGAGCAGAGAATGAAGCCTTCACCCTCTCTCCCGTTTCAAGAACTTCCTGATGGTTCAGCTTTTGTTTCAGTATTCCCGCTGCCATATTTGTCAGACAGCTTATTCCAAGCGTCTCCAGCCCGGCATGGCTTGCCGCGATGGCTTCCGGTACGGTGGACATGCCAACGGCATCGGCACCAAGAACTCTGGCCGCCCTTATTTCAGCAGGAGTCTCGAACTGAGGTCCTGTGAAATACATGTAAACACCTTCCCTCAATCCGATTGAGAGCCTGGCTGCAGCGGCCTTTGCGGTATTGCGGGCATTCTCGCTCCAGGTTGAGGACATATCGAAGAAGCGGGGACCGAGCTCATCGGGATTGCTTCCTCTCAGGGGGCTTTCCAGCGCCAGCTTTATATGATCGCTGATCACCATCAGATCGCCTGCACTCCAGAGTGTGTTCACACAGCCTGCGGCATTGGTGAGGAACAGCTTTTCTATTCCCATCATGCGGAAAACCTGCACAGGATACACGCATTCCTGCATGCTCCATCCTTCATAGAAATGGAAACGGCCCTGCATGCACAGCACTCTTCTTCCTTCAAGCTTTCCGATCACGAGACGGCCCTTATGCCCCGGAACCGTCGATACCGGAAAGTGCGGAATATCCTTATAATCAATGATGAGGGCATCTTCCAGCTCATCTGCAAGATCTCCGAGTCCGGAACCGAGAACAATGGCGATGTCTATCTTTTCCTCACCGGCTCTGTTCCTGATGAAAGCGCTGCTTTCCTTAAGTTTCTCAATCAGTGTCATTTTTATTCGCTCCTGTGGAATTGAAATAAAGGGGAAGCCGTGCTCCCCCTTTTCAGATATCCGCCCGGCAGCATCAGTACGGCTGTCCTGTGGCAAGCGGTGCGACATTCCTCTTCGATGTGAAGATGAGAACAATCAGCGTCGCGACATAAGGGAATGCCGAGAAAATTCCAGGCGGCACGACGGCAAGCGCCGGAATTACTCTCGACATGTTGGCAATCGTATAACAGAACCCGAAGAAGAAGGTTGAACCGAGAATGCCGAGAACCTTCCACTGTCCGAAGATGAGGCCGGCCACGGCAAGGAATCCCAGACCGTTCATGCCGGATGCACTGTTGAACTCTCCTCCTACGGTTATAAGATACACAGCTCCGCCCAGTCCGGCGAGTGCGCCTGATGCCACAACGCCTATATAGCGCATCCTGTGCACATTGACACCCGCACTGGCAACCGCGGAAGGATGTTCGCCGCAGGCTCTGAGCCTGAGACCGAAGCTGGTCTTGTAAAGCAGCAGGTAAGACAGTGCCCATATCGCAAGACCGACTATCGTGGTCCAGTATACTCTTTCAAAAGCCATGGTGCGCAGGAATGTTCCAAGCCCGGCCTTCGCAAGAATACATGATACAAGCGCAATGAGTGCGAGTGTTATGTAAGTCTGCCTTGTCTGCTTTTCCTTCCTTGCATTTTTCACGATCCTGACGGAGGCGAGGAAATCCTCTTTCTTCCATATCAGGGCAGAAAACACAGATGCGATTATTATTCCGCCGCATCCTGCAATGACAGGAGAAGAAATGAAAAGAGAAAGAATCAGAGACGGCACTGCCAGAAGCAGGGCATACAGACGCAGGCTGGTCCTGCCGAAGAAAGAAGTGAACTGCGCCTTTCTTTTTGCAAAGGAGAAACACTGTCTTACAATAAGGAAGACGACAAAGGCGAAAATGTATGTCCACAGCAGGGCATAGAATGATTCGCTGAAAATCTTCGCGACGGCAAACGGTACGATTGAATGCGCGATTGTTATGTTTCCCGATCCGGTCACGGTCTGGGCAAGATAGACAGTCAATGCTGTCGACATCATGTTCAGTGCCGTACCCGAGATAACCTGATCAGCCCTGAGGTTGATGGCAGCCACAGCATGCAGCAGCGAATATGCTGCGGTGACGGCAACGGCAACCAGCATGCCGATGATAAAGCAGATCGTCATCGGGATTTTTCCCTGCAGATAGAACATTGTGACAGCACAGCTGAAGCAACCCATCAGCATGAAACCTTCGATACAGAGGTTTGTGACACCCGAACGCTCAGAATAGAGGGCACCCAGAGCACCCAGAAGCAATGGAATCGTATAAATTACCGCTGCGGGGAAAATACTGTTCAGAATATCCATCACATACCTCCTTGCACACTTGTATCGGCGCTCTTCACATTGCTTTTGGCAATCTTTTTCTCATACAGTTTATGGAAAAGACCGTTCCACAGATTCCTGAAAAGGACAGCTGTCGCAGTGAAGTAAATGATAACCGCAATGACAGTATCAGAAAGTTCGGGCGGGATATCGGCACCGGCGCCGAGCGAGCCCTTGCCGGCCTTCAGGATGGAGAAGAAAAGTGCGGCAAAGAACACGCCTATCGGGTTGCAGTTTCCAAGCAATGCGACTGCGACACCGTCAAATCCTTCATTGGGCATCTGGTTGCGGTAAATGACGTTTGAGTAGCCGCAGTAATACGTGACGCCTGCAAGACCGGCAAGCGCGCCTGCTATCGTCATTGTTATGATGATGTTGCGTTCAACCTTTATACCTGCGTATTCGGCACAGTACTTGTTTGATCCGACAGCCTTCAGCTGATAGCCCAGCGTTGTCTTGTTGAGTATGAAGGCGATTACGGCCACCGCCGCTATGGCTATCACAATTCCCCAGTTGATATAGCTGCGGGGGAAGAACTGGGAGAGAACAGTCGTCCTGAGGCTCTGCGCCGCAGGCACCGCCGCAGACTTTGAAGGCACCGAGGGATCTACTATGAATGCCGGGATGATCTCATAGATAAGCCAGAGAGCCGTCCAGTTGAGCATGATGGAAGATACGACTTCATGCACATTGAATTTTGCCTTCAGAAGCCCGGATATAAAACCCCACAATGCACCGGCAAGAGCCCCGGTGACTATGATGATCACGAGGTACAGAGGACGCGGGATGCCCTGTCCGTAGTATGCCCACACCGATGCGACACAGCCGCCGACCAGCATCTGGCCGCTGCCGCCGATGTTGAAGAGGCCCGACTTGTATGCAAATGCGACAGAAAGACCCACAAGAATAAGCTGTGTCGAAACCGCAATCGTGTTTCCGATTCTTCTCGGATCGGAAAGGGCTCCCTGTGCGATGAGCGTAATCGCATCGAAGGGGTTCTTCCCGATTGCCAGAAGAAGAACACAGCCTGCAAGGATACCTGCTATGACAGCCGAGATGGAGACAAGCAGCGTACCCGCCTTTCTTTCCTTCAGAAGAGTATTTTTCACCACCATCATCCGCTCTCCTTTTCAGATTTTATGCCCGCCATCATGAGACCGACGGCATATTCATCAGTATCCCTGGTATTGACGATATCAATAAGACGGCCTGAATTTATTACCGCTATTCTGTCGGACAGATTGAATATCTCATCAAGCTCAAAAGAAACAAGCAATACGGCATTGCCTTTGTCACGGTGCTTGACGAGCTCCTTGTGAATGAATTCGATCGCTCCGACATCAAGGCCGCGTGTCGGCTGTACAGCAATCAGGAGTTTCGGGTTTTCCGTAATCTCACGCCCGATGATGGCTTTCTGCTGGTTTCCGCCGGACAGCTTGCCGGCAAGAGAATTGACTCCTTCACCGGAGCGCACATCATACTGATCGATGATCTTCTGGGAATACTCCCTGATGGATTTCCTGTTCAGAAGCCCTCTTCTGCTGAAAGGCTCCTTGTCGAAATCCTTGATTATGAAATTGTCATACAGAGGCTGCGAGAGAATAAGCCCCCTCTTCTGGCGGTCTTCCGGTATATGACCGATTCCGCTTTCATTCCTCTCCTTGATCGACATGCGGGTTATATCTCTGCCACAGATGCTCACACTGCCGCTCTGGATCGCCCTGAGACCGGTTATGGCCTCAACGAGTTCGCTCTGTCCGTTTCCGTCAACACCTGCGATACCCACGATCTCACCGGCATGCACATCAAGAGAGAAATCCTTTACGCCGAGAACTTTCTTGTTGTTGAGTACATTGAGATTCTTTATCGCCAATACCGTCTCACCGGGTTCGGCTTCTTTCTTCTCAACCTTGAAATTAACCTGGCGGCCGACCATCATCGCAGCCATGTCATTCACAGACGTGGATGCAACATCCACAACGCCTACAAGCTTTCCGCGTCTTATTACGGTGCAGCGCTGTGCAACCGCCTTGATTTCCTCAAGCTTGTGGGTGATTATGATGATCGATTTTCCTTCCTTCGCAAGAGAACGCATGATATCCATGAGTTCGTCAATCTCCTGCGGAGTGAGAACAGCCGTAGGCTCGTCGAATATGAGTATGTCGGCATCCCGGTAGAGCATCTTGAGAATTTCGACCCTCTGCTGCATGCCGACTGTGATATTTTCTATGACCATGTCCGGATCGATATTCAATCCGTATTTCTCACTGAGTTCCTTGATCCTGCGGCTTCCGCTTTTCGTATCAAGAAGGAATCCTCCTTCCTTACCCAGAATTATGTTCTCAGTGACTGTGTAGTTATGAACAAGCTGGAAGTGCTGGTGCACCATGCCGATGCCCAGGTCATTGGCATCATTCGGCGAGTTTATCCTTACTTCCTTTCCCCTTACCTTGATGATTCCCCTGTCTGCATGGTACAGACCGAAAAGGATGCTCATCAGTGTGGACTTTCCGGCACCGTTCTCACCAAGAATCGCATGAATCTCGCCTTCCCTCACCTGCAGCGTTATGTCATCGTTTGCCACAATTCCGGGGAATTCCTTGCGGATGCCGATCATTTCGATTACGTAGTCTGACAAATCGTGTCTCCGTCAAAATTAAACAGTTATGCTCAACTGTCTGACTGTGCTTAAAAAGGCCGCTGTAAACTAACGGCGGCCTTTATCTTCATGATAATAATGCGGTCTTACGGAATAAGGCCATCTGCTGTGTCCTGAACAACGATGCTTCCATCAATGATCATCTGTTCGACTTCAGCTACGATTTCCATTGTCTCCGCAGAAAGGTTCGGGTTTGTCTCAGGAATTCCGAGATCTGCAGTTGCAGCACCGCGGAGCTCGTTTGTTCCGCCCGGGAATTCATTGTTGTATGCGGCATAGACAAGATCATATGCTGCCTTGTCGACATACTTCATTGCAGAAGTGAGGATGCAGCTCTCGCCGTTTCCCATATCGCCTACTGTATACTGGTCGACATCAACACCTACGGCCCAGACATTCTGTCCGGCAAGGCGGCGGCTCTTTGCCTCATTGATAACGCCTACACCGGTACCGCCGGCTGCTGCGAAGATAACGTCAACACCGCTGTCATACATAGCTGTGGCAAGCTGTCCGCCGAGTGCAAGGTCGGCAAATGAACCTGAATACACGAAATTGCTTGGAGCCATCTCCACTGTTGTGCCGTAGTTGTCATTTGCGAATGCAACACCCTGCTGGAAGCCCCAGTTGAACTTCTGTACAGCCGGGATCTCGATACCGCCGACAAAACCGACAGAACCGTCGATGAGCTCAACTGCCGTGGCAACACCGGCAAGGAAACCGGATTCCTGTTCCTTCCATGAAACAGATACTGTGTTAGGTCCGCAGTTGTCTCCGAGGTTGGAGTCAAAGATTACAAGGTGCAGATCCGGGCACTGTGCCTGAACTTCAATGATAGCCTCTTCGAAGAGGTAGCCCGGGCATGCAATGAATCTGTATCCCTGATCATAGAGGTTGTAAATGGCATCTGTGTAATCAGCTGTAGTGGTTCCATTCGGTCTGAGATATGTGCTCTGGAGGCCGAGTTCGTCAGCAGCTCTCTTCACACCCTCCCATGTACCCTGGTTGAATGATCTGTCATCGATTGTTCCGGAGTCAGTTACCATACCGACCATCAGGCTGTCACCGGAAGTGGCAGGACCGGCACTCTCCTCTTTTTCAGCAGGAGCAGCAGGTGCTGCGGCAGCGGTTGCTGTTGATGTGCTAGCAGCAGCGGTCGTTGTGGATGTTGTGGATGCGGTTGTTTCCTCATCACCTGAACATGACGTCATCGTGAATACCGAGAAAGCGAGCAGAAGCATCATAACTATAGCTATGGATTTCTTCATCTGGTTATCTCCTTTTAAATTTTGGTCATTACCTTTTTATTTTACTGATACACAAAACCACTGTCAAACAAAACCGACCGGCAAGCATGTCCAATTTCGGAAAAATCAGGAGGAAGCCGGAAAATTCAGAAAAAAAAGAAAGTCCTCTGTCCATGCTCATGCATGCAGAGGACTTTTCAATCAGGTCCTGCTTTCAGCCATCTCGCTTTCAAGCAGTGCAAGGATGAACGGCCCCACTCCCTTGAAATCGTCACGCTTCTGAGGTTCAAGGAAATAGTATTTGAGAGATCCGTCCCTGTACGGGTTGCCGCCCAGGCCTGCAACCGAACATATGCCGTCAAGATGGTATATCCCGTTCTCATCACGTGTTAGGTATACCCTCTTTATCCCGTCAACAGCCTTCCTTGCATTCTCAATATATTTTTCATCAAGAATGCCTGTACGGACTCCCTTGTAATAGAAATATGCGAACATTGCGCTTCCGCTGGTCTCAAGATAGTTGCCCACGCTGTCCTGGCAGTCAGGCACCTGATACCACATGCCGCTCTCGCTCTGGAATGCGGCAACTGCGGGGGCAAGTTTTCTTATTATGTCCTCAAGCTCACCTCTATGCCTGCTGCCGGCAGGAGTATAGTCCAGAACATCAAGAAGCGCCATGCAGAACCATCCGATGGAACGCGACCAGAAATGCGGGGAAAGTCCCGTGTTTATATCAGACCAGCGCTGTCCCCTTGACTCATCGTATGCATGATAAAGAAGTCCTGTTCTGCTGTCTTTCAACGTGTTATATGTAATGATTAATTGATTTATGACATCATCAAGCTCATCTCCGTCATTATGACGCATGGCATACTCGGCATTGAACGGGCCCTGCATATACAGGCCGTCCAGCCAGATCTGCCACGGATATATCTCCTTATGCCAGTAGACGCCGCTCTTTGTTCTTGGCTGTCTGACAAGCTGACCACGCAGTTTGTCACAAGCCTTGATGAAACGCTCCTCCCCGCTTTTGTCATACAGAGGGAAAAGCGCCCTTCCGGCATTGATCTGATCAAGGTTGAATTCCCCTTCTCTGTAAGTGGCAATTGTCCCGTCTTCGGCGATCAGTCTGTCATACATCGAGTACACCCAGGGATAGACGGATTCATCTTTATGGAAAGCCGCACTCTTAAGTGATGCATACAGGACAAGACCGTGTTCATAGTGCCACAGCATCATACCGGGGCGGTAATAGCTTTCAACACTTTTTGCAATTGCCAGCGACAGAGGCATGGCCGAATTCTGAGTCATATTCAATATCCTTATCATTGTATGGCCGGCTTTCACCGGCCATATCAAGTTGGTTTCAGTACTTAACGTACAAGTCCGTTTGCCTGTGCGTATGCGATACCTTCTTCGTTCCATGCAGCTCCGCCGATATTGTTGAAGCCGTCAATGAAAGCCTGCCAGTTCTCAGGTGTGAGGGCTCTCTGTCCGGAGAGGAACTCTGCCAGAGTCTGTTCATAGTAGCGCTGCACGTCAGCGTTCGGAGTCGGCATCTGACCTGATCCGATCGCAGCTGTCCAGTACTTTGACTGCATCTCCCTGAGAGCGGTGAGAGCGGACATTGTCTTTCCGGAAACTGCTGTTGTGTAGGTCGGATAGCGGCTTGCAAGCTCGACATCCGAGTTATAGAATACCATATTTCTCAGCTGTGTATAAACCTGTCCGTCAGGACCTGAGAATGAGTTGTCGCCAAGGTCGCCTGTCACAGGGATTCCGTTCTCGTCGAGAACATAGTTGACACCCTCAACACCCCATCCGCAAAGGTAGTAGCCTTCGTCGCTGCTCATCCATTCGAGGAGTTCGCAGATCTTCTCTGCCTTTCCTTCATCAGCAGCATCCTGGCTCATTGCGTAGATTCTGTAGTTCTGGTCATAAGCACCGACTGATGCGAGTCCTTCCGGTCCCTTAGGAGGATCGATGATGATCCATTCGCCGTCAGGGAAGTTTGCATCGAACGGAGCATAGTTGGACTCAGAAGCATAAGCTGCGTTCTGTTCCTTCATAATACCGAAGCGGCCCTGTTTCCATGCTGCGCGGAAGTCATCCTTCTTGTATGTCAGCCAGTTGGGGTCCATGACTCCTTCCTCGCACATCTGGCGGATGTAAACCATTGCATCATAGAATTCCGGCTTGTAGACATTGAGACCGAGATTCTCTTCTTCAAGACACCACAGACCGTCAACACCGAAAGCACCGAGGATCGGGAAGAGACGTGCGCCCGGATAGCCCTTGAGTGTTGCATCCGATTCAATGTATGCACCGTAGCCGTATGTATCGTTCTTTCCGTTTCCGTCCGGATCGTCATATGTGAATGCCCTCATGACTTCCATGAGCTCATCAAGATTGGTGGGAACTTCGAGACCGAGATTGTCCAGCCAGTCCTTTCTGATGAGAAGACCTTCGTTCTTTGCGACAGAACCCGGAGAGGCGAAGCCGTAGCTGTGTCCGTCGATTGTGGACATTGCAATTGAGTCGGCATCATACTGCTGTGCTGTTCTGTTCGGCATGAGTGCGTAATAGTCATCAACAGGAGCGACAAGACCCTGGTCGACAAGACGTGTGAGGACTGGGCGGCTCACCATGAAGAGGTCAGGCAGTGAATTGCCTGCAGCTGCAGCCTGGATTCTCACATCCTGATCTGATTCATTTGAAGGCAGCACGCTGAGCTTGAGATCAATGCCGTGCTCTTCGCGCAGGATATCATAACCTACCCAGTCATCAGGAATAGGACCTGCCTCTGTGATGGCGGCACCATACCAAAGTTCGATGGTGACTGTTCCATCTTCGTTGACGGCACTGGATTTCTCAGCGGCACCGTTTGCAAATACTGCTGACATTGCGATAATGGCAATGAGCATCAGAGAAAGAAGTTTTTTCATTTTAACCTCCATTTTGTTTTCATTATCCTTTTTTATAATCAACCTTTGACCGCACCTACCATAGTACCTTTGGTGAAGTACTTCTGGATGAACGGATAGGCAATTACCATCGGAATGGCACTCATGAATACAGATGCCGCCTTTATGGCCTCAATCGGGGCATTGCCGAACGCGCTTACCTCAACATACTCGTTCATGCCGGCTGCCATGAGGATGTTTCTCAGAAGAATCGGCAGCGGATTGAGGTTGCTGTCCTGGATGTAGAGCATTGCGTTGAAGAAGTTGTTCCAGAAAGAGACTCCGTAATACAGTCCGATTGTCATGACGATCGCCTTTGAAAGCGGCATGACTATGCGTATCAGGATCTGCACTTCAGAGCATCCGTCGATTCTCGCACTCTCCTTCAGCTCTGCGGGAATGCCGTCGAAGAACTGTCTCATGATGATAACGTTGTAGGTGGATATCGCACCGGGAAGGAAGACTGCTGCGAGGTGGTCCATGAGCCCTATGTTCTGTACCAGGAGGTAAGCCGGGATCATACCGACATCAAAAACATACGGGATAAGGATGATGGTGGTCAGCACCTTACGTCCCGGAAGCGATTTTACGGACATTACATATGCAAGGGGAATTGTCAGCAGAAGCGCGCTTACGACACCTCCGACAAGGATCTTGCAGCTGTTGGTGAAGGCCATGACGAAACCGTTGTTTCCCAGAAGGGCCTTGTAGGCATCGAATGACCAGTCCCACGGTGCCATGAACATACCTTCAAGATATGTTCCGATATATGTATTGGGACGGAATGAAAGCGTGACTGTCGACCACAGCGGGATAAGGATGATGATCAGCATCAGCACCATGAAGGCATCGACACAGACCTGGAAGATCTTGTCCGCCCTTGTGGGGCGCACTGCCTTGTTATGCATATTGGGCTTGAGATGAACCCTTGTTTTCTTTTTATCTGCCATATTACTCACCCCCTGCCTCAGAATAGTGAAGAGCCTTCACTGAATTTGGAAACGAGCTTGTTTGAGAAGACGACAAGCAGCATTCCGATGACGCCCTTGAAAAGTCCGACTGCCGTGGCAAGGCCGAACTCGAACTGCAGCAGGCCCTGTCTGTAAACCCAGGTGTCGATGATATCGCCGACGGAATATACCTGAGGACTGTAGAGCATGTACATCTGGTTGAAGCCCGCATCGAGGATCGTTCCGATCTTGAGAAGGAGAACCGTGACTATGACAGGCTTGATCGACGGGAATGTTATGTAACGGACTCTCTGCCAGCTGTTGGCGCCTTCCACCATTGCGGCTTCAAAGAGAGTCACATCGATATTCATCAGCGCCGCGATGAAGATGATTGCGGACCATCCCATTTCTTTCCATGCATCGGAAAGAAGGACAACCCACGGGAACGCCTTCACTGATGAAAGGAAGTCTACCGGCTGTCCGCCGAAAAGCTTTATGATGTCGTTCAGGATACCCGATGAAGGGGAAAGCAGTGCGAAGAGGACACCGTACATGATGACCCAGCTGAGGAAGTGGGGAAGATATGCAAGTGTCTGCACCGTCTTGCGCAGTGCGTAATGGGTGCATTCATAAATGGCGATTGCCAGTATGATCGATACCGGAAGACTGATGAGGATCTTGCCTATCGAGTACATCAGAGTGTTTCTCAGAAGCTCCCAGAAATAGAAACTGCTGAAGAAGTCGGTGAAGTTCTGGAAACCGATCCATGCGGAACCGAGAACACCGTCACGGGCACGGAAATCCTTGAATGCGATCTGCGCATTGAAAATGGGAACGTACTTGAAAACGATGTAATAGACAAAAGGAATGAGAAGAAGGAGATACACATCCTTATGCCTCAGGATCTCCCTTCTCAGATTCGGCTTCGGTGCGACAAGTATGGTAGTACCATCTTTGAGGACTTTAGTGGCCGGCTGTCTCGCAGCACGTTCTGCACTGTCTTTTTTTCTCATTTTTCCACCTCGATGGTACCAGTATGAGGCTGTTTTTTTTAAATATGCCTACGCAAAATTGTATTTTTCAGACTTTGATCCCCTGCTCTCTGAGCCGCCGCGGCGACATTCCCGTTATTTTCTTAAAGACCCTGCAGAAGTATGCCTGATCCTGGAAACCGGTCTGCCCTGCTATCTCATTGACAGACATTCCCGTGCCTGTCAGGAGCCGGCTTGCCATCTGCACACGGTAGCGGGAAAGATAATCCCATGGAGATATCCCCATCTCGCGGCGGAAGATTCTCGTAAGGTAATCCTCCGATATGTTCACGCTTTCTGCCACCTGCCATCTTATGACGGGACGTGCGGCGTTTTTGTTAAGGTATACTATGGCTTTCTTGACCATGGCTCCTGTGAGAGGAGGAAGAATCTGACCTCCGCCGAAAATACCGATGAGACGCGATATGAACTCCTGCGCATCACAGATTCCGCTGTTGCATATGAGAAGATTGGAATAAAGAAGTATGCTTTCAACCTCTTCCTCAGAGAAGCTGTCCTTGCAGATGAGAACAGGAACGGATGAAGAGAAACGGTTCTCCCTCAGTGCGGCTATCTGGCTGCTTATGCACTCGCTGAGAATGATGAGGGACGGACTTGATGTGAGGGAGGACAGCAGTTCGTCAAATGTCCTGAAGACAGTTCTGGAACCGAAAGCGTCGAGCCTTTCAAGGCCGGGAGGCATGCTGCCTGCACAGACAATGCCGGCTCCGGCGTCCTTATCGCCGGCAGCCATGGATGAGACACATGTCCATATATCAAGAGGAGAAGACGACAGGGAAAAACACAGAAACGGCAGATTCTTTGCCTTCACGTGGTTGTGCAGCAGGTTGAGGACCACTCTGTCTCTTCCCTTCTCCCCGGCATCATATATGAGATGGGAGACACTGGCTGGAATTGAGAATCCTCCGGCAAGATCCTTCTCGAGAACGGGGATCACGTCAGTGAAGGCTGACAACGAAGAGGGAAGAGCGCTCTCAGGGGAAGCTTTTATGAAAACCGCACTGCCTGAAGACTGTACCTGCACATCCATGCCCGACAGGCTCGGATAAGGCAGGCTGATCATGAGCGCATGAGGCAGGAAACGGAACGATCCTGACAGAAGCACTGTTATCTTCTCTGCAAGGAGGAGGGAAGGATTGTTCCTCACCAGAAGAGGATTCCACCGCTCCACTTCAAGCTTCACGCACACACCTGCAGGCTGTGCACTAACTTCGAGCCGGACCTGCCCGCTTTCAGCCTCGCAGGCAAGCTGGAAAAGAAGGTCGAAAACCTTTTCAAGCTTGTCCCTGTCGCTGTAGATGGCGGGAAGAAGATGAGGTATGGAGAAATCCGTTATTGAATGGGAGGACACAAAGGAAGAGAAGAAGTGCACGGTTTCTATCGTGGAGCGCCGGAACTCCATCTCCCCTTTTTCCGTCAGTATGAGATCAAGCAGATGTTCGGCTTTCACCACATTGCTGACAACCCTCCGCTTCGTCGCGCTGTCCTTGACGAGTGAAAGCGTCTTTCTTATTGAACCGAGAGGCTCCCTGAGCTCCTCGGACAGGTTTGCATAGAAAGCGCTGCTTTCGCTTTCCGCCTCCTCTGCCCTTTTCTTTGCCTCATTCGCGCTTTCAAGCAGTGTTATTCCCTTGAGAGCTGATGATATCGAGGCCATTATGTCCTCAATGACAAGTTCATTGTGGCCTTTCTCGAATTCAAGGAGTATATAGCCGACACTCTCCTTGTCCATGATCACGGGTTCCACAACGAAAGCGCCTTTCGTGATGAAGTATTCATAGCTCTGGGGAAGAAGCGTGCCTGAAAGGAAGTCCTGCTGGGCGACAACGCTCCCGTTGCCGTCGTATCCGGCAAGCAGCCGGCTCTCATCCTCGCCTTCCTTCCTGAGGACGATGTAGGCCTGGCGGAAACCCAGCCGGGGAAGGTATTTCTTCATAATATCTGAAAGATATGACAGGGCATGCGTTGACAGAAGTTCCATCTTGAAATGATTCATGACGGAAATCTCCCCGTTCCTTATATGCTCCTTTTCCCCGTTGACCTGTGCGAACACATCGAGGATCACCCTGACGAGATTCTTCTGGCAGAAGTCCCGGACCTCCTCTTTCAGCGGAAGCAGGCGTGAAGCCCACATCGCTATTTCAACAAGATCCTCATACTCCCCTCCCTGTTTCAGGAAGCCGGCGGCAAGGCGGGAGAAAGAAGACAGGAACCACTGGCGGCGGGAGAGAGGAAAATCATCAGAGCGCATCAGGAACTCGATAAGATACTCAAGATCCTCTCTCTTTATCCGCGAAGCGCTGTAGCGAACTGCCCAGTCAATGAATGAAGGGACATCCTCAAGCTTCTTCATCATCCTCTCATCAGAGGCAAAAGGATCCTCGCAGCCGCATGAATGGCGTATGACAAGATCGCACTCAAGGAGGATATCTTCTATTTTTCCATCCCCTTCCATCCGGCGGTACAGGCTGGCAATCGCACTGTCGATCATCTCGTCGACCGGCATTCTCACAGTTGTCGGGGCAATCGCGATGAGTTTGTTCGTCTCGGTATCGTTGAAACCTCCGGTGCTCAGGGCAGAAGGGATGTTCACGCCCAGTTCCTCAAGATGATGCACCGCAGCGAACATCATCAGGTCCGAGGCGCACACCATTGCGTCGAAATCCACGGAAGGCATCAGCCCTCTTTCGTCTATAAGCTGGCACAGAGCTTCCCTGCCGCGTCCCCATGAATGGGGAGATGTGATGAGATCATGGTTTATCCTGAGCCCGGATGAACGCAGGGCATCCATGTATGCCGCAAAACGGGCCTGGCTGGATTCATGGTTCTCCGGCCCCCTGAGGAAAGCGATCTTCTTCTTTCCATGAACCTCAATGAGGTGTTTCACGAGTTTGTAGAAACCGCTGTAAGCATCAAAGCCGACATAGGGAATGTCGTCCCCCGCCTTGAGGCCTATCGTGATGCAGGGAAGAGAGGAATACCGGCGCATGAAATGACGGACCTCGTCCACACTGGCCTGCCCCGTAAGCGTGCTTGCCCAGGCGATCATCCCGTCAAAATCCTCACCGTTCACAAGATTATATATGGAATTCTTCAGATACTCGTCGCGCGCCTTGTAATCAAGCCTTCCTCCCGGAAAGACAAAAAGCGCATCCTCGCTGTAATTGAAAGAATCAAGACAGCGGTTCCACATCCTTACACTTGTTCCCTCATGTATCGAGGCGAGTATGAAAGCAACCTTTTTCCCCATACTCTGAATTATGAATGGCCAAAGCACTGTGCACAAGGTGGAAAATGACGGTTTTGTACAATTTTTGATAATGAAAAAACACCATTTGAGGTGTATCATCATAAGTGTCAATTTTGTTGACAACAGCGCGAGTCGGGGTTAAAGTGGAATCATGTTTCATTTTAGGCATAAACCGGTGAAGCATCCGTGACCACATTTACTCAGAAGCACCCTTAAAGGAGGAGAAATGAAAAACATAACTGAAATCGTGAAGAAGACAGAACGCCCAGTGAAAGTTCTGCAGTTCGGAGAGGGAAACTTCCTCAGAGCTTTTGTCGACTGGATCATCGATAACCTGAACGAAAAGACGGATTTCAACGGAAACGTCATGATGGTGCAGCCGCTGGCAAACGGCATGGGGGACATGATCAATGCCCAGGACGGACTGTACACAACATGTCTGAGAGGCATCCAGAACGGAAAGCCGGTTGAGCAGTTCCGTCAGATCACGTCAGTTGCAGGCTGCATCAACCCCTACAGCGAGTATGACAAGTTCATCGCACAGGCCTCAAACCCGGATCTCAGATTCATCATCAGCAACACAACTGAAGCCGGCATCGCATACAGGGAAGGCGACAAGCTTGAAGACAAGCCGCAGATCAGCTTCCCCGGCAAGGTATGCGCATTCCTCTACAACCGCTACAAAACATTCGGCGCAGATCCTTCAAAGGGCCTCATCATGATTCCATGCGAGCTCATCGACAAGAACGGGGACAACCTGAGGAGAATCGTTCTCCAGTACGCAGAGGAATGGAATCTTGAGAAAGAATTCACAGACTGGGTTGAAAATGCATGCGACTTCTGCAACAGCCTTGTCGACCGCATCGTTCCGGGCTATCCGAGAGCCGAGGCGGAGGCAATCTGCGAGAAACTCGGCTACAGGGACAACCTCATCGACACAGCCGAAATCTTCCACCTGTGGGTCATTGAATGCCATAAGAAGTCACATGAGGATGAGCTTCCGACCACAAAGGCAGGACTCAATGTCGTATGGACTGACGACATGACATTCTACAGGACCAGGAAGGTACGCATTCTCAACGGCACGCACACCCTGATGGTCCTCGCATCATATCTCTCCGGTCTCAATACAGTCGAGGATTCGGTGAAGAGTCCTCTTATCGGAACATTCATGAAGGAGGGACTCTTCAACGAGATCATTCCTTCAATGGACGGAGATGTGGATGAACTGAAGAAATATGCGGCAGATGTTCTCGAGCGCTTTGCAAACCCGTACATCGAACACCTGCTCCTGTCGATCTCGCTTAACAGCGTATCGAAGTTCAAGACAAGGGATCTTCCTTCCCTCCTCGGCTATGTGAAGAAATTCGGAAAGATTCCTTCTCACCTCGCCCTTTCAATCGCCGCCCTCATGGCATTCTATCAGGGAACCGAATTCGAAGGTGACGCCCTTGTCGGCAGCAGGAACGGCGAAAAATACCTGATCAAGGACAACATGGAGTACCTTGAGGCATTTGCTTCCCTGTGCGGCAGTGAGTACAAGTGCAACGGCTGCAAGGCAAAGGCAATGACACAGGACATCCTCAGCAGGGAAGACTGGTGGGGAATGGACCTCACTTCAATTGAAGGTCTCAAAGATGTTGTCGAGAAGGATCTGAGAATCATCCTCGATGAAGGTATCGAGAAGGCTATCAGGAGTTTGGAAGACTGACTATGGAGAAACTGATCAAGATAAATCCCAGGGACAACGTAGCTGTCGCGATCAGTCCTCTCTTCAAGGGAGACATCATCACATTCGACGGTGCCACCTACACTCTGATCAATGATCTTCCCGCAGGGCATAAAATGGCCCTGCAGGACATAAAAGAGGGAGAGAAGGTCATCAAGTACGGCTACCCCATCGGAGCTGCAACCTGCGATATTCCCAGAGGCGCCCATGTGCATGCCTTCAACATAAAGACGCTTCTCAGCGAAGAAGCCGCCTACACATATGATGAGAAAAAGGCACAGGAGTACATTGAGGAAGCCCGGATAAAAGAACTCAGCTGGAAAGACAAGATCCCGACGATCAGGGCATACGAGAGAAAGAACGGAGATATAGGCATCCGCAACGAACTGTGGATAATCCCGACTGTCGGATGCGTGAACAAGATCGGGGAGGCCCTCTGCTCATGGGCACAGAAAAACCTCGGCATAGAGGACGGCGTGCATGTATGGACTCATCCATTCGGCTGTTCCCAGCTGGGCGACGACCATGACAATACCCGCCATATACTCGCAAACCTCGTGCACCACCCCAATGCAGGCGGTGTGCTGGTCCTCTCCCTCGGATGCGAGAACAACACTCCGGAGTCATTCCGCGAGCTTGTCGGAGAGGTGGATGAGGAAAGAGTGAAATTCCTGACATGCCAGAAGGTCGACGATGAGATCGCAGAAGGAGAAAAACTGCTTGGCCAGATCGCGGATGCGATGAAGAAGGACGAAAGGACAAGCGTCTCCATGGCACGGCTGAGAGTCGGTTTCAAATGCGGAGGTTCCGACGGATTCTCCGGCATTACCGCCAATCCTCTGGTGGGACGTTTCTGCGACGAGCTGACTGCAATGGGCGGCACCGCGGTGCTCACGGAGGTTCCCGAGATGTTCGGTGCAGAGCAGATCCTCATGGACAGGGCAAAGGACAGACAGACATTCGAGGAAGTTGTCGCACTCATCAACAACTTCAAGCATTATTTCACATCCCACGGACAGGTTGTATATGAGAACCCGTCCCCGGGCAACAAAGCAGGCGGAATCTCAACGCTCGAGGACAAGAGCCTCGGCTGTGTGCAGAAAGGAGGAAGGAGCATCGTCACCGGTGTGGCAAAGTACGGAGAAAGGATCACTGCAAAAGGCCTCAACCTGCTTTCCGGTCCGGGCAATGACATTGTTTCAACAACCGCGCAGAGCGCGGCAGGAGTACACCTCATCCTCTTCACCACAGGACGCGGAACCCCGCTCGGCTCCCCTGTTCCGACAGTCAAGATCGCCACGAACAGCGAACTTGCCAGAAACAAGAAGAACTGGATCGACTTCAATGCCGGCAGGCTCCTGAGCGAAGATGAGAGAACGGTTACCAATGATCTGTTACAGTATATAGTCAAGCTGGCTTCAGGTGATGTGAAGACACAGAACGAACGGCATGGCTATGCAGAGATATCTATATTCAAGGACGGTGTTGTGTTATGAGAAAATTCATGGACGAGAACTTCCTGTTGATGAATGATACAGCGAAGGAACTTTATTTCAAGCATGCGAAAGACATGCCTATTTTTGACTACCATTGTCATCTTATCCCGTCACAGATCGCAGAGGACAAGAGATTCACGACAATCACGGAAGCATGGCTCGGCGGCGATCACTACAAGTGGAGAGCAATGAGATCAAACGGTGTTTCTGAAGAGCTTATCACAGGCAACGCCGATCCGTTTGACAAGTTCATGGCATGGGCAGGAACCATGGAGAACCTCATCGGCAATCCTCTCTACCACTGGACGCATCTTGAGCTTCAGCGCTATTTCAACATCTATGACGTTCTCAACAGGAAGAACGCAAAGAAGATCTATGATGAGGCAAATGAGAAGTTCGCAAGCGATCCCGAGCTCTCAGTTTTCGGCATCATGAAGAAATTCAGGGTGTACGCTGTTGGAACGACAGACGATCCGGCTGACGATCTTCTCATGCACAAGAAGATCAGGGATGACGGAAAGTGCCCCGCAAAGGTAATTCCCTCCTACCGCCCGGACAAGGCCCTCCATATCGAAAAGGAAGACTTTGCCTCCTACATTCCCAAGCTTGCCGCTGCGGCGGACATGGAAATCAAGAGTGCCGATGATGTGGTTGCAGCACTGATCAGGAGACTTGAATTCTTCGCATCAATGGGCTGCCGCGCTTCAGACCATGCTCTCGTACAGTGCCCCCACACATTCAAAAGCGCTGCGGAAGTCAACAAGATCTTCCAGAAGAAAATGTACGGCACAGTGCTCAACGAAGAGGAAGTCGATGCATACATGACATATGTCCTTTCTGCTCTTGCAAAGGAGTACAAGAGACTCAACATCGCAATGCAGCTGCACTTCGCCTCAATCCGCGACAACAACATCATTATGTTCAAGAAGCTCGGTCCGGACACAGGATTCGACGCTTCCCATGACAAGGAGCTTGCAGAGAACGTATCGGCCTTCTTCTCCGCCCTCAGCGAGAGCGACAGCGTGCCGAAGACCATCTTCTACTCTCTCAACCCGAAAGACTACTACTCACTGGGAACCCTCATGGGCTGCTACCAGGGTGACGGTATTCCGGGCAAGATGCAGCTCGGTTCAGGCTGGTGGTTCTGTGATCACAAGGACGGTATGTACCAGCAGATGCAGACACTTGGCAACCTCGGACTGCTCTCACGCTTTGTTGGCATGCTTACAGACTCAAGAAGCTTCCTCTCCTACTCAAGACATGAGTACTTCAGACGCATACTGTGCAACCTTATCGGTACATGGGCGGAAGACGGAGAGATCTATTATGATGAGGAGCAGATCGGAAAGATCGTCGAAGACATCTGCTTCAACAACGCTAAAAACTATTTCGAGGGCTGATTGAAAAGTGAAAGAGAGCAGTGAAGAAAAGAACAGGATGAGCGGGGTCGTCCGCACAATCAACATACTTGAGGTGATTGCCAAAAAAGGCAGCATAAACCTTGAGAATCTTTCGAAGGAAACCGATCTGCCGAAGGCCACCCTTCTCCGGTTCCTCTCCACGCTCTCCAGCCTCGGCTATGTCTGCCGTGACGATGCAGACCATTATTCACTGACGCTGAAGCTCTTCTCCATGGGATCAAGGGCTTTGGCGCACAATGACCTTATCTCCAAGGCACGGCCGTTTGCCAAGGCATTGTGCCAGAGCCTTGGAGAGACGGTTCACATGGGAATCCTTGAAGGCTGGCAGGCCGTCTATGTGCTTAAGGAAGAATCAAGCTACACACTGAGGATGTATTCCCGCATCGGCAAGGTCATTCCTCTTTACTGCACTGCAATAGGCAAGATATTCCTCTCCCAGATGAGTGAGGATGAGCTGGATAAATACCTCAAGGCAACAAGCCTCAAACCGTACACAAGCAGAACAATAAAAACACCGGAGGCGCTTAAGGAACAGCTTGAACTCATCCGCCGCCGCGGCTGGTCAATTGACGATCAGGAACACGAGGACAATATCATGTGCATTGCTGCTCCAGTCTATGATTACACGGGACATGTCGTTGCCGCAATGTCGGTCTCATGGCCTCTCTTCCGCTTCAATCAGGCGGAATTCGAGAAGATCGTAAGTGAAATAAAGAGTGCAACTGATCAGCTTTCTGCAATAATGGGCTACGAAAAGGAAACGGAAAGGTAAAAAATAGACCTCCACAGCGTGAAGGCCTGATGAAAATTAAGCTATCTGATTATATATAATCACATAATATCCCAAATGCTAATTTCAACAGTGATGTCTTTTCCATTTATAGTTGCACCATCAATTGTTGCAACCAGTTTGGAAGTATCAACATTAATGTCCATGGCATCGCTAACTGTCCAAGAGAGGCTACCATCAAGAGTAATTGAGCTATCTCCGCACTTGAGATCTGCCACAACATCTACGGAACCATTAAATTCAGAATGGCCTTTTGCTGTTAAAGACCCTGTAATCACTCCTGCATCTGATGGTACAGAAATATTGTCTTTATTGATATTAATATCTTCATCTTGGATATTACTTACGACTTCCACTTTTATCAAAGTATTTACAACAGTATTCACAGTAGCAATCTGCTCTTCAGTAGCAGTTGTCTCAACAGCCTCAGCAGGAGATGATCCGCCATTGTCACAGGAGGCAAATGCAAAAAGCATCAAAAAACAAACCAATAAAACCGAATTTTTTTTCATACGATTTTCCCCTTTTTTAAAGTTTGTCTCAGAATAGGCTATTTTTTTCTGTCAAACTTTATCGAAAAATTGTATAAATTTTGAGATATGTCCGGCTTATTTTAAAAACGGAGGGGCATATGGCTTAAGACCATCTGCAATGAGAGAAGCAATCCATGCAGCACCTTCAGGCCGCAGATGGGTATTGTCCTGTTTTCCCTCAGGATAATTCTCATACATGCCTGCAGGGAAATTCATGAACATCTTCTTACTCTCTTCCTCACCCATCTCATCAAGAGCACTGAGTGTTCTCTGAGTCATTTCAATGAAGATAAGGCCTTCTTCATCTGCGACTCTCTTCATCGCTTCAGGATAACCGAAATGGGTGTTCTGAGGTTTCCCGTTGACAAAGCAGCGGCGGCTGATCGGACTTATGAGAATCACGGTAACACCACGTGAGCGGAAATTGTTTATCATATAGCGGAGATTGAAGACAAACTTGCCATTGGGGTCTGTTCTTCTGTATTCCTCCGGCTTGTTCTCATTATGACCGAACTGGATGATGACATAGTCCCCCTCACTGCTTTCCCATAAACAGTCATAGAATATTCCTTCAAGAAGGATCATCTCTGTCGAGCGTCCGTTCTTAGCATGATTAACAAACGTCCATCCGTCTTTGAGATACGGATAGAACATCTCTCCCCACCCTGTCTCAGGCCGGGCTGAATCTTCTTTGACAGCACAGGTTGAATCGCCAAGAAGGAACAGTTTGTTCATTACATCACCATCATTATGCAAAAGATGATTATATTCTCTTAAAAACAAGGATGAGTTTCAATCATAAAAACAAGAAACGAATCCTCTGTTGGTGATACCCTTATGACCAAAAAGCCTCCATGCTTCACTTTGCACAGAGGCTTTAAATTAGTCTGTAAAGATCAGGCTTATACAGCCGGAACTGTCACTTCACCACCAGTAGAAGGTACATCATATGATGGAATAAGAGACGAAATATCATCAAAAGAAACAGAATATTCGCCAGCAAAACTACCTCCGACACAAACAATATTGATTGCAAATGAAGGAATTCTGACTGAATACGAAACCTTATCTGCACCGAAATTGTTCTCCTTGGCACCTGTGAAATCCATTGAGATAACGGCTTCTCCTCTCATACCGGCTTTTTTAATTATTTGGAAAATAACAGTAATCGGATTAACAGACTCTTCTGTTCCATCCCCTTGTGCAAAACTCTCCGGCATGTCTGGATTAGGTGTCGGCTCAGGGTTAGCGTCAGATGTAATCTGATCAATAAGCTCCATAATGTCATTAATGATATCCAGTGAGAAGTTAAATGAAACATCAATTCCAATGTCAAAAGAAGCTTTGTCTATGAACGGAGTGTAAATAGGTTCATGTGAACCTTCTGTCGTCGAATCAGGATATTCTACAAGATCAAAATGTCCACCGGAAATTCCAAGATCAACACCAAGAGAGATCTGCAGCGGATCTTCTGCCGGGATGAACTGTCCGCTATCGTCAACTCCGCCACTGATAAGGCTGAAAAGGCTCTGGACAACATCTAATGTAATCAGCGAGGACGAATCGAATGAAGTTTCCTCACCATCTCTTGTTAAAGTAACATTAGATTTCCACACACCTTCAACATACTCATGTGAAACTGAGAAGACATCACCTTCTTTAATGACATCCTTAACAGTTGGTTCCCCTTCACCTGGCACAGTTGCTGTCAATGGAGCAGGTAGTTTTTCAATAGTGATTACTTCTTTATCGTTGCTGTCATCATTCCAGTCATCATAGGAATCAATATTAATGACGATATAATCACCTCTGCGGTCTTTTACATTGATATTACCATTTGATTCGTAATAGCTATCACCTTCGTCTTCCTTATAATCAGAGACATAAAGAGTGCTTCCAGAGGTTATCGGCAAGCCAAGACTTTCATCCACAGTCTTGATAGCTACTTCAAGCGTGTAACTCTCAGGATTGAATTTGACAATAGCAGCATCAAGCAGAGTATTCCCCTTCTGTCCGATAGTAATTGATGCACCGATTTCAGGAACAAATCCCACACCGTCAATATTGTACTCTGCCCCGAAAAGAGCGGCTGTAGCCATGAAGAGCTGCATCTTCTTATCACCATTCTGAATACTGTCAAAACTGAATTCATTCTTGAGATCTTCTCTTACATCAATAAGATTACCGTCCTGATAAATTGTTGTTGTCTTAGTCACGGTTTGGGTAACAGTTTTCGCAACTTCATCGACTTTGTAGGTTACTTTGTAAGTATAAGAGACTTCATCCTTACCATAATAGAATGAGATAACAACCTTTTCGATAGTCTGGTCTAAAAGTAGGTCGTCACCGGCAGCTCTTGCCACTCTTCCTAAAAGCTCAGATTTTGTGTAAACATACTCAACACCATCTTTTGTCTCTGTAGCTACAAAAGCATTAGACGGAATCATTTTGGCAGAATCAAGTTTGGCATCAGCTTCTGCCTTTTCTTCTTCAGTAACACCTTCATAAGAAACTTTATCTGTCTCCTTATTTGTAACTTCATACACCACACCGTTCTCTGTGTATTTAGCTTTTATTGTCACCTCAGTACCGTTCGCAGAAACAGTTTTAGAGGCTGATTCAATTTCTTTTCCATCAATAACTGTATTTTCTACAGTTAAAACAATAGAACCATCTTCCTGTTCTTCAGACGAACTGGCTGCAAACAGATCATCAAGAGATGTCAAGGTCTCATCTGCTTTATCAAACTCAGTCGCTGGCGGCTCCTCAACTGCAGGCGGTTCAGGAGTTTCACTGCTACATGCAATGAAAGAAAACAGTAAAAAAATTGAGATTAAAATTGCCAATGCTTTTTTCATAGCTTAATCCCCTCCTTTTTTGATTTTACACTGTCATAATAGGCTATTTTTTTTTCCTGCATAGATTTATGTGGTTTATTATGTAAATTTTCCGTCAGATTATCTAAAAACGGGTTTTAGCGGATAATTTGTTAAAGAAAGTAATTCAAGTTCAGAAGGAAAAAGAAGGACAGCACACAATCTGCATGCTGCCTTTTAATCTTTATACATCTATTTGTAATGAGCACGATTGGGTTTGAACCAACGGCCCCCGCCGTGTGAAGGCGGTGCTCTCCCGCTGAGCTACGTGCTCGGATGAATGTAAAGTAACACAAACAGTTATGAAATTCAATAGCGTGGAAAAATGTTAGTTTTTGCTGGCGAATAAGGAACAAGAACTCTTTTCAAGTCATATTTTGAATAGAATTTGGCTTTTCTAATCAATATATGATTTGAATAGCATTCTAATCTCATCATACACTTCTCATATGGCAAATGGAATATACATCTGGACTCGTGATGACTGGCCCCTCTCCACCGGGACACGCAAGAACACACTTCCCTGCTTCTGAATGCCACAAAACAAGAGGCGCCATTGCTGGAAAGCTGTGAGAAAGGTACAGGGGACATTACAAGTTTTGTCAGTTACATTCTCAAATGTCTGGCAACTGCAGTTGCCAGAACAGAAGAAAATCTTGCCGCCACTCTTGCAAAGACAAGATTCTGGGATTCCATCCACCAGTTAGCCCTCAATGAGAGACAGATCAAAATCATCAACCGTATTATGGATGGATTTGAAGGAAAACTGACTGCAGAGAAATGGGCAAAAATCACAAAGTGCTCACATGCCACCGCTCTGAGAGATATCACGGATCTGATTGCAAAAGGGGTGCTTGAAAAAGATGGCAGCGGAGGACGCTCTGCAGGCTATCAGCTCACGAGGCAAAATATGACAATGTGAGTGCGGAGGATGGTATTTTCACTGTAAGACAAGATTTTCTTCCCTGCCTTCAAAACCCGTGATAGACTTAAAATGACGAAAAAGGTTCAGATGCGGGCAGCATCAAGCCTTGCTGTCCTCCTCTGAACAAAAGGAGGCAGGCATGCTCAATATTTTTCTGACTCTATCATTTCTTGTTTCCGTGATTGCGTTTCTATTCGCACTGTATCTGTACCTGTGGGTCAGAAAGCACAAGGTGGAAAACAAGGAAATAGAGCGTATCTCCCTCCTTATAAAAAAGGGAGCCGACACATTCATAAAAAGAGAATACAAACTGCTTGCAGCATTTGAACTTGCGGTCTTCATCCTCATACTCATCTTCTTCCCCCAGCCTGTATGGAAAGGCAGCATTTCAGGTAATGTCCTCACGGCTTTCGCATACATACTCGGTTCAATATTCTCGGCACTTGCCGGCAAGATAGGTATCCTTGTTGCAACCCTTTCAAACGGCCGCTGTGCCGAAGGTGCAAAAAAGGGACTGAAGGATGCTTTTCTCATAGGATTCCGCGGCGGTGCGGTAATGGGACTTCTGGTTGTGGGCTGCTGTCTTTTCGGCGTGGCGCTTGTCCTTCTCCTCACGAATGACACCGGTGTGCTTCTTGGTTTCTCGTTCGGTGCAAGCTCACTTGCCCTCTTTGCAAAGGCCGGAGGCGGAATATTCACAAAGAGCGCAGATGTCGCCGCAGACCTTACAGGCAAGGTAGAGCTGGGCATTGCGGAAGATGATCCCAGAAACCCCGCAGTCATTGCTGACAATGTCGGCGACAATGTAGGAGACGTTGCCGGAATGGGAGCGGATCTTTTTGATTCGAATGTGGCGGCAATGACATCGGCACTTGTAATTGCATCAAGTCTTTCGGGATCTGTCGCAGCAATGGAGATGGTGTTCTGCTATGCGCTTCTCGGTCTTCTTGCCTCCATACTCGGAATTGCTGCGGCAAGAGTCGGAAAGGATGGCAATCCTACACGGGCGCTCAACAGCTCGACATACGTCACAACTGCGATATTCCTGATCCTCACGGCGGCGGCCACTTATTTTGTCGAAGGTTTCTCATGGAATATATGGCTGTCATCGGCTACCGGATTGATAGTCGGGCTTATCATAGGGCTTACGACGGACTACTTCACCGATGACACCAAACCGGTCGTAAGAAAAGTCGCGCATGCCTCTGCATCAGGTGCGGCATTCACAATCCTTTCAGGAACCTCATACGGTTTTGTCTCCTGTCTTCCGGCCATGGCAGGCATCGCTGTATCATCACTTATTTCCTATCAGCTGTGCGCACCGCTTGGTGAAGGCTATGCGATCTTCGGCATTGCGATGGCGGCAGTCGGCATGCTTTCAATTGTCGGCATGATAATCTCAAACGATGCATACGGTCCTATCGTCGACAACGCAAGAGGACTTGCCGAAATGGGAGGACTCGGAGAAGAGACCATAAGAATCGCCGATGAGCTTGACAGTGCGGGCAACACAGTCAAGGCAGTGACAAAAGGCTTCTCGATAGGAGCTGCCGGACTTACCGTCATTTCCCTGCTAGGTGCATTCATGAGTGAGACAAACGCCGCACTCGCTGAGGCGGGAAAGCCTCTCATAACAGGCTTTGACATCATGAATCCGACCGTCTTCTTCGGTCTTCTCGTGGGCGCTGCCATACCCGCCCTGTTCTCCGCGATGCTGATCCTCGGTGTCGACAAGAACGCACAGAGAATGGTTGAGGAAATACACAGGCAGTTCTCCACCATACCGGGGCTCAAGGAAGGAAATGCACAGCCTGAATACTCACAGTGTATCGACATAGCGGCAAAGGGTGCATTGAAAGAACTCATTCCTGCCGGACTGATGACTATCATAACAACCCTGCTGGTGGGCTTCATAGCAGGACCGCTTGCCATAGGAGGCTTCCTTGTGGGAAACATAGTGAGCGGACTTCTTCTTGCGCTCTTCATGTCAAATGCGGGCGGTCTGTGGGATAACTCGAAGAAATACATCGAATCAGGCAATGAAGGAGGAAAAGGAAGTGATGCTCATAAAGCGGCTGTCATCGGCGATACCGTCGGAGATCCCTACAAAGACACTGCAGGACCTTCCATCAATACACAGATAACCGTTGTATCCCTCGTGGCATCCCTCGCATCAGCGCTTTTCGCTTCATTCTCACTTTTCGGATGAGATTATAAGGAGAACAGGAAAAGGACAGGGCTCAGATTCTGTCCTTTTTTACATCCGGTACAGTCCGGATTATGTGAAGTAAAGCCAGTTTGTAACGAAAAGCGTTACAAATCTTGAAAAAACAAGGCAGTGTCCTGTCAGGCGGAAATATGGAAAAGGATGGGAATATCATCAATCTTCCCTAACACATGACATTGTTCATAGACGTTAAAAAAAACTCCGGGATGAATCCACCCCGGAGGAAATAATCATAAGAGGATAGAAAACTTTTATCTCTGGACACGTCCGGAGCCGTCACCCTTGCAAAGAGCCTCGACTTCGCTGAGTCTTGAGAGGTTGAAGTCACCGTCGATTGAGTGCTTGAGACAGGATGCCGCAACTGCGAAGTTGATTGCATACTGCTCATCATCATAGTGGCTGAGGCCGTAGATAATACCTGCCGCGAATGAATCGCCGCCGCCTACTCTGTCGATGATATCTGTGATCTCATAATGTCTTGAGAGATAGAAGCCTGTCTTTCCGGAAAGAGCTGCCGACCAGCCGTTTCTGTCTGCTGACTTGCTTTCCCTGAGTGTGATTGCAACAACCTGGACATTCGGGAACTGCTTCTTCACTTCATTTGCAAGAGCTTCATATACCTTGGTGTCAAGCTCGCCGCTTGTGACATCGCTGTCAGCCTCGATACCGAGACACTTCTGGATATCTTCCTCGTTTGCGATGATGACATCCGCATACTTTGCAAGTTCTCTCATCACTTCGGGAGCCTTCTTGCCGTAATTCCACAGCTTCTTCCTGTAGTTGAGGTCGATTGAAACTGTCGCACCTGCAGCCTTGGCCTGCTTCATGGCCTCAAGAGCACAGTCTGCAGCTTCCTGGCTTACAGCCGGTGTGATGCCTGTTGTATGGAACCATGTCGCACCTTTCATGATGGAAGCGAAATCGAAATCCTTTACTGTTGATTTTGCGATTGCGCTTTCAGCTCTGTCGTATACGACGAGGGACGGGCGCTGATTGGCACCTGTCTCGAGATAGTAGATACCGAGTCTTGAACCCTTGACCTTGTTGATTGCAGAAGTGTCGACACCATACTTCATGAGTTCTCTCACGCAGGCCTCGCCTACTGCGTTGTCAGGAACTGCCGAGACGAACTGAGCGTCGGCACCGAAAATTGAAAGAGATACAGCTACGTTTGCTTCTCCGCCGCCGAATGTGGCTTCAAGTGACGGGCTCTGGAAAAGGCGCTGCCTTTCAGGGCTCTTGAGACGGAGCATGATTTCACCGAATGTAACGTATTTGTTAGACATATATGCCTCCATTTTTCTTGATGCTATTCATTCTATGGTAGAAAAAAACATACGTCAATAAAAATTATCGGAACATTGTTTCATTTTTCCGTTTCATTTTCCAAAAACCCGTGTTATAATACTTTTATCAAAGTTAAAAGGAGAAGAGAAAGACTATGACAAAAGCTGAACTCATGAAGTTTTTCCACGATATCGGAATCGTGCCTGTAGTCAAGATTGACGATGCTGAAAAGGCAGTTCCGCTTGCAAAGGCAATGATCAGAGGCGGCCTTCCGGTTGCAGAAATCACATTCCGCACCGCAGCAGCAGAGGAAGCCATCAGGAGAGTGACAAAAGAATGTCCCGAAATGGTTGTCGGAGCCGGTACTGTGATCAATCCTGAAATCGCAAAGAAAGCCGTAGCGGCCGGAGCACAGTTCATCGTATCCGCAGGTCTCAACCCGGAGACAGTGAAATGGTGCAACGAGAACAATATTCCCGTGGTTCCAGGCGTATGCACTCCTTCTGAAATCGAGCAGGGTCTCGCACTCGGCCTCGATACACTCAAGTTCTTCCCTGCAGAGGCAAGCGGCGGTGTCGGAATGCTCAAGAATTTCGCAGGTCCGTTCTCCCAGGTCAAGTTCATGACAACAGGCGGCATCAACGCATCAAACGTCACTGATTATGCAAAGTGCGGCAACGTCATTACAATCGGCGGCAGCTGGATGGTGAAGGCAGATCTCATCGAAAACGAGAACTGGGATGAGATCACTCGTCTTTGTGCCGAGGCTCTCAAGGCTGTCCAGGGTCTTGAATTCGTACATGTCGGCATCAACAACGCTGATGAAGCGGAGGCTGCAAAGGCTGCAAAGATGTTCGAGGCGTTCGGACTGAGCACAAACAAGGGCAACTCCTCAACATTCATGGACAAGGACATCGAGCTCATGCACAAGCCTTTCTACGGAACAAAGGGACACCTTGCATTCCGCTGTATCGATCTTGAGAGAACAGTATACTACCTCTCAAAGTTCGGCTTCACTGTAAAGGAAGAAAGCGTGAAGTATGATGCAAAGGGCAAGATGAAAGTCTGCTACTTCAACGAGGAGATCGGAGGTTTCGCAATCCACCTCGTAAAATAATTCATGCAGTCACCTGAAATGACTGAAAGAAGGCCGCTTCGAGTGTGAGGCGGCCTTTTGTGTATCTGTGTGAGATGGCTGTACAATTATTCTTCCAGAGGATATAAACAGAAGGAGCAGCTGCCTTTCCCATCCTATGCTCAATTGCATTGACGGCCAGGAATGTGAGCGTTCCTACTGCGCAGCCGAATCGGCAGGAAGGATGCCGAGGTAGAACTGACTGCTCCCACAAGCCTGTGGGGTTCAAGTGAATAGACTTATACCATATCCGTACATCATTTGCAGACTTCGGGACTAAGGCTGCCACACAGAGCACCTGAACTGCCGGCCAGGCATCCTGACGGACACATTAACGACCGGCTTCTGCCTTTCTCAAGGCAAGGAGAGACAGTCAGCTCCCCCAATATTGTAATCTGTTTTCTTTTTGTTCTTTCTCTATCTCCTTCTCAAATCCTTATCCCGCTGTTAAGAACCTTCTTTCCAGAAAGTCTTATCCTTTCAATCTCACCATCATGCATCTTTCTGATATCAGGAAATGTATTGATACACTTCATCCCATCCAGTATCAGCTGTCCTGTGTTGTCTGTTGATGCGTTATACAACAGGAACGAAGAATACAGATCTCTCTGTACTGTTGTACCGTCTGAGAGAGAGATCATTCTTTCTGACAGCTTCCGCTTCACATACTCTCCATTAGTATGATCATACTGAGAAGCTCTGTAGTCATAGGGAACTTCAAAGTACTTTCCTCCAGTTAACAGGAAGACGTCTTTCACATGACTTTGGAAATAGCCGGGACATCTGTTCTTTATTGACTTGCCAAATCTTTTCTTCCTGTTAAATTTACCTGTCTTCTCATTGACAGTCGTCTCCTTTGCTTTAACCATCAGCTTCTTCGCATTTTTTGACTCGGTGATGAATATACCCCCAAGACTCCTTATATGGTTCACATCCTCTCTTATTGCAAGATGACGGTTGATGGAATTCTTCCTCTGCAGTTCAGAAAGCTTTTTTCTGTCTCTGATGTAGTTCTTTGAGAAAGTCCACTTCTTGAAACCTTTCCTCACTGTACCGTCTTTGTTGTAGTTCTGAGGATTCATCACTCTCCTTGAACGCTCAAGTTTTCTTAAGAAGAGTCTTTCTTTTCTTTCACTCCTTGTTATTGCATTACCTCTCTCTGCAAGATTCTTGAGACCGCATTCTGTATCAGAGGTATAAGCAATCGTCTGGGTGCCTATGTCACAGCCTACAACCCCTGTGCCATACTTATGACGAGCTGAACCATCCTTATTGAACTTTCTCTTTGCCTTTCCTTCTATTGTGAGATGGATGAAGACTCTGAGACGTCCTCTTATCTCCTCACACTTAAGTGCGGCATAGCATGGGCGGTATGTGTCGGTGACATATCCTCTTTCCAGAAATAAACGGACAGCTTCTTCATCAACAATTGAAGGGTTCTCAAGATAGTGAAGCACTGCATTCACCTCATCCTGATGGAAGCGGTCCTTTATAAGCGGAGTGAATGTAATACCGCTACATGAGAAGACAAGTCTTCCTTCACTGTTTTTAACAGTTATGGTTCTTACTATCTCTTTTGCCCTGAGAACCGGCAACTCTCCTCTCTTCTGGAAATGAATCATTCTACCATTGTCATAGAGGACTTTCTCAATTCCTTTCCAGATATCCTCAGCTCTGGTACGTGCAAACACACTTGGAAGATCGTATTTCTTACCAATCGGGATCATCGCCTTCCAGCAATAATCCCAGCTGACATCATACTCTTCCTGCAATGCTTTCATCTGAAAAGAGAGCTTTGACTTCAATGCCTTGTCTTTGTTCTCAACAGCTTTACCATAAAGCTTCCTGAGTTTCCTGTACTTCTTTGTTCTCAAGAGCTGAACAAGATTGTTCCTCATCAATGCTGCAAGCTCATTGCCTGCAAGACGGAGACGATCTGAGATATTGAATACTCTTCTCTTATTGTCTTCAGACATGTCAGCTTCAATGACAAGCACGTGTCTTCCACTTACCTTATGGAAGGCTCCTTTTTCTTTATCCTTTGCTGATGGCATTCCTTCTGTTCCTTTATAATCTTCTCTTTATCTCACTTTGCACACATGTCCGACCAGAAAGAGAAAAGAACTATTCCGGACTGAATTTGACTTTTCAGCTTTTGTATTCAGTTTCTTTCTCTGCTGCAAGCTCAGCTTTCACATCATCGGAAAGAGTGAGGGAGAAAGGAATCCTCTGCTGCATTACAACCTGACTGAGATAGAGATTGACTCCCGCTGTAAGAGTAAGTCCCAGTGATGAGAATATCTTCTCAGCTTCTTCTTTCACTTTCCTGTTCAGTCTCATTGAGATCATGATTGTATCTTTCATAAACAAAATCTCCTTTTATGAATCAATAGTAGCATAAACAAAGATAATAAGCAATATTATTACACTTTTCCGACATACATTAAATATACATACATCATCAAAGAGTTTCTAAGATACCAGATGGCAGGATGACAGATTGAGAATGCTTCAGAGCTGATGTCCTGTTTCATTTCATATTGATAGACGTGAGGACAATGAAGTCTGTATCTCTGCTTTTATAAGAGACAGTCTGCAGAAGTTTTTCATTTCTGAGTTAAAGGCAGTTTCTTGTATGTGTTTACTGAGTGCGGCCTCATCCACACTCAAGAGAATGGGTTTGCAGCCGACATGAAGTTATCACATTTCTCTTTTCTTTCTTCTGCAGACAAAAGAAGAAAGTGAATACATGCCTGCCAACAGCAGGATGACAAGCAGAATTGAAGGGATAAGATACCATGGACGACCGAAAGTGTCTTCAAGGAGAGAAAGAGGGTTGCCTTCCCCCGCCCCGTTGATGAAGAAGAAACTGGTCCCGAGACTGACATTTATGATCTGTATAATAATGAGAACAATGGCGAGAAAAGGAATAATGCGCACCAGCCTTTTCGCATCAGGCCTCAATCCGCCTGCAAGCAGCAGGACCGGATACATGAAAAGCAGTGCGTGCACCGTGAAGCTGTGGATCACCATGAGGTTACAAAGCGGCAGCATCGTCCATGAACAGAAAAGAAGCGCCGCAGCTGCCGCCGGAAGACATAAGGCAAAAAGAGACTCTGCAACATACCGGCTGCATGTGATCACATGAATGAGAACAATGAAGATGTTTATCGAGCACAGATGCAGAGGAAGATAGTCCCAGCTGAACTGTCCTGTGGCGAACAGAAGTATCTGCTTTACGGCCTCATCAGCAAGGAGCAGAAGGGAAATCACAAGCCTTATGATGAAACGTGTCTTATCGCCGCTTTTTCTGTAGAGCAAGGCTGTCATCACTGTGACAAGTACGGTTGATGCCAGCCAGATCAGATGTCCGGCAGAGAACAGAGAAAAGCCCACCCCCGGGGGAATTGTTTCCTTCACACAGAAAAACGTGTTCATGGGCATCATCATAAGACATGCCTTCCCTTTTGATAAGAGAAGGCATGAAGGAGAAAAAACAAAAAGTCAGAAATGATCACTCCATGATGAAATCCTGAGAGGCACCTTCCACATGGATGTTTTCAAGTACAGGATTGTCTATAAAGCGCAGTCTGATTCCCCTGCAGGTTATCTCAGGAAGACCGAGATACATGTCGCTCCTGTCCACAGGTTCAAGGTTTTCCCCGGCAATGGAGAAACTGCAGTTTCTTATGCTGACGTTTCTCAGCGGGCTTTCGGGAAGCCCGACAAGCATGGCGGCAGATGAACGGGCATCAGTTCCAGTGCAGTTTATGACTTCAAGATTGTAAAGGGAGGGAGTCTCATCGCCAAGCGGCATCTCATCAAGGGAAAAAAGCGACATATCGCTGCAGCCGCAGCGGTAATACATGTTGACTACAAGCGGACAGAGATTGTTCTTCATAACAAGATTCTCAAACCTCAGATCATGCAGGCAGCCCCCTCTGCCCCTTCTGCTTTTGATTCTTATGCCCCTGTCCGTACCATCGAACGTACAGCCGCTGACCGTGACATTGTTTATGCCGGCGGCTGTCTCGCTTCCGATTACGGCACCGCCGTGAGCCGCCTTCACAGTGCAGTTCGTAATAGTCACATACTCTGCAGGGGCCGCATCCTTTATTCCGGAAACACCGGAGCCGCTTTTAAGCGCGATGCCGTCATCACCGACATGCACATAGCATGAATCGACCGTCACATGAGAGCAGCTTTCAATATCGATACCATCGGTATTGGGGGCCTCTGCCGGGTTCTCAATCACAAGGTTTTTCAGTGTTATGTTTTTTGAGAACAGCGGATGCAGTGTCCAGAAAGGACTGTTCTGCAGCCTCAAGCCGTCAATCGTGACATCCTGTGACGAATGGATCTGCACAAGAGGCGGACGCAGGAACTGCACCTGCCTGCCGCCGCCGCCTCCCGGCTGACTTTCAAAATCCGGGTTGAGGGCTGCGAACTTCTTTTCTATCTCGCTCTGCGGACCGTCCCCGGCATTCCGTCTGGCATTTGCCTGATTCCACCAGACGTTCCCGCTTCCGTCGATCACTCCCTTGCCGCTCAAAGTGACACAGGAGGCATCCTTTATATACAGGCAGGGATGCATGCACCAGCATTTCACACCTTCCCACCTTGTATACACAGGCTTGTAAAGGGAGAAATCGGGAATGAATCTGATTACGGCCCCTTCCTCGAACCTTATGTCAGCGCTTTTGCTTATTGTAAGCGGACCGGTAAGGTATACACCTTCCGGTATGGTGATCTTTCCTCCCTGGTCAAACAGGCTCTGGAGAGAAAGAGTATTGTCATATCTGCCGTCGCCGATCAGCATTGTATCCTCCTTGCAGCGATTTTCCCTTTACAAGGGGAAACCGGTGGAATATTCTGAAACCTATGAACGACATAGGATTCCGTGCTCATGATTTCGGCACCTTCACAAGCGCACAGGAGCTTGCCAAGGTGGTCTCTTCAATCAAAACACCTTCTTACATACAGCTTGCGCTGGGGAAGGTCATAAAACCGTCCAGAGGCTGGGAAGACTGGGATGAGGAATATATTTCCTCCATCACAGCGGATCTTGCCGCATACGGAGTGTCAACGGCAGTCGTCGGCTGTTACATCAACCCGGTGCACCCTGATGAAGGAGAGAGAGAAACACACATAAAGAGGTTCATAAAAAGCCTCAGCCTCACAAAAGCCTTCGGCTGCAGGATTGTCGGAACCGAAACCGGAAGCTGGACAAAGGACATTTCCTACTCCGCCGAGACATATACCGACAAGGTATTCTCTGTATTCCTCAACAGCCTTGAGAAGATGCTTGCGGCGGCAGAAAAGCATGATGCCGTGTGTGCAATAGAAGCGGTCAGCTATCATCATACGATCTGCTCTGTCGAGCGTATGGCAAAAGTCCTCTCACTGTTCCCGTCAGACCATCTCAAGGTGATCTATGATCCGGTGAACCTTGTACCCGTAAACGGAATAATGGAAACCGACGGCAGTTATCCGGCACATCCTTCACAGGAGGCTCAGAGAAAGTTCTACACAGAGGCTCTGGATGCCTTCGGCAGCAGGATATGTGCGATTCACTGCAAGGACTACATCCTCAACGAAAAAGGTTTCAAAAAAGGTGATCTCCCTGCTCTCACTGGTGTTTTCGACTGGAAAAACTTTTTCAAAGAACTCAAGAAGAGAAACATTGTCTCTCCGGTGCTGCTTGAAAACCACAACCCCGCGACAGACAGAAAAACCCTTCTCGCCCTAAGTGAATTCTAACGTCTCTGTGAGATTACTTTAGCTACCAGCTTTTGCATTTTTCAGCACTAAAGCAGATACGGCTGATTGAAAACAACAGGACGTCTGTTGTCCCTCAGCGTCTTCTCCATGTACGGGATATCAAGCTCAAGATCAAAGACCAGCTTTGTCAGAAGCTGCTCGGATATGAGATTCTGCTCGCAGAAAAGATAGCAGAGAGCCTTCTCGGCAATATAGCCGGGAAGAAGGGATGCCATGTACTTCTCGCAGAACTCATCATCACCGTAACGCTTTTCAAAGTTTTTATACAGCAGTGAGGACTCGATGTTTGAATGCAGCGCCTCAATTTCCTTCACAAGATGCGCGGCATCTCCGCGGCTTGCAGCTTCTCCGAAAGGCTTAAGAGTGAAGAATGTGTATTCCTTGCCCGGCAGATAATGATGCTTATCGCATCGGGCGGCATAGTTTGGTTCTGCACTGCTTTCCTTCTTTCTGTCACCTCCAACGACAATGAGAGGATCAAAGAAAAGCGCAGGACATTCCTGGCCGTTGACTGAATAATAGCGGTATGTATAGAAAGCCGGATCCATGCAGTCACTGTGCTCGCAGTATGCGGTAAGCGGTATGACATCAGTGGCAGTTTCCAGCATGAGACGTGCGGTGTTGTTGAAAAGATCTTTTCTGAAATTGAGGACAAGTGTCGGGAAGATGAACATACACCCCTTTTCTATCGCGGCATTGCGTACGACATAGGCAAGCCGCTCATCAAAAAAAGAAGCCTCATCAATGATGTATGTCCCGACAGAAGGATTGTCCCTGATGACGTCCTCAAGGCCGAATGAATCGCGGATGCGTGCAATATTATCTCCGCAACGTATATAACCGCTGCGGTATGCAAGGGCATCCTCAGGGTAGTCGGTGAAACGTGCCCCGTCTATTTCAGAGCGGATGAAGAAAATATTCCTCCTGTCGACACCGTTGGTGCTTGTAAGTTCCTTCACCTTTCCGCTTTTTGTCTGTGCGACAGCGGCATCCCTCCACACACGCGCTGCGAATTCAGTCTTGCCAGAACCCATAGGACCGATGAGGAGCACCCTTCTTCCCGGCTTGGTGAAATCGAAATGAGTGAACGTATCGTGAACGGAAAGAACGGGAAAGCCCAGTGATTTAAGAAAATCTTCGCTTGAAGGGTTTTTCTCAATAGCCGGCATTGCCTTCCTCCCCTCTGGCAATAGCAACTCCGGAAGAGCAGCCCAGCCTGTTCGCTCCGGCTTCCAGCATGGCTTTTGCAGTCTCGGCATTCCTTATTCCGCCTGAAGCTTTGACACCGATACCATCTCCCACAGTCTTTCTCATGAGACGCACATCCTCAACAGTAGCACCGCCTGTAGAGAACCCGGTGGAAGTCTTGACGAAATCGGCACCGGCGGCAGCAGAAACCCTGCATGCCTTCACTTTCTCTTCATCAGTGAGAAGACAGGTCTCGAGAATGACTTTGAGGACCTTTCCTTCACATGCTTTTCTGACTGTTTTTATATCCTCTTCGACAGCATCCCAGTCACCGTCCTTTATGAAACCGACATTGATGACCATATCGATTTCATCCGCACCGTCCTTTACGGCTTTCCCAGCCTCGAAGGCCTTGGCTTCGCTTGAAGAGGCTCCAAGAGGGAAGCCGACAACAGTACATACTTTTACAGAGCTGGCCCTGAGAAGCTCATGACAGAGCGGAACACGGCAGGAATTGACACATACTGATGCAAAGCCGTATTCCATGGCTTCGCCGCAGAGTTTTTCGATCTGCTCTCTCGTGGCAGCTGCTGCCAGCTGGGTATGATCAATATAAGATGCTATCTTGCTCATGATATTATCTCCTTGGACTTCCAGCCTACTTCAAATCTCTTCCGCTTGCAACCGGGAAAAGAAATCCGGGATCAGAGACAACATCAAATACGCTCACACAGAAGTTATTTACATTCCACCAGCTCAGCATGATGCATACAGCTGGCAAAATCACCTTTGAGCTTATTCGGAATACCCACGCTTCTTAAAAAACTGCCGTAATGAGCACAACCATCATCAAGCTTGTACCTTTTATCATTACACAGACCTTCAAACCGGATATTCGGCAAAGGCATACCAAAATTCTGACTGTGCAGGAACGTGAAGATCACCGCTTCCTTCCTGTCTTTGGACACATACTCAAATGAAACGACATTATCGGTAAACGGATTGCCTTGCCTGTACAAGAGTCCGCCACTGATTAAATGACGGACAGACTTGTATCTGCCTATCATCGTTTTGCAGACTTCAAGTTCCTGTGCAGAAAACCTGCTTATATCCGCACCAATGCCAAGACCTCCGCACATTGCACTGTGGAAGCGGTATTCAAGTGCTCTGACGGCACGTCCCGAATCACTGTTGTTATCAGTAACCCAGCACATCATCGCCCGCGGAGAGTAGAACAGAGAACATCCATACTGAATCCTGAGACGGTCAAAAGCATCAGTATTATCGCTGGTCCAGAACTGGTGTGCATATTTCATTATTCCAAGATCAACACGGCCTCCGCCTCCAGCACATGATTCAAAATAAACACTAGGGAATTCTTCCGTAATAGTCTTCCACAATGAATACAGAGCATCAGCATGGTTCTTCCAGATTATACGGGAATCACCATCAAAAAATACGGAATCCGGATCAGACATATTCCTGTTCATATCCCACTTGATGTATGAAATGTTATGCTGTGAAAGCAGAGTGCGCATCCATGAAAGAATATACGCCCTTACTTCCGGCAGGCATAAGTTCAGAAGATACTGATTCCTGCACTGCAGCGGTTCAGCATTCTCAGATCTGTAAATCCAGTCAGGATGCATTCTGTACAGGTCACTGTCAGGGTTCACAGACTCCGGTTCCACCCAGATACCGAATTTCATGCCGAGTTTTTCAACATGGCTGATCAGCTCATCAAGACCGGCAGGGAATTTTTCCGGGTTGACATACCAGTCTCCCAATCCGGCCTGATCGCTGTTCCTCCGGCCGAACCAGCCGTCATCCACGACAAACAGTTCGCAGCCTATTTCCGCAGCCTTGCATGCAAGTTCTTTCTGACCAGCGGCAGTCACATTGAAGCCGGTAGCCTCCCAGCTGTTGTACAGAACCGGACAGTATGGCCTTTTTCTGATGATATGCTCATTTTCAAAGCCATGAAGAAGGCGGCTCATCTCTCCATAGCCTTTATCTGTATACGCAAGATACATTAATGGCGTGCTTACGGTTTCTCCTTTATTTAAAACCACACTGTTATCAAAAGAACTGAGCCCGGCAACCAGCCTTGTTATGCCGGTAAGCGTATGCTCTATTTTAATCTCCCAGTTCCCACTGTAAGCAAGCAGCAGCGAATAAACCTTGCCTTGAGTTTCGCTGCACTTCTTGTCAGAAACCATGACAGCAGGATTGAAAGTCTCGCTTGTAAAACCCTGTCTCGATTCAATCTGAAAACAGCCGGGAGCAATATCATGGGACGTCACCTGCCATTCGCCATTCCAGCGCCCGGTTGTATATATCGCCGTCATCTGATCATAAGAGTGAAGACATGCCGATCCTGAATAGAAAGAAGACAAGCAGGTCCGCTCTGATGCACTCACAGATGCCTTCCGCCACACAACACCATTTGCGTAAATACCGTATCTGACCTCAAGAAGAAGTCCTGAAGGACGGATGTCATAATAAAGTTTCACTTCGGAGCCGGTCGTCTCAAGACGGGAAAACTCCATATAATTCAACCTGTCAGACGGAGAATCGACATATATGCACGGAGTTAGGAAAGAGCGTCCGTTATACACATCATATTCCTGTCTGTATGCCTTTTCCTCAGGATCGAAAGAACTCCATCTCCCCGCGAAGTCTATTGACACGGCATCTTCAAGCTTTATTGCCGCACCCCAGTAAACGGATACGATTCTGTCCTTCTCTGCGCGTATTATATAGGAAACATCCGCCGCAGTTAGGCTGATATACTCGTCAAGAATTTCTATCATATGCTATCCTTTGAATGAAATGACATGCAATGAGTCCAGAAGAGGACCTTCTGTCTCGGGACTGGAGAAGACAACGGTATTCGCACCTTTATCAAGATAGACAAGCAGTTCTTTTCTTCCGCAGATACTCCAGTTTCCTTCAACCCATCCTCCGGTATTGAAGAAGGTTGAATTGTAAACCCTGCCGTTTACAGTAATTTCCACTTTCTTATTGTGTCCTGAATAATAGTCAAACGCCAGAATATATCTGCCGTCAGCAGGAACTTCCACAGACTCGAACATCACAGCACCGGTGCTGCAGATACCTCCTGCACAGGTCCGGCCTGACGAAGGTACTTCAGTGACATGCGCACTGCCCTGCATGACAGCATTCACGGCACTGTAGCTTGCAACTGAGGGCATATCAGCCTTTATGAGCTCAGCGGATGAGATAAATACATCATCTTCACTGGACAGTCTGACAGATCTGGAATTATGAAGCTTCATGCTGATGTCTGCCACACGATAGACATCTTTTCCTCCTGTAGGTTCAAGCTCCCGGTGTTCCTTGTTGACAGTTATACCGGCATAAGTGGAAGAAGCGTACAGAATGCGCAGTATATAATCTCCACAGCCGGAAACAGGAAGAACCACTTTCCGTCCTTTAAGGGATATGCAATATCCTCCTGTCTCATGACAGTCTTCATATTCATTGCATAATGTCCTCACATCATACGAATACTCTGCCTTTTTCAGATACCCACGGCTCTGTCTCTTATGAGAGAATTTGTTCTTTGCGCGGGCAATGTAAAGTGCAAACCCGCCATGTTCTTTCAGTTTCAGACTGATACATGAAGACCGGGTTACGTCGTATCCGCATGTCTCCAGCCAGTCACCATGACCGTCTGTATATACACAGGCTTTGAAATCCCCGTCAAAAAGGAAATTCAGGCTGATATCCACAGTCCTTTCTTTATCCGTTATTCCGCCAATATACCATTTATCAGCATTTCTCTTCATGACAACAGCATATTCCCCGGGATATCCGTCAATAAGCTTTGTCTCATCATAAGAAGCAGGAAGCTGTTTAAGGAATTCAAGCCCTTTCCACGGAAGCAGAGAGTGTATGGATTCTGCAACATGCAGCACACCGGATTCAAATACAACACTCAATGCGAGCTGATGTGCCTGTGTGGTATTCCTGTTCGGATTCGAAAAACCTACCGGAGTATAGTCCATACTGCCGACAAGATTTCTGGTAAACGGAACAGTCACATTATGTTTGGCTTCCGGCATTGAGCTCCACTTATAATGCTCAAGCCCCATGATTCCCTCTTCTGTCATCAGATTGGGCCACGTACGGACTTCACCGGCGGACTTCGTATTTCCATGAAAATTGATCATGAGCCTGTTTTCAGTCATGATATTGGCAATTGATGTGTATTCCTTCATTCTCTGTATTGAGTCGTTCATGAAGAAATCGACCTTAAGACCCACAACACCCCATCCTGCCCATTTGCCAATTTTTTCTCTGGCTGAGAGCGGATCTGCCAGGCTCTGCATATCACTCCATATCCAGATTCCAACGCTCTTCTTTCTGGCATAGGAACACAGATCTTCAACCCAGCTGTCATCCCATCCGGCATCTACGGTGACATACTCAAAACCCAGTGCGGATGCCATATCAACATATTTCATCTGCTCGCTCAGCAACTGGGCGCCATTTTCAAAGCTCCACCATGACCACAGAGCACGTCCGGGTTTTACAAATGATGTATCCTCAACTTCGCACTGTCTGTTCAGATTATATACGAGCCTTGAATCGAACAGTCTTTCAAGAGAAGCGGAAATAACTGCAAACCTCCACGGAGTGTGAATTCCTCTCTCAAGACAAAGCCCCTCATTTTCTTCGGGAGCAATTGATAAATGCAGTTTTCCGTTTTTTCCGCTGAAGCTTGAAGAACAGAACAGTCCGCCGGTGCTGATTACTTCCGCCTCGCTTAAAAGAATCCATCTGTTCTCATCTGATACTCCAAGTACAGGCATGCCGTATCTCTGTCCGGTTTCTATGATCTTATTGTCAAATGGACCTTCATACGTATCCACCCATTTCTGCAGCCAGATTTCCTTCAGATCAATGATTGAGAAATCGGCCCCCTCATCTGTGACAACAACATCACAATCCTGTGGTACATCAATTCTGTACGCGAAACCGTCATCATATATTCTGATTGTAAGAACAGCAGAAGAAGGGAATGAAAGCATATATTCACTGCAGAAATTCTCATATATCCTCTCCTTTCCTGTCGGAAGGCTGTATCTCTCATTTACAGTATGTTCTCTGACAACGTAATCAGGACAGAACAGATCCTGTTCACTGAAACCTGTACCTGAGAATTTTATGTGCTCAATCGCAAGCACCGGACTGCCGTGAAAAAGAATCTGAAAATCTATTTCCCCGTCAAGACAGGAAATATCAGCTGCAATGTTTTTTGAAGGTGAATAAAACATCTGTCACTCCTTTACGGCGCCTACGGTTGCGCCTGTTGTGAAATATTTCTGAAGGAACGGATACACGATAATAACCGGCAGGGTTGCCACAAACATCTGTGCCGCCTTGCTTGTCCTGTCTGAAACTACATTGAAATACTGCAGGTCGTTGTTGCTCATCAGTGTCACATCCCTGTTGACTACGACTGTCTGCAGATAGCTCTGAAGAGGATAGTTATCAGGTCTGTTCATAAGAATAAGCCCTTCAAACCATGAGTTCCAGTGAGAAACAATTGAGAAAAGGACAAGAGTTGCAAGCATGGCTTTGCACAGCGGTGCGTAAATCCTGAAAAGAATAGTCATCGGAGAAGCCCCGTCCATAAGGGCCGCTTCTTCCAGTCCCTTCGGTACATCCTTGAAGGCATTGGTCAGCATCACGATGTTATAGACCGGTACTGCAACCGGTAATATAAGGGCCCAGAATGAATCTATGAGATGAAGCTTGCTTATGATTATGTACCAGGGAACAAGACCTCCGCTGAAAACCATGGTTATGACAAAGAACCACATATAGAAATTTCTCGACCTGAATTCTGTCTTTGTCTTGCTTAGCGGATATGCAACAAGCAACGTGATGAGCATATTCACAGGGACACCCACAAGAACTTTCATCACGGAAATGAAGAATGCTCTGTAGAATTCGCTTTTCGAGAGGACGAATTTATATGACTTGAGCGTGAAATCTTCAGGCCAGAAAGATACATTACCTGCAGCAACCTGCGGAGACGAACTGAATGATATTGCCAGAAGATTCAGAAACGGCAATATGCAGGAAAGACAAAGTATGCTGAGAATGACGCAATTGAATATGCGGAATATTTTCTGCTGTTTTGATAAATGCATTGCTGTCCTGTCCTCCTAAAGAATCTGATAATTGAATCTTTTTTTTGCAACCCAGTACCCGAAACTCATCAGAGCCATTGCAATAATTGATTTAACCATTCCGATTGCAGTTGCAATGCTGTACTGTCCGTTTTCAAGTCCAAGCCTGAATACGAGAGTCTCAAGAATGTCTCCAGTCTCATAAACCTGCGGCGAATACAGATTGTATATCTGCTCAAAGCCGCTGCTTCCCGAAGCGCTGAGCGTCCCTCCGGCATTGAGAATAGACCCGAGAGAGAGCATGAACATAAGTAGTATTGTCGGCATCAGGGCCGGCATTGTCACACTCAGCGTCTGTCTTATACGGCCGGCTCCGTCAATCTGGGCCGCTTCATACAATGTCGGATCAATGGCAGTCAGTGTGGCAAGATATACAATGGAGCCATAACCAACTTCTTTCCAAAGATCAGTTATGATCATCGTATAAGGGAACCACGATTTATCCCCGAGGAAATATATCGGCTCAATGCCAACTGCACCTAGTGCTTTGTTAACAATTCCCTCTGACGGAGAAAGAATGTCAATGAAAAGACCGGACAGAATAACCCATGACAGGAAATGAGGAAAGTTTATGATTGTCTGCACACTTTTCCTGAATCCGCTTCTGCCCACCTCATTGAGCATCAGAGCTATCAGGACAGGAAAGATTATGTTCCCCAGAATTTTGAAAACCGATATGAGAAGGGTGTTGCCGACAACCTGCCACAGATTCGGCAGGGAGAATATATATCTGAAATTCTCCAGTCCGACGAAATCAGAGCCGAAAAAGCCCTTGCGCGGGCTGAAGTCCTGAAATGCCATCACAAGTCCGGCCATAGGGCCGTAATTGAATATTATAACCAAAATAACCGCAGGCAGAAGCATGAGATGATACGTTCTTGAATTTGCCTGCTTCAGATTTCTGTTTCCTTTCCTCATGTTACAAGAATCCTCATGAAATATGAAAAAGGAGCCAAGGCTCTTGCCGAGGCCCCCTTACTGTATTTTTATCTTTCAGAATACCATTCATTCACTTCGTCGGTTATCTGCTGACCGCCGAGGCTATACCATGATTCTACGTAATCATCAAAAAGACTGATGTCAGCACCCATGATGATCTGAGTGAAGTCCTGAAGCTGAGTCTGATCAAGGATTGTCTGACTGCGTGTCATTCCTTCCGTATCAGCACCAAAGTACTGATCGCTCTGAAGCCTTCCGTCACTGACATAGTCATTAATGACTGCCATTGATGAAGACGGACCATAGTTCATGTAATTCGCCCATCCGAGAAGATCACCGTCAAGGTATGCGGCAATCTGGTCATAATAACCCTTCTCTTCCGCATTCAGGGCAGAGGTATCACCGGATTCCAGTGCAGCTGTGACTTTTGCCTGTGCATCAAGATTCTTCATAGGCGGTTCACTGTATATAAACGGATATTCAAATATCGCATTGCCCTGTGCATCGACATTGTATACATCCGGCTGTGCGCTTTCGCCGAAACACTTCTCAAGAGCAAGGTTGAGCATCTGAATGAGAACTTCAGGATGTTCAGCATCATAATTCACAACATAGTATGAACTTGCAGAGAAAGGCATCTGTACAACCGCTTCCTCTCCATCCTTAGCGACAATACTGAGTGCACCCCATTCCATTTCGGGATTCGCAACTTTGGCATCAGACATCCAGCCCATATTCCAGAAGAGGCCGTACATGACTCCTACTTTACCCTGTCCGGCATCCTCACTTACCCTGTACCCGTCCTTCACACCGAATTCAGGATCTATGCAGCCTTCAGCATAAAGCTTCTGTACTGCCTGCAGGGCTTCCTTCATCTCCGGCTGTGTATTTCCGTTGACAAGTTTTCCGTCTTTCTCAATCCAGATGTTCGGATAGGCGCCGAATCCGTTGAAGAAACCTTCAAGGGAAGCAAACTGCCCCCACAGGTCCTTGTTGATTGCAAGACCGTACGTATCATCGGCTCCGTTCTGATCAGGATCATCAAATGTGAATGCGCGGATGACTTCAATCAGATCTTCCATTGTCTCAGGAACTTCAAGTCCGAGATTGTCTAACCAGTCTGTTCTGATCCACAGGACATTTGTATTTCCATACGGGCTGTCAAGCTTGGGTATTGCAAGCAGCTTTCCGCTGAAAGTCGCACTTTCCATCGCATTACCGCCGTCCTGCATCATGACATCCTTCGTGAACGGTGCCGCATATTCCTCATATACCCCGCTCAGATCGGCAAGCATATCATCATCTGCAAGCGTTTTGAGCTGTGCGGAGTTGACTATATACATGTCGGGAAGATCTCCGGATGTTATGGAAATATTGAGTTTCTGGTCATACTGGGCAACTGGAGTCATCCACTCATAGACAAGATCTACTCCGAGTTCGCTTTCATAGAGTCTGGTCCATACATTGTTTTCCAGATCATCTCCTTCAGGAAAACTTATGTCATTGGGAATCGGACGTGCGGCAGTAACAGTAATCATACCGTCAGAGCTTTCTGCAACTTCGCTCTCTCCTGCACCACCTGCAAAAACAAGCACACAGCTCAACATCAAAATTGCGGATAACAATACTTTTTTCATGAATATTTCTCCTTTTCGCAAACAAGTCTAGCATTCACAAATAAAAGCACAATCTCACAATTTTTACTTTTGTTTTCATTATTTTACATCTTTTGCATCACGCCATTCCTGAGGGGAAAGACCCTCGCTTTTTCTGAACGCCCTTGAAAAATATGAGGAGGATTCAAATCCTGACAGCTGCGCTATTTCATTGATTTTAAATTCAGGTCTCTCCAACAGCTTCTTAGCTTTCCGTATTCTCTGGGACATTATGAAATCTGAAATGTTCAAACCTGTTTCCTGCTTATAGAACCTGCTCAGATAGCTTGGATTCATATGAAAGCAATCTGCGATTTCACTCAGTGAGAGGCTGCTGTGCAGATTAAGGGAAATGTAATTATTAATAGCTGATATCAACTGCCCTTTTCTACCGCTTTCTTCCTTCTCTTCAAGGTCAATAAGGTGTAATGCAAGTCTGAGCAGCACATCATGTGTTCTGGAAATTCCCTGATAGGAACACAGTGCAACAAATCCTTCCTTGTCATTGATTAGATCTTCCCAATGACCGTTTGAATACATTTCAACAAGAATTCCTGACAGAAGATGCCAGATAGCAATCAGATTCGCAGTGTGGCATAAATCATCAGAACTGAAAATATCATCAATTGTCTTTGACACCTCATCCTTATTTCCGCTGCTGATGGCAAACTGAAACTCCTGGGCAAGAGTTTCTTCAACAATGGTCCTTTCAGAACTGAACAGAGACTCAGATAGAAACAGGCTATCAACCAGTGCTCTGTCTTCGTCTTTCAGGGGAAGCATGGACATAAGCAGATGCAGGCGGTCGCTCCTTTTATGAATATCGTCATATTCGACAAAATTGTCATAGATTATTCCAAGGGAAAGGTGAAGCGTTTTATAAACCTGTTCCTGTATGAGCTCAAGCATGCCCTTTATGTAAGAGTATATGGAACTTATGCTCTGGCCCGGTCTCTGAGGCTGGAGCAGAAACATTATGCTCTGATCATCATATGTAGCATGAAAGCATTTCACATAAGAGGATAGATGATGCTCTGCAACACCTATCACTCTTTCCATGGCGAAGAATCTGCGGCTTGAATTATCAAGATTACGCTTCCCGCTCATTGACACGTAAACAAGCATTGTCTTCTTATTTACATCAAAATCAAGACGGGTTTCACTGATGGCGTCAACCGCGGTTTCCCTATCCATCCATTCCAGGATACTCAGCAGTCGTGAATTCTGCAGGAACGGCAGGAGATTATCTGCAGCTCTGCTGTTTTCCTCTATGACAGCTTTATTCTCAAGTTCTTTTTCTATTTCACCCGCACACTTTGACAATGCACTCACTATTGCCGCATCCCCGTCACTTTTCAGGACATACGCATCTGCCCCCAGCCTCATGCTTGTCTGGATATAGGAGAAATCATCATATGCTGTGAGCATGATGACTTTTGCAAACGGCCAGCGCTCTTTCACCTTTGTTAAAAGCCCAAGCCCATCGATGCCCGGCATCTCTATATCGGATACAAGGATATCAACACGATACATTTCCATTTTGGAAAGAGCTTCATGTCCGCTCTCCGCCCTCAGAACCTCAAAATCACCGGAATCTCCTATAAGCCGGGAAATACCCCTGAGACTCATTGGTTCATCATCTACGACAAGTACTCTAAGCATTTTCACATCCGGTCACCGCAGGTAAGCTGATCAAAGTGCACAGCCCTCTGTCATCACGTCTGGAAACACTGATTCCACCCGAGGTTCCATAACGCAGAAACAGCCTTTTTGCAACATTTCCCACCGCGCTGGATTCATCCCTGTCTTTAATAAGACGATTCAGCTTCATAAACTCCTCATCACTTGTCACCCCGTTGTTTTCAATGGAAACAGTCAGCATATCATCATTCAGCCTGATATCTATCATAAGTTTTTTATATTCCATTTTCTTCAGTCCGTGTACAAAAGAATTCTCCACAATCGGCTCGATCAGCAGCGGAGGAAGATGGATCTGGTTCATAGACGGAGTCAGGGACGGAAGTAAAACATCTAGCTTCCCGGCAAATCTGATCTTCTGGATCTCGATATATTCATTCATATGCTCAATCTCTTCTGAAAGGAGAACGTCCTCTGAATAAGAATGCCTTGTTATATACTGATAATATTTTGCAAGATGAGAAGCAAGCTTTGAGGCAAGTTCATCCTCATCAAGTCTGCACAGATTTGAAATCATGAAAAATCCGTTATAAAGAAAATGAGGATTGATCCAGTTCTGCAGTCTCTCATACTCGGCTTTTGCCAGCAGGCTTTTATAACGGTCTGTCTCTTCCAATTTTGAAACCAGATGATTGAAAGATTCGGCTATCAGTGCAAACTCATCATTTCTGTCATCCGGCAGATGTATTTCATAATCTCCGTTTTCCAGATGGCTGAAGCCTTCCATCAGCCTGTCAAGCGGAGGCTTGATAATATAACGCAGCGAAAGAATGAAAAAATAGGCTATCAGTATAACAACAAGCAGGGAGCATATTGATATTGCGGCCAGAATTCCGTTATCTGTCTCCGGAACCGGACTGATATCAAGGCGATACCGTCCGTCAGCCACCATCACACTATATCCATGCTTTCCATTGTGTCCGGTTTCATAATCTTTTTCACCTTCTGCTCCAGCAAGTGAGAATCTGATTTCTCCTCCTGACATCGCATTCAGATAGCTGTTTATATAATCCCAGTCAAGATTCACCGCAACAGCATGTGAATATAAGCCATCTTCACATGTACCGGGAAGAGGTATGAAAATAAGATCAGAACCAATAAAAGAGGAAACCCGGCAGTTGGACTCATGTATCCCGCTTTTATTTGACAGCATTCTCTGCTTCGCTGGTATATAAACCTGTATTTCCTCTATGAAATCATTATTCACACCTATGGAAGTTATCATATCGATTACCGCTTCATAATCTTTCATCAGGTCATAATCATTTTTGTAAACCAGATTTGAAGCCAGTCTGACAAGCTCTTCATCATAAAGAAAATCCATACATGCGGAGTTGATGTCATCAAACTCATCTTCCAGCATCTCCGTCATGTTCGAAGCTCTTGCGAGAAACAGCTCATCAGAAGCTTCATTCTGATAATGGAACTGAATATAAAGTAGCAGGCAGAATACAAAGAAAACTGGAATCATCAGGACCAGAAAAAGGAAGGAAATTCTCTGCGCTATTGAATGATATTTATTATGCTTCATATCAGGATTACTATATCACATTTCAAAATTGCATACATAAAACGGGATATATCGTATGAGCGGTAAATTTCCATATATGTTTCATGCCTACCTGATATGCAGAACATTCGTGCAAATTCTGAGATCACAGGCAGACTTTATACACAAACGGAATTCAGCTGAGACCTGTTTTTATTGCCAACATCCACCCTTTTTAGTTAAGCTTTCCCTATGCTTGATTTTCTTACCACAAACTACACATGGATACTCGTACTCATTCTTCTTATAAACATGTCGCAGCGCAAGATCGCGCACAGCAACAAAAAGAGAGTCGCCCTGATCTGGATTGCGGCGATCACACTGCTGTATTACCTCATAGTGGTCATAACAAACTACTTCGCACCGCCTGTACCGCAGATAGGTGTCTGGGGAGGACTCGTCTTTGTGATTCTCCTCATAATCATATTCCGAAAAAGAGTATGGCCTTTCACCTTCCGCTGCAGGGAATGCAGAAAGCGTCTTAAATGGGAATACGTCATCGGACATGACGACTGTCTGTGCCAGGACTGCTACGACAAGCATCACCCCGAAGAGGCAGAAGCAAGAAAAGAAAGGGAAAGACAGAAGGAAGAGGCGAAAAGGCCGAGAGAGGAAATCATCAACGAAGGCTATGCGAATGCATCTTCCGTCGACGAGATCGACTGGGATATCTGGGAGCCGAATCACCGCTGTGTGATCACCTATGTACGGAACGGTGACAAGCTTCTTTTCATCGAGAAGAAAAGAGGACTCGGCGAAGGCTATTTCAATGCTCCCGGCGGTCATATAGAAGAAGCTGAGACGGCAATTGAGGCCGCAGTGAGGGAAACAAAGGAAGAAACCGGTGTTGATATAAAGAACATTGAATTCAGGGGAACTCTGTATTTCCAGTTCTCCGACGGCATAAGGGAACTGGGTTATGTCTATTTCGCGGATTATGACGGAGGCGAGCTCAGGGAATGCGACGAAGCCCGTCCTTTCTGGATAGACCGCAGCGAAATACCATATGACAACATGTGGGCCGACGACAGGCTCTGGCTTCCCCTCGCCCTGGAAGGAAAGAAAATAGAGGCAATGTTCATCTTCCATGACAGGGAAATGGTTTCCCACCGTGTCAATGTAATTGAAGAAGACCCAGCAAGGGATGATGAAGAGTGAAAAGGATCACCGGACGCTTTGAAGCCGAGATCACAGTGAAAAAGTCGCGCTTCATAGCAATAGCCATGCCCGTTACAGGGCTTGATGATGTTAAAGGCATTGTGAAAAGCATATGGGATGAGCACAAGGATGCGACCCATGTGGTTCATGCGGCCGTTGCCGGAGCGAACGGTTCCCTTTTCTCCTGCTCTGATGACAGGGAGCCCAAGAACACTGCAGGCCGCCCTGCCCTTGAAGTTCTCAAGGGCAGCGGGATAACAGATATCATTGTCTGTGTGGTCCGCTATTTCGGCGGCACCCTGCTGGGTACCGGCGGTCTTGTGAAGGCCTACGGTGACAGCGTGAAGGAAGTCCTCAAGATTGTTGAAACTGAAGAGATAATTCCGAGAGTCCCTTTTTCAATACTCATAGGCTATGAATACTATGACAAATTCAAACGCACCCTCTCTTCTTATGACATAAAGAACCTCTGTGAGGATTTTGCAGGCGGAATAACAATAAAGGGAGAGATTGCCGAAAAAGAGAAAGAGAAGTTTGCAGAAGACTTCACCTCGATAACAATGGGAAGGGCACAGCTGACATGGAACTGACGGAAACAGAAAAGAAAATCATGAATGACAAATACGGAATTGATACAGGAACATTTGGAGACTATCTGAAAGAAGAATGGGCTTGAACCTCTCGGACTGTCAGCATACAAACTCTCCAATGCTCTCGGAATAAGCCCGACTGCTCTCAGCAAAATACTGCTGGGAAAAAACAACATGAGCAATGATGTGTGCAGGAGGCTCTCGAGGTACTTCGCGGCATGAGCCCTGACTTTTTCATCAATGTACAGGCAGATTACACCTTCACAGCCACAGTGAAATAAATTCCACAGAAAAGCAGGATCTGCCAGTCTACAACTGGGGCTGAAAGACATCTTTTCAGTTGACAATAAACTTACGGCTCTTGTCTTCAAGTGCCGTAGGCCTAACTTCTTCCTTCACCTTTGACCTCCCTCTTGTCTCAACTATCTTTATGCATATCGAGATGACTTCCTCAATGGTCTTCCTGTCAAGATTGGCTACCGTATCGGCGTCGGTATGTATCACACTGTCGCGTCCTGACAGACTGATACCCATAAGTGTCGTCGCTTCAACACCTGCCCTCTGTGCCGAAGCCGCATCCGTTGCTCCGCTGAAAACGGAGAGGGCACCGACTTTGACTTCATAACCCATACTTGCAGCAGTTGCGGCCGCCTCTGATGCAAGGGAGGATGAAAGAGGAACAAAGCCGTTCACATCCTTTGTCAGGAAGCTCATATCCTGGCTCCTGAGCGGACAGTCAATATTTATGTTCACCGCATTGCGGCATAAATCCCTGTGGCTGTCATACCATGCGGCCGAGCCTTTCAGACCGCACTCCTCTCCGTCAAAAGAAGCGAAGACAAGACGTGTATCCTCAAGTCCTTCGCCGTTTTCCTTCTTCCAGTGGAAATAACGGGCAAGCTCAGTGAGGATGCATGATGATATGAGATTGTCTCCGGCACCGGGTACATAATGGCCGGAGACAAGAGTAAACAGTCTGTAATACAGCGGAGAGGAAAGTGTGAGAATCACAAGGAAGATGCCTATTGCAAGCGGAGGAAGATTAAAGGACAGGAATTTTCCTTCAATGGCATCTGAAACCGTATAGCAGAAAACGGTGAGGCACAGAAGGATGTAATGGATGAGGGGAAGATACATTGAGAGGATAAGGGAATTCCTGTCATTCACAGGCACATTCATGGCAGGGGCGCTGTCATGATGAGCTGAGAATATAATAGTCTTTTCCGCGTCTCCTTCGGGATTGATCATGGCATGAACATTCGTAAGATCACTGAAAGACAGAAAGCTTCTGTTTTTTCCTTTGCACAGAAAGAACTCATTCACGCTGAAAAGCACCGTCAGAACTGCACACAGCAGTGATACAGACGGAAAACCGATCCATGAAAAAACAAGCATTGCAACTGCCGACAACGAAATAAGGCGGAAAACACCGTAATAGCCGCTGCATGAAGTTTTTTCGCTTGTGATGATACAGTCATCGCAATACGGAGAGAAGAATTCAAGAAGGCGCCTCGCACACTTGCGCGTTTCCTCGCTTCCGGCTTTTCTTTCAGGAAACGAGGAGACAAGTTCCTGACACTTGTCAAGAGAAACGGAAGCAAGGCGGGAAGCCTTGAGACTTTCCATGCCTTCCACCTTTCTTGCTTTCCTGTCTTCCTCGAAAAGCTCTTTCTTCTGTACTTTCTTCTGCATCCACGGGAGTCTGAACATCAGAAGGAAATATAACATTTAGGACGGCAATAAGAAAGAGTCAGACAATCTTCTCAAGCAGATCTTCCATGTTGCAGAACAGGGAACGGGAAAGGCGCAGCAGCGTTTCCGCCTGTGCTTTGTTGATATCTTTCTGCCGCTGTTCATACTGTTGGATCGTCCTGACAGAAACACCGGAGGACAGGGATAGCTCCTTCTGTGTCATTCCCGTATTCCTGCGTCTCTGTGCAAGTGCCGTATCAGGATTTGCTTTTCTGTACAGCCTGTCCATTTCTTCACAGAAACAGCTGATGTCCATTTCATGAAAAGGATGATACATGCAGACCACATCAGATATCGGAACGGCCCCTGCTATCCTGCTGAAAGAAAGAGCTGTCCTCCACTGGTAGTATGCCACAGCCCACCCCGCCCAGTATTCAGGGGTTCTGTCAAAGCGGACCTGCGGCCTGAGTGTGCATTCTCCAAGCCCGCTTTCATACAGCACATCATATGCAAGTTCAATACCTGAACGGCCTGCAATTACAGACACATCCCCATATGCAAATGCATGACCGGACGGGGAAACACAGAACAGAGAGAAAAAACTGTCAACATCATATCCCAAGTCATGGACAGCGAAATCAAGCATGAGGCCGAGTGAAGTCTGAGCCTTTTCAAGATACATTTCATCATAAGCGTGAGTCATCCGGTTTTATCTCCTCATCGAGGATCTGAACGATGAACAGATCCCCTCGCTGCCGTCTGTACCGCTCAGCGTTAAGATATTCATTCCTTGCAGTTGTGTCCCTGATCATTTTCTTTTCGTACCAGACTTCAGAGAGAACCTTCTCAAAACCGGTGAAGACAATCCGCTCAAATGCCCTGCTGCTTTTCAGCACATACTGCATACCGAGTTTTCCAAGATGCATCGCATTGGAGAGCTGACGGTATGAGATAGTTCCGTTGAGAAAATCCTGGGCAAAGGAAAAATAGCTGTCATCTGCCCGGTATCCGGTTATTATGTCATACTTACTGATGTCAACACTGAAGTTTCTGACAATGTATTCCCTTGCCTCTTCAGCAAGCGGTGCCGTCAGTGAAAACGTCCTGTTCTGCAGAAGAACAGAAAGCCAGTGGAGAACACAATAATCAGTGTCAGACAAATCGAGTATGTTCAGATCCTTATCATCAATCTCATAACAGTTTGCATAGCCGTCCCGGTCTCTGAGAACAGCCCATTCCCTTGCCAGATCTATATTCTCCGTGCAGTAGAATCCTGAACCATAATCATTGTTGGGCCGGCCTTTTCCGAACTCAGGTGATGATACAATGTCCGCAGATCCATGAAAAAGTTTTCTGTTCATATGATTCCTCAGCAATAATAATACTCCTGTAGGAGTATATAATCAACAAAAAAACTATTTTCCATCTCAGCATCTGTCTGAGAAACATATATCGTCAGACAAACTTCCTTCTTGCAAATCGATGCAAATATTTCCAGCCTGATCAGTCCTTCACCAGTTTTCTGATCTGCACGAAATAAATAACAACAGCAGTGATCGCCGTGAGCAATGCGGCTGAGGGGGTTACGAACCAGATTCCTTCCAGCTGGAAATTCTGAAGGACGAACATCATCAGAAGCGGAAAGACAAGGGCATTGCAGAGGGACAATACCGTAGCCTCCCTGTTCTTTCCCACAGCAGAAGAGAATGACTGGCATGCATAGCTGATCCATCTGACGATGTATGTCAGGCCCATTATGCTGATGGCATGCACTGCAAGGGAAAGACCCACCTCATCCGATTCAAGGAAGAGAGAGAATATCTGGCCGGGGTAAAGCTCAAGAAGAAAAGTGAAAGCAAGACACATCAGCGCTATTGCAATCACGCAGTACAATGCGATCTTCCTTACCCTGTCTTTTCTCTCCGCTCCCCAGTTATAGCCTATTGCCGGCTGAAGCGAGTCGAAAACACCGTACATTCCCGGTACTATGATACCGTCAATATTCATGAACACGCCGTAGATGGACACTGCAATGTCCCCTCCCCATCGCAGCAGGAGGCTGTTCATGAGAATTGACGTGATCTTTGCCGAAATGTTGTTCAGAAAGCTCGGGAAACCCTGGGCAAAAAGATCCCTCAGTATTGAAAGGGAAGGCTTCAGTCTTACGAAACGCAGGGCAAGATTGCCTTTTAAAAACGGCAGAATGCAGATGATGCATGTAATGCTCATGCCAAGACTCGTCCCGAGTGCCGCATAACCGATTCCCCTGTCAAAGACATAAAGGAAGAGGAACTCGAAGAAAAGGCAGAGAAATGACATGACAAGATTCATGACCATCGAGAAACGCACTTTGCCGCATATCCTGAGGTAATTGTCAAAAACGAAAACAAGACATGTAAGAGGCGTGAAAACGGAATACACCCTCAGATAAAGCACCGCATCATCCAGCAGATGGGAACTTGCACCCATCAGGGAAAAAAGCAGAGGAGCCGCCGCTATAAGAACAAAACTCGTCAGCGCACTGAGGATGACGGCTGTGAAGACAGCCGTTGTGAACACCTTGTTCGCCTCATCATTCCTTCCTTCCCCCAGCCGTATAGCGATTCTGACGGCTGAACCCACCGCGATCATATCGGCAAGAGCGAAGTTTATGAGGATAAGAGGAAGTGCGAGATTGCCTGCGGCAAACGCGCTCTGTCCGATGAGACGTCCGATCAAGAGCATCTCAAGAGAGAAATAAATATTTGACGCGATCATTCCCACGGCACCGGGAATGGATGCCTTGAAGAAAAGTCTGGAAGGCTTTGTATCTATGAAAAATTCTTTGCTTGAAGTCATGATGTACTTATTCAACACTATGGAGCAACTCCATAGTCAAGTGCTATAATTGCAGTGAGATGAAAAACAGTACAGTCTATTACACTCCGGGCAAGGTTGCCTCATTCTACTCGATAAAAAAGGACACTCTCCTTTTCTATGACAGGATAGGACTCTTCTCTCCTTCTCTGCGCAAGGAGAACGGTTACCGCTATTACTCTGCAGACCAGCTGTCAGAACTGGATACGATCCTCACTCTACGTGATCTCGATTTCTCCCTCCCTGACATAAAAGATGCGGTTGCCGACCTGAACACGCCTTCATTCATCAGCCTGCTTGAGAAGGAAGAGGAAAGCATAAGAAAGAAAATCAGCTCATATAAATCACTTCTTGGTGTCGTCAGCACGATAAAGGCTTCCATGAAGGAAGCCTGCGAAGCGGAAAAAGGAAAGCTTTATACAGCATTCTTCAAAGCCCAGCCTGTCATCAGAATCCCGATAATGGATGAAGGCAAAGAAAAGACAAGCGATGAAGCATGGGAGGATGCATACAGAAAACTCATTGCCGTTGCGGACGGCAAAGCCCTGATGAATATCGGCAGCATAGTCCGCCTTGATGAAGCCAGAAAACATCTTGGTGCCATATGCCGCGAAGTATATGCAACCTATGGCAAAAACACCTCCTCCGTAATTGAGGAAGGACGTTACGCGTACATGTTCTTCAAAGGACCTCTCAGTTGTCTTCCCTCTTTCTATGAACAGTTCTTTGCCGCCACTGATAAGGAAAACCTTCATCTGCTGGGTGATATATATGAAGAACTGACAATCTCTTCCATTGCAACGAAGGATGAGAATGAACACGTCACCAAGCTGATGGTGAGGATTGAATGACTTCACAGCAGATGCATTTCGTGTATTTTCCCGGCTTTTTCTTTTTTGCTCAGGCTTTCGTCAACACAGCTAATTCTGTCTACCTCTTTCTTTCAGCCGGAATTCACCTGAATGGGATTTTCTTCGGCATGGACGGACGAAGACAGATCATGTTTGATCTGATATCCGCAGAAAATGTGAAAAGCGCTGCTGCCTTATCATATTCTCTTATTGCCTCGCTCCGCCTTCCTCATTATGATATTGAAACATGAGCAAATACCCATTCACCGATATTGAGAAAAAATGGCAGAAATACTGGGAGGATCATGATACCTTCCACGTCACAGAGGATCCTTCATTCCCCAAAGACAAGAGGCTTTATGTCCTCGACATGTTCCCCTATCCATCGGGAGCAGGCCTTCATGTGGGACATCCTGAAGGATACACGGCAACAGACATCTACTCACGTTTCTACAGGATGAGAGGTTATAACGTGCTTCATCCGATGGGATTCGATTCCTTCGGCCTTCCTGCCGAGAACTATGCGATAAAAACCGGCACCCACCCGAGAGTGACCACAAGAAAGAACATCGACAACTTCCGCCGTCAGATCAAAAGCCTCGGAATGTGCTATGACTGGGACAGGGAAATCAGCACATGCGAGGAGGATTACTACCACTGGACACAGTGGATCTTCCTCCAGCTTTACAAAAAGGGCCTCGCATACGAAGCCCATACACCCATCAACTGGTGTCCTTCCTGCAAGACAGGACTTGCAAACGAGGAAGTGAAGGAAGGAAAATGCGAACGCTGCGGCTCTCCCGTCGAGAGAAAGAACATCAGGCAGTGGATGCTGAAGATCACAGCATATGCAGATGAACTTCTCAAAGGTCTTGATGACCTCGACTGGCCGGAGTCGGTCAAGCTGATGCAGAGGAACTGGATCGGACGCAGTGAAGGTGCCGCCGTGTTCTTCAGTCTTGAAAACATGGATGAAAAGCTTGAAGTCTACACCACACGCTGTGACACGCTTTTCGGCGCCACATACATGGTCATCGCCCCGGAGCATCCGCTTGTTGAAAAGCTCACGACAGCAGAACAGAAAGATGCAGTGGAAGCCTACATAAAGGAAGCTGCAAGAAAGAGCGATCTTGACAGAACAGACCTGGCAAAGGAAAAAACGGGTGTTTTCTCCGGCTCCTATGCCATCAATCCGGTTAACGGAAAGAGAATCCCGATATGGATTGCCGACTATGTACTCATCAGCTACGGCACCGGTGCAATCATGGCCGTTCCGGCACACGACACAAGAGACTGGGAGTTTGCGAAGAAATTCAATCTGCCGATCATAGAGGTTCTCAAAAGCGAAGTCGACGTGCAGGAACAGGCATGGACGGAAGACGGCATTCATGTGAACTCCGGCTTCCTTGACGGTCTCAACAAGGCAGATGCCATTGCGAAGATGCTGGAATTCCTCGAAGAGAAGAAATGCGGACACAAGGCTGTGAACTACAAGCTCAGGGACTGGGTATTCTCACGCCAGCGCTACTGGGGTGAGCCGATTCCCCTCATCCACTGCGACCACTGCGGTATCGTACCGGTACCGGAGGATCAGCTTCCCCTCACTCTTCCCGAAGTTTCAAAATATGAACCATCCGGCACAGGTGAAAGCCCGCTTGTAAACATAGACTCCTGGGTGAACACAACATGTCCGGTCTGCGGCAGACCCGCAAAGAGAGAGACCAACACAATGCCTCAGTGGGCAGGTTCATGCTGGTACTATCTGCGTTATATCGATCCGAAGAATGAAAAGGCCTTTGTCGATACTGAGAAAGAAAAGTACTGGATGCCTGTCGACCTTTACATCGGCGGTGCAGAACATGCGGTTCTCCACCTTCTGTATGCCCGTTTCTGGCATCATGTGCTTTATGACCTCGGTCTTGTCTCCACCAAGGAACCGTTCCAGAAGCTTGTGAACCAGGGAATGATCATATCATTCGCATACAAGAAGAAGAAGAACGGAATCATCATCGCAACAGACAAGGTCAGCGAGAAATCACCGGGAGTTTATGTTGAAACAGAAACAGGCGAACCCGTTGAGCAGATCGTCACGAAGATGAGCAAGAGTCTCAAGAACGTCATCAACCCGGACAACGTCATCAAGGACTACGGTGCCGACACAATGCGTGTTTATGAGATGTTCATGGGTCCTCTCACAATGTCAAAGCCGTGGTCAACACAGGGAACAATCGGTGTCTACCGCTTTCTTGACAGGATCTGGAGAATCGCGACAGAGAAGAAGATTGAGGATATTGCAGTACCTGAAGAACTCAACAAAACTCTTCACAAGACAATAAAGAAAGTCACGAATGATACCGCGACCCTCAACTTCAACACTGCGATAAGCCAGATGATGGTTCTCGTGAATGAGATGAACAGGCTTGATGTCATACCGAAGACAGTCCTGGAAAAACTTGCCCTTCTCCTTTCACCATACACCCCGCATCTTGCTGAGGAACTGTGGGAGATGCTCGGCCACCAGCCCAGCATTGCAAACGAAGCATGGCCGACATATGATGAGGCGCTGTGCAGCGAAGACACAATCGAAATGGTTGTTCAGGTCAACGGCAAGCTCAGGGCAAGGATCCCGATGCTGAAGAGCGCAAGCAAGGAAGAGATGCTTGACACAGCAAAGAAGAATGAGAAGATCATTCCTTACCTCGACGACAAGACACTTGTCAAGGAAATCGTGGTTCCGGGCAAGCTTGTGAACCTCGTTGTAAAATAAAGAACTGAAATACAAAATCAATACAGGGAAGAGTCAGAATACAGGCTCTTCCCTTTTTTCCATATTTGTTCAATCCCTGTTTTTAAATTTTACAAATTTATCTCATTTGTCTATATTGACAAAATTTTCATATTTGTAATATAAAGCACATGTTTGACAGTTTATAGGATTTTGTCAAATAAAATTTCTGATAATGGAGACAAATGAAATGAAAAAAATTATTCTTGCTCTCGCTGTTCTCGCAGCAGTTGTATGTCCTGTTTTCGCAGGTGAAAGCTGGATCGGTGTCACAACAGGTCCTGCTTTTGAAATCTCAAAAGAAGGTGATGCTGATGCATACACAGATTTCAATTGGGATGTAAATGTTGAAGGTGCCTACTACTTCAATGAGGCAGAAACAATTGGTATTGGCGCTAAGCTTGGTCTTGGTTTCAATTATGCAACATCTCTTGATATCCCTGCAAATATGGAAAACCCTGCTTCAGGTACAAGACTTGCACCGGCAGTAACATTCCAGTACAGACTCGGTCTTACAGATGCTCTTGATCTCAGAATGGGAGCAGGTCTTCAGTATGTCCATGTATTCATGAATGGATATCCAAAAGAAATATATGGATATAAAGTAGAACTTGCACAGGATAATCTTGAAATTGTTGCAAATGCTGATGTTGTATATAGCATCGGTGATTTCCAGGTATTCGGCGGCATTGATCTTGGTGTATCAGTACTGTGTCATTTAACTACTACTGTGATGGGACACAGCGAAGGTGAATTCATCACAGACGGTTTCCAGATGTCCATCACTCCGAGAATCGGTGTTTCCTACGCATTCTAATTGCATTAAGGATACTGGTTATCAGGCCTGCCGTGAATTGCGGCAGGTTTTTATTTTAAAAATCCTGTTTTGCACCGTGGATATGGAAATAAGCGAATAAAGCGTTTATTCGCCATATAGAGCCCTAAAACGCAGTAAAATTGGTTCGCTTAG
>CASFTW010000007.1 GCA_949297785.1 uncultured Spirochaetales bacterium
TAGATTGTCGCAGTAAACCCTTAAAATATAGAAAACGGCCCGTTGAAAGGCCGTTCTAAGCGTATTTCCTATAGTCCTATGAATTCAGGTTCTTTTATTGAACGTAAAAATAGTTTTTTGATTCTCAAAAAGGTAAAAAAAGACCGCCACACACTGTGACGGCTTGCAGGAAAAAACCTGTCTTAAGCTTCCTTGCTGTCCTTCTTGGAAGCTTTCTTCTCAGCTTTGGCCTCTTTCTTCTCTGTCTTTTCGACGAGCTCAAGAATAACCATTTCGGCTGCATCCCCTAATCTGTTGCCAGTCTTGAGGATTCTTGTGTAACCGCCCTTGCGTTCTGTGAACATCGGTGCGATTTCCTTGAAGAGCTTTGCGACGACTGCTTCATCATAAATGTCAGAAGCGATGACCCTGCGGTTGTGGACATTGTCAACCTTTGCTCTTGTGATCATCTTTTCAGCCATCTTTCTCACTTCAAGAGCTTTTGCTTTTGTGGTCTCAATTCTCTCATAGCGGAAGAGGGATGTGACCATGTTGCGCTTGAGCGCCTTGCGCTGACTGGATTTTCTAGAAAGCGCATTGAAACCAATCTTATGCTTCATTTTTTTCTTCCTTTGATTCTGGAACTTTTATAGCCTGTTTTAATACACTGTAGTCAGTCATGCCGAGACTAAGATTCCACTCCTTGAGCTTCTCCTTAATCTCAGAAAGAGACTTCTTTCCGAAGTTTCTTGTCTTTGCAATCTCGTCCTCAGTTTTCTTTGTAAGATCCCCAATAGTCCTGATATTGGCATTCTTGAGGCAGTTGGAAGAACGTACTGTGAGTTCAAGTTCCTCAACTGATGTATCGAGAATCTTTCTGATTCTGGCTTCTTCCTCGTCAACATCCTCACTGCTTGTGATCTGACTTTCGTCAAAATTGATGAAGATCGTGAAGTGCTCCTTGATGATCTTTGCAGCCTGTGCAAGAGCATTCTCCGGAGAGATTGTTCCGTCAGTTGTGATCTCAAGAATAAGCTTGTCATAATCGTTTCTCTGACCAACTCTGGTGGGTTCAATTGAATACTTCACTCTCTTTACCGGAGAGAAGAAAGCATCAATGGCAATGACACCAGGTTCCTCAGAATACTTCTCATTCAGTTCAGAAGGGACATAACCACGACCGAGATTGATCTCTACGACCATCTCCAGATCACAATCATCCATCATTGTGAAAATTTCCAGATCAGGATTGAGAATTGTGACCGTATCTCTTTCGAGAGTCTTACCTGTAACAAGGCCAGGACCCTGGCAGGCAATTGTAAGAGTTGTGCCTTCGCTGTCTTCGGGCATTGCGATCTCAAGCTTCTTGAGGTTTGCGATGATATCCGCAATATCTTCACGCACACCTGGAATTGACTCGTATTCGCTTGTCACGATATGAGGTTCCCTACCCTCCGTTGCAGCAAAAGTAGTGAACTGCACAGCTGTTACAGCATATCCCTGAATGGAAGAAAGAAGCACACGTCTTAGAGTGTTTCCGACTGTTGTTCCAAAGCCTCTCTCGAACGGATAGGCGATGAACTTGCCATACTTAGGATCTGATACACTGTGATCATATGTAACGCCTGAAGGTCTTTTAAAACCTTTAAGAAGGTTCTTACGTGCCATGATTACTCCTTATTTAACTAATACTGCGTTCAACGAACGATTTCTGAGAAAAGACGCGGGACAGACTAGCTGTCCCTTTATTTTCATCAGACACGGCGAGTCTTGCGAGGACGGCATCCGTTATGGGGGATAGGAGTGACATCACGGATAGTACGCACCTTGAGTCCGAGAACACCAAGGGTTCTGATTGCACTCTCACGTCCTACACCAGGTCCCTTCACGAATACGTTAACGCTCTTAAGACCGAAATCCATAGCCTTCTTGACTGCAGTCTCACAAGTTGTCTGTGCAGCATAAGGAGTAGACTTCTTAGCACCTCTGAAACCAAGTCCACCGGCAGAAGCCCAGGAAAGTGCGTTTCCTGTCAAGTCTGTTACGGTGATAATGGTATTGTTGAAGGTTGCCTGAATATAGACATTGCCTTCTACGACAGTCTTCTTAACTTTACGTTTTACATTAGCCATAATTACACCCGCTCCTTATTTCTTCTTTCCGGCAACGGTCTTCTTCTTACCCTTGCGGGTACGTGCATTTGTCTTGGTTCTCTGACCGCGTACAGGAAGACCCTTTCTGTGTCTGAGACCGCGATAACAACCGATGTCCATCAAACGCTTGATATTGAGAGCAACCTCTGTTCTGAGGTGACCTTCAATATTATACTCTTCCTCAATAACCTTTCTGAGGAGAGCAATGTCATCAGCACTGAGAGTGTTGATTCTCACGTTCGGATCAATATTTGTCTTGGCACAGATCTCCTCAGCGGAAGTTCTGCCAATACCATAGATATAAGTCAGGGCAATCTTAACTGCCTTATTAGGCAGGTCAACACCTGCAATACGTGCCATATATAAGGCCTCCTAGATTATTTTTGTCTCTGCTTGTGCTTCGGATTCTCACAGACAATGCGTACAACTCCTGCACGTCTGATAACCTTGCACTTGTCACAAATTGGTTTAACACTTGCTCTTACTTTCATAGTAAAAACTCCTAAATTTTCTTGATCTTACGACCGCTGGTCATAAAACCATCATGGTGATGCAACTTCATAAGAGAGTCAAGCTGACGGACTGTCTCAAGACATACACCGACCATAATAATGAGAGATGTACCGCCAAAGAGCATTGCAACATCAGCAGGGAAGTTGAAGAACTTCTGTATCAGGGTAGGAATCAAAGCGATGAATGCAAGGAAGAGAGAACCGGGGAGAACGATTCTGTTGAGAACCTTTCTGAGATACTTCTCCATATTGTCATTGCTGACCTGTGGAATTGTACCGCCGTTGTCTCTTATGTTCTTTGCGATTTCTTCCGGATTAAGACTTACCTGAGTATAGAAGAAAGCAAAACCTATAATCAACAGGGTGTAGATAATTAGATAGGGGGCACCCTGGGGATTGAGGAAGTTGGCTACAGACTGGAGCCAGCCGACATTAGGAGCCAGGCTTGTGGCAATCTGCAACGGGAAGCTAAGCAGTGCAGAAGCGAAGATGACAGGAATAACGCCTGACGGATTGATCTTGAACGGGATGTAGTTGGAACCGCCCTGATACATCTTGTTTCCGACAACACGCTTTGCATACTTCACAGGGATCTTTCTCATACCCTTCTCTTCGTATACGACCATGATCACGACAAAGACGTACATGACCACAACAACGATTACTGCAAGCCAGTTAAGGCTGCCGCTTGCGATACTTGAGAAGAGAGTTGAGAATGCACTCGGCATTCTTGCGACAATACCTGCAAAAATAAGGAGTGAAATACCATTACCCACTCCATACTGTGTAATCTTGTCACCAAGCCACACAAGGAACATTGAACCTGCAGTTACGGTAACCATTGCAATCAGGGTAAACGGCAGACGGCCCATGATAATAGCTTCAGGAATCGTTGTCGCATATACAGAAACTGCAAATGACTGGATGAGACAGACAATGATCGTGCCCCATCTTGTATACTGCTGGATCTTCTTGCTTCCGTGAGGATCTTGAGCAAGCTTCTTGAGAGATGGAACAACCAGCATCAGCAGCTGTACTATGATCTGGGTGCTGATATAAGGCATGACACCAAGCATAAACAAGCTGAAATTGCTGAATGCACCACCTGAAAAAAAGTTGAGATACTCAGTGAAACCTATTGTCGAAGACTGTGCACTTGACAAGAAATAGGCTTCGAGAATGACAGGGTCAATGCCAGGAATTGGGATCACAGTACCGATACGGCTTACAATAAGCAAGCCGATCGTGATCAGGACCTTCTTCCTGACATCATTCATTCTCATCATATCTACAAGAGTGTTTGACATGATAACCTTCTTTTGTTATTTAACAGAGCCTCCGGCCTTCTCTACTGCTTCTTTTGCAGACTGAGAAACCTTGATGCCTTCAATAGCGAGTTTCTTGGTGACTTCCCCGTTATTGAGAACCTTCACCTGAACATCCTTACCTTTTACAAGTCCTTTTTCCTTGAGTGTTTCAAGGCTTACTGTCTCACCGTCAGCATATGCTGCATCAAGAACAGAAAGAGAAATTGCTGTGTAGGTTACCTTGAAAGGATAGTTGGAGAAACCACGACGAGCAATACGTCTGTAAAGAGGCATCTGACCGCCTTCGAATCCGAGGCGGACACCACCGCCGGAGCGGCTGTTCTGGCCATCATGTCCGCGGCCGCATGCCCTGCCCTTGCTGGAAGCACCGCGACCTACAATGGTCTTTTTTGTATTAGCACCGAATGGTGCGTTGATCTGTCCCATCTTAAATCTCCTCAACCTTTACCATGTGAGCTACTGTGCGAACCATGCCGAGTGTGGCAGGTGTTGCAGCATGTACAACAGAACTGTGCATCTTGCCAAGGCCGAGAGCTTTGATTGTAGCTCTCTGCCTGGGAAGTGAACCAGCTACTGAACGGACCAATGTGATTTTAATGTTCTTGTCTGCCATAATCAACCCCACATTTCCTTAAGAGATTTACCTCTGTTCTTCGCAATCTCCTTTGCATCAAAGAGATTCTCGAAAGCAGCAAAGGTAGCCTTGACTGTGTTGATGCTGTTCTTTGAACCGAGAGACTTGCTGAGCATGTCCTTGATTCCGGCAGCATCGGCGACAGCCTTGACTGCACCGCCGGCGATAACACCTGTACCGGGAACAGCCGGACGTACAAGTACGCTTGCGCTCTTGAACTGACCGAGCATCTCGTGCGGGATTGTCGTGCCCTTAAGAGGTACTGTAATAAGACTTGACTTGGCCTTCTCTGTTGCCTTGCGGATTGCATCGGTGACATCGTTAGCCTTTCCGAAACCGTAACCAACTCTTCCGTCACCGTAACCGACAACCACAAGTGCTGAGAATGACATATTCTTACCACCCTTGACAACCTTGGTAACACGGTTGATCTTGATGAGTTTTTCTACGTATCCGTCCTTAACTTCTTTATCTTTTGATCTTTCCATACAAAACCCCTTAGAACTTTACACCGGCTGAACGTGCACCGTCTGCAATAGCCTTTACGATACCATGGTAGATATAGCCGTTGCGGTCGAATACCACAGTGGTGATATTCTTCTCAAGCATTCTCTTGCCAACAGTCTCACCAAGCTTAGCAGCATCTGCCACACAGTTCTTAAGACCCTTGAGTTCAGCTTCAACTGTAGATGCGGAGACAAGTGTCTTTCCTACAGTATCATCAATAACCTGAACATACATGTGAAGGTTGCTTCTGAAAACTGTCATTCTCGGCCTTTCGCTTGTACCGGAAACTCTTTTTCTGATATGAGCCTTACGTCTTGCGGCTTTGCGATTCTTTTCGACAATTCTATTCATCTCGCTACCCCTTATTTCTTACCACCGGACTTACCGACCTTGCGGCGGATATTCTCGGTTTCGTACTTGATACCCTTACCCTTATACGGCTCAGGACCGCGGAGGGAACGGATTTCAGCACACACCTGACCAACTTTCTCCTTGCTGATGCCGGAAATGGTCACCTTGTTTCCGTCAACTGCTGCCTGAATTCCTTCCGGAATCATATAATCAATGATTGTGGAATAGCCAAGAGCAAGTGTGAGCGTATTCTTGTTCAGCTCAGCCTTGTATCCGACACCATTGATCAGCAGGCTCTTTGAGAAGCCCTGGCTTACACCGATGATCATATTGTTGATCAGCTGGCGGTAAAGGCCATGATAGCTTCTGTTTGAGATCTCGTTGTTCTGGCGGGTAACTACAACTTCATTGCCGTTGACTGCAACTGAGATGTCGCCGCAGATACTCTGAGAGAGAGTACCCTTCGGACCTGTTACGGTTACGACATTGTCAGCAACAGATACATTTACACCTGCAGGGATGCTTACAGGAAGCTTACCAATACGTGACATAACCTATAACCTCCCCTTACCAGATTGTGCAGATCAGCTCACCGCCGACCTTTGTCTCTGCTGCCTTTCTACCGGTAATGATACCTGTAGATGATGATACTACCACAACACCATAGCCGTTATAGACTCTTGGCATATCCTTGTAACCACTGTAAACACGGCGGCCAGGAGTGGAGATACGCTCAATACCATGAATGACAGGAGCCTGAGACTCATCGTACTTGAGGTAAACGCGGATATAAGAAAGATTATCTTTTGTAATCTTCTTGAAATTCTTGATGAATCCTTCATTCTTCATGATCTTGACGATCTGAAGCTTCATCTTGCTTGTAGAAATATCTACTTTTTCATGCTTTGCCTGACTAGCATTTCTAATCTTAGTCAGCATATCTGCAATTGGATCACTTACTGCCATATCTCACTCCTACCAGCTTGACTTGGTAACGCCAGGGATCTGGCCTTCGCTTGCCAGTTTGCGGAAACAAACCCTGCACATATCAAACTTACGCATATAGCCACGGGGACGACCACAAATTCTGCAGCGGTTATAGCTGCGAGTGGAGAATTTGGGTTCTCTCTTTGATTTAATAATTAAAGATTTCTTTGCCATATTCTCAACTCCTTACTTTGCAAACGGCATTCCCATTTTCTTGAGAAGTGCGAATGCTTCCTCGTCAGTCTTGGCAGTTGTGACGATAGCAACGTTAAGACCGCTTACCCTTTCGATCTTGTCATAATCGATCTCCGGGAAAATGATCTGCTCTGTGATACCGAGAGAATAGTTTCCATGACCGTCAAATGCGTTCGGATTTACACCCTTGAAGTCCTTAACACGCGGAAGTGCGATTGAAATAAGTCTCTCAAGGAAATACCACATATTGTCGCCTCTGAGAGTGACCATGGCACCAATTTCCTGTCCTTCCCTAACCTTGAAGTTAGCGATTGACTTTCTTGCCTTTGTCTTGACGACGTGCTGTCCGGAAATCTGTTCGAGTTCCTTTGCAGCTGCATCAAGAAGTTTCTTGTTGGTTGTAGCTTCGCCGACACCAACGGAAAGAACGATCTTTTCAATAGAAGGAACCTGCATTACAGATGTATAGCCGAATTCCTTGAAAAGCTCAGGAGCAACAGTCTCTGTATACTTGACCTTGAAATTAGGAACAAACTTTTCTGCCATACTAGAGCACCTCTCCTGTCTTCTTTGCGTAGCGGACTTTCTTTCCGTTTTCCATTTTGTATCCAATTCTGCTTGTCTTGTCCTTGCTTACGATAGCAACATTTGAAACGTGAATTGGAGCTTCCACAACCATGATACCGCCCTTATCCTGCTGAGTCTTTCTGCGGATGGTCTTGGATACCATGTTGGCACCCTGGACGATAACTCTCTGTGTCTCCGGGTTGATCTTCACAATCTTTCCAACCTTGCCTTTATCCTTTCCGGCAATGATTTTGACTGTGTCGTTTTTCTTAAGTCTCATCCTGTCTTCTCCTACAACACTTCCGGTGCGAGTGAAACGATCTTCATGTAACCGTCACGAAGCTCACGAGCAACTGGCCCAAAGATACGCTTACCGCGTGGGTTATTGTTGGCATCAATGATAACGCATGCATTATCATCGAACCTGATATAGGTACCGTCAGGTCTGCGGTATTCCTTTTTAGTGCGAACAATAACAGCCTTCAGAACATCACCCTTCTTGATGGTTCCGTTCGGAAGAGCGTCCTTGACTGCAACTACGATAATGTCACCAACTGAAGCAACATATCTATGGCTGCCGCCGAGAACCTTGATGCACTGCACACGCTTTGCACCACTGTTATCTGCTACATTCAAATAAGTCTGCATCTGTACCATGACACTATCTCCTTATCTGGCCTTCTCAACAATCTGAGTAAGTCTCCAGCACTTGTCCTTGCTGAGGTGGCGGCACTCGACAACGCGCACTGTATCACCTACATGAGCCTCATTCTTCTCGTCATGAGCCTTAATTCTCTTGGTACTGTTCACGTACTTCTTGTAGAGAGGGTGCAGGGTTCTATTGGTAACCTCGACAACGATGGTTTTATCCATCTTATCGCTCACTACAATACCGTTAAAAGTTTTCTTTCTAGCTTCCATTTCCAGCCTCTCTACTTAGATGCCTTGGCAATGCCAATATCTTGTGCATGAATCAGAGTGTTGAGTCTTGCGATATCGCGCTTGACCGTTCTGAGAGCAAGCGGATTGTCAAGATGACTCATAACCTGCTCAACTCTGAGATTCAAAAGTTCTTTCCTGAGCTTGTCGCGCTCTGCAACGAGCTCATTGTAGGACATTTTCTTAATATTCTTCTTCATCACATTACTCCTGAACAGCTCTTGAAACGAACTTTGTCTTAATTGGGAGCTTAGCAGCTGCAAGTGCGAGAGCTTCTCTTGCAAGAGTCTCATCTACACCGCCCATCTCGAACATGATGGCACCTGTCTTGACAACTGCCACCCATCCTTCCGGAGCACCCTTACCGTTACCCTGTCTTGTTTCAGCCGGCTTCTTTGTATACGGCATGTCAGGGAAAATACGGATCCAGACTTTTCCGCCTCTCTTAATGTGACGAGTCATAGCAACACGGGCAGCCTCAATCTGGCGGTTTGTGATCCATCTCGGCTCTGTAGCCATAAGACCATATTCACCAAAGCTGAGAGTGTTACCACGATGTGCAACGCCGTCACGTGTACCGCGCTGCTTTTTTCTGAATTTAATTCTCTTAGGACTGAGCATGGCACTAACTCCTTGTTGAATCTGCCTGTGCAGGCTTCTTTCTTACGACACCGCCAGCACTTTCTTCTTCATGTGCTGCATGTGCATAGATCTCTCCGTTGAAAACCCATACCTTGACACCGATGGCACCATAGGATGTGTTTGCTGTCTTGAAGCCGTAGTCGATATCTGAGCGGAGTGTGTGAAGAGGCACACGGCCTTCCTTCATCCATTCTGATCTTGCGATATCTGCACCGCCGAGACGTCCGGAGACCTTGATCTTGATACCCTGAGCACCGCCTGCCATTGCACGTGAAATGCAATTCTTCATGATGCGGCGGAATGCACCTCTGTTCTCAAGCTGTCTTGCGACATTCTGAGCAATGATCTGTGCATCGACTTCAGGCTTCTTGATCTCCTTGATCTTGATCTGAACCTTCTTGTCGGTAAGCTTCTGCATGTTTTCAGCAAGCTTCTCAACGTTAGCACCCTTTGCACCGATGATGATGCCCGGGCGTGCTGTTGCAATAACTAGAGTGACACGCTGCGGCTTGCGGATGATTTCCACATCGGAAATATCTGCACCCTGAACTTCAGGGCAAGCAAGCAGAGCCTTGCGGAGAACGAGGTCTTCGTGAAGGGTATCTGCGTAATCTCTAGGATCTACATACCACTTTGACTTCCAGGTCTTGTTAACCCCCAACCTGAGTCCAATAGGATTTACTTTCTGGCCCATTATTCACCTACCTTCTCATCTACAACTACTGTGATGTGAGACATCCTCTTGAGAAGGATATCTCTCTTTCCGTGGGATCTTGCCCACACTCTCTTCAGACGGGGACCGTCATCAATCTTGAGTGTAGCAACGTAGAGTGAATCTTCATCCAGCTTCCTGTTGCTGTACAAGGCATTGGCACCTGCGGACTTGAGAACTTTCAGAATAAGGCGTGCACCTTTCTGTGGCATTGCCTCCAGGATGGCTACTGCTTCCGGATAGCTCTTTCCTCTCACTAAGTTAGCAACAGGACGGACCTTGGAAGGAGATACCAGTAAGAACTTGGCAATTGCTTGATAACCTTTCTTAGTTTCCATCTTTTATACCTTATTTACCTTTCTTATCTGATGCATGGCCACGGAAAACTCTTGTGGGAGCAAACTCACCGAGCTTGTGTCCAACGAGGTTTTCAGTAACATATACCGGAATCCAGGTTTTGCCATTGTAAACAGAAATAGTAAAACCAACCATGTCAGGAATGATTACAGAACTACGTGAGTAGGTCTTAATCATCGGCTTTTGACCAGACTTATTTGAATCTTCAACCCTTTTGAGAAGACTTTCGTCTACAAAAGGACCTTTCTTAATTGACCTTGACATTTGCCATTCTCCTACTTGCGCTTCTTAACAATAAAGCTGTTAGAAGGCTTTTTCTTAGAGCGAGTCTTTGCACCCTTGGTCTGCTTGCCCCAAGGAGTAACAGGATGACGTCCTGCAGCAGTCTTGCCTTCACCACCACCATGCGGGTGATCGATCGGGTTCATGGCAACACCGCGAACCTTTGGTCTTCTGCCAAGGTGACGTGAAGCACCTGCCTTACCGAGAGAAACATTCATGTGATCCTCGTTTCCGAGTTCTCCGATTGTAGCAGCGCATTCAGCGAATACCATTCTCATTTCACCTGACGGGAGGCGGAGTGTAACATAGTCGCCTTCCTTTGCAATAACTGTTGCACCTACACCGGCAGAGCGTACAAGCTGGCCGCCACGGCCGAGTGTCAGCTCAACGTTATGCACTGTGACACCAAGCGGAATGTTCTTCAGAGGAAGAGAATTGCCGACTGTCAGAGGTGCGTTCGGACCTGATACGACCTGAGTTCCGACTGTCAGCCCCTTAGGAGCGATAATGTAGCGCTTCTCGCCGTCCGCATAGAATACAAGTGCGATATTTGCGCTTCTGTTCGGATCATACTCAATTGTCTTGACAGTTCCGGGAACACCGTACTTGTCTCTCTTGAAGTCAATGATTCTGTAAGCTCTCTTGTGTCCACCGCCTCTGCGTCTGACAGAAATGCGGCCGAAAGTATCACGTCCAGCTGTCTTCTTGAGCTTGGTTGTGAGACTCTTCTCGGGCTTCTTAGCTGTGAGCTCTTCGTTTAAAAGAACTGTCTTCTGGCGAAGGCCCGGAGTATATGGTTTGTAACTTTTTAATGCCATTTTCTCTATTCTCCTTATACGCCTTCAAAGACTGAGATTTCCTGACCCTTGGCCAGTGTAACAACAGCCTTCTTCCAAGAAGCGGTTGTGCCCTTGATGTAGCCACCCTTTCCTCTTGAGAACTTTGGCTTACCCTTAAAATTCATTACATTGCAAGCTGTAGCATCAACACCCCAGATCTCCTTTACGGCAGCCATGATCTCAAACTTGTTTGCCTTCGGATCAACACAGAATGTGTACTTCTTGCACTCACCTTCTCTGGCCAGTGTGGATTTCTCACTGACAATAGGTCTAATAATTACCTGATCTGCTCTCATCTTTCTACCTCTTATCTCTCACCGTAGAACTTTCCGAGATTCTCTGCTGCAGTCTCAAGAACAAGAATCTTGCGTCCGTAGAGAAGCTCCTTGGCGGAAAGCTTGTCGTAAGAAAGAACATGAAGGTATGGAATGTTTCTTGCTGCTCTGCGGAGCATTGCATCATCATCCTTCATAACGATAACGGTGCGCTGATTTTCAGTTTCGAAAGCCTTCATGATCTGAGCGAGATCCTTTGTCTTTCCTTCTTCACTGGTGAAATCTTCAACAATAACCAAGCGGTTTTCCTGAACACCCAGACTGAGGAGGCTCTTATAGGCAAGTCTCTTCATCTTCTTGGGGATTGTGTAGGAGTAATCACGCGGCTTCGGTCCGAAAATTGTACCGCCGCCTACCATGATCGGGGACTTCTTGTCACCACGACGTGCATTACCAGTTCCCTTCTGCTTGTAAGGCTTAGTATTGCTGTAATTAACTTCAGCGCGGGTCTTAGTGCATGCTGTACCAACACGGCGGTTGGCAAGCTCATTGTTTACAGCATAGTAGATAGCACCATCACTGACTTCTCTTGCAAAAACTTCGTCATTGAGGTTGATAGTGCGCACTTCCTTAGCTGCTGTTGAATAAACTTTTGCTTCCATTCTATGCCCCACTACTTCTTAATCGCTTTTCTGACGATAACAGTGCTCATTGTCGGACCGGGGATAGCACCCTTGACCATAAGGACCTGCATCTCACTGTTAACTTCAACCACCTTCAGGTTCTGAACTGTGGTTCTCTCATTTCCCATATGACCGGCCATTTTCTTGCCCTTGAATGTATGGGAAGGTGTTGAGGACATAGCTGTACCACCAAGGTCTCTGTGGAACTTGGAACCATGAGTTGCACGACCGCCGCCGAAACCGTAGCGCTTCATACCGCCCTGATATCCCTTACCTTTTGAAACACCAGTGACATCAACAAAAGTAATGTCCTTAAACATATCTACACCGAGTACATCACCGACGTTGACCTCTTTCTCGAAGTCTCTCATTTCCATGACAGTTCTCTTTGCATCGCAGTTAGCATTCTTGAACTGTCCGGCATATGGCTTTGTAGCACGGCTTGTCTTCATGTCGCCTGAAGCAAGAACTGCAGCAGAATAGCCGTTGGCTTCCTCAGTCCTGTTTCCGACAACAACATTGTCCTCTATCTTAATTACTGTCACAGGAGTGAGAACGCCGTTAGCGTCAAATACCTGTGTCATTCCAATTTTTTTGCCGATAAGCCCTAACATCTCTTACCTCAACTTCTCACTGTTTAATTTCAACGTCCACACCAGCAGGGAGTTCAAGCTTCATAAGGGCTTCCACAACCTTAGGAGTTGGATCCAGAATGTCAATCAATCTCTTGTGTGTTCTCATCTCGAACTGTTCACGAGCTTTTTTGTTAACATGAGGTGATCTCAAGACAGTATACTTGTTGATACGAGTCGGAAGAGGCACTGGACCTGATACTTGTGCTCCTGCTTTAACAACTGTCTGAACAATTGACTTTGAGCTCTGTTCTACAAGTTCTACATCAAAGCCTCTGAGTCTGACACGAATTCTTTCATTTGCCATTTTAAAAAAATCTCCAAAAATCATAATCCTGCCGGAGAAGCGTGAACTTCTCCAGCCGGTAAATTCAAACTAAGTTCAGTCCTTGATCTCTGTTACCTGACCAGAAGCAACTGTTCTGCCGCCTTCACGGATAGCGAAGCGGAGACCCTTGTCCATAGCAACCTGGTGGATGAGTTCAACTTCGATCTCTGTGTGATCGCCGGGCATAACCATTTCCTTACCTGCAGGAAGTGTTACTGTACCTGTGATGTCAGTGGTTCTGAAATAGAACTGCGGGCGGTAACCTGTGAAGAACGGGGAGTGTCTTCCGCCTTCGTCCTTGCTGAGTACGTAAATAGCACCAGTGAACTTTGCGTGCGGTGTGATTGATTTTGGCTTAGCGAGAACCTGACCGCGGACAACTTCCTTCTTATCAATACCTCTGAGAAGAGCACCGATGTTATCACCGGCCTGACCTTCATCAAGAAGCTTGTTGAACATCTCAACACCAGTTACAACTGTATCCTTTGTTTCCTTGATACCAACGATTGAAACAGGGTCATTGACATGGACAACACCGGATTCAACACGACCTGTAACAACTGTACCACGACCGGAAATTGAGAAGATGTCTTCAATCGGCATAAGGAACGGCTTGTCAACAGCTCTCTCCGGAAGCGGGATGTAAGCATCCATTGCATCAAGAAGCTCGTCAATGCACTTTGTAGCTTCAGGATCGTCCGGGTTTGTCATTGCGAGGTATGCAGAACCTCTGACTACAGGGCAGTTAGCACCGTCGAAACCATACTCTGTGAGAAGGTCTCTCATCTCTTCCTCAACGAGGTCGATGAGATCCGGATCGTCTACCTGATCACACTTGTTGATGAATACGATAATGCAAGGTACACCAACCTGACGTGCGAGAAGGATGTGCTCCTTTGTCTGAGCCATTGCACCATCAGTAGCAGCAACTACGATGATAGCACCGTCCATCTGAGCAGCACCAGTGATCATGTTCTTGATGTAGTCAGCGTGACCCGGGCAGTCAACGTGTGCATAGTGGCGGTTCTTTGACTGGTATTCAACGTGTCTTGTGTTGATGGTGATACCACGAGCCTTTTCTTCTGGTGCGTTGTCGATTGCATCATAGTTAAGGGCCTTATCGCCAAAGAGTCTTGCACAGTGCATTGTGATTGCAGCTGTGAGAGTGGTCTTACCATGGTCAACGTGACCAATAGTACCAACGTTTACGTGTGGCTTCGTTCTTTCAAACTTTTCCTTAGCCATCAGTTCCTCCTTGTGACTTACTGTCACAAATAAATAATATTGTCATAAAGGCCATGGCCTTTACCAATTTGCGAGTTACAAACGGACTAAGCTTACGAGATTTTGAGTTTTAAGTAGAACCAGAGGTCGACAAAAGCTGTTTCATTAAGCCGACATACGTATAAGCTATCAAAGAACTTACTGCATCTGGAACCACACAACCCACCCCATCGGCGAAGCCAGTTTGGCTCTCATTTTCTGCACACAAAAACATTGTCTTATGGGCAGACACAATCAGCAATATACAGGTTCGCTTTTTTTTTGTCAATAGTAATTTTATATAACATTGAAATTTATGAATATGCATAATTATGAAGCGGAAGTGCATGTAATTCGCTTGCAATTGCTGTGGATTTAAACTATTTTTCTTCAAAAGACAATGTATAGAGGAGTATAACATGCATTATACGCATCAGAATACGGGAACCTGCTCAAAACAGGTTGAATTTGACATTGATGAAAACGGGAAAATCCATGACATAAGTTTTGTCGGAGGCTGCAACGGAAATCTGAAAGGGATTGCCGCCTTATGTGAAGGGCAGGATGCAAAAGACGTCGCTGACCGTATTGAAGGCATCCGCTGCGGATACAAGAACACCAGCTGTCCCGACCAGCTCTCAAGGGCCATCAGACAGGCACTTTCAGAAAACTGATTTTCCCATTCTGTGGCAGAGGAGCTCATCCTCTGCTTTTTTAATATGAAAAATTTTAATACTGCACGAAAGCAACACTCATGCACTCAAAGCAAGCAAACTGATTTCTAATCTCAAAAAACAGAATCCGCTTCAGGTAATGAAAAAGCAGCCCCGAAGGACTGCCTGAAATTGCTGAAGCGGATAAAACTACCACCTGAAATGGCTGAAAGCCTTGTTTGCTTCTGCCATGCGGTGAGTGTCTTCCTTCTTCTTGAATGCTGCACCTGTTGAGTTGTAAGCATCGAGAAGTTCGGCAGCAAGCTTTTCAGCCATGCTCTTACCGCTTCTTGCTCTGGCAGCTGCAATGATCCAGCGCATTGCAAGAGCTTCTCTTCTGCCCTCTCTGATTTCTGTCGGCACCTGGTATGTGGCACCACCTACACGGCGGCTCTTAACCTCTACCATAGGCTTCACATTCTCAAGAGCCTTGTTGAACACATCAAGTGCATTCTCTCCGGACTTCTGAGCAATGGTTTCCATAGCTGTATATGTGATCTTTGTTGAAATACCTTTCTTGCCATCGATCATCATACGGCGGATAAACTTCTCAATGACGGTGCTGTTGTATACTGCATCCGGTGTAAGTTCCCTGACGGGAGTTTTAGAACCTCTAGACATATTAGCTCCTCCTTATCAGGCCTTTGGCTTCTTTGCGCCGTACTTGGAACGGCTGCGCTTCCTGTCGGCAACACCGAGAGTATCCTTGCTACCACGGATGATGTGATAACGGACACCAGGAAGGTCCTTGACTCTACCGCCTCTGATAAGAACAACTGAGTGCTCCTGGAGGTTATGACCAATACCGGGAATATAAGCAGTTACTTCAATTCCGTTAGACAAGCGTACACGGGCAACCTTTCTAAGAGCTGAGTTCGGCTTCTTAGGTGTAACGGTCATGACCCTTGTACAGGTTCCCCTCTTCTGAGGGCATCCTTCGAGAGCAGGTGACTTTGTCTTGTTCTTGACACTTGTTCTGCCCTTTCTGACAAGCTGATTAATTGTAGGCATCTTACGATACACTCCATAATTTATTATGAATCCGCACCCTCACATTTGTGCGGATTCTGAGTGCCGCACAGGCGGCACATCTATAGATTTCCGTGGTCAGCATGAGAATCTCACAACCGACACAGGCAAGGAAAGCCGACAGGCTTATTCCTCATCTCCTGTATCGATATCCATCATTTCTGAATCGGTGATATCTCCCACAGATTTCATTCCCGCAAGATCTTCAACATCCATATCTTCGTCTTCATCCTTCACGGCTTCAGCTTTGCGCTCCGCCTTGATTCTGTCGACCTGACGCTGAATCTCCTCAAGCTGCTGTGCATCAAGCTTAATGTTTCTGTACTTCTTCATACCTGTACCGGCAGGAATCAGATGTCCGATGATAACATTTTCCTTGAGGCCTCTAAGCTCATCTTTACTACCAGCAATCGCAGCATTTGTCAATACCTTTGTTGTCTCCTGGAAAGAAGCGGCAGAGATAAAGCTGTCAATTGACAGGCTGGCTCTTGTGATACCCAGAAGCAGTGGACGAGCGACTGCAGGCTGACCGCCGGCTGCGATGACTCTTTCATTCTCAGCAAGGAACTTGAACTTATCGACCTGCTGTTTGTAAATGAAGTTCGTATCGCCGACCTGTACAATCTCAACCTTTCTGAGCATCTGACGGATGATGATACCAAGATGCTTGTCATTGATATCTACGCCCTGCATGCGGTAAACCTGCTGGACTTCATCGACTAGGAAGCTCTGAAGTGCATTCTCACCCAGAATATTGAGGATGTCATGCGGATCCTTGGCACCGTCGCACAGAGGTTCAGCGGCACTTACCTGCTCATCATCCCTCACAAGGAGGTTTGATGACAGAGGTACAGAATGCTTATATCTCTTGCCGAAGGCATCTTCAATCTCGATGATTCTCTTGCTCTTGACCACCGCACCGATATGGACGGTACCGGAAACCTGAGCGAGAACAGCCGGATCCTTCGGAGTACGTGCCTCGAAAAGCTCACCGACACGCGGAAGACCGCCGGTAATATCCTTGGTCTTCTGAGATGCCTTTGAAAGCTTGGCAAGGACAGTACCGATTCCGACAGTATCGAGCTCGGAAACCTGGATATATGCACCGCCCGGAAGCAGGTATGTATACTCCTGTCCGTCTTCAGCCTGAAGGACAATTCGGGGCTGGAGGTTCTCAAGATTGTGCTCGGTAATCTTTCTTTCAATATTACCGGTTTCCTCGTTGACCTCGTTGATAAGTGTACTGCCTTCCTTGATATCGGCAAAGAGAACTTTACCGGAATGTTCTGCGATGATAGGTTCGCTGAACGGGTCGAATTCGACAATTGCCTTATTTGCCTCGACGACCTGATAGCTGTTGATATTCAGCTCACTGCCCGGAGCGACACGGTGGTTCACAGCCTTTGCGACAATGAAACATCTGCCATCGAGCTCCGTAACGTATCCGTTGAAGGCGCTTGTGCAGACAACACCGTCCTTCTCATAGATATCGCTTCCCTTTGCAATCGGGATGAGAGAGAGCTTGCCGTCTTCAATCCTGTCACCCTGAGCAACAAGTCTGTCATACCTGCCGGTAAGCTCATCAAGCACACGGAAGATCTCGATTGTGCCTTTTCTCGGGAAGACAAGCCTGCCGTCGCTTTCCCTCCTGATGTAATTGTCAGAAACAGCACCGGCAATGACTGTATGATCAAAACTGAGCACATTTGCTTCGCTTGATGCAGTTGCAGTACCGCCGACATGGAAGGTTCTCATTGTGAGCTGGGTACCGGGCTGACCGATTGACTGTGCAGCGATGGTTCCAACGGCCTCACCGATTTCAACCGGGCGGTTATTGGCAAGATTTCTGCCATAACACTTCGCACAGACACCATACTGGGCCTCGCATGTGAGAACAGTCCTGAGGTAGACAGATTCAATACCGGCATCTTCAATGATCTTTGCGGTATCCTCATCGATTTCCTCATTTGCCTTTGCGAGGACAACCGGTTTTCCGTTCTCATCCTTGAGGAACGGATGTACGACATCATCAACAGGACAGCGTCCGACAATCCTGTCGGCAAGGTGCTCGACTATTTCATCACCGTCCTTGATTGCAGAGCGCCATATACCGTTGATCGTATGACAGTCATCAATATTGACAACAACATCCTGCGAGATATCAACAAGACGGCGGGTAAGATAACCTGCCTCTGCAGTCTTGAGGGCGGTATCAGAAAGACCCTTACGTGCACCGTTTGTGGAGATGAAGAACTCAATGATGCTCAGACCTTCCTTGAAGTTCGACTTGATCGGGAACTCGATGATATCACCGCTCGGGCGTGCCATGAGACCGCGCATAGCGCCGAGCTGTCTGATCTGTGTCCTGCTTCCGCGGGCACCGGATACAGCCATGAGATAGAGCGGATTGAAGCCGTTCTGACTCTTCTCCAGCTGGTTCATCAGATCATCAGTAAGCTGGTCGTTAGTGCTTGACCACAGACCGATGATTCTGTTGTAGCGTTCTTCCTGTGTGATCTGACCGGAACGGTACTGGGAAAGAATCTGACTCTGTTCCTCATTGGCCTTTGCAACAAGCTCTGTCTTCGTATCTGGAATGATCATATCCGACAGTCCGATCGTGGCACCGAAGAGAGTTGCATACTTATAGCCTACATCCTTGATGGAATCAAGAAGCTTGATGGCAACCGATGCCTTGTTGTCCTTGATTGTCTGTCCGATCACCTTCTTCAGCTGCTTGTCTCCAAGCACATAGTTCTGGAAAGGAACACCTTCAGGAAGAGATGCATTGAAGATTATTCTTCCCGGAGTAGTCTCAAACCAGCTTCTGCCGTCGGCCACCGTCTTGTTTCCATCTGCATCGACTATGACAAGACCCTCCTTGAAACGGAAGTGGATCATTGCATTGTAACTTACAGCACCTGCATCGATTGCAACTTCGATTTCATCAAGGGAATTGTAATAATGGCCTTCTCCGTGGGCATTCTCCATCTGCTTTGTAAGATAGAATATACCGAGAACCATATCCTGTGACGGATATACGATAGGCTTGCCGTTTGCCGGGTCAAGCAGGTTTGTGGCGGAAAGCATGAGTGTCCAGCACTCAAGCTGTGCAGCCTGAGTGAGAGGAACGTGAATAGCCATCTGGTCACCATCAAAGTCTGCATTGAATGCATGACATACGAGAGGATGAAGCTTGAGAGCCTTGCCGTCCACAAGCACCGGCTCGAAAGCCTGGATACCGAGACGGTGAAGAGTAGGAGCACGGTTGAGCATGACGGGGTGCTCTTTAACAACCTCGTCAAGAATTGCCCATACCTCGGGTGTTTCCTGCTCTACAAGAGTCTTTGCCCTCTTCACATTGAGAGCAACATCCTTCTGGACAAGCTTTCTCATAATGAACGGCTTGAAAAGCTCAAGAGCCATCTTTGAAGGAACACCGCACTGATAAATCTTGAGTTCCGGACCGACAACGATTACAGAACGTCCTGAATAGTCAACACGCTTACCGAGAAGGTTCTGTCTGAAACGGCCCTGCTTTCCCTTAAGCAGATCTGAAAGAGACTTGAGCGGGCGGTTTGATGCACCTTTTACCACTCTCTTTCTCTTCGAATTATCGAACAGGGCATCGACAGCTTCCTGAAGCATTCTCTTCTCATTCCTGATGATGATATCAGGAGCATGAAGGGAAATAAGACGCTGCAGACGGTTGTTTCTGTTGATAACCCTTCTGTAAAGGTCATTGAGGTCGCTTGTAGCGAACCGTCCGCCGTCAAGCTGCACCATAGGACGCAGATCTGGCGGAATGACAGGAATAACCGTAAGAATCATCCATTCAGGACGGTTGCCTGAATCACGGAAATCCTCACATACCTTGATTCTCTTGAGAAGACGAGAATCCTTGGTATCCTTCTTCTCTCTCATCTGCTCCCTGAGCTCTGCGGAAAGCGCATCAAGATCAAGAGCGGCAAGAAGCACTCTGATTGCCTCCGCACCCATTCCTGCCTTGAACGCATCTTCACCGTATTCATCAACAGCTTCCATATACTCTTCTTCCGTAAGAAGCTGCTTGAGCTTGAGATTCGTGTCACCCGGATCAGTTACAACATACTTCTCGTAATAGAGAATTGACTGGAGATTGTTGCGGCTGATGTCCAGAAGCAGGGACATGCGGGAAGGTACGCTCCTGTAATACCAGATGTGTGACACCGGAGAGGCGAGAGTGATATGCCCCATTCTCTCACGGCGGACTTTAGTACTTGTGACTTCAACACCGCAGCGGTCACAGACCATGCCCTTATAACGGATGGACTTGAATTTGCCGCAGAAACATTCCCACTCCTTTGTGGTACCGAAAATTCTTTCACAGAACAGACCGTCCTTTTCCGGGCGCAGCGTACGATAGTTGATGGTCTCCGGCTTTTTCACTTCTCCGTATGACCATGCAAGAATCTGCTGAGGAGATGCCAATCTGATTTGAATACTGTCAAAATCCTGAATTTCTTTCATTAGCGTCCGTTCTCCTTAATTATTGCCCTTTTCGGCCTTCTGAATGAGTTCCTCATCACGCTCGGTGAGAGCAACCTGCTTACCATTTGCATCATATACACTCATATCGAGAGCCAATCCTCTGATTTCCTGGACGAGAACGTTGAATGCCTCAGGCATACCGGCGTTCTGGGCAGGCTCACCCTTGACGATTGACTCGTAAATCTTGACACGGCCGATCATGTCGTCAGACTTGATGGTCAACAGCTCCTGCAGTGTATTTGCAGCACCATATGCTTCAAGAGCCCAGACTTCCATCTCACCGAGACGCTGACCGCCGAACTGGGCCTTACCGCCCAGAGGCTGCTGCGTAACAAGTGAATAAGGACCTGTACTTCTTGCATGCATCTTGTCATCAACCAGGTGGTGCAGCTTGAGATAATAAATATAGCCGCAGAATACCGGATTCACGAACGGGACACCGGTCTTGCCGTCTCTCAGCATTGTCTTGCTGGTGACAGGAAGTCCTGCTTCCTTCATCTTCTCCTCTATCTGTTCCATTGACGCAGACTGGAAGACAGGAGATGAATACCATTCGTCAAGCTTGACCGCAGCCCATCCGAGCTGAGTCTCCATAAGCTGTCCTATATTCATACGGGACGGAACACCGAGCGGATTGAGACATACATCAAGCGGAGTACCGTCTTCCATATAAGGCATATCCTCTTCCGGAAGAATTCTGGAAACAACACCCTTGTTTCCGTGGCGGCCCGCCATCTTGTCACCCTGTGTAAGCTTACGCTTTGTGGCGATAAGGACTGTTACAGTCTCCTCCACTCCGGGAGGAAGCTCATCCTTTTCACTCTTCTTCATTCTCTGGATATCAATGACGGTGCCTTCAGTTCCATGTGGAACCTTGAGCGAAGAATCCCTTACTTCCTTTGCCTTCTCGCCGAAGATAGAGTTGAGCAGCTTGAACTCAGGTGTTGTGTCACTCTCTGATTTCGGAGTGACCTTACCGACAAGAATGCTGCCCGGATGCACATATGTACCGACGGTGACGATACCGTCACTGTCAAGGGATGCGACCATCCTCTCGCTTGTATTCGGAATATCCCTGGTCAGCTTCTCGGGACCGAGCTTGGTTTCCCTGACGTCGATAGAGAACTCCTTGATGTGGATGGATGTATAAATATCCTCCCTCACGACACGCTCTGAAATGAGAACAGCATCCTCATAGTTATATCCGTTCCATGGAACGAAACCGACAAGAATATTGCGTCCGAGTGCAAGCTCGCCGTTCTGTGTTGCAGGACCATCTGCAAGAACAGTCCCTTTCGCAACCTTCTGTCCCACCTCGACGATTGTCTTCTGGTTGAAACATGTATCCTGGTTGGTTCTCTGGAACTTCTGGACTTCATATGTGTCGATCTCACCGTCGATCTCAGCTTCGTCCTTGTTCACTCTGATCTTGATCTCTGTTGCGGATGCATAGATGACTTCCCCGCCTCTCTTGGCCTTGATGAGAACGCCGGAGTCATATGCAGCCTTGCCTTCCATACCTGTACCGACACGGGGAGCTTCAGGGAATACAAGAGGTACTGCCTGACGCTGCATGTTTGAACCCATGAGGGCACGGTTGGCATCGTCATGCTCAAGGAAAGGAATGAGTGAAGCGGCTACGGAAATAACCTGCTTCGGTGACACATCCATGAACTTGATGTCCTTCGGTTCACGTGTGGAATAATCACCCTGATGGCGGACTGGAACTTCCTTGTCGAGGAAATGACCATCCTTGTCGATCTTCGCAGATGCCTGAGCGATATAGTATCTTTCCTCATCATTTGCATCGAGTTCCACAACTTCTTTTGTTGCGATTCCGTCGACAACCCTTCTGTACGGAGTTACAAGGAAACCGTATTCATTGATCTTGGTATAGTTTGCAAGAGATACGATAAGACCGATGTTCGGACCTTCGGGAGTCTCGATAGGACACATCCTTCCGTAGTGCGTATAGTGAACATCACGGACTTCGAATCCTGCCCTGTCACGGGAAAGACCGCCGGGACCCAGAGCATTAAGTCTTCTCTTGTGAGTCAGCTCTGCAAGCGGGTTCACCTGATCCATGAACTGTGAAAGCTGGCTTGAGCCGAAGAACTCCTTGATCGCGGCAACAATCGGCTTGATTGAAACGATGTCCTGAGGACGTACGTTTGAATCACTTTCAAGGTTCATTCTTTCCCTGGCAATTCTCTCCATGCGGGAGAATGCGGCATTGAGCTGTGTCTGGAGAAGCTCACCGACACTTCTCACACGGCGGTTGCCGAGGTGGTCGATATCGTCGACATTGGCTTCTCTGTTGAACACTTTGATGAGGAAAGCCATTGTATTGACGATATCCTGCGGCTGAAGAACAGTCACGGATGTATCCATCTCGTCATCTTCATGGCCGAACTTCTTGTTGAACTTATAGCGGCCCACCTTGCCCAGATCATAACGGCGCTCTGAGAAGAACATGTCGGGAAGATCCTTCTCTGCTCTCTCCATCGCGATCATTTCACCCGGCATGAGGATATTATAAATGGCACCCAGATATTCTTCCTTTGTAGGCTCATCCTCGCCTTCCGCTGTGATTTTCTTCTCAGCTTCAAGCGTTGCAAGGATGATCTCGCTGTGAAGGGTATCCTCTCCCTTTGTATCTACAACTTCAACTTCAGTCCATCCCTGTTCGATGAGGGCCTCGATTTCATGCGGATGGAGGATATCGCCGGCTCTCAGCAGCTTGACCTGCTCGCCGTCCTGCTCAATATAAATATCCTTGAAGCTGTAGCGGTTTGCTGCATTCTCCCTTTCTTCTCCACTGAGTGAAATGGTCTCGCTCTTGTAGAATGCGGCAATTATCTTTTCTCTGGAGTCCACACCGATGGCACGCAGGAAGAGTGTTCCAAGGATTCTCTTCTTCCTGTCAATCTTCGCATAGATGCAGTTTCTCTTATCATCAATTTCAAATTCAAGCCAGGAACCGCGATACGGAATGATGCGTGAGGAATAAACGCCCTTCTCCACCTGGAAAATAACACCGGGAGAACGATGGATCTGAGAGACAACAACACGCTCGGCACCATTGATGATGAATGTGCCTCTGTCTGTCATGAGAGGGATATCTCCGAAGAAAATCTCCTTCTCGATGAATTCTCCATTCTTAAGTTCGAGGTTTATCTTAGCTTTAACAGGTACACAGTAGCTTCGACCCTTCTTCTTACACTCGGATTCAGAGAATTTGATGTTGTCGAAATCGAGAATATAACCATCATAGTTGAGAGTCATCTCTCCATTTGGACTTACAATGGGAAATGTATTTCTGAATACGCTTTCCAGACCATATTCCGGATTGGGTTCAAGGCCTTTATTGATTCTCTCAAGCTGCAGGAATCTCTCATAGCTTTCAAGCTGAACACCAATGAGGTTAGGCAGTTCACAAACTTCCTGGAAATCTGAACCGATGTATTTTCTCTCAATGACTTTGCCTTTGGCAACCATCATGTACCCTCCATAGAAATGGGTTTATTGTGGCCAATTACCACCTTGTAAAACTTTCTTTATAAAGACAGATTAAGCCACTGAGGGTATTTTTCACCCATCAGTGGCATTTCAGGCTTTCACCCAAGAGGTTTTATTTTACCTCAACAACACAGCCTGCAGCTTCAAGTTTCTCTTTGATAGAAGCAGCTTCTTCCTTGCTGACAGCTTCCTTGATAACGCCGCCGTTCTCGCAAAGATCCTTAGCTTCCTTGAGGCCGAGACCTGTTACAGCACGTACTTCCTTGATACATGCGATCTTCTTTGCTGCATCAACACTCTTGAGAGTTACGTTGAATTCTGTCTGCTCTTCTTCTGCAGGAGCATCAGCAGCAGCACCGCCTGCAACTGCAACAGCTGCAGCAGCTGCAACAACACCGAACTTCTCTTCCATCATCTTGATGAGGTCAGCAACGTCCATAACAGACATCTGTGCGATTGATTCCAAAATTTCTTCTTTAGTAGCCATATTATCTTCTCCTTAAATAAGATATTTCCAACGGTCTAGCAGGTTACACATAACGAAGACTAGGACCGTATGATTTTAGTTTTCTGACGGAACTCCGCCCTTTGACTCGACATATGCAAGCAGTGTGGCAGCAAGCTTCTGGACAGGAGCCTTCATGGTTCCCATCAATGAAGCGATGAGCTCGAGCTTTGTCGGAAGCTTTGAAAGTGCCTCGATCTGGGCAGCATCCATAACCTCACCGCCGACAATAGCGCCCTTGACCTGCATAGGAACACCATTCTTGATTGCCTCAAAAAGAGCCTTGGCAACAACATTTGACTCATCACCCTTTGCGAGGGCAACAGCTGTCGGGCCTACCATCTGGTCCTCAGCGCCTGTAGCACCGAGTTCCTTGAAAGCAAGCTTCGCATAGCGGTTCTTGATGACTCTGTACTGTGCTTCGTTCTTTCTGAGTGTATTTCTGAGCTCTGTGAGCTGAGCAACAGTCATACCGCGGTAATCAGTGAAGATATAACCATTGTACTGGCTGAACTCGTCCTTAAGAGCCTTTACTGCATCTTCCTTAGCAGGGGTAACACGTGTCTGATAATTGTCCATACACATCCTCCTTACTGGATTGACTTGAAGTCAACAGGAACACCAGGTCCCATTGTAGATGAGAGAGCTACTGAGAGAACGAAATCGCCTTTTGCGTCAACCGGCTTCTTTCTTATGATCTCATCAATAGTTACCTTTGCGTTTTCAGCAATGGCTGCAGCATCCATGTCGACCTTACCGATAGCAAGGTGAACGACACCTGTCTTGTCAGCTCTGAATTCAACACGTCCCTTGTTCAGTTCGGCAAGAGCTTCCTTGATGTCAAAAGTGACTGTGTGTGTCTTCGGGTTCGGCATGAGTCCGCGGCGGCCAAGGATCGGTCCGAGACGGCCTACATCCTTCATCATGTCAGGTGTTGCGACCGCGACATCGAAATCCATCCAGCCTGAACGGACTTTTTCGATGAGATCTGTATCACCGACATAAGCTGCACCGGCATCAAGAGCTTCCTGAGCCTTGTCACCCTTTGCGAAAACGAGGATCTTCTTCTGAGCCTGGAACTGATTGGGAAGAACGACTGTATCTCTGACTGTCTGGCTCTTCTTGAGAGACAGGAATACGGAGATTTCGACAGTTTCGTTGAACTTTGCATAAGCACAGTCCTTCACCAGCTGGGCAGCATCCTGAAGGCTGTAGAGCTTTGTCTTGTCAACTTTCTTTGCAGCTTCCTGATATTTCTTTCCTCTTTTCATCTTACTTCTCCACTTCTACGCCCATTGAACGAGCAGTACCTGCGATAATCTTCTTGGCAGCTTCAATGTCATAAGCATTGAGGTCAGGAAGCTTAGTCTGTGCGATTTCAGTAAGCTGTGCTTGAGTAAGAGTACCGACCTTTGTCTTGTTCGGGGTACCGCTTGCTGTCTGAAGACCGAGAGCCTTCTTGATAAGAACAGCTGCTGGTGGAGTCTTGAGGATGAAAGTGAAACTCTTATCCTGATAGACTGTGATGATAACTGGGAGGATAAGTCCTGGTTCGTAACCCTTAGTCTTGTCGTTGAACTGCTGTACGAACTGAGGTGCACTTACACCATGAGGGCCGAGTGCCGGTCCGATAGGAGGTGCTGGTGTAGCCTTCTGGGCAGGACACTGCAATTTGATAACGGCAGTAACCTTTTTCTTTGCCATAATTCTTTCTCCTTCACATCAGCCTGGTCTGAGGTGACCGAAATGCGGGGCTGTGTGCTGGTTATAACGCCAGTCATTCGATCTGGCTCCCACCTGGCCGGTTTTTATCCCGGGCAGGGAGTGAACATTTTCAGCTTGACATGTCAAAAAACGGATCAAAGAACGCCGCCAAGTAAGCGTTCTTCAATTTAATACTCGACCTTCTCCGCCTGCAGGAATTCAACTTCCACAGGAGTTGAGCGTCCGAATATCTGAACGGAAACACGAAGCTTGCTCTTGACGTTGTCAATTTCATCAATGATACCGGAGAACGATTCAAACGGACCGTCAATGATCTTGACCTCATCTCCAACCTGGAAATTCTGCTTCGGCCTGAATTCTTTTTCGGTCGGGACTTCGCCTGTCTTCTGCATGATGCTCTTCATCTCGGCAGCAGACATCGGCTGGGGCTTCTTTCCTTCCATCGCAGACACAAAACCGGTGACACCCTGAATTCTCTTGATCTTCGAATAGGTGTTCTTCCATGTAACATCTTCAGGAAAATCAATCTCAACGAGGATGTAACCGGGAAGAATCTTCTTTTTCACTTCCCTCTTCTTTCCGTCTCTGATCTCCGTGACGGTCTCCATAGGAACCTTGACATCAGAAACAGTCAGAGCAAATTCACTGTCCATCTCCCTGAGCTTGAAAATAGTTCTCTGGATCTTCTGCTCGTAACCGGAATATGTATGTACGATGTACCAACCTTTAGCCATTTATTTATCCTAGAAAATAAGGTATAGACCTCTGAGTAAGATGAAGTCAACCAGACCGAGAATAAGTGCAAATGCGATTGTCGAGATAATTACAATTTTCGCAGACTGCAGCACTTCTGTTCTGCCGGGCCATGAGACCTTCTTCATCTCAGCGAAGCTTTCCTTAAAATATCTGCCGATCTTCTTGAACATTTTACTTCTCCCTTTTTTTCTGCCGAAGCACCAGCGGGTCCGGTACGATTCGAACGTACAACACCCGGTTTTGGAGACCAGTGCTCTAACCGTTGGAGCTACGAACCCGCTCGTACCTCGGCAGAACCTATCTTACTTTATTTTTGTTTCTCTGTGGAGAGTATGCTTCCTTTCAAACGGACAATACTTCATAAGTTCAAGCTTGCCGGCGATGTTGCGGCGGTTTTTGCTTGTTGTGTAGTTCTTCTGCTTACACTCTGTGCACTGAAGTGCAATTTTCTCTACAGGACTATTTTTCTTAGCGTTTGCCATATCGTTCTCCTTAGAATCAGCCCCCGAGCGGATTTGAACCGCTGACCCCCACCTTACCATGGTGGTGCTCTACCGGCTGAGCTACAAGGGCAAATTTTCCTTGTGCCGTTGGACATACCTTGACTAGGGGTATGGCAACATGCAGATGCCAATATATCAAAAAGAATCAAATCATGTCAACATTTTAAATTAACTATTTCGCCAAAACTCACGGACCGGCACAACTAGCGCTGCAGATCATACCTGCACGCTATATGAACTGTTCTCATAATAATTAACCTCTTTATATAGGAGAACGATTGACACAAAAAGAACTTTTTCTAGATAATCCTCAATGGCTGTTTTAACATTCTATGATCTACTTTCTTGAATGATAAGTCTTTAGTCATATGAAAACAACCATTTTCATCTAACTAACAGGAGGCATTATGGCTAGTGAACCTCGCACAAGATACGGACACAGTGCAAAAGACATCGCTCAGGACTTCGCTGAACAGCTGAAGTACACATTTGACGCAGACGTCTATCATACAACAGAAGAAGCCCGCTATCAGGCAATCGCAATGGCAATCAGGGACAGGGTCATTCACCAGTGGGATCTGTCAAGAAAGACACAGAGAGAGAAAAGCGCAAAAAGAGTCTATTATCTTTCCCTTGAGTTCCTCATGGGACGGGCAATGACCAACAACATCATCAACCTTGGTCTTGAGAAACAGGTGAAAGAAGCTCTTTCCTCACTCGGCTACCAGCTCGAAGACCTTATCGATCAGGAACCGGATGCCGGACTCGGAAACGGAGGACTTGGTCGTCTTGCCGCATGTTTCCTTGACAGTCTTGCAACTCTTGAAATCCCGGCATACGGATACGGCATCCGCTACAATTACGGAATTTTCAAGCAGCAGATAAGGAACGGATGGCAGGTCGAACAGCCGGACAACTGGCTGAAGGAAGGCAACCCGTGGGAAGTCAAGAGGAGCGATCTTGTTTATCCTGTTTACTTCGGCGGCGAAGTAAAAGTTCTCAGAGAAAACGGAAAGGATATCTTTAAATGGATTCCTTCCGAACAGGTAAACGGCATGGCTTACGATACTCCGATCATCGGCTACGGAGGAAAGACAATCAACACGCTCCGCCTCTGGTCGGCTCAGTCCCCGATGGAGTTCAGCTTCCAGGAGTTCAACTCAGGTGACTATACAGAAGCAGTGCGCCACAAGATCAATGCAGAGAACATCTCACAGGTACTCTACCCCAACGACACTCTTTATATGGGTAAGGAACTGCGCCTCAAGCAGCAGTACTTCTTTGTCGCATGTTCTCTTGCCGACATCGTACGCCGTTTCAAGAGAAATGAAAAATATTCATGGAGCAAGTTCCCTGATGAAGCAGCTATCCAGCTCAATGACACACACCCGTCAATTGCAGTGCCTGAGCTTATGAGAATCCTCATCGATCAGGAAGGCCTTTCATGGGACGAAGCCTGGGATATCACGGTAAAGACACTGGGATACACGAACCACACTCTCATGCCGGAGGCACTTGAGAAATGGTCAATCCCGATGCTTGAGTCAATCCTCCCGCGCCACATGCAGATCATATATGAAATCAACCACCGTTTCCTGCAGAAAGCAGTTTCATTCTTCCCTCTGCAGAACGACAAGATTGCAAAGGTTTCCATCATCGAGGAGTCAAACCCGAAAATGGTGAGAATGGCAAATCTTGCAATTATCGGAACACACAGCACAAACGGCGTTGCCCAGCTTCACTCCGACCTGCTCAAGGCATCTATGTTCCCTGAATTCAACATCATCTTCCCCGACCGTTTCAACAACAAGACAAACGGCATCACACAGCGCCGCTGGCTGCTTGACGCGAATCCGATGCTCGCTTCGAAAATCAGCGAGGCCATCGGAGACGGCTGGATCACAGACTTCAGCCAGATAAAGAAACTGCGCCCGTTTGCCGAGGACAAGGCATTCAGGGAAGACTTTGCGAAGATAAAGCTTGAATCAAAGCTCCGTGCTGCGGATTTCCTGAGAAAAGACTGCGGGATAATAATCAATCCGGACACGATCATTGACGTGCAGGTAAAGAGAATCCATGAGTACAAGAGACAGCTGATGAATGCCCTCAACATACTCATGATCTATGACAGGCTGAAGAATGACAGTGCCTTTGCCGCATCATTCCCGCCGACAACATTCCTTTTCGGCGGAAAGGCTGCGCCGGGCTATGTAAACGCAAAGCTCATCATCAAGTTCATCAACAACATTGCACATGTCATCAATCATGATCCGGCAGCAAAAGGCAAGCTTGCAGTATACTTCATGCCCAACTACAGGGTGACAATGGCAGAGCACATCATTCCAAGCGCAAACATCTCCGAGCAGATTTCAACTGCAGGCCTTGAGGCTTCCGGCACAAGCAACATGAAGTTCATGATCAACGGTGCGCTCACAATGGGAACCCTCGACGGTGCGAACATCGAGATCGCGGAAGAGGCAGGAAATGAGAATGCTTTCATCTTCGGACACACGGAAGAAGAGATCAATGAGCTCAGGAAGGATTACAATCCGAATGAATGGGTTGCAGCTGATGAGGGTATCAGAAGAGTCATCGAACTTTGTGATGCAAATCATTTCAATCTCAATGAACCCAATATCTTCGAGCCTATCAGGAAGTCCCTCTTTGAGTACGGCGACCGCTACTGCGTGATTGCGGATCTGAGAATGTATCATGAGAAACACAATGAAGCCACAGACCTCTACAGGGATGACTTCGACCTCTTCAACAAGAAGGCGATCATCAATATCGCGGCTTCCAGCAAGTTCTCATCCGACAGAACAATCAAGGAATATGCCGACGACATCTGGCACGTGAAGTCCTGTCCTGTCAGGAAGAGCACTACCGACACTGTTTTGGAAGATGCATTCAATCCGCTTTTCAAGAAGGCCTCTGTCACCAGAAAGAAAACAGTCAGGAAATAATCATCAATACTGGATGACTGGAACAAATGCCGCTGCTGAATTATCAGGGCGGCATTTTCATCTATCTCATATCACATATAAATATTATAGAGGCAGAAGCGAATAGAGATACTGCATGACGGGTGCAAGCACAAGCGCCGGAAGGAAATTGCCAGTCTGTATCTGTTTTATCCCAAGCAGTCCGAGAGCGAGAAAAATAAGCAAAAAACCGCCAGATGCACTCATTGCGGCAATCCCCGCCTCCCCGAGGACAGGTTCTATCCATCCGCCAAGCAATGTGAAGAATCCCTGATAGACAATTATTGTGATAACAGATGCCCCCACTCCCTTTCCGTAAGAAGCCGCAAACACAATTGCCATAAATCCGTCCATTATGCTCTTGATGAGGATGAGCTCGTAATCCCCCGTGGTACCTGCTTCTATTGCCCCGACAATGCTCATCGATCCGGTACAGAACAGCAGTGATGCATTCAGGAATCCTTTGCCGAAATCAGAGCCGCCTTCGCTTCCCCCGATAATATTTCCCAGTGCCATTATCCTGTCCTCGATCTTCAGGGCAAAGCCGGTGAAGCCTCCTAAGAGAAGAGAGAAAAGAACGGCGATTGCCGATGGAACCTCAAAAGCCATCTGAAGTCCCAGAACCAGTGTGACAACACCTGATGAAAGCATCACGATATTCTTGAATGAAGATGAGATGTTTTTCTTCAGGATAAGCCCGATAATTGTACCGCACAGCACGGCAATTGCATTTATAATTGTAGCTGTCATGCCAATAAATTCTATTCAGGAGCTGATTGAATGTCTATAAAAGTTGTCCTGCTTGCAGCAGGTCTGTCAAAAAGAATGGGCGGAATAAACAAACTTCTGACTCCGGTAAACGGAAAACCGCTTATCTTATACAGTGTGGAAAATGCCCTGAGCTACAGCAGCAGTGTTTATGTTGTGACAGGGCATGAAAGGGAAAAAGTTGAAAGCATACTTTCATCTTATCCTGTGAACATAATTTATAATCAGGCTTATCATGAAGGACAGGAAACAAGCCTCAAGGCAGCATTGAATGCTGTCGACGGACCGCTCATTGTGTTGCCTTCCGACATGCCGTTCATAACAAAAACTGACTTCGAACGCTGTGAAAAGGAACTCAATGGCTATGAATGTGCAAGAGCATTCTACAACCGGGAAGCAGGTCATCCCGTTGCGCTCAGCAGAAGCTTTGTCGAGATTTACAGAAGTGATACGACTCACAGAGTAAGAACACTGAGCAAACTTGTATCCCATAATTTCTACATAGCAGGACCGGCATCCATCATGGATGTCGACACACAGGACGATCTGGAGAAAACCGAAACACTGCTGAAAAAGGAAAATATGAAATGAATGTCGAAAAAGCTATTGAAAAAAGATTCAGCTGCCGCCATTTCTCAGATGGGAAAATTCCGGATGAAGAAATCATGAACATAATGAATGCCGCAAGGCTTGCGCCATCTGCCCACAACAGACAGAACTGGGCATTCATGATCCTGAAAGGAGATGAGAAGGAGCATCTCTCACGGATAATGCTTTCCCTTTTCGATGGGGATTATTCGCACTTTCCTTCATTCTGCAAGACTTCCAAAGTCAGTGCGAAAGTCATTGAAAACGCAAGTCATGCCATTCTCTGTCTCAGGAAGAAAGATGCCATGTGGAACACGGAAGACCTTCTGTCCATAGGTGCGGCGATTGAAAATATGCTGCTTGAGGCAACAGAAAAAGGATTTGCTGCATTGTGGATCAGAGACACTTTCTACACCGAAGATAAAATAAAGAAAGCTTTTCATATTGAAGAGTACGATCTTGTATCAGTGGTCGCACTGGGATACCCCGCAAGAGAAGAAAGGCAGAAACCCAAGAAAGGAATCAATGAGATACTTATCAATGAAGGCTTCAAGAAGAAGAATACTATGTAATAAGTCCGTATTTAGTTAATTAAATCCGACAATAGCAGTCTAACTGAAATGTGTTACAATAACAGAATCATTCTCAGCAACGAAAATTGTGTTGAGGACGTCAGTCTAACTGAAATGTGTTACAATCATCTTTTCCTGCAGTTCCTTGCGGTCCGCGTTGAGGACGTCAGTCTAACTGAAATGTGTTACAATCTGAACCATCAACACTACTTGATGTCTGTAGTTGAGGACGTCAGTCTAACTGAAATGTGTTACAATCCAGCCCTTGAACCCCTTCTTATAGTCTTCGTTGAGGACGTCAGTCTAACTGAAATGTGTTACAATTAAGGGAAAACGGTGCCAATCGAGAACCATGTTGAGGACGTCAGTCTAACTGAAATGTGTTACAATTAACACTCCTGTTGAAATGACTCCTGCTGGGTTGAGGACGTCAGTCTAACTGAAATGTGTTACAATCGTAGCGCTCACCTCGTGCGTCGTGGGCCTGTTGAGGACGTCAGTCTAACTGAAATGTGTTACAATTGATCAGTATTATGGAGAAGGTATGCAGAGGTTGAGGACGTCAGTCTAACTGAAATGTGTTACAATTTGTTAGTAACAATATCATTTATATTATATGTTGAGGACGTCAGTCTAACTGAAATGTGTTACAATGAACAGTGCCATGCCCGACAGGTTATCGGGGTTGAGGACGTCAGTCTAACTGAAATGTGTTACAATATCTTTGATTGCGTTTGCAACAAGGGCGACGTTGAGGACGTCAGTCTAACTGAAATGTGTTACAATTTAAATGTCCAACCTTTTGATTGTCTCTGTGTTGAGGACGTCAGTCTAACTGAAATGTGTTACAATATTGATTAGGCAAATAATTGTCTAATCAATATTTATATTCAAGCAAAATTAATAATTTTTCATTTCTTCCAGCAAAATATACCACGTAATCAGCAATTTATAAAAATTTTGATTGAATATTTTCTAACTAAATCTATAATATAAATACACATTTCAGTTAGGCTGATGTCTTCAATAAGACATTTGGTCGTAAGTTGCCTCCCATTTTGGAGGCTCATTTTTATTCGAACAGAAGCCCCTGTTCAGGCACATCATTCGTTTTTGACTTTCCTCCGAAAAAAGTCCGGATCATACCAAATTGCTTATCTGTTATGAAAAAGATTGAAACACAACCGTTTGGAGGAACAAGCCCCTCTATCCGGGATGCAACAGAATCAGCCTGTGTCTTTGATGTAAAATAATAAGAATAAAAAGAAAGCTGAAACATCTGAAAACCGAGATCAAGCAAAGAATTTCTGAATCTTGTTGCACGCCGTTTATCCTCTGTAGTCAGAGTCGGCAGATCAAATCCTACAAATAACCACACTGCTTCATACGCTCCTACTGCCATCATTCATCCTCAATAAATTGCGGGTAAGCAATCCCCTTTTCTTCTCCTGATATAAACCGGTAGTAACTTAATACATACTTCTCCACTGCATGAGAAAGCTCATATATCTGACCTCTGATCTTAACCTCATAAGTGAGCAAGGCAATAAGATTCTTCTTAGAGGTGGATGAAAGTGATTCTGGATTATCTTCAAACATTATTTTCATTACCTTTTCATCCACAAACGGACGTATTGGCTCAACTAAATCATCCACCAGGGCAAACGGATTTATGCGGTTTGAATGGAAAACAGATAAAGAAGGACACAGCCCTGCCCCTACAACAGCTCGTGCTATAAGAGACCTTGCTATGGTGTACCCATAATTTAAATGCGCATTAAGGCTGTTCTCGTCATTACGCAGAAAATCAGCACCGAAAAGTTTCGGAAAATACAATCTCGCTGCCTGTGCTTCAATATTTGTACTGTCACCCGTCAGAATATGGGAAGACATTATCTGTAATACTTTTGCTTCATCGTGAAATCCGGTTCTGAAAAGCAATTCTGATTGATTCAGTACTTTTGCTTTCACAATCTTCTGCCATGCCTGTTTTCTTTTGGGAAGCTTTGCAGACAACTGACCATAAAATCTGGAAGCAAAATCCGAATGCTGGTACCACGGAAGGAGCATGCCTGACGGAAGATGTTTGTCATCACAGAGTATAAGAGGAATACAATGCTCCACACAGGCAGATAAGAACTCTTCTGAAAAACTATTGCAGGATCCATGTACAAGAATTGAGTTGATATCAGAAAAGGCAACTGAAGAAACCTTTTTCCCGTCTTTCTCAACAACGACATTCTTATTCTTTACATGGATATAATATCCTTCACCTGATAAATCTATCAGTCTCCACATCCATTAAGTTCCTCCAAGAAGCAGCTTGGAACGGTATACAACAAGACCCAAACTGCTCAATACAACTTTTCTGGCATTCATTTTGTTTATTCCACTAACATAAAAAGACGATTTTACATTTTCGCTTATTGTGTTTACTGGATAATAATGAACTTGAACCGAATTATTTGTTTCAGTAAATGTATCTATGACAATAAATGTCCTGCCAGCAGGAGCGTTTGGTGTAACGAAACTCTGGGATAAAGCCTTTTTACCCGATCCAAAAGCAGGAACCAAATCAATTTCCAACACATCTTTCGGATAAAGTCTTTCATAAAGTGTATAGCCATCTTTCTCGTACTTGGGTTTAAAATCTTTATCAACGGAATTTATCTTTCTTATTACCTCACCATTTATCTTTCCTTTCTTATCGATAAACAAATCAAGAGAATAATTTTCATCAGTATCAAATGCAGAAGAAACACCTCTCACAAGCAATTTATTACGCTTCTTGTTTTCTATCTGATAATATATTCCACCAGCCAGACTGCAAGCACGGCTTAAGACAACCCTTTCATCAATAAGCCGCGCTTTTAATCCGGCAGCTTCACGTTTAGAATTCTCATTTTCTAATTGTTCCCTGGCTGGTTCCATCAATCCTGAGATCGAATCATATTTTTCAGAATTAGCTGTTAAAAGTTTATTTATCAACGATTTATCTTTATCATTTAAGAATGTAGGATAAACAAATTTCTTATTTAATATACCACTTAGTGACTTGCTGTTTTCCCCTTTCAGCTTTTCAGCTTTTATATCCCTGACTGACTTTTGCGTACAAATGACCACATCATTCTCATCCAATGCAAGAATCTTATATTGTGTATCTTTTACAAGAGAACCATTCTTGTTTATATTCTGCTTTATGGAAATATATGTACTGTTAAAAATGAAATTCTGAATTTCATTTCTGAAAGCAGTAACCTGTTCTTTCTTCAAAAGGCTCTTATCAAGTCTGTAGTATTTGGGTATCGGAAGCCGTTGAACAATCTCGCCCAATGAATGTCCTGCTGCATTTGCGGTCTCAATGATCGTCGAATATCCGGGAGTAAAATATGCCGCGACAATAGCATCAAGAGCATGGTGCCGGTGATCACTTCTGTCCTTTTTATTTTCATATTCAGATTCAGACGAAATATTTTCAGCAAGAGCATTTGTTATGGAATTAAGTCCCCAGGCGTTTCTGAGAACTGCAGTCTCACTTCCTCTTATCGTCCTCACTGCAGATAGTCGGTCTTCTTTCGCATACAAACAGCTCAGATACTTACATGCAATCCTCGCGATGTAAGCATTGTCAGGGGCAAAACGTGGTTTGAAGTCTTTTCTCTCAAGCATTTCATCATATTCTTCTGTGGTGGTCTGGAATCTGGCAGCCTTTGCAGCTGGCAAATTCTCTGTCACATACTGTTCCATTTTACTCCACAGTACAGGATCAGAGCTAAATGCAGCATAAGGAATCCTCTTTGCTTTTTTTGATTCATTGCATGTTTTATGGGCAAGCACAAGATTGTTGTAAGAGGAATCACCTGTATCATCGATCGGATAGATATGATCAATATCCACATTGTGGTTCACAACATCATCCACACTGATGGTTTTAAGACAATATGGACATTTACACTTCTGTTCACTGAGAAGTCTGAAATGCCTTATGAATTTCTTGCTCAGATTATGGGGTTTACAGAATTCATCAAATACTTTTTTATTGTCCGCTTCCTGTTTACTGTTATCCTTGCTGATTCTGTCACGTTTTTCTTTTCCGACCTTCAGTTCCCGTGCCAGCTCAATGCATATTGTTTCCGGTTTATATCCAATAACCTCAAGAAGTTCATTCATCAGCTTTCTAAGTTCATTGAGAGTCTGATGCACTACAGGATTGGCTATCCTGCCGTACTTTTCCTCATCATTGTTTGTAAATGGAGTTATGAAGCCTTTCTTTCCTTTTTTATCTGCAAAAGCACTGTGCCATGCCTTACCTGCAATAGCCTGTGTACTTGCAGGAATGACCTGCCCATAATAAGGAAGGAAATCATAGACAAGATCAGTGTCCTGGCTGTAAAGTCTGCCTTCCTCAACAGCTTTTGCTTCCGCCTCCTGATAGCTCAGCCTGTCTTTTATTATGTATTCAAGAATTATTTTCATGGCACTTATACCGACCGGCGCATAGCCTTCAACAAGCTGCAGCCGTAGAGCCTCATCTATATCGGTCGCAGTCAAATTGAATTTATCAGCCAAGATACCGCGAAGTTTCTTGTCGTCAGGACAGTTGATGTATTCCTTAATAAACTCAAGCTTCAGTTCTTCAGACATTGCGGAAAACCACGGCGAATCTTCCAGCTTCTTAAAGCGGAATCCAGTAATATTCTGAGTCTTTTTATCTGATCCCTGAAGAATAATTTGCTTACAGTATCTGTATTGAGGAAACAGTCTTTTGAAACCTGCCGCACTTACATCTTTCCCGCATCTCAGCAGATCATACAGCTGTTTCCTTTCCGTATCAGTTAATGGTTCTCTGACCGTCTTGAAACGGTCGCCATATTGAACCTCTTTTTCAATCCGGACATTGTTCACAGCTTCCCATATACGTCTTTCCTCATTTATGAAAGAAGCCCTTGGCAGTTTCTTTTCATCTGGGAAATAAGGGCAGTTTCCGGCTTCGGGAACAATTTTCTCATTCTCAAAAAGAATTGTGTCCTTTATTTTCCTGACATAATCGCAATCAAGAATATCAGGATAGTATCCACATTGCTTGCTGAGCAGCATATCCAGTTCGCTTTCAATGATATCTCTTGTCGGAAGAGGAGTCCGGCCCTGAGCTTTCTTAGTATTACGGAATGAAGTCCCATTCTCCTGACGGGATTTATACAATACTTCAATAAAAGTGTTCAGATGCTCGTTTCTGCATATCTCCTCCGTTTTTCTGAGCATCTCACTTTCTTTTTCCTCTTTGACACTGCTGTCTATAAAAGTCCGTATTGATGAAGCACCTCTGTGCCCTGCAATATGATATAAAGCAACTCCGAGCTCAGGGAGAGTCAATTTCTCAGTCAATCCTTTCAGCCTCAGAGAATATGGATCTTTCCTTATTTCATCCTCACTGAAACGCAGTCTCGCAGGATCTTTTGTATCATCTTTCGAATAAGGCAGCATAAGATCTCTTTCTGCAAGAAGCTTCCATAGTTTTTCCATACGGTGCGCTTTGTGTCTTATCGCATTGCGCTGCCCTCTTTTCTCACGCCTTGCCTGAGCTCCAGCAGAAGAGGGGAATATACGGCTGCACGCAAATACAAGTTCCGTGGGATAGAGTACACCATGCTCATCCGGCTCCAGGGCTACAACGGCAACACCAATTGATCCGACACCGAGATCAAAGCCAACAGAATACGCCCTGCCATTAAGCCTGACAACTATTGAATATGCCATCGCTTTATAAGTTCTTGACTTGCTTTTGTCCATATGAAATCCCCTCCGTAAAAGAGTCATGCATCTAATAGTTTAAAATGCGGATTACAAAAATTCAAAGGATAAGTTGAAAAGGAACAAAATAATTGCATTTACACAAAAGGCCGGCATCTCTGCCGGCCCGAACACATCTTATCCACCATCATTTCTGGCTTACGACAACATTGTCACCGTCCATGCTTATGTGAACATCCTTTTCGGTTGTGAGAGTACCTGAAAGCATCGCCTTGGCAAGCGGGTTCTCGATCTCATTCTGTATTGCCCTTCTGATAGGACGTGCACCGAATGTGGGATCGAAGCCCACACGGCCGATGAACGCAGCCACACTGTCATCCCAGGTAAGGTTATAACCTCTCTTCTCAAGACGTTCTCTGAGCGTCTCGAGCTGAAGCGTGACAATCTTCTCGATCTGGGCCTTGCCGAGCGGATTGAATACAATGATCTCATCGATTCTGTTGATGAACTCAGGCTTGAAGCTGGCTTCGATGATTGAAAGGATCTTCTCCTTGTCAACGTTTCCACCGCTTGCAAGTATCTCCTGAGAACCCAGGTTGCTAGTCATGATGATAATGGTATTCGTAAAATCCACAACACGCCCCTGCCCGTCTGTCAGACGGCCGTCATCAAGCACCTGGAGAAGAACATTGAACACATCGGGATGTGCCTTCTCAATCTCATCAAAGAGAATTACCGAATACGGTCTTCTCCTGACGACTTCGGTCAGCTGACCGCCCTGATCGTAGCCGACGTATCCCGGGGGTGCACCGATAAGTCTCGATACAGAGTGCTTCTCCATGTACTCGGACATATCGATTCTGGTAAGAGCTTTCTCATCATCAAACAGGAAGGAGGCAAGCTTCTTTGCAAGCAGAGTCTTACCTACTCCCGTAGGACCTGCGAACAGGAAAGAACCGAGCGGTCTGTGCTCATCTGCAATACCGGTCTTGTTACGTCTGATCGCATTTGAGACAGCATTGATTGCCGTATCCTGTCCGATGACTTCCTTTGAAAGTGTGTCCTCAAGATGCAGGTACTTGTCCATTTCGGAAGAAAGCATCTTTGCCACAGGCACTCCTGTCCAGGAAGAGACTATGCGCGCGATATCATCTTCCGTGACCTCTTCACGGAGCAGACGATGATCTTCCTTCTGAATCTCATTAAGGGCATCTTCCTTTGCCTTGATCTCTTTCTGCTTTGCAGGAATCAGGGCATACTTGATCTCGGCTGCCCTGTTGAGATTCCCTTCTCTTTCGCACAGCTGCTGTTCATTTGACAGCTTCTCTATCTCGCTTTTCAGCTCCTTCACGCCTGTGATGGCATTCTTCTCGTTGGTCCACTGCAGATGCATCGCATCGTGCTTGCTCTTGAGCTCCGCAAGCTCAGCCTCGATTTTCTCAAGCCTTTCCCTGCTGGCTTCATCAGTCTCACGGGAAAGAGCGCTCTTCTCAACGGAAAGCTGCAGCATTTTCCTGTCAATCTTGTCAAGCTCCACCGGCTGGGATTCAATCTCCATCTTCAGCTGGCTTGCAGCCTCGTCCACAAGATCGATGGCCTTGTCAGGAAGGAAACGGTTCGTGATGTACCTGTCAGACAGCGTTGCGGCTGCAACAAGCGCCTCATCCTTGATCCTGACACCATGATGCACCTCATACCTCGGCTGAAGACCACGAAGGATCGCAATCGTATCCTCAACAGTAGGTTCCTTCGTATATACAGGCTGGAAACGGCGTTCAAGTGCCTTATCGCTTTCTATATACTTCCTGTATTCATCAAGGGTTGTCGCACCGATGGCATGAAGCTCACCGCGGGCAAGAGCCGGCTTGATCAGGTTGGACGCATCAGTGCTGCCTTCCGCCGCCCCTGCACCTACGATCGTATGAAGCTCATCAATGAAGAGAATGACTTCACCTTCACTCTTTGCGACTTCATTGATCACACCCTTGAGACGTTCCTCAAACTCGCCGCGGAACTTGGCACCGGCAACAAGAGAGCCCATATCGAGGCTGAGAAGGCGCTTTGTCTTCAGAGACTCAGGCACATCGCCTTTTGCGATACGCTGGGCAAGGCCTTCCACAATTGCAGTCTTGCCGACACCGGGTTCACCGATAAGAACAGGGTTGTTCTTCGTCTTTCTGCACAGGACCTGCATCACACGTCTTATTTCCTCATCACGTCCGATGACAGGATCCATCTTTCCTTCCCTTGCAAGGGAGGTCAGATCCTTGCAGTACTTCTTGAGTGTCTGGAAGCTCTGCTCGGGATCCTGATTTGTGATCCTCTCGCTTCCGCGGACTTCCTTCAAAGCCTTCATAAGAGCTTCTTTGGAAATTCCGAGATGAATGAAAACCTCTCTTTCAGGACAGTCCACTTCCATCACGGCAAGAAGAAAATGCTCGGCCGAAGTATATTCATCCTTGAAATCCATGCGGATCTTGTCCGCTTTGTTGAATGCATCATACGCATTCTGGGAAAGACTGCGCTGAACAGGACCATATGCCTTTGGAAGGGAATCCACAATCTTCCTCATTTCAGCTTCAAGCGAGGAAGAGGAAACACCTATCTTGTCGATAAGCGGCCTGACTATCCCCTCCTTCTGCGCAAGCAGTGCAACGAGGATATGAGCTATCTCAAGCTGACTGTGATTCTGTTCTCCTGCATACTGGTTGGCTGTTTCCACAGCTTCCTGCAGTTTAACCGTAAATTTATTGAAATCCATATTATGCCCTCCATGACGGACAGGCTGCTCACAAGTCCTAAATTAACAAGCGGCAAAGAAAACGGCAAGGAGAAAATTACGTGAAAGGAAAGAAAAATTTTACGCTTTCACCCGGTATGCTCCAAGGTATGTGGCAACAAAGTCCTTTGACTCATCTGCAGAGAAATTGCCAAGAAAAGCTATCTGGAAGCAGAACGCCTCAAGCAGCGTGAAAATATGGTTTGATACCTTGTTTATGTCACACTGTATGATTTCCCCTGCCTTTATGCCTGCATTGAGCAGCCGTTTGAAAAGAATCGTGAGCTTGACTGTTCTTTTCATGATTATGGTCGAGAAGTCCACATGATCCCTCTTGCTCTGCAGCATGACATCCATAAGTGACTGGAGCGCCGCCTCATTGTTGAGTGCCACGTCGATAATATCATTGCAGATAGCCTCGATACGGTCGACACAACCGCCGAGCTTCTCATCCCAGGCCATCTGTCCGTAACGCAGGAACATACGCCCGGTGACCAGCTTTACAGCATAATAATAGATCTCGTCCTTGTCCTTGAAATACTGGTAAAGCGTGGGACGGGAAAGTCCACACTGCTCTGCAATCAGTGACAGATTGCTGTCCCTGTAGCCTTCCTTTGCAAAGACATCCAGAGCCGTTTTGAGTATTTTGACCTTTCGTTCTTCGTGATCTATTTTCTTAGGCATGCTGACATAATACACCCTGAGTGTCTAAAAAGACAAGAATTAATTTAGTGTTAACAAAAAAATATTCAAATTCATGTTTTCATTCAGAAGCAATCCTCAGAACAGAGGCAGCACACCGTCGTCATCCTTGAGGAAAGACTTCTGCACGCCCCGGATTATCTCATCGCCATCGCTCACGCACCCGATGAGCAGAGGAGAAGACGGATCATGTTTCCTGTAATTCTCCTCTGCCTTTCTGAAATCTGTGTTCGCATAGCAGTATCTGCATCCGTTCGGGCAGGAATCATATGCGCCTATGTCACGGGATTCAATACAGTGACAGCCTTTTCTCATTCCCCTGTGCCTGAGATGGCGGAAGTCCGCATTGTTCGCTCTGCCCAGGATTTCAAGTGTCATGCAGCCGGACCTGTGGATCCCGTAGCGGGAATAATCGGCATCAGTGCCGCATGTCTGGATATGAATCCCGTTTTCAGCAGCGATTCTTCCAAGTCCGCAGGCAAGCATATCCATCTCAGCCAGAGAAAGAGGAATCAGGGATGGAAAATTGTATTCAAGCTTCCTGTACATCTCCACGAAACTGAAAATGCACCTGTCAATATGAGGAGCAAGCTTTCCGGCCATATAACTGAAAGTTTCAAGATGTCTTTCCACTGTGTATTCCCCACTCAGCAAAACCGGGTCATAGCGCCATGCGACCCTTTGTCTGCCAACTGCAAGAGACAATGCGGCAAGAGTTTGGATGCTTTCATCTACCAGCGGCACATTCTGTTCTATATCCCTCCCGTATGCAGTGATGGTATAGAAGAAATAAGTATTGAATCTGTCTGTGATCTCTCTAAGATGCGGCAGGATCGGACGGTAGTTCTTCGAACAGAAGACAACGCAATCCACGACAGATGGATCAAGTTCATACCTTATTATTTTAGACGGAAAGAGAGGGTTTCGAGTGTACACAAAGCCCTGCCTGAATCTCTCAAGCAGCCAGGGTGTGTAATACTGGACAGTATCAGTTCTTCCGCCTGTATTGATGATCATGGTGGGAATTATAAGACAAAATAGCTTTTCATTATACTGTTTTTATCATTCTCACCCTCCACTTCTCTTGAAACGCAAATCTTAAAGAAAGAAAATTTTTCCATGAAAGACATAAACCGCGTAAGCATTGTTGATAAGAAAGGATTCGGTTCATCATTCGTAAGCACGGAATTCCTGCACAAGGAAGAAGATGAATTTCTTTTCCGTTTCCGCCAGGTCCCGATGGACGGGTACAGAAAACTCACAGAGGAAGAAACAGACAAACTGAAAGCTAACGGCAACGAAGCCTCATCCTGGGATGATATTCTTGTAAAAGACCCGTTTGATCCTTCCCTTGTAAAAAGGAACACGTTTTACGGACTGTGCCGTCTTGGACCGTTTGAAGACAGGATGCTGGCTTTCCACGATTTCTACATGCCGATCGGCATCACTGATTCCACAGTGATCAGCAGCGACATACTGTCAGACTGCGCTGTCCATCACTGCCACTATATAAGCCACTACATAATAGGAAAAGAATCAATAATATACAGAGTCGGAGAACTGCAGACAACGAATCACGCAAAGTTCGGCGTCGGTGTCATCAAGGAAGGAGAAAGTGAGGATCTCCGCATCAGCATCAGCGTGATGAATGAAGCCGGGGGACGCGAGATCCTCCCATTTGTCGGCATGAACACGGCAGATGCGTATATATGGGCAAAATACAGGGACAGGAAAACCCTCATGAAAAGGCTGACGGTCTTCACCGAAAACACTGTTCCATTCAGACGCGGTGTTTACGGTATCGTGGGACAGCACTGTGTGATAAAAAGCTGTCACATTATAAAGGACGTCAACTTCGGGCCGGCTGCATATGTCAAAGGCTGCAACAAACTGAAGAACCTGACAGTCGACTCAAGCGAGGAAGAACCCGTCCAGCTCGGAGAGGGAATCGAGCTGGTAAACGGAATAATCGGAAGAGGATGCAGAGTATTCTACGGCTGCAAGGCCATACGCTTTGTCATGGCAAGCCACAGCAATCTGAAATATGGTGCACGTCTTATTCATTCCTATCTCGGCGACAACAGCACTGTAAGCTGCTGTGAAGTCCTGAACAATCTCATCTTCCCATTTCATGAAGAACACCATAACAACTCGTTCCTGATCGCATCCCTTATCAAAGGGCAGAGCAACATGGCGGCAGGCGCGACTGTGGGCTCAAACCACAACTCAAGGGGCAACGACGGTGAGCTGTGTGCAGGCAGAGGCTTCTGGCCCGCTCTTTCCACAACGCTGAAACATGACAGCTGCTTTGCATCATTCTGTCTCATCACAAAAGGCAATTACCCCGCCGAACTCTGCGTTCCCCTTCCTTTCTCCATGGTAACGGACAACTCACAGAAAGGGAGACGGGAAGTGATGCCGGCATACTGGTGGATGTACAACATGTATGCACTTGCGAGAAACAGCTGGAAATTCTCAAACAGGGACAGGAGAATTGAAAAACCTGTATCAATTGAAACAGATTTTCTCGCGCCGGACACTGTCAATGAGATCATAAATGCCGTTTCGCTCATGGAACTGTGGACAGGCAGAAGTGCACTGGAAGAAGAAAACAGCGACGAATACTGCCGGCAGTATGGCAGAAGCCTGCTCAGGAAAGGAGAAAAACTTCGTTTTGAAGTGCTTTCTGACACTATTGAGCACTCACCATTCCCTGTGCGTATTCTCAAGCCGGTCAAGGCTTATGCTGCCTACCATGATATGCTGCTCTTCTATGGGATGAAGACTCTTTCGAAATGGGCTGATGATCATGATCTTACGGCACAGGATGTGCTTACGGATTTCCATAGCAGTGAAATTGAACCATTTGAGAATATCGGGGGACAGCTTGTAAGCTCAGCACGTCTTGAAAAGCTCCTTTCAGATATTGAGCGCGGGAGAATAAACTCATGGGATGAAGTGCATGCTGAATACAGACATCTGGCAGAAGTATATGAAGAAGACAGACTGCGTCATGCAATAGCCGTTCTTGAGTATCTGGCAGAAAATGAAGAGAAGAGCATAAAAGACCTGCTGCCGATATGGGATGAAAAATGCACAGATCTGAATGCCTGGATAAAAAAGGAAGCCATCCATACGAAACAGAAGGATTACGAGAATGAATTCCGCTGGGTCACATACCGCAACAGGGAAGAAAGGGAAGCCGTGCTTGGCGGCAAAATAACTTCAGTCAAATTCACGCTGCCGCACTATGACGGATTCAGGAAAAAATGATCAGATCCGGCATGCCGTGATCGCATGCCGGAGACTTTCAGGCAACAGGACCAATAGTGCATTTCTTACCATGGACCAGAATCTCACAAGGTTTTCCGGATGTAAATGCTGCACCATTCTCATTTACACTCACAGTGATGATGTTTCCACGGAAATTCACATTGAAACCATACGCCCTCCACTGCTCAGGCAGTATCGGGGCAAACGAAGGAAGGCCATCCTGTATGCAGAAACCGCCCAGCCCCTTGAATATTGTCAGGTAGCTTCCACCCATATTCGCCGTGTGTATTCCGTCTCTCGTATTGCCGTGACTGTCTTCAAGATCAATCTCGCTTGAGGATCCGAAATAAGAAAGACCTTCATCGACAAGCCCGAGAGCAAAAGACTGAAGGGCGAATATGCACTTCGAGAGCGACGAATCATGAGTTGTGACACTCTCGTAATAACGTATTGAATTCAGCATCCTTTTCCTTGTCGTATATTGCGGATACAGGAGATGAGCAAGAACAGTATCGGCCTGCTTGCATACCTGCCGGCGGTACAGGTAAAGAGGATGGTAATGCAGCAGCATCGGCCTCTTGTCATGCGGAACACCTGAAAGATCCAGCCTTTTCTTGTACAGAAAAGAATCATCCTGGGCATCGACATCCTTCTCACCGTCATGAGGAAGATATATCTGTCCGGCTGCTTTTGCAAACTCATCCAGCATCTCATCACTGTAATTGAAGGACAGGTGTTTCCCCCTGCCAGTGAAGTCTTTCATCAAAGCTGCGGTTTTCTCGAAATCATATCTGGCACAGCAGTTTGTATAAAAGTTATTGTTCACTATGCAGGTGTATTCATCAGGTCCCGTCACATCGTGGATCTCGAAACCCCGTGGTGTATACACTCCGGTATCGAGCCAGAGCAGGCAGATTTCATAAAGCATTTCAAGGCCCATGCTGATCATGAAGTCCTCATCACCGCTCATCTCATAGTATTCGATCACGGCATGTGCCACAGCCCCGTTGATATGATACTGGGCAGTACCGGATGGAAAGTAGCCGCTGCACTCTTCTCCGTTTATCGTACGCCAGGGATAAAGAGCTCCAGACTCATGTCCGAGAATACGCGCGTTCGCCCTTGCCTTGTCCAGCATTCGGTAGCGGTAAGTGAGCAGATTGCGCGAAAGAGATGGCATGATCAGAGAGAAGATCGGCTGGACATACATCTCGGTATCCCAGAAATAATGACCTTCATAGCCTTCTCCGGACAAGCCCTTTGCCGCAAGATGGCAGAAACCATCCCGGCCTGCAGACTGCAGCAGGGAAAAGAGATTGTAGTTGATGGCGCTCTCAAGCCGGTCATCACCCTCAAGGAAGAATCCGGTTCTGTGCCAGAAATCCGACATATAATTTTTCTGCTTTTCAGCAAGGCCGTCGTAAGTTAGACTGAGTGCACTCTGCAGCTCATCAAGTGCGGCCTGATCCGTATCGCGGCAGCGTACAGAATCGGCAAACGAGACCAGACGTGTGAAAGTAAAGCCTTTTTCATTTGATATGCTGAATTTTCTCTCTGCGACATCATCATTCACGAAAAGACTCATGGCAGCAGAAGATATATTGTCATGCACGGCACTTGAGACTTCAATGCCGGATGTGTTTGTCCTCACTTTCACAAGAGAAATGGAATCACCCTTTATAACTGTCTCCACGATGGAAAGGAAATCTCCGGCTTCAGAAGCAAGACGCGGGTCGGATGAATCATGAAAATTGGAGACCTTGCTGTGATGTCCGGTCACGACTGTGAAATCATGACGGCTGCTGCCTGTGACCCGGCAGCGTAAGGCGAAAACACCGGGAAGGACAAATGAGCAGAATCTCTCATAGACAAGAGAGACAGAACTCCCGTCCTTGAGAAAAAAGGTGAAAGCTCTGGATACAGTGCCGCAATCAAGATCCGCACTCCGTTCATACGCACCGCGCACTGTCACAAGTTCTCCATCCGCCCATATCCTTATATCCTGCACCTCTGCAAGATTGACTATTGTCTGTTTTCTGTCGACAAGTCCGTAAAGCGGTTCCGCCTGACTCATTGAAGTTATGTCATACACTCCGTTTATGTAACAGCCCCTGACTGACCTCACATCACAGCAATATCCCTCCTCAAAAGCCCCTCTGATCCCTATATATCCGTTTGCAGTATGGAAAACAGACTCACCCTGTTCGAGATCGTGTCTGTCCACGTGATCATATTTTCTCACTATTTTTCTGTTTCTCATTTCACTGCTCCGGCTACAACGCCCTTTATGATGTATTTCTGGGCACAGAAATAGAAAATGACAACGGGGATGATCGTCAGCGTGAGGCCGGCCATGGCCTCATTCCACTGTATTGTGAAAACCCCGAAGAAACTGCTTGTGGAAAGAGGAATCGTCCTCAGGTCCTTTCCGTTGAGCACAAGGGATGGAAGCAGATAATCATTCCATATCCAGATGATGTCAAGAATGATCACAGTCATTATCGTTGGTTTCATTATCGGAAATGAAATGCGGAAAAACACGCCAAACCGGCTGCATCCGTCAAGCGTGGCCGCCTCCTCAAGTGAAACGGGAATGCTCTTCACAAAGCCGTGAAAAAGGAATACTGCAAGAGACATGCCGAAACCGATATACATGAAGACAATGCCGTAACGGGTATTGAGAACAGGAATGCCAAGGTATTCCCTTGACCACTTCATCATCTGTACAAGAGGCATCATGAGAGTGTGGAAAGGAATGAGCATTGTCGCCACGAAGGCAAAATAAAGGAACCGGCTTTTCCTGTCATCGGTGCGTGCAAGCATCCATGCACACATGGAAGAGAAAATTACGATGAAGAAAACGGAGACAACAGTGACAAGGAGCGAATTCATGAAGCTTGTCAGGAAGTTCATTCTCTCTATCGCCTCGGCATAGTTCTCTATCCTCAGCACAGATGGGAATGCGACAGGACTCATATAAAGCTCCGCCCTGTTCTTGAAACTGTTGATGACCATGATGTAAAGGGGAATGAGGAAACACAGGCCAAGAAGCATCATCAGAGCGGACGCAGCTGTGGAAAGAACTTTTCTTCCGGCTTTCATAACTGCACCTCCTTTCTCTTCGTAATAGCAACCTGTGTGAGAGTGACAATGGCAACAAGGAAGAAGAATATGATTGCCTTTGCCTGTCCATAACCGTATCTGTTGTAACTGAAGATCTCATTGTAGATATTCATCGCGAAAAGCTCCGTCGCATTGGCAGGACCGCCTCCTGTCAGAGCCAGGTTTATATCGTAAATCTTGAAGCAGTTGGAAAGTGTGTAGAAAATGCAGACAGTAACTGCAGGCATGATGAGAGGAAACGTTATCCTGAAAAAACGGGTGAAGGCACCGGCTCCGTCTATCTTCGCGGCTTCGATCAGATCATCAGGGACGCTCTGCAGCCCGGTTATGTAGATTATCATGACATAACCTGCCATCTGCCAGGTCATGACAACAACAAGGGAGAAAAGCGCAAAATGAGGATCAAGCAGCCAGTTGAAGAAGATTCCTGTCCATCCTGTAATCTCCCCGATTGAGCGGAAAGTATCGGAAAGGATGAACTTCCAGATGTAGCCGAGGATAAGACCTCCGATAAGATTCGGCATGAAGAACATCGTTCTTGCCACATTGCTTCCCTTAAGCTTTGCAGTGACCAGAAGCGCAAGCGCCAGACCGGTCACATTGATCGTGACAACCGCCATGAGAGTAAAAGCGAGTGTATGCACTGCACTTGCAATGAATCTTTCATCAGTGAAGATGCGTTTGAAGTTGTCCAGACCGACAAATGTCATCGGATTGAGCGCGATGCCGTCCCAGTCCACGAAAGAATAGCCGATTCCTATCACGAAAGGCACGATGACCACCAGAAAGAATGCAAAGGTCGCAGGCAGAGTGAATACAAGATAGATAAGTCTTTCATTCTTTCTGTTGGTTACCATACTTCTCCTCCTTTTCAATGCAGGGCCTGCCGTGAGACAGACCCTGCAGGATATCATCTGTCAAAGACGTGCAAGATATGCATCCTCGATTCTCTCGACGAATTCGGCACCTGTCATATCAGTTGTGAAGAATTCCTGTGCAAGCGGAGCAAAGTCCGTGTCGACAATGTTCATCGGCCAGAGGTTTGTTGTCCATATGAGAGTCTCGCCGCTGCCTGCCGCCTCAGCCACATCAGCGCTGAGCGGATCAAGGCTGTCTGTCGCGATATTGGACACGGCAGGAACGAAGAGGAACTCATTGAGAATATAATCCATACCTGTCTGCGAGGTATGCAGCCAGTCAAGGAAACGGATGCTTGCCTGTCTGTCCGCTTCCGATACCTGTGAGTTGACAACCCAGTAGTAAGGAACGGAAACGGAAAGCCTGTCATTGCCGAGCAGAGGCACTCCCACAAGGGCCATATCAACATCGCTGTCATAAGAAGAGAACATGCTGTAGCACCAGTTGCCCTGATGGATCATTGCGGTTTTTCCTGTTGCGAAATCTCCGCATTCCCTGTCGTAGTTGACTTCAAGCGGATTGACTGCCACTTCCTTGATCTTGTCCATGAGAAGTGCGAAAGCCTGGAACTCTTCCTGATCGGCAAGATGTACGTTACCGGCTTCAAAGTCCGCAAGGAATCCTTCAGGATCATCCATTATCGCAAACGGAGCATTGAGAAGATGTCCGATAAGGAAGTAAGACTCCTGGCTGAGTCCGAATGGATTGACACCCTCTGAAGCAAGACGGTCAAGTGCTGCCAGGAAGGTCTCATCATTCTCAAGATCGGCTTCGCTGACCATGTCCGTATTTATGACAAGACCGTAGCCTTCAACGCTATACGGGACACCGGAACTCTTTCCGTTAACCATGAGGGCGAGAGAAGAAGAAATATACTGATTAACTTCGCTGTCCTCTATAGGTGCGATATAAGGAGCGAACATCTCTGCTTCCGAACCTGCCGCAACGGTGAAGATTGTCGGAACCTCATCTCCTGCCAGACGGAGAGAAAGCTGTGCGCGGTAATCATCTCCTGTTGTTTCCCAGATCTCGACTTCAATGCCTGTCTCAGCTGTGAAATCCTCGGCAGCCCTCTCCAGAGCCTCCGTAATCTCCACTTTTGACTGGAAGATAATGACTTTCCCCTCAGCATCGGCAGCGCCGGACTCGGCAGCACCCTGTGCAAAGAGAGAGAAAGGAAGGATAAGACACATTAATAAAACAACGAATTTCCTCATAGATTTGTCTCCTTTTTGTTTTATAAATCGTTTAACAAAACTCTAGAGGCTTAAAATTCCAGATGTCAAGAAAAATCTGAAATAATCATGGTTTACCTGAATTTCAAAGAAAATTTACTTTAATTTATATAAATTGTCTGAATATTTTTATGTAAATACAACATTATTTTATAAATCAATCTGAAAATTTCGCACTCTGCCGTTCCATGATCTTCGCGCTGATACGGAATACGCTCGCATCCATTTCCCCTTCAATGTTTCCCACAAGAGCCTGTGCTGCAAGATATCCTCTCTCATAGTCCGGAATATCAATGGTGGTGATGGAATTGTAGGAAGCCACATCATTGTTGTCAAAACCTGTGACCAGGATATCGCGTCCGATGACAAGTCCGTTGTCACGGAAAACTTCAATCGCGCCCACCGCCATATTGTCGTTCGCACACACAAGAACCTCCGGGCAAGGATTCGTGAGCATCAGTATCTGGGCAGCGCGTTTGCCGCTTTCCTCATGCCAGTCCCCCGAAATATATCTGTCACGTGCGAAATTGATGCCGCTGTCCGCAAGAGCATCCTGAAAAGCCTGATAACGTTCTTTGTTGTCAGCAGTGTTCTCTATTCCTCCGAGAAACGCAAAACGTCTGTAACCGCGGCCTGCAAGCTTTGAAGTGAGCTCATACATCGGCTTATAGTTGTTGACGAGGATGCTTTTTATATACGGATGGTCAAGAAGCCTGTCCAGCACTACAACGGGATAGTTCCTGCCGGCCCTGCGGATGAGCACATCGCTTTCCAGTTTTCCATCCAGTGCGATGCATCCGCTCGTGATGTGCGGATCCATATATTTCTCACAGAACTTTCCGGTGCATATAAGCAGATCATAGTCGTGAGCATCCACGTAATCATGAATGCCGTGAATCACATCAAGGTAGAATTTCCTGTCAAAATCACTGAACGTGAAAAGCAATGTGCGGGGATTCTTTGTCTTGAGGTTTCTTGCATACACGTTCGGATTATATCCATTGTCACGGCATATGGAGAGCACCTTCTCCTTTGTCTCCTGCCCAACATTGGCTCTTCCGTTGAGAACATTCGATACCGTAGCGGGACTGACTCCCGCAAGATTTGCTATATCCTTGACTGTGATCATATATATCATTTTACCAGAAAAGGGAAAGATTTAAAGAAAAAGTGAGAAAAGCCGGGAAGATACAAAAAAGGTATCGGAGCGATATAGTAAAGAAGATTTGAACAGTTAGTTAATAAAAATGTTGCTCCGATACCTGTACAGTATTATTACTGAAATTCTGAAAAACTTTCAAGGCATTTGTCAAAAACGCATGAACTTTGTCAAGCGGTCAGTCCCAGTCAAAACCGCTGAATACCGGCTTTCCGGTATACACTGATGCCTCAGCTTCTCCTCTCATCACCTTCAGCACCTCACCGCCGAGCTCTTCCTGTTCTACTTCCCCTTTATAAACAGAAACAGGGGCAATCCAGGAACAGCGGCGCTGTATGCCTTCCACTATATCATCAAAGCGTACAAGCCCGCCTGTGAGAAGTATGGCATCAACCTTGCCTTCCAGAACACAGGCCATTGCACCTATTGCCTTGCATATCTGGTAGATCATCGTCTCCCACACAAGAGATGCATGCTCATCTCCTTCTTCCTTCATTCGGTGCACTGTATCCGAATTGGAAGTTCCGAAATGACTTACAAAACCGCCTGAACGTGAACACATCGCCTCAAGCTCGGCAGGCGTATGGCTTTCAAGATACTTTGCTGTTTCCATCACAGGAACTGAGCCGAGCCGTGTAGGAGTGAAAGGACCATCCCCTCCGGCGCCTTCCGTGCCGTCAATCATCCTTCCGTTCTTATGTGCCGCCACCGTGATGCCTCCGTCTATATGACAGACAATGAAAGAACACTCTTCATACTTTCTGCCCAGAGAAGATGCATGAAGTCTTGCAATTCCCTTCTGATTCAGCACATGGGACTGTGCACGTCTGTACACACCTTTAAGCCCTGTGATTCTTGCAAGGGGCGTGAACTCATCCACATTGGTCGGATTCAGAGTATATGCAGGTTTTGAATATTCCCTTGAGAATTCATAAGCCATCATCACACCGAGCTTGGCGGGATGATCAGAACCGCCTTTGTCATCACGTGTGTCTTCGAAAAGCCGCCTGTCTATCTTCATGACACCTTCTTTCTGCGAATATGCACACCCGCCGCGCCCGGCAAAAGCATCGATAGTGGAAATATCCACAGAATGCTTTTCAAGAAGATCCAGCACGACCTTCTTTCTGAAAGGAAGCTGATCGTTTGTCGTTTTATATTTCAGCAATTCAGGTGCATCATGGAAAACACTTTCCGTGAAAACTTCTTTATCATCATCAAACACACTGACTTTTGTTGAAGTCGATCCGGGGTTTATCACAAGAATTCTCATATCCCAGATTCTACACTTTTCGCATGCAGAAAGTCATCAGAGCATTCCGGCACAAATCAGGGGGCAAATTCGTATATAGCTGTGAATGCATTAATTCACGGGAGACAGAAAACACTGAATGGGATTTTCCTCAATGTCTGCAATTGCCCGTATCGGAAAGGGAGAGAACTCGCCGTCCACCGCCACAGTCACGAAACTTCTCTCAGCCCTTGGCAAAAGACTGCACATCGGCGATATGATATGAATGGAGGAATCCGGAAAAACAGCTTGTCAGATAATCATCTGCCGCTTCTCTCATAATGCTTTGTGATATACGCCTTCTTCACACTGTCAATCACGGAGAGACGGAGATTCTTCTCTTCTTCAGGCGAAAGGCTCAGAGATGCGATATGAGAAGAAAGCCGTCTGATGCTCTCAATGGCGACTTCCTCGGCCCTTTCTTCAAGCGTGTCTCTTTCCTGAGATCTTTCCTGCCAGCATATATATCCGGCATGTGCTTTCACAGCCTCGGTCTTTACAAGAGAAACCACACTCGCCTTCTCTTTCTCCTCAACACCCAGATCACTGATGCGGACGACATTCTGACAGGGCGGAAGATCATAAGGAAAAGCAAGATCGTACATCTTCTTCAGGGCAATCCTCTCACATTCAGCCTCAGTGAACGTATAGTAAAGACCGGATGATGCGGAAATGACGGCATCTGCCCATTCAGCTTCCTTCATCCTCTCATCATATGATACGGCTGACGTTCCGGGCAGGATGAGGAAAGTCTTGCTTTCATCACGCAGTGCGATATGTATGACATGTCCGTCTTCAAGAAGCCGCCCGGCAACAATCCTGGCGCTTTCCCCGCTTCCGGTTATGAGAATATTCCTGTCATTGCTCACTCTGGCAGCAACAGCTTCCGCAATACTTTTGTCAAAGACTCTTATGCGGTATTTTGAATGCATCTCTTTTCCAAACGCCACGGCGGCATTGCAAAGCTTGTTCAATGACGGGCAGGAAGAGCCTGCAAGACGTGCGGCCTCTGCTGCAAGAGTGATCTGTCCCTGCACGGTATCTTCCCCGAAAAGCGGAGAAATGATTCCCGCTGCCAGATGGAAAAGATGAAGCTCCGCCTCTTCTCCTTCAATATGATAACGGCACTTTGTCACTGCCGCGGGGTTGAGCGACAAAGCTCTCTCAAGAGTTTCAGAGGGTGCTTTCTTAATCCCTATTATTTCAGCCCTGTCACATGTGACAATGAGTACAAACGGAAAGCGCAGGACTTTCATCAGCTTCCTGGAGGCTGAATACAGCAGGTCCTCACCTCTGTTCTGGAGATGGGAAAACTGTGTTATGTCACGTGTGAAATCAAGTCCTGAAATATATATCAAAACAGCATTCCTTATTTTTAAAAGCAAGAACCGGAGAATCTGCTATTCAAGAACCGATGGGATTTCAACACCCAGTTCATCTGCAATAGCAGATGCAACAATCTGGTGATCCTCCTCTCCCTTCAATCCTGATACCGTGATGCTTCCTATGCAGAGTCCGCTTTCAAGCAGGATGGGAAATGAACCGCCCGAAAGACCGTATTCACTGCTGTTCATTCCACAAGACTCAAGCGTCTGTCCTTTTTTCTCAAGATTGCGTGCCGCATGCAGAGAGCTCATCCAGTAGCGTTCACATAAAGCGGCTTTCCTCTTTGCCCACTCTTCATTGTTGCAGCTTGCACCTTCAAGGCATTGTGCAAACACGACAGTCTTATTTACAACCGCACGGATATAACATGGAGCCTTCATGCTCTTCAGCCTTTCAACCGCTCTGCAGCACACACGTGAGATTGTATCAAGATCGATACTCCTGAATCTCAAAACTCTCTCCTGCTCCTCAATGACTGCATCCAGTTTTTCACCACTCATATTCACGAGCCTCCTTCAAGTCAGGACTGCTGGTTATTCTAACACAATATGCACAGATGATGAAAAGGGAGTGCAGGGGAGAAGAATTTTGGAAAAAACAGAATACAGGACACCCCTGCCTCTGAATCTTGGCACCGATGTCGGCAAACTCATCAAGATCATGCAAAGCAAATGTCCGGTAAGGGAGAGATGAACATCATTGTTTTTCCGCAGCAAAGCTATACCCAGAAGCTTCAATAAAGTCATCATACACCCGCTGGGTGGAAGCCAGCTTCTGCTTTATATGTTCGGCAAGAGCTTTATCCGTGCAGTAGATATAACAACCTTTCATTGCCCGGGAAAGAAGTGTCTTATATGTATCCCGTATTATCTTATCTTTCTTTTTCTCCGCCTCACGGCCTTTTTCCTTCATCCCCTTCACAGATGCATCGGTTCCAGCTCTTTTCGAAGGATCTGTTATCACATGACCGTTTTCATAACGCAGGTCATTTCCGATAATGACTCCAACATATGAGAATTCGAGTCCCTGCGACGTATGAATGCAGCCAATCTGATCGACTGTATCATCATCGATTGCCCAGGTAGATGTATCATTGAAATTCCAGTATGCACGGAAATTCTGATCTTCTACTACTATATCAGGGCCTGAATTATGGTCTTTCCGGGATATCCAGTTCCAGCAGTACCCCGCAAGCATTCTTGCCTTATTGTCAACAAGATTCTTTCTTTTGATATCCGCAAACATTCTGTTCAAATCATCATAAACCACCACATCATAGTCTGTCTTTTTGAAAACATAAGATCTCTCTTGCGATATTTCGAGGATATCATCAAGGAAGTCGAGATATCCATCAGATCCATTACACCGGAACTGGGATTCAAGCTGACTGATATATATTTTCGCTCCTGCAGACCGGGCAAAGTGTTTTATTCCATCTATGGTCCCGATATCTTTTGCCGTGACTATCTGGTTTTCATCAATGAAGAATACGGAAATCCTTGCTGCATTGATAATCTCCTTTATCTGATTTTCACCTTTTGCAAACATCCCGGACTTCTCATTAAGTCTGTGCGCTTCATCCACTATAAGGACATCAAACGCATTAGCGGAAGTGGTAACAAAGCTTCCAGAACTCATAAAAAGGCTGTTGATATAGGCTTTTTTGAAATTCTCCCGGGCTAATTTTGCCTTATACACATTTCTCGGTGCGCTGTTCTTTGTCACATATGCTCCTGTCTTTGAATCTTTTATGACAGAAGCAAGCAGATTGACGGCAAGCACACTTTTACCGGTGCCGGGTCCTCCTTTTATGATAAAAACCTTCTTGCTCCCATCTTCATTCCGAAGATGCCTGACTTCAGACATTATGAACTCGAAAACACTCTTCTGGGAATCAATGAGTACAAATTCATTGTGTTCATTTTCTTTATCAAGCATTCTGCCAAGCACATCCTGAAGAGATTTTGAAGGCCGCAGCCTGCCATAATCAATGCGATATACGATATCCTTATCATCAGCATCACATACTTTTGAAAGAATGAATTTTCTCAGTTCCAGCGTCTCATGGGAAGTGAATACAGGTGCTTTGTCTATTTCCTTGTACACCATATTATCAACAACGGGATCATCACGCCAGGGAACATAATTATGCATGAATGAGCATGGATAAAGAAGAATTCCATCTTTCTGCACACATTCATTGTATTCCTGCAACGTTACAGCATATGACCATGCCTGGTATGACGGGTGAGGTACATTTCTCTCCCCGCCATTTATAACTGTACGCACAAAATCTTTGTCAGGAAGCGGCACTACGGAAGACCACTGTTTAAGCTCAACAATCACAACATTCTCCTGTCCGCTTTTATCTTTACCTGCAATCAGGAAATCTATTCTGCAACTTTGGAATGGAAGCCGGTACTCGATGCAGACACTGGCATCATCCGCGATCTCATCTGTATCCACAACAAAAGCCATATGTCTCAGAGAATTCTGCCATGCATGATATTCTGCAGGATTCACCTTCCCTATCCTTTTCTCAAATTCCGTCTTCACCAGATCAGCTATATTACAACCACATCCATATGGAGACATCGCACTTTCAATGAATGCTTTCTTTGTGGATTTATAAATAATCATCTCATTCCCCTTTTGTTAAAATATTAGCACAGCCAGGTGTCTTTTCACAGTAAAGTAACGGATATGGCAATTATAATTCCTGGACCTCAGGATAAGATGATGCTATCCTGGATCCATGAACGGAATGGCAGAAAAACAGAACGGTGATTCATTCAAACTGAAAAACACTCTTAAAACAGGCAGGCAATACAGTACTGACGATATCGCCAGAATACTTCAGAAGCATCCGAATGCGCTCTCCCAGACAGGAGTGTTCCACGGAGCCGGTTCTGACTGTTTCGTCATTTTTGTCACACTTAATAAGGAAAAAGACAAAACCCCTTATCAGGACCATTTCTTTGAACCATCATCTCTGCTATTCTGGGAAGGTCAGACAAAAATGAGAATAGCGGAAGATTCTTTCGATAAAGGATATGACTGCCATGCTTTCGTAAGAGAATTTTCCAGAATGCCATACACCTATTACGGAAGAGCCGTTCCCATACGGCAGCACAGAAACAATCCGGGCACCCCGTCCCAGTTTGTTCTATATCTTCCGGACTATGATGATTACAAGCGTGTTTCGCTGGGTGTCAGTGTAAGTACAACTGAAGAATACTTTGCGATGACAACCGAAAAACAGACAATCCGGACAGTGAGGACAAAACAGGCCGATTACAGGAAAAATGTAATTGCACTCTGGCATGGACAGTGTGCGGTGACCGGAGTTGATGAGACATCCTGGCTGATTGCAAGTCACATAAAACCATGGAGGGAATCCACCAGCCAGGAAAGGACAGACCCGAAGAACTCTCTGCTTCTCTCACCGAATTATGACAAATTATTCGACAGAGGCGTAATATCATTTAATCCGTCAAACGGAAAGATAATCCTTCCAGAAAGCATGAGCCATACATTCTGGAGGAACCTCGACCGCCTTGGCATTGATGATGAGAAAACACTTGCATTCATACCTGACGGCACAGAGAAATATCTTGAATATCATAAAGAATTGGTGTTCGGATTCACGCCATCAGCAGATTTCGATGCTGACGAGCTGGTGGCAAAAATGCTGCAGAGTGTTTAACTGCAGTCCTCCCTGCACTCTCCATTACAGCAGCCTGGACCCAATAGCGTAACAGCAAGTGGGCTACACCGGGGCTTCCCATCTGCTCACACAGTCCCACAATTTTCATGCTATCATCACAATATGGAATACACGACTTTCATATTCGACAACTACCCCGTCATGCATCTGTGCATCTCGGACAGGTTTCCTCTTCCCTATTCGGTTGGAAAGGAGTATGTGGTGCTGACACATTTTTCATCCGGAAAATGTATGCCCCTTTGAAGAAAGGACAGGTCCTGTAGACTTCACATTCTTCAGTCTGAGAGACAGTGTTGTAACATTTGAAAGGGAGCCTGACAACCCTGTCGACCCTGATGCTGTCAAAATCCTTGTAGACGGTAAATGGGTCGGTTACTTTTACCGGACAAGCTATGTGCGCTCGCAGCTGCTCAGATGCTTCCGTAACCCCGGTCGGTTCTATATCATGGGAAAGCTTGAGAACATAGAGCCCGTGGAGGGAAAGCTGAGAATCAATGTCGGCGTCTATGAAAAACTGTGTCCGGATGAATATCAAAGCATCGGTGTGTTTCCGCTTAAAGACAGCAGAAACACAGCATGGGAATCATCTGAATTCATTTCCCATTTCGTCAGAGCCGAGAAGGTATACATAAATGGGAAAGTTCTCATAAAGCTTTTCAACCGTGCAGAGGTTTACATAGGAAGGATGTCTTTCAAGAAAGCTGCAATATGGGACAAGATTCATCTTTTCAAGGATATGAGATTTTACATCAAGGACAGCTGGCTTACAAAAAAAGGAAAAAAGTATTCTGTGGAAGTGTTTGTGAAGAAGCCGGCCAATATTGCGTTTCAGGAAATCTGATCAGGATCAGCTTTTGAATATGATGAGATGATGTTCATCAGTGATATCCAGACAAAAAAGAAGAATCAGAGGAAGATCGCATGATCAATGCATTCACGATTCTGGATGAAATAAGCAAGAAACTCTCAACGATTGTGTTCAGTGAGATGGAATAAGACAAAAATCAAACGCAGAATCCCCTCCTCCTCAGCTCATCTTTCAATGCCGGATGCCGTGGATAGCGTTTCATTACATCTTCAAGTATCTTTTCCGCAGCTGTCTGGCCTTTTTCATAGGCCCGCAGGTACGCAAGATCTTCAGCAAAATGTGAATAAGCAGAACGATTGCTCATACCAGCTGAAGATCTTTCAGCCCTGGCTGCCGCAAGAGAGACAACACGATCAGGATAGTATTCATACAAAAGTCTCTCATATAACAGAGGTCTATATGCCGCATTCTTCTCCACCCATTCCATCAGAGCCTCATAATCCTTTTCGCCAAGCAGAAGAAGCGGCATGTCAGAACCGGCTGTACCAGCATTCTTCAGCTTCTCATAAACCTCTTTCCACTTCCGGCTGCCAGCAAGCTTCTTGTATTCACGGATCCTGTCAAGATTGTCCTGATGAATGTGCAATATGTTGTATTCAAGCTCGGCTTTGTAATCAGCATCCATGTTGTTTTTCCTGAAAACATCCAGAAGGCGTGAAGAGGCTACTGAATGCAGGTTGATCATGCGGGAAGAGGAAACAGGATTGGCTTCTTTGACCTTGCTGAGAAATTCAATGAGAGACTGGGTATCACTTTGCTTCTCATACTCATCAATTCCGGCATCGACAGCCGTCTCGACATCAAGATGGGATGAAATACAGTTCCACATGCCATTCTCATAGCCGAGCGTTTTAAACGCGAGAATGCATAAACCTACAGACCACCTGTCATCCTCACTGCCATATTTCTCTATTACCTTTTCTGCAAGAGCTTCATCCTCAATAACTGCAAGCATCATTTTCACAAAGGAATAATAATGTCCTGTATAGCTGTCCACTCTCTCAAGAGCGGCGGAAAGACGGTTTTTCATCTGCAGATGCACTTGTGTGTCTGCACCGGTATATGCAGATTCCAATACGGACAATATTTCATCCTCGATATCTGCACTGCCGCCCATTGTCCGCTCTTCAATAATGGGGAAAGGAATGTTGTTCCATGCGTAAAGCGCTACATCAAAAGCCTCTGCGAACTGCCCTTTATCAAGCAGGATGGGAAGGTCCTCACCAAGTATCTTATCAAGTTTGATTACAGCATCTTCCATATCCTCATTGAAATCGGAGTACCAGTCACCATCATCAGCATTGCGGAGATCAAATGAAGCACTGTATATTTCATTCTCAAGTTTCTGAACGTATGAGTGCGGCATTTTATCTGCATAGGTGAGAAGAATATTATCTGATATATCACTGTGGGAAGAGGCAAGTTCAAGGACGAGAGACTCAAGTTCTTCCTTTTTCATTTTCCTAACTATTTCCCTGATTTTCGACTCAGATGTCTCATGAGTTTCTTCAGAAGCTGCAGGCTTGATATCTGTATCGTCTTTGACAGAAATATCACCAAGACCTCCATCACCGTCCAGTTCAAGCGCATACAGCACGGCTGCCTCATGCTTGCAGTAATTCCCCTCCTGAGAATAAGGACAGTCACAGTCGGCATCGATGAAGTCATCATTCTCATCCACATCAATCGTCACGGTGTATTTCCATGATCCCTCCACCGTGGCAGTATAACCGCCTTCAGTTTTCTCTATATCAAGTACGTTGCCGTTTTCATAATATTCATATCCCCTGTTGAGGATTCTTGATGAAAAACAGTCTTTCCACTCTCCGTTCATGATTTCACCCAAATTCCGTACTCTTTGTTCTGACATTTAGATTGTGGAAGATTCAGAAGCTCCAGCTTTTTTCCTCAGCATGCCTGTCAGAAAACGTTTTGCCTTGTGATTTAAGACCAGAGCATCAACGTTCCTTTTAAAATCGTCTGAGAGATCATGCCACGATGAAAACCAGTTTATAATGAAAACATGATCAGCATGTTGCTCAAATCTGTCCATATGCAAGATTCTATCATCCATTATGGCTTAAATAAATACCCGGACAGAAGAAAAATGTTTTCCGCTTCCGGTTTCCATTAAAGAATTAATTTCGTTTTTTATAATTTACATATTACAGTTTTATGTTTATTATTATAAACATGAAGAAAGAGGTTGTACTATACCCGAGAGAAAAGAGAATGCTTCTTCAGGTCGGACGTCAGATCAGGCTTGCAAGACTGAGAAGGAAAGCATCATGTGAGCTTACCGCAGAAAGGGCGAAGATCTCACGTGCAACACTGTGGAAAATCGAAAAAGGAGACCCTACAGTTTCAATGGGAGCTTACCTTTCCGTACTTTTCGCACTGCGTCTGGAAAAGGATATCCTTTCACTTGCAAGAGAAGATGAGGAAGGCCATGAACTGCAGGATGAAAGACTGCTGATGAAGGTATGATTTATGAAAAATGTCATAACAATAAAAGCTGATTTTGATTTTCTCCCTGATGAGCAGACAATCGGGCGTCTGGAAGTTGATACCATTTCCGGCCGTGGCGACAGATTCATGCTCACATTTGATAAAGGCTGGATATCAGCACACCCTGATATTGTGCTTGATCCATCACTTTCCTCTTCATCTGCCTATTTTTCAAGCAGCATTAATATCCCATTTCTCTCAGACCTGATGCCGGACAGATGGGGTCGCATTCTTATTTCACGCCATGAAGCAAGACTTGCTGAAAAAGAAGGAAGAAAACCGCGGGCCTGCAGTGATCTTGATTACCTTCTGAAAAGTGATGATATGACAAGAAAAGGAGGTATAAGACTGCAAAGAGAAGACGGAACATACTTTTCGTCTGAAGGTGTCTCAATTCCTCCTGTCTCAAAACTGGGCGACTATATTGATATGGTTGCCGATTATGAGAAAAATGGAACCGGGTGCGCATGGCTTGAAGATTTCTTCTCATCATCCTCTTCTCTTGGGGGTGCCCGTCCAAAAATCAATGTAATTGACACAGAAGGCAACCTGTGGATTGCAAAAGTACCTTCTCTAAACGATCAGTATGACATAGGAGCATGGGAAAAAGTGGCAATGGATATTGCCCGTAAAGCCGGTATTAAAACACCTCAGACGATGCTGATTGCCCACAGAAACGGTTATCACACATTCCTCTCAAAACGATTTGACAGGAAATACGGGAAACGCATTCACATGGCATCGGCACTCTGTCTGCTCAATTTGAAAAACAGTAATGATGCCTCTTTTCTTGATATTGCGGAAATTATCTCACAGTACTCAAAGCAGCCGAAAACGGACTTGAAAGAACTGTACAGGCGTCTGGTTTTCAGTGCCATGATAAACAACACAGACAACCATTTGCGCAACCATTCATTCCTTTTAACACCTGATGGCTGGATACTTTCCCCGGCATATGATCTTAATCCTTCAATACATGGCAGAGAATCTGTACTGGCTGTTGATGAAGGTATCCACAGCTTCTCTATGGCTGCGATTAAGGAAACAGCTTTGTTTTATAATCTCGAAAAGGCAGAAGCCATGAAAATAATCAATGAAGTAAGTGACGCTATATCACAATGGGAAAGCATGGCACGCAGTTTCGGCCTGACAAAAGAAGTTCCGCTTATGAGAAGTGCATTCGGCTTATAGTAAAAGTTCCTGCTTATGTATTGTCCCTGCCCCTGCATCCGGCTAGAATTCCTCATTGTTGTCATTTGAAGGAGAAGATGAGGAATGTTATATCTCATTGCGGGGTTCATCTGTAGCGCACTGGTATCGATCGTACTGAAGATAAGCGACAGGAGGGAATACGACAGATACGGCATGCTGGCCGTGAATTACCTTACGTGTCTGATTCCATTTCTCATATCACAGAGGAATAAGTCATTTCCTCCTTTTGACAGTGATTTCGTTTTCTGCATGCTGCTGGCACTCGGGAACGGAGCGATGTACCTCACAGGGATGGCAATAAACCAGATGAACGTTAAGAGAAACGGTGCTGTCCTGCAGGCATCTTTCGCCCGGCTTGGAGTCATGGTCCCGACCTGTCTTGCAATAGTGCTGTTCGGAGAAAGGCCGACTTTGTTGCAGGCTGCAGGAATAATCATCGTTCTTGCGGCATTCTGCATCATGAACATCAGGGAAAAGAATGAAGATGAAAAAAGTGCAAGGACAAAGCCTGCTTTCTTCCTTCTGCTCATGGGACTGCTCTTCGGCGGGCTTGCCGACAGCATGCTGAAAGTCTTTGAGGAGTTAGGCTCAGCCAGTCTTGATGAATGGTTCATGGGACTCACTTTCATCTCGGCTGCCATTATGTGCATCATCATGACAATCGCAGGAAAAGGGAAAATCTGGAAAACAGAAATCATCACGGGAATGTGTCTGGGCATTCCCAATTACCTCTCTTCTCTCTTTCTGCTAAAATCATTGTCAAGCGTGAGTGCGTATATTGCCTACCCGACATACAGTGTCGGAGCGATCCTTGCGGTCATCGCGGCAAGTTCCCTCTTCTTCCACGAGAGACTTTCGAAATACAGCCGCATCGGCATACTCTTGATCATAAGCGCAATAATAATGCTGAATGTCTGAAATTCTTCTTTCATTGAAGCTGATGCATCAACAGGATAAATAGGCTATCATTCATCACATGCAGTCATTAAAGAGAAGACTTGTGATGGGGTTTACGGTATTTGCGATGTTCTTCGGTGCCGGCAACCTTATATTCCCCTCTTTCCTTGCCTATCAGGCAGGAAGTGATGTGATACCTGCCTTTACGGGTTTTGCACTGTCGGCAACACTTCTGCCGACTATTGCGATCATCGCAGTGACACGCATGGGCAGCCTTGAAAAGCTTGCAGACCGTGTGCATCCCGTTTTCAGCAGAATCCTCACGATCATTGTCTACCTTGCAATAGGACCGCTCCTTGCGATTCCCAGAACAGCCAGCACAAGCTATGAAATGGTAGCTATTGCAACCAATACGGATTCAGGTATTGCAGCCTTTGTTTACAGTGCACTTTTCTTTACACTTGCCGCTCTTGTGGCATTGAAGCCGGAAAAGCTTTCAAAACGGCTGGGAAAGATTACATCTCCCCTTCTCATTCTCCTCATAATCATTCTCTTTGCAGGAACGCTCCTCAACACTGATGCCGTAAGGGGAAATGGTACAGGAGCGTATTCATCCTCTCCTCTTTCCAGAGGGTTCACGGAGGGCTACCAGACAATGGATGCAGTGGCTGGCCTTGTATTCGGTTCAATCATCGCAATGAACGTGAGAAAAGCCGGTGTGGAAGAAGAGAAAGTGAATAGGGAATGCATCATCGCAGCTTTTACCGGAGGATTCCTTCTCCTGGCTGTTTACTGTGCACTCGCTGTCACAGGAACATTTTCACATGCATTCATAAATAATGCATCCAATGGCGCGGCAGTTCTTGCTGCGACAGCAGATGTCATCTTTCCCTCAACGGGGAAATTCCTGATTGCCGCAATCTTCGTTCTCGCCTGCTTCAACACCTGCACAGGGCTTCTCTCATCATGCGGACAGTACTTCGCAACACTTGTTCCATCACTGTCAAGGGAAAAATGGATATCGGTCTTTTCACTCATTTCCCTTCTGACAGCAACGGCAGGGCTGGATACGATTGTGAGAATTTCCTCTCCCATACTTGAGATAATCTACCCTGCGGCAATAACGCTGATGATCCTTGCACTGCTGAGACATGACAGCAATTACCGGTTCACCTGGATTCTTCCGGTATTCACGTCACTGGTCTTCTCTGTCCTGTCTATGATTACGGGAATCAGTTTCATCTGGATTGTTCCCGTCATTGCCGCAGCGGCAACAGGAATACTTATCGACAGAAGGAAAATGGTGAGGTCTGTTCATTGACTGACACAAATGAAAGGCCTGCGGCCGTCTCAAGTAAAGCAGAATGATATTTTCAATGCTGGGTTTCACTTTGACACAGGTGAGTGCAATCGCAAAATTATAAATGATTCATCAGGAATGATATGAAATCAGAAGTGCACATACCGGAAATTCTTGTCTGACAGACAGAGCAATGGATACTTCAAGTTGAACTGTTGCATAATTTGCAACAATTGCCTTATCTTCAAGTTTCCAATCAGAAAATAGCTGTATCCACCTCTTGTGAAAATAATCGGCGACTTCATACTTGTTCATGGGGGACCGGCAGCGGCTAAGCCGCACCAGAACCCAATAATAATTTTACAGAAACAGATTGATGACAATAACTGTCACCATGAGGAAACCGCCATAAAAACAGTATCGTGTTTATGGTGGATATTTTCTAATATTTGTTAGAGTATAAGTACTTATTTCACTCCCACTCGATTGTGATATTTAATATAATATATATCTATTATATGGAATTATAGAATATCTTATTGTAATATAAGTATTTAACATACATAACTCACGCTAGGTCTTATGAGCAAATGGCAGAAATTCGGCATGAAAATGCATATCAGCGTTACCATGTAAAAATAATTTAAATAACTTGAAAAAAAACTTTTTCAGGGTAAATATTATAGAAGTAAGAGATTTTCATGAAAGATCCGGTCTATCATAGAATCGCTGAGGACACAAAATGTTCATGACCTACTCTGCATCAATACTCAAGATGAGATTGAGCAAATTCATTGTTAAAAACTCGATTGACGAACAGACACTTCTGCGAGTCTATGCCTATTATGCTGCAAGTCATGATGAAAAATTACATTATCTCTTGGCTGATGATTTCTTTAAAATTAAGGTAAATGAGAAAGAAACCTTTTCTTGTCTTGATCTTCCATCAGCACTCTCACCCTATTTTCTCCGCTATGACATAAACAGATTCATCACTACTGTCGTCCCCAATATCGTTGGCGACTGCCAGAAGATATCGCGGCTGATTGAAGAGAAAAAGTTCATTGCAACAACCAGCTTCCGATATGATCAGGAATCCCATGTGAACATGTCGGAAGAATTGACAATAAGCTTTGCAATTCTTCACATCAAAGAGAAGTTCACTGATCTCATAGCATCCGGAGGCGGTCCCAAAGATAAGGACAAAGAATGGTTGTACAACTCTTACCTGACAGAAGTCAGAAAAAAGAGATTCCCGTATATTGCCGAAATCGTATACTTCAACCTTCTGGCCGAGAATACACTACTCCTACGCCAGGACGACTACCTGAGGTTCTTTACACTTAGAGCTTACGCAAAGCCATTTGATGCGATGACCAGTCTCTACAACAAACTTGGACTCACAAAACAGGAATTGTTCTGGATCCTTGCCGAAGGTCATGCGCTGACAAAGAAACGAGTAGATCATTCGATATTCTCAGGTATGGAAGATGGACCGGAGAAAGATTCACTGAAGAATGATGCCTTCAATATTATCAAGGAGCTTCCCTCTCCTGCCACAGCATTAGCAATAGCGGAAAACACCAAGAAGAGAAAGACCCGTAAATCAAAAAAAGAAATAGAGGAACTCCTATCAGATTCTACCAATGTCAAAGCGATTCATTCTTCAGATACTCCTTTGGAACTTTCCCTAGTATTCAACACCTTTGCCGCCGAAGTCGCCTCAATGCAATCGAAGAAAGATGAATGCATCATCATGTTCCCATCTGCGATGTTCGTCATGAAATGGATAGACAACAGATTTGTCTCAAATCAGAAGGCCACATTCGTGATTCCATCAGAACCAGTACTGCTTCTCCTTGAGGCATCATATGGCCACGACTCCGTCTATAGGGATTCCAATGAATGGAATATCAGATTCGTTCTGTATGAAGACTGGAAAAGAACAATATCAGAAGGAGATGGCATATCGGCAAGTTTCATTCTCATATTCGAAAACCACATCGAGACACTTGAAGGAGTCGGCTCAGTACGGGATGTCGGCGTTTTCATTACAAGCAATCTGAAGGAGCAGAGTCATGATTCCACAATCTACTGCCTCTCTCCAGAAAAATACATCGATGAACAGAATTCGATCCTTCATCAGTTCTGCATTCAAAATGCCTTTTCTTCCATGGTTATAGAAGAAGCAGTCTCAGCACCTCGCAAAGGGCAAAAGGAACCTATGACTGCATTCAGCAATCCCAGGCTTGCAAAGAAGCTGTTCTGGAAAGCCTGCCATATTGAAAACTGGGACGGCATGACACGGATAACATTTCTGCGAAACGACTCTTCCATCCTTGCTCTCTTCGGTAAATTAGGAGATCTATGGGATGGCAATGGAAGGATGCTGACTCAGGAAGGAGCAATAAGTCTCACTGTCAATCTCCTCGACAAGACGAACAGCCCAAAGCTCTCACTGAGGCAGTTCTGCAACAACCCGCATAAAGTTGCGAAAAAAAGAGTTAAAGCCCGCAACAAACTTTCATTTTCAAAAGAAATTGACTTCTGGTACACGGTTTCAGAAGCAAGTGTTTACAAGAAGGGGAATTTGCCGGCAAGTAAAAAAAAGATAAAAGTCGATGTGCGACATATAAAGAGACCTGAAGCGGAAGAAAGAAGGAATGTCAGGGGCAAAGGACTAAACAACATAATCGAAGGTGCTCATGCAGACTTCTATATTAACCGAACACTTGCTTCGAACGAAGATTATCTAAACCAATACATATTCACCTACTACCCCATTAAGAAGTTCTACGAAAAAAATGAAAATGGGGAGTTGGTCGTAAAGCGGTACCCCCGAGAAATCATTTCCAAAGTGTATCAGGAAGAACTAAAAGGACAGGATCTGACGCTGAAGACATTTCTGTTCATACATGAAGAAATAGACAATGTCAAACTTTCATCATCAGAACGTAAAATTGTCTGCCTGCATGACATACTTGAACCGCTACTTGATATTCACTGTTCGATGCTTACAGCAGACGATTTCCTTGATGCTATCGAAGAAACAATGCCTGACCGTTCAGTAACAACCCATCTGGATATACTTGCTGCAATCAGAAAGCTGCTTGTCGGTTCAGGAAATGAAACAGAGGGAAAGACAATCATAGACAGCATCATTTATGATGAAAACAAGTTTACGAGGTCAATGTCAAAGCTCCGCAGTGCACTGGGGAAGAAGCATTTTTCACTTGATGAATTCACTAAGCTGTATGAGATGATTGTAAGACGGCTCGACTCCAATCCAATCTACTACGGCATACTGATAAGACTCTTCACCGGGCTTGAATCGAATATTGTGTCATCTCTCTGCTGGAAAGACTATAAACATGACCCTGATTACGATTTCAATTTCTTCATCATATATCGTCAGATACCAGGAAATGGCAAGAACATTCCTCTTCCACTCATGATGGATTCAGACATCCGCCGGCTCCCTCTTTCAAAGACGTTGGCGTCACATCTGGACAAACTGAAGAAAAAAAGAGGACGCCAAGAAGAGTCAATCCTTTCATATGACCCCGATAAAGATGATGAGGAAGAGGATGACGCATCAGAAAACTACTATCATGACAACGATGACAATGAAACAGCTACAGAAGTCAGCAACGGGCAAGACAAGGGAAAATCAGCAACTGCGCAAAAAAAAGAACCAGGATATACATATATAGTCAAAGACTCAAACGATTCCTCAGGACTTGAGCCTGTTGCACCCAGTAAGCTCGATAAAGCCGTAAAGAAACTACTCGAAGAAGTATTCGGTATAAATGAAGAAATGAGCTTCATAATTCCATGTGAAGACAATGATGAAGGACTTGAACAAAATCTGGCAAGATATAGAGGCGGATTCATCTTCAGGGAGAATCTCAGATACTGGCTTACAAGGTATTGCGCATTTGATGTTGATCAGGTTTCACACTACCTTGGCAACACAGGAGCCACTACACTTGGTAGACATTACCTTGACAGTAACAGCATTCCAAATCAATATCTGGTTGCTTCCAAGATATGGCGTCTTGATGCATTGCTGCAAAGAAGAGGCAACAAGCCAGCTCATAGACAGATAATCGGACCGAAGAAAAACATACTTCGAATAAAGGCAAACGAGACAAACCCTATCGACATCGAGCTCAACGTTATTCCAAATGAGGAACCAGATGAGCTGACTGTGACAATAAGATGTGAACATAGCATTGCTACATGCATTGAGGTCAATGCGCAGGAGGATGAAAATGCCAGATGATCTCAGCAATTACAGAGTCGATGAAGTCAGACGAAAATATGACCCAGCCATCAACGGAAGAATGACATTTGCAGGTGCATTCCTTAAGTATTTCTACATCAGGCCGATCGATAATGTAAAAACACGTGTGGAGTCAGAAAAGACTCCTGCAATGGATTCAATCTATTCAAGATCAGTAAGTGACGCAACACTGAAAGAGTATGTAGACGAGGTGGTAGACAGGATACTACCTGTTGTTGACCCGCACAACATGACAATGGAGGACTATTCCCTTGCCTATTTTGAAGATGCATTGGAGAGAATCAAACGTAACAATCCGACAATCAACGACATCTCCTCATACAGACGGCATATAAGAAGAATATATAATGCGTGGGCCGATCATAACGAGGTTCTTACAGGAAGAATCATCTGGCCTGAGGACAAGAAGAGCTTACATACAGAGAAATCAATAAACAAACGGAAAAAGCAACATTCAAAACCTCGCTCTCTCGGGATTCAAGGAGAAATTGAAATGTTGAAATGGATTTGTTCTTTAGATAATAATTCAATATTAAATACCGATTTAGGTATAATATTAATGTTTTTTCTTGGTCTAAGAAACAACGAGGCTGCTGCAAGAACTTTCGGAGACATAAGGAAAATCGAAGGAACGGAACACCATTGCATTTATGTGCTTACATCAACCAAGAGAAGTTCAAAAGAACTCAAAGTTGGCGGAAAGACAAGCAATGCATTCCGAATCATTCCACTATATGGCTTCCTATATGATTTTCTTATGGAACGCAGGGATTATCTGGTCAAAAGCTGGCAAGATGTGAACCCAAAACTCTCTGATAACGAGATCGAAGATAAGATTTCAACATGGCGGATCGCATCTACACCCTTGGACAATAAAGGTGTTTCTTCTACCGACCTGACCAGACGAGGAAAAGAAGTTCTTACATCAGTTCTTAACAAATGCCACAGCCCGCAAAAGGAGATATCCTACAAAGATGCGGAGTACGATTTCAGCTACGGCTTGCAAGAACAGGGAATCGAAGGAGAGGACAGCCCTACTACATATCTTTTCAGACGTAATTTCGCAACACACCTGGTCAACCTCGGTTTTGATTCCAGTCAGGTTGAATATCTTATAGGACATGAAATCGAAGAAACTGGCATACTACGCCATTTCTTCAGCACAGGAGAGGAACTTGTCACTCTGGCAAAAATCATGCAAGAGCATCCTTTCTGCTTGTTGAACAGAATCCTGCATAATCAGGAGATTGATGACAATAACTATCAGGATAGGATCATCAGCCTGCACAACATCAGCAAGGAGCACCCAGGTCATATCAGACTGATTACAAGTGAACCTTTCGACGATGTCACAATCGAAACAGAACCACATTCAATGATCACAGCATCCGTTACCAGATATGAGTTTACACATGGATATCATCCGACTATGAACATCCGTCAAAAAATGCTTCAAGTCTACAAGAAAAGAGCAAAGGAATATCTTGATGCCGACAACAATAAGTCCCAAAGTGATTGCAGTATGTGAAGACAGACACTTCCTGTCAGGCTTAAAAGGCGATGGCGTCATCGATGCCCGGAAAGCAGAAGAACTTGCAAGGAAGGCTGCTGAGCGTCATATCGACATATCATTCACATGTGCAGGTACAGGACACGGAAAGAGAAAATGCAAAGCACAGCTCAAACCACTCAAGAATGTCAGCACCCCGTCATTTCTCCTGGTTGGAGGAAGCAGACACTGCAGAGGATGTGAATACGATATTGAGACTCCGCTTCCAGCAAGACAACTATCATACCGACTTGAAAATTTCTCCATATCGGATTTCCACGAATCAGTTGCAAAAGGGAAGAACTATATCAATACAGTACTTGCTCAGACCGCTATAAGAGATGCACAGAATCTTGATGAACTTTACAGAAAGCTGAGGAATGCCAGATTCGGAGAAGTAACAGCCGATGGATATAAGGCTGAAGACCTGATAGTCGACTCCCGGACATATATGATGCATCGGAATGGATATGCAGATATCAATGGGCATCCAGCGCTTGTTCTTGGAATTACAACCCCGCTGTACGGCAGGACAGATCTATTCCAAAACGATGAATACATCAATGCACTGATTCTGCAGGAACCTTTCATCGCTCCTGGCAACAAGCCCGAAAACAGAATCCACTATATTCTCCAATTCGACAAACGTCACAACAGTGCTTATAAAGAGTGTCACGAGGCAATAATCAAGATTGCAAAGAGAAATCCGGACAACAACGATGAAGCAGATAGAAGGACAAACAATACAATATTCCTTGTCGAAGCTGTATGGAAGAAAATCGATGACAGGGGTCTGCTACGGAAGCTTGGATGCAAAATTGCATTTTCCGGAGTGATAACCAACAAGAAACAGTTCACTGCACTGAAAAGCACAATAACAGAGGAGGACGAGCGATTCTTCAGCGACCGAGTCTCAATCAAATAGTTTTGTATTGACTCAATACATTCGTACTATTATTCTACAAGTATGAGCAATAAGATAGAAAACGCTGCCAAGACTTTCTCTCGTCTTCCCAGGACACAAGAAGAAATCGTTTCGGTTCTTGACTTGAAGACCAGAGCTTTAGCAAAGGAAATGAGAGAGACTCCGTGTCACTCGCTTCCTTACTACAATGGACTGTTGCGACTCCTGAATCATGTCATCCTTGAAGTCAAAACAAGGAGCATCTTTCCGGCTCCTGACGGCTGGTACTACTCATTCACAGTTTCCAACACAGAGGCAGACCTTTTCATCAGACATGTGAAATCCATGGAAGAGACAGAAGACGAAGGAACTGCATCAACAACAATCGAATACGATGAATCTTTCAGCCTTATCAGCTATCCGGTGAATCTTCTTTCTGTAGAAGAGTACGCGAAGCTGAATAAAATTGAGGCCGTAACAGTACGTCAATGGATAAGAAGAGGCAAACTCCGCACAGCCGTAAAGCTGGGAGGCGAGTGGCGAATTCCCGAGATAACAGACACTCCGGCCCGGGGATATACAAGCGTACGTTACTACAATGGCGGAAGATTCTTTCCTCTTCCACAAAGCTACAAATGCCTGGAACAGAATCCGTTATATATTGACATATATCCATCGAAAGAGAGGAAAGGATTCTGTCAGATTCTTCTCGATGGCATTCCGGCAAAGCTTTCAGGCGAACTCATCCCAGAGTTTGAAAGAGAAAAGATAGAACTTGCTCTTATCAGTACTCCGGGCATGAGAAGTTCAGCCACAACAATAATGGGTATGCCAGGCATAAGAGAAACGGACTCGAGGGGACTAGAGATAAGAACAGGAAGAGCAAGATTGCCTCTGGGCTTGGAGCCTAATCTGTATGGGAGGAAAATATGATGAATAAAGAAACACGAAAACCTCCTGTTCTTGAACTTGCAATCGACAGTAATGGGAAACAGGTACACATATCTGAAGTCCAGAACGGAAACGCATGTAACTGCAGATGCATGTATTGCGGAGAACCGCTCACTGCAAAACAAGGAAAAGGAGGCAAGGCTGCCCACTTCGCCCACAAACCAGACTCCACATGCCGCTGGAAGGAATATGTAAGGCAGACTAATATACATTGGAGAGCGGAAAAGATCTTCCTGCAGGAGAAGGAGATAACACTTCCTCAGATAATCCGTACATTCGGCAACATGCAATTCGGCATGTTCCCGGGAGGGACATACCTGATTAGTTCAGTTCAGCTCGAGAAACGGATATCAGATTTCATTCCCGACATCGTGTTGCAACTTGACAAGTTTACATTGCTCGTCGAGATCTTTGTCACACATGCCGTAGATGATGCAAAGAAAGAGAAAATCAGAAACAATGGCAGATATGACGTCATCGAGATCGATCTCAGCGACAAGGTTCATGATGATATCACTGATGATGAGCTAAGGCTTCTTATCAAAGACCAACTCCGCATGAGCTGGATATATAGCACATCAGAGGCGATCTACACCCGTAACATTGCAGCGGTTGCAAATACTTATCCAATCGCAACGATAACAAACATGGTGGAGGGATGTCCCTTAGGAATACTGCCGAACATTTCCCGCTGTGACAAATGCACTCGCTTTCTTGGTACGACAGCATCAAATGGGATAATCTGCATTTTCCAATTTCTATTGCATGCAAGTCCAGAACAGAAGCAATCATTGCCGCCAATGAGAAACATCGAAAAGCAATATGCCAAGATGATTACACAGCCTGTAGCACAGACGATACATCCGGTGTTCCGTCAGAAAATCTACAGAAGCGGACCAAGAATTGAAGATCTCGAAAACAGACCGAATCATGCAAAAGCCAAAAGCAGATACAAACCGTACAAATACAGCAGAAACAAGAGGCATTGAACACATGAGGATTATTACAAACAGAAACAAGAATGATGGTTAAAATGACTGGTTTGGCGCAAACCTGAAGAATGATTGCATAGATAGAGACATCGATATAGCTGACGCGTTCTTTACTGACAACAATACTCTGAAAATCCATAGCAGATGATGGTTCTTCCATCCGACTGACAGCCAGACTCGATCTCGGCACAAGTCTTTATGCCTCATTTATTCCAGGAACATGACAAGCCGGTTCAGATTACCGGCATTTATGATCTTTATAAAGTCTTGCAACTGTCATACAGTTCCGCAAAAACATCAACACAGACTAGCTAAAAAGCTACTGAAAAAATCACAGACAGGCACTTTCTTTCTGTTACGCAGGGGATATGAATATTTCCTGAAACACAATCATCGGCACAGGCTATAACTTTTAAGGAATCCGATATGATAAAGAACCTTATAGCCGGAAGAATTATAATATGCTATATTCTAAGTATAGGAGGGAAAGATGGCTACGACTTCTTTTGACACAACATTCAGAATCAATCCCGATTGGGGGGTGAAGAACCTGAAGAAGGGCCTGGAAGAATATGAGAAGAACGGCCCCAAATTTCCATCACCCTCAATAGCCCCTGTACTGAAGCCAACTGCTGAAGTTATGGAGAAGATTGGGAAGTTGAAGAAAATATGAGTGATATCAGTATGCTGAGGCTGTCCGACTGGATAGCCAAAGACAAATCTCCCGAAGAGATAAAAAGGCAGGAGAGAATATCAGAGCTCCTGTCCTTTCTTTCTGTACCTGAAAATCCAGATGTTGAAAGATTTGCACACAAGAATGCAATCCCATACGAAAAGGCAAATAAAGGCAGGACATATATCCTAGTGGATGAGAATACCTATCCGCTCGCTTATTTCACACTCGGACTTGGACGTCTCGAATATTCTGCAGATATCTCTGGAAGTCTATGGAAAAAGCTCAGAGGAGTTGGAGACGGAGATGCCACGGTACTCACCTGCATCCTCTTGGGACAGCTTGCCCGCAATCATGGAGTATCATACGATTCACTTCCAAGGGGATGCCTTTTCAATGAGATGATGAATGCTGTTTATCAGGGACAATCTTTCGTTGGGGGACGATTCCTCCTTGCTGAATGCAATGACGATCTCATTGGATATTATGAGAAAAAGGGGTTCATCCATCTTTACAAAAACAGCAACAACGGCCTCAATCAGATGATACTTCTTCTGTAAAGCCATTAAGTGAATGGATATCACTTAGTCACGGCTTCGAGCCGTGACCTTATGAACCACGGTTTATGCTTTTCCACCAATGAAGATGGAACCTCATAAGCATTCAAGCCACATCCTTTGCAAATCTGGTGAAGAATGTCATTGCTTCGCGTGAACATCTGACATCCTTTCCCGTTATCAACCGGCTTATCCCGATATCCTCCAGCCGGCGGCACCTTGAAAGTGCAACATACACTCCAGCTTCCGGCATCCATCTTCCAAGCTGAAGATACAGTTTGTCGAGTGTGAGACCTTGTACCTTATGAACAGTCGCAGCATAAGCACTCTGACAGCCAAGCAGCGTCATCGATCCTTCCTCGACATACTCTATTGTACCTCTTCTGGTCACATGAGGCACAATCCCGGTAAGAATATGCATCTGGACTTCAAAGGTGCTTCCTGAAGATGTTCTCACAATCGGCAACCCCGCATCAGAAAATCCTCTGACGATTCCCATCGTACCGTTCTGATAGTCGCCGCAGTTGCAGGTACACATCACCTGTTCGCCTTCATGAACAATGATTTCATCTGGTATGCGACCAAAATCAAGTCCGGCAGGAAATCCATCGCAGATGGTCTCAAAAGCCCTGTAATCGGCCCCACTCTGCTCCAGCTTCTTCTGCTCTGCACGATTTATCTCATCCTTTTCCCAGTTTGTGCCAACAACAATAAGAAAAGGACCACTACATGACTCGGCAAAAGCTTCGCGGCTACATACTCTGGTATTGAGAAACTTCAGGCTCTGCTGGGAAACTGGAGTCCTGCGTAATGAAAGCAACGCATTTGAAAACCTCTCGTCAACCTGCCTGTAGATCTTTTCCATCACATATACCCTAGGATCAAACCGTTCGAATATCGGACAGTTGAAGAAGAAACGATTGTGACCGAAAAGCTGTTTGCGGATATCCTCAAGTTCAGGTGAGACTTTGAAGACAGGTGGCAGCTGGCATACATCCCCCAGCAGGACGAGCCTGATGATATGTCCGTCGTCGGCTGATGCCTGTATCAGAGACATCAGCCACTCCATGAGACTTATATCTATGAATGACATCTCATCGATAATAATCAGATTTACTGCTTCCAGCAGATGCACCCTCTCCTCGTAATCTGTTTCATGGAAAAAGTGGAGATCCACAGGCTTGAGTCTGAGTGCGGAATGTATCGTCGTTGCTGGACAACCTGACTGACGGATGTTCTGAGCTGCGATTCCGGTCGGGGCAAGACACAACGTATGTGCAGGATCCCTCTTCCACAGTTCCTTGAGCAGTGTAGATTTCCCGCAACCTGCACACCCCTGAATGATAGCCAAGAAAGGCATATTCTGGAGAAGATCTGCATATATTTCCTTCCAGGATGATACTGTCCTATACATCATCAGCCCTCCTTCATGTCTGCGATTATCCTTGCGATGAACTCCATCAGGCTGATGAGTTCTCTGTCCACCTTCCCTCCTGTCGAAATACGCTTCAGCTCACCATAGACAAGCTCAAGGTCTTTCTGCAGACCGAAATAAACCCTTGAGCTTCCACGAACCGTAATCCTGGCATTCAGCATATTCGATGTAATGAACGCCTGCTTTGTGAGTCCGCTGGCAGCAACACGGGCGTTAATCAGATCATTCTCTTCAGGAGAGACCCTGAATGCGATTGTCTTGTTGCGCCAGCGATTTTTCTCATCACGATTCTTATGCGACATCACTTCTCCTCCTTTCCTTTTTCGTCCATTACGAGCATATTCATGGTTGTAGCCACGTTTCTTTCATCTTCAGGAAGAACATGGGTGTAACGATTCAGAATCTGCATACTGGAATGCCCCGCAATCCGTGCAACGACGTGAGGGGGTATCATTGCTGATGCCCCAAGCATCGCTGTAAGTGCCGTATGGCGGAGATCATGAACCCTTATCTCACAAAACCCCAGGTCTCTAGCTGCTTTCTTCAGCATCATTGTCACCTTCGACTTTGACAGACAGAACAGCCTGTCATCTGGCCCAACATCGTAGAGGAGCTTCATATATTCTCTGAGTTCTTCGACAAGGAAGTCTGGCAGAGGAATAATACGGTTGCTGGTTCTTGTTTTCGGAGAAGTGGTGTGCTCTTCACCATTGAGCACATAGTATGTCTTCGTGATGCTGAGAGTCTTTTCCTCCCAATTGATGTCACGTGGTGTCAGTGCCAGCCCCTCACCTTCCCTTATTCCAAGCCACAGCAGCAGCTCGAAGTAGTAGAAGTACCTGGGATACTGCTGCATATACTTGGAAAATGCCTTCATCTGCTCAAGAGACCAGCAGTTGGTCTTTATATCGGTATCTGACCCAAGATTGCCAACAAGCGCTGCAGGATTGCGAGGCAGTCCGAAGAATCTTACAGCGTGATTGAAACATGCGGTAAGCTGATTATGCACAGTCTTAAGAAAAACCGGCTTATACTTCTTCTTTGTCTTCTCATCAACAGCCTCAAGAAGAGTGTCGTGCCACTTAATGATATCCTTTGTATCAATCTCCTTAAGTACACGGTCTCCAAAATACGGGAGGATATGCTTGTTCAGAATATTCATCTTTGTCTGCATCGTGCTCTCTTTCACGCGTTTCGTGATATAAGGAAGATACTGTGTCTCGACGAAGACCCTGAAGGTCATATCGGTATTGCCTTCGACGCTAAGGCGGGCTTCACTCTCCCACTTCACAGCTTCCTTGCGTGTCTTGAACCCTCTTTTCTTCACGGTTCTATATGAACCAGTCCAGTCGGTATAACTGAACTGCACGAACCATGTACCCATTCTTTCATCCTTGTATATTGGCATTGCATTGCCTCCTTGTCCTGATTTTGTGATTAGCGTGCTGGGCCGGAATCACCACCGGCCCTTGTCTATCATCAGTTTCCTCCGTAGAACTTCTTCAGAAAGTACTTCGTAGGCACCTTGCCGCTGATGATGATGTACCCCTGATCCTTAAGCTCCATGTTGAGCTTCCTGATGAGCTTGTATGCTGTGGGAACGCTGATGTCCATGAAATCAGCCACTGATTCCGCATTCATAAACCTAGTTTCTGGCATGTTCTTTTTCCTCATGTGCTAGTTTCTCACCGGTCTCTGCCAGATGCAGGACCTTGTAACTCGTGACTACCTACACGCCAGCCGGAATCGATTCGGACTGTCTTGCCGATATTGCATCACATGATTATCATTGACACATCGGTGCGACCATGTTGTCGCTGTGCAGGTGCTGTTTCCACCTCGCAGGCCAGCGGGTGTCAGCTACCCAGCTGGCTGCCGGTTTTCATCTGATGAACCTGTCATCAGAATGTTTTGAATCTCCTCTAGAGATTCACAATCTGTCTGTCGTCATCATCATAGTGATGTCTCCATCCCAGACGCATATGGATCAGGCTGTCCAGAGTAAGCCCACCCAGATGAAGAGCGATGGCATCCGCCCTCTGAATGTCGATGTCCTTACCGTGATTACAGCAGGCGGCAAGTCCTGCAATGGTCTTGCCTGATACTTCTGACAGTTCATAGGCATCGACACCCTCGTTTGAACATATGACCTGGATATTCCTCCAGAAGCGAGAGTAGAGACTTGTGGCAGTATCTGCTGCGTAACAAACAGGCTCAATCTTTCCATCCTCGCCGATAAGCGAGTCAATGGACACCTCAAGGGCGATTGCAATCTTGAGCACAAGCTGAAAACTGAGACCGGTCGCGATGTAGGTCAGCGTCTGGAGAAAGACCTCGCTGACTCCTGTCTTCTGCTCCACCCAGCCGAGGGAGAGCTTCCTCTTGGTTAGGATTCTGTTGAGATTTTCGATGAAGATTGACGTGATGTGCATATGCACCTCCGTGTATAGGTCCGGTCTCATGCGAGACCGGTCTGTTGCGAATTCCTGAACTGGTCAGGACCTATTTCCTTTCAATACGAGGAATGCAGAACGAATATGTGATAATCTCGCTCTCTTTCGTTGCCATCTCATCGATGAGTGTTATCGAGAGATCTCCCATCTTGCCGACTTCAAGTTTGACCTTGTCTCCAAGGCTTGAAAGTTCGTAAACACATGGTGTCTCGAGTACAGTCAAGGGAAGAATAAGCAGATCGTCTGCGACCGGGACATCTCCTTCAGCATCAAGGAGAGCGAGAAAGAGTCTATTCGTTTCGGAATATCTGACTTTGCACGTTCCAAGCAGTGCCCATGTCTCTTTCGATATCGGGAAACTCTGGGCGAAGAAGAGATTCTTGAATACAAATTCAGTCCTGAACATCTTCTTCATCCTCCATATCTGCCTCTTTCTTAATCGCTATCGGAAGACAGATGTCATAGATTTCGACAGCATCAGGATTGCTTCCTGCCGAGTCATCAAGAGTGATGAAGATTTCACCTGATTCCTCGATGTCCAATCTGGCAGTGATATCGCCCCAGCTGTAAAGTCCGAAGCTGGACGGCTTCGCGAGATGAGAAAGTGGCAATACGAGCTCATCCTCCACTTCAAGCTTTCCATCTTCAGTCTTGACCATCAGAAAATAGAGACGGCCATAAGCAGCACCAGACCTTCTTCCTGTCGCCAGCACTACCCATGTATTTTTTGCATAAGGGAAAGCATGAGCGAACAGGATACATGTGAATACATAATCATTGAGTGTCATCAGTAAGACTCCTTCGATTTGGTTTTCTCTTTTCCATTCAGAGAGATCATTGATTGCTAACGGGCGAGCATCGCCGGTCACATCCTCTTCAACCCATCCACTCTCCTCCAAGAGGGAGGAGAATGGAGGAATAGGTGCGCTCAGTAATACGAGAGCTTGAAAGAGGTCCTCTTTTCGACGTCATCTTCGCACGGACTGATGGCACGCATGGTGACGTAAACATCGTCGCGTTCACCCAGAAACAGTTTTGCTGTTACATCGTCTGCTGCGAGGTCTACACTCCTGCCTTTTGCGATGTACTCGAAGGTGCACGGCACCACCACTTCATCAAGAATCTCAAGTCCATCTTCTTTCTTTCCCACAAGGCAGAAGAAGATACGGTCATCTGAAGAAGCAGTGGAGGAAAGTCCCCGGAAAACGAAGATTCCACAGTCTGCAGTGATCCTCTGTGCGAAGAAGATCGTGTCAACATAATGATTTGAAATTTTCAGCATATGATTTATGCCTCCTGATAAGTTTTTTCCTGTTCAAAGGAATACGATGATCTGAATCAGGACGACGTCCTGACTCCCTTATATTTCAACAGAACAATGAAGTTCTGATTGTTTTCAGGCTGTTTCTGCCTGTTTCTTCACGGAATACCTTAAGGAGCTGAAAGCTCTTATTCCGTTCCTTGTCACACCCTTTCCTCAATCCCTCCCGGAGGGAGGCAAGAAAGGGACGGACATGTCGACATAACGTTCAGCAACTACAATTACGCATTCGGTTTCATCACGTTGAATAAGAGCGGGATTTATGATTTTCCTGTATCAACGGCGCACTGATTCAATTCTTTTTTTATTCTCTTGATTTCCTCCTCTTCTCTGATGCACACATCTTTTCAGATGGAGTCGTAAATTCATGAACACTTCATCTGTCCATATCCGAAATCGTCTTGTTCTCTTCACCTCCTTACATCTTTTCCGAAAGCTCCCGTAGGGAGTTGGAAACGATTCACTTCGATTTTGTTGATCAGGATTTCTTCTGACACTTGATCCGAAAACCGCACGGAGTGCGGAAAGATGGAAATCCTGCGAGCCGCATCCAGTATCCAGCGAAACCATTCTGCTTCCTATGCTTGTTACGCATTTCCAGGAAGGCACCGTAGGTGCAATCTGGAAAATCGAAATATCTCTTAAACTTCTGAATTCAGGCATTCTGTGTTTGCTCCTTCTACCGATTCTTTCAATCACACTCACAAACAAGGGGCGCTGTAAGCGCAACTGCCCAATAAATCAAAATCAGAAGCGATGACCCAATACTTTATCTGCTTCTTGCAACAAATACATAGACGCGGGCATCCACAAGATGTCCGCGCATGGGGCGGGAGGGGGGGGAGATAAAAAAAGCAAAGTCTGAATCTCCAGATTTCCATCAGGAACAATGGTTCTGAAGTTGACTTTCAGGATAGTTCAGTATGAAGTTGATCAATGGAGTCAGGTTTTGGCATATAAGAGGAATGATTTGAGGATTAGCCCTTTTCCGATTATTACGCTTATAAAAAAGGCAACAGCAATCATTTGTTCTGCATGCCGCCAAATTGAATATTTCGATTTTTAGAAATATAATGAATCCATGCTTTCAATCGATGACTATTCAACAGCAAAGGAAATGGCTTTGATATGGGGAATAACGGACAGGATGGTCATCCATTACTGTGACAAGGGACTCATACCCGATGCAGTGAAAAAAGGGAATCTCTGGCTGATTCCAACTAATACAAAGAAGCCAGAGGACAGAAGATTGAAAGCAAATCGGAAAGGTGATCAGGAGAGCTGAAGGGTGAATCTTCAGGAGATAAAACAAGGAATCAGAATCAGAGGACTGTGCACAGGAGAGGATGTATCCGTCATCAGTACAGTACCATTCGATTCCGGTGCAATGACTGTCATTTACCAGAAGGCAGACGGCTCGCTCGGACAAAGGCTTGTATACTCTGCAGCTGCAGAAGGTATGAGCAATGTGTCAGAACAGGAACGCTTTGACTTCTCTGCCAGTCCTGAGATATTCAAGCTTGTCGCAGAAGCCCAGCGCATAAAACTCGCCTACCTTTTCGATCCATATATTGCAGTCAACACATCCAATGTCATGCCTCTGCCCCACCAGATAACAGCTGTGTATGAGAAGATGCTGCCAATGCATCCATTGAGGTACGTTCTCGCAGATGATCCCGGTGCCGGTAAGACGATAATGACAGGACTTCTCCTGAAAGAACTAATCATCCGCTCTGATGTGAAACGTGCTCTCATCGTTTCTCCTGGAAATCTTGTCAACCAGTGGCAGGATGAGCTGTATCAGAAATTCAATCTCTCCTTTGAAATCATGACGAATGAGATGATCGAAAGTGCGAGAAGCGGGAATGTGTTCCTTGAGCATGATATGCTGATTTCCCGTCTTGATAAGCTTGCACGGAACGATGACATCAAGAATCTGATAGAAGCCACCGATTGGGATATCGTTGTCATTGATGAGGCTCATAAGCTATCCGCCAACGTTATCGGTACAAAGATCAATTACACAAAGAGGTTCAACATCGGGAGGCTCTTATCAAAGCATACAAGACACTTTCTTCTCTTGACAGCAACCCCGCATAGCGGAGATGAAGCGAATTTCCAGATGTTCATGTCCTTGATAGATGAGGACAGATTCACAGGCCATGGAAGCAGAACTGAACCTGTTGATACATCCGATGTCATGAGAAGGCTTGTGAAGGAGGATCTGCTCACATTCGAAGGCAAGCCTCTGTTTCCGGAGCGTACTGCAACTACAGTCTCTTACAACCTCTCATACGAGGAACAGTCACTCTATGAAGAAGTTTCCGACTATGTCAGAGAGCAGTTCAACAGGGCTGACAGACTCAAGAACAACAAGCGAGTCGCAGTAGGCTTTGCTCTCACTGTCCTGCAAAGAAGGCTGGCCTCATCCCCGGAGGCAATCTATCAGTCTCTCAGACGCAGACGCGAAAGACTTGAAAACAAGCTCGAAGAGATAAAGAACAAACCCGAGATTCTGATGAACTCAGTGCCCGGTTATGACATTGATGACGATTATGATGATCCGGATGATTTCACAGACGACGAGCTGGAAGGTTTTGAAAACCAGTTCATAGATGATGCAACAGCTGCAAGATCGATTGAAGAGCTTCGAACTGAAATCATCGCGTTGAAAGGCATCGAGGATAAAGCTCTCAATCTCAGAAACAGCGGTGTCGATAAGAAATGGGATGAAGTGTCCAAGCTCCTCCAGTCCAGTGAAATGAAAACCAGAACAGGAGAGAGGGAGAAGATTATCATCTTCACCGAACACAAAGACACGCTCAAATATCTTGAGATGCGAATAAAGACACTCCTCGGAAAGCAGGATGCTGTCATGACAATCCAGGGAGGCATGTCCAGGGCGGACAGGAAGTTCGTCGAGGATTCATTCCGCCAGAACAAGGATGTCTCGGTTCTGATTGCAACAGATGCTGCAGGTGAAGGCATAAACCTCCAGAGAGCACATCTGATGATCAACTATGACCTTCCATGGAACCCGAACAGGATTGAGCAGAGGTTCGGAAGAATCCATCGTATCGGACAGAAAGAGATATGCCATCTGTGGAACATCGTTGCAAAGAACACCCGGGAAGGCGAAGTGTTCTCAAGACTTTTTGCCAAACTGGAGATTGAAAGGCACAGCCTCGGAGGAAAGGTCTTCGATGTTCTCGGAAAGATTGCGTTTGACGACAAACCTCTCAGGGAGATTCTCATCGAAGCAATCAGATTCGGCAACGAGCCAGAGCACAGGGATTACATCAACACTGTCGTAAACACTGCTCTCGATACCGAGCATCTGAAGAAGATGATAGATGAACGTGCGCTCTCAAAGGATTTCCTTACTCCAGAGAAAGTATATGAAGTCAAGGAAGAGATGGAGAGGATGAATGCCAGACGTCTCCAGCCCTACTACATCAAATCGTTCTTCAAAGCTGCAATGGATCTTGCTGGTGGTTCATATCATCCACGAGAGAATGGAAGATTCGAAGTAAGGAGAATTCCGAATAAGGTCATTGAGGCTTATGAGCCTGTATATAACAGAAGCGTCCTGAAGGCTTATGAGCGGATATGTTTCGACCGAAGTGAGATCAATATTCCAGGAAAGCCTGATGCAGATCTTATCGCACCCGGACATCCACTCATGGATGCCCTGATTTCCTACATCCTGAAGAACTACCAGAAAGAGGCAGATAAAGGCACCATTCTGGTTTCAGATGCGATTACAGAGCCGCGCATTCTCTGCTCTCTCGATTACTCTGTCCGTGATGGCGTTGTCATCAACAACAAAGAGAGAATCGTATCAAGGCAGATGTGTTTTGTGCAGATTGATAAGAATGGAATGACGTATCAGGGAGGTCCTGCCCCGTATCTTGATTATTCAGCTCCATCAGAGACCGAGAAATATGATTGCAGATCAATCCTTGAATCTGAGCATTGGATATCAACGGACTTCATCGAGACAAAGGCAATCAGCTTTGCTGTCAACACACTCATCCCCAGACTCTATGATGCGACAAGATCATACAGAATCAGAATGGTTGACAAGATTGAGTCCGAGACAAAGAAAAGACTCAAGGATGAAATTTTCTACTGGGACAACAAAGCTTCTGAATATAGGGAAGCCGAACGAAAAGGAAGCAACAAGCCTAATCTCAAAGTGAATATGGTGAATGCTCAGAACAGGGCTGATGAGCTTGAAAGGAGAATGAACTCAAGGCTTGAGCATCTGTCAAAAGAAAGGGAACTCTCCCCTATGCCGCCTGTCTTGTCAACAGTCGCATTGGTTGTTCCCAAAGAAAGCATTAAGGCCGACAGGTTCGCAGAACCAGATCCGCCATATGATGCAGTAGATAGGAAGGCCATTGAAATGGCTGCCATGAATGCTGTCATGGAGATAGAGAGAAAACTCGGCTACATACCCCGCGATGTAAGCAAGAACAACTGTGGCTATGACATTGAATCCTTCATCCCAGAAAACCTTAGAGGCCCTGAAGGATATTCACTAAGGTGCATTGAGGTCAAAGGCAAAAGCATCTATCACGATGGCACCGTGACAATCACACGCAATGAAATACTTACTGCTCTGAACATTCCAAAGCAGTACATTCTGGCAATCATAGTCGTTGAAGGAGAATCAACCACTGCAACGTATTGCCAGAACATGTTCTCAAAAGATATTGAAAACGCTGCCGAGTCGACAAATTTCAATGTCGCAAGACTGCTGGCGCAATCAGATATAGTTTATGATGAGAGGTGAAGATATGGAAAATAAGAAGAAACTGGTTGAGGTGGCACTGCCACTTGAAGATATAAACGCCGCATGTGTACGTGAAAAGTCCATCAGGCATGGGCACCCTTCTACCCTTCACCTTTGGTGGGCAAGACGCCCGCTGGCAGCTGCACGCGCTGTAATCTGGGCATCTCTTGTAGATGATCCATCTTCACATCCAGAGAAGTTCCCTACTGTTGAAGAACAGTCAAAAGAAAGAGAACGACTCTTCTCAATTCTCAGAGAACTTGTCATATGGGAGAACTCAAACAACAAAGAAGTCCTGAAAAAAGCAAAGGCTGAAATACTCAAGTCAACAGACAATACCCCCCCCCAACTCCTTGACCCATTCGCTGGCGGAGGTGCCATTCCTTTTGAAGCTGCACGCCTAGGGCTTAAAGCCTATGCATCAGATCTCAATCCAGTTGCTGTGATAATCAATAAAGCAATGATTGAGATTCCCGCCAGATTCCAAGGTATGCAACCAGTAAATCCAGATGCAAAATCAGCAAGGGAATCGAACACTGAATATGAGAACTCAACAGGACTTGCAGAAGATATCCTGTACTATGGCAATCTCCTCAAAGAGAAGGCTTTTGAGAAGATAGTCCATCTCTATCCAAAAGTTCATATTGATGAAGTCAACCAGGATGCAACAGTCATAGCCTGGCTCTGGACACGTACTGTAAAGTGTCCTAATCCTGTATGCGGAGCTGAAGTTCCTCTTGTACATTCCTTTGATCTTTCAAAGAAGAAAGGTAAAGAGAGACATGTAGAAGTTCATTATGATAGCAATAAGAAACTTTCATTCACTGTAGAAAGTGGATTAGCAAATAATTCTGGAACAATCAATCGTAAAGGTGCCATTTGTCCATGTTGCGGAGAACCTGTTGAGTATGACTATATACGGCAGGTTTCTTCATCCAATTTACTTGACTCGAAATTGATGGCAATTGTTGCTGAATCATCAGATGGAAGAATTTACTTATCCCCCAATAAGATTCACGAATCATTAGCCCAAGTTGAAAAACCTTCTGATGTACCAGATGGCGCTCTATCATTTTATCCGGGGTGTTTGAATACAAATGTATACGGCTATGATGCTTTCAGCAAACTTTTCACAAATCGCCAGCTCCTTATGCTTACAACACTATCAAGCCTACTTGATGATGTTTGTCAGCAAGTTGAGAAAGATTTCTCCGTCATTAACAATTCCCAAGAAGAAGCAAAAGCCTATTCAAATGCAATACGGACTTATCTCGCTTTTGTAATTGATAAGACTGCTAATGTCCATTCATCTTTTTCTAGCTGGATGAACGACCGAGGTGCTTTTAGAGAAACATTTGCTCGTCAAGCAATTCCCATGGTTTGGGATTATGCGGAAGCAAACCCCTTTAGCAATTCTGGTGGTAATATTTCTCTATTTGTAAAAAGAATTGCAGATTGTGTTAGTTCTTTTCCTCATGGAGTTTGTGGAGAAGTGGTGCAGTGGGACGCGACACAGGATAACGGACTCAGAAATATCATGGTTTCCACAGATCCACCTTACTATGACAATATCCCTTATGCATATCTTGCAGACTTCTTCTATGTCTGGTTAAGAAATAGTCTGAAAAATACATATCCAGACCTATTTCCAACCGTTCTCACGCCAAAAGCAAGTGAGCTCACAGCAATCAGATATAGATTTGAAGGTGGAAGAGAAGAAGCCAAATCCTTTTTCGAAGATGGAATGGCTAAGACATGCCAGAACCTGTTTGAATACACTAGGGATGATATACCTGTAACGATATATTACGCATTCAAACAGAGTGATGATGATTCTGATGGCAAAGCATCAAGCGGCTGGGAAACGATGCTATCAGCAATCATAAGAGCTGGTTTTACTGTAACTGGAACTTGGCCTATGAATACGGAAAGTTCAGGAAGAGCAATAGCACAAGGAACCAATGCCCTTGCTTCCTCTATAGTCATTGTCTGCAGAAAGACGGAAGGAGCAAAACCTTCTACAACCATGAGACTGTTTGCAGATGAACTTAAGAGTGAACTTCTTCCTGCTGTCCAGAAACTCCAGGCTTCCAATATTGCACCTGTTGACCTTGCCCAGTCGGCTATCGGCCCCGGAATAGCAGTCTATTCAAGGTACAAGAGTATAATTCAGGCTGATGGGTCTGAGCTCTCTGTAAGGGATGCATTGAAGCTCATCAACAGAGAACTTGACAACATCCTCAACGAGCATGATTCAGATATCGACACTGAAAGCAGCCTCTGCCTGATGCTCTACTCCCAGAAAGGCTATAACGAATGGACATTCGGAGATGTGAATACTCTTGCAACAGCTAAGAACACATCAGTTGATGCGCTTGCACGTCTTGGTATCGTTGAATCGGGAAAAGGGAAAGTCAGGGTTTATGAACGAAGTGAGCTTAAGCCATTCTCACATGGTTCTTCCGATTGTATCTGGCTTATCACACAACAAGCAGTGAGAGCATTCGAGAATGATGGCTTCTCCGGTATTGCCGAAGTGTTTGCTGATATCAGCGAAAGCGACGTCTCTAAGATAAAGAAGCTCTGCTATCAGCTGTTCTCAATTGCAGACAAGAAGAAATGGACGGATGAGGCCATCGTCTACAACTCCGTCATTACAAGCTGGGATGATGCGGTATCCTCAGTGAGCGTAATACAGGAAAAGAGACGAAGCGCAAAGCAGTTGGAACTTGATTTGGAGGTATAAGGATGTCTGACTCAGGAAAATATGTAACAGAAGGATTCAGGATTCTCATGGAAACTCTTACTCCATATCTGATCAATGAGCTTAAGGCTCTCTATGACGATCAGTGGTGGACCAAAGGCGTTTACGCAATAATCTATGACGATCACAAGCAGGACTATCCTGAGTTTGCAACCGATGAAGTCGCAAAGTCCAAGCTCGATACGCTTCTGCTTCTCAAGGCATATGACCAGAACTGGAATACGTTCAAGAAGAAATTGCCAAGGGAATACAAATCCTATGTAAATGAAGTCCTTTCCTTCAGGAATAAATGGGCACACCAGACAGAAGCTGGCCTGTCTGACAGAGAAATTGCCAGAGGGCTTGAGACTATGTCGTATCTGTGCCTTCCAATCAATTCCAGCGCTTCTGCAGAGCTTGATGCACTTGTCAGGCAGGTACGCTATGGCAATATCCAAGGATCCACTGCCGCACGTCCCAAAGTTATCGTAAAGGTAAAGAAACCTGTCATTACTGCAAAGGTACCTGCAGGACTTTCAAGCTGGCGCGATGTTATGGCTCCTCACCCGGATGTCGCTGAGGGAAGATACAGAAATGCAGAATTTGCTGCAGATCTTTCACAGGTCATCACGGGCAAGGCCTCTTTCGAGTATATGGATCCTGTCGAATTCTTCTCACGAACATACATTACGTCAGGAATGAAAACACTCCTTATCGAGGTTCTTAAACGACTTTCAGGAAAAGATGGCGAACCTGTAATCGAGCTGAAAACAGCATTCGGTGGTGGTAAGACACATACGATGCTTGCCCTCTATCATATGCTGAGCGGCAAGACTACAACCAATCTTGTTCCAACGCTCAGACCGATAGCAGAAGCAGCAGAACTCTCAGGACTTCCAAAAGTGAATATCGCTATCATTGTCGGGACAGCAATCAATGCAACAAAATCAAAACGCCCTCAGGACATGCCTGGTATAACAATAAATACCCTTTGGGGTGAGATTGCATACCAGCTTGCAAAAACTTCGAACAATCCTGGGCTTTATGAAATCATCAAAGAAGCCGACAAAAAAGGAGTAAATCCTGGTTCAGAAACGCTGACACAACTCTTTGATACATGTGGACCCTGTATGATTCTCATCGATGAGCTTGTCAGCTATGTACGTTCTCTCTACGGGATCAAGGATCTTCCTGCTGGCAGCTATGAGAACTGTCTTTCTTTCATCCAGTCACTTACTGAAGCAGTAAGCACATCGAAGAACTGCGTTTTGATTGTCTCAATCCCTGAATCAGACATGGAAGTCGGAGGCGAGATTGGCCAGAAGGTTCTTGATACCCTTACCCATTACATCGGCAGAAAAGAATCAATATGGAAGCCAGTTGAATCCAATGAAGGCTTTGAAGTCGTAAGACGCAGATTGTTTGCCCGTGCAACTGATGAGGAAGCAAAGAAAAACACCTGCGAAGCTTTCTTCAAGATGTATTGCAATAACCCCGCTGATTTCCCAGTAGAATGCAGACAACCGGAATATCTGGAGAGGATGATTGCATGCTACCCGATTCATCCAGATGTCTTCGACAAGCTCTACAACGACTGGGCAACGCTGGAGAAATTTCAGAGAACAAGAGGTGTTCTCCGCCTGATGGCGAATGTCATCAACAGCCTCTGGGAGAACAATGATACAAGCCTGCTTATTCTCCCCTCCTCTATTCCAATGAATGTACCATCCGTAAAGGATGAGCTTCTCCGTTATCTCTCAGATGCATGGAACCCTATTGTTGATTCCGAGGTTGATGGACCAAGGTCCATACCAAAGCAACTGGAGAATGGAGATATCAGATTCGGACAGTCCTTGTCAGGTAGAAAAGTTGCGCGCACACTGTTCTTCGGCAGTGCTCCATCAAAGGGGATGCAGAACAGAGGCGTTGACAAAGCAGAAGTGATGCTTGGCTGTGTGCAACCTGGAGAAAAACTGTCCGTATACAACGACACGCTTCTCATGCTCCTGAAGAGAGAGTCATATCTCTATTCGAATGCTACCTCCGACAGGTTCTGGTATGACCTCAGGCCGACTCTCCGCAAGATGATGGAGGATAAGGCCAACCGTATCGCCAGGGACACTGCCATCGACTTCATAACACAGAAGTTGCAGGAAATACCTAAAGGCAGTGTTTTCAAAGCCGTACATATTGCACCATCACAGTCTTTAGACATACCAGATGAGCAGACTACGCGTCTTGTCATCCTTTCCCCAAGGTATTCGTATGCTCCAAAAGAACAGTGCGGAATGGAGCTTATCGATGTGGTTAACAACTACCTCATAACAAGAGGTACAGGTGCCCGTACATACAAGAACACTCTGGTATTCGCATTCATTGACAATGGAAGCCTCGATGGAATCATAAGCGAGGTAAAGCAGCATCTTGCATGGAAGGAAATCGACAGGGATAAGGACGAGCTTGAACTAAGCAATGCGGATAAGCAGAACATCCAGAGCAGTCTGAAAGCCACAAGCGAGAATATCAGGACGAAGCTTAATAACGCTTATCACTGGTGCATAAATCCAAGAATCAACCTTTCTAATCCTTCAGAGATCATTCTCAATCCAGAGCAGGTCACTGTTGTTGATAATCTTGTTTCGAGCATTGAGAAGAAGCTCATACAGGATGAAAGCATTATCACAAAGTATGCGCCAATGAGACTCCTCATGGATCTTGATGGCATACTCTGGAAAGGAAAGGATTACCTTGAAATAAAAGAAATCTGGAAATACTACACATCGTACTGCTACCTGCCCAAGCTTGTTGATTACAATGTCTTGGAGACATCAATCAGAGAAGGACTGACTTCGAAGAACTACTTCGCCATTGCTGATGGACTTTCTTCAGGGAAATTCATCAATCTCAAATGGGAAAGTGATTTCCTGTCCTTTGATCAGTCTTCAGCCATCCTTGTTAAGAAACAAATCGCAGAAGAGGAACTCAAGACATCTATACCTGAAACAACAGAAGAACCTGAAGTGAAAACTACTCCAGTGGAGACACCGCAGACTCAAGGCACTTCAACAGGGCCATTCTCTGGTTCAGGTTCTATCAGTCCGAAATCTCAGAATGCAAATGTCTCATCATTCTATCTCTCAAAGAAGCTGGACAACGTAAGACTCGTAAGAGATGTAAGTAAAATCTATGAAGAGATTCTGCAACAACTTGAGTCCATAGATGATGTGGATTACAAAGTCTCCATTGAGGTAAGTGCGACATTCAAAAAGAACACTGTTCCCGTTGCTACGAAGCGAACCATCGAAGAGAACTGTACAACTCTTGGTGTTGATGATTTCGGATTTGAAGAGTGAGAAGGATTTAAGAACAGGAGGAGCTTGTGTTAGAAGATAATCTTGAAATAGAAAAATATGGAAAAAATACTATCTCCAGACTATCTCCAACACAGGTTTCTGATAGAAGTGTAATCTCAAAAACAACATCAGAAATCATTTCGTCTTGGAATGGGAACACTCATCTTCATGAAGAAACAGAAACAGGCAAAGGACTAAGAGGACCACAATTAGGAGCATGTTATGCAGTACTTGCACATTGGACAGTGTCTTCTGAAATTGCAACAGTTGTCATACCAACAGGTGTTGGAAAAACAGAAACCATGCTTTCTCTACTTGTTACTGAAAAATGCAAGAAATTACTTGTTACCGTCCCAAGCAATGCGCTTCGAAATCAATTAGGAAATAAGTTTATTCAATTAGGGTTACTGAGAGAACTTGAAATAATAAACAGCCATGTTGAAAACCCGATTGTAGGAATACTTTCTGAATCATTTAAAGACGCTAATGATTTATACAGTTTCACCGATAAATGTAACGTGGTTGTTACCACCGTATCATTACTTGCAAAACAAGAAGATGAAACGCTCACTACACTTGCCAAGAAATTCTCACATTATTTCATTGATGAGGCACATCATACTGCAGCCGCTACATGGGATAATCTCAGGGAACATTTTAAGAAAACAGAAGCTAAGATAGTTCAATTCACGGCTACCCCTTTTAGGGAGGATGGCAAGAGAATTACAGGTAAGGTTGTTTACAACTTTCCTTTACGAACTGCGCAAGAACAATGCTATTTCTCTAGCATTGATTTCAAAGCAGTTTCCACACTCACAACCCAAAAAGCTGACAGGCTAATTGCAGAAAAAGCAATCGAAGTCCTTAAGGAGCGATTTGACCAAGGTTTCCCAAACCAAATTATAATGGCTCGTGCAGGATCTAAAGATCGAGCAAATGAACTCATTGAAATCTACAAGGAATTAGCACCAGAACTAAATCCAGTAATCATTCATACTGGGCTGAAATCACAAGAAATCAAAGCGAATACGCAAAGACTTCAAGCAGGAGAAACACATATTGTCGTATGTGTTGATATGTTTGGAGAAGGATTTGATCAACCAAACTTCAAGATTGCAGCACTTCATGATCCAAAGAAAGGACTTGCTGTAACCTTACAATTTATAGGCAGATTTACTAGAGTTGGCAATGGTAAACTTGGGCCAGCAACTTTCGTTGCAAACATTCTTGACAATGATTTCAAAGATTCTATTGCAGAGCTTTATAATGAAGATTCGGATTGGAATAGAATTATTCCAGCAATCAGCTTCAAAGCTATCGGAAAAGAACTGGAGTTCGAAGAAATTGCAAACAATTTTACTGGCGATAACTTATATCAAGTAGTATCGGTTGAATCATTGAATCCAGCCTATAGTACTGCTGTTTACAAGAATCAAAATTCGCAGTGGAATCCAGACTTAACAGTAGAAGATTTCAACTTGGGAGAGGAAGATAGTCTTCATATTCTTAGCAATAGTGATAGAGATATAATCATTGCCATCGTTGTTAAAAAGCTACAAACCCAATGGACAACCTCGAAAGTTTGTAATGATATCACCTATGAGCTGTTCATTTTCTATAATGATAAAGAAAATAATCTTCTATTCATCAATTCCAGCAAAAACGAAGGTTACTATAAAGAAATTGCCCAAAAGCTTCTTAATAATCCTAATCCAGATAAAATAGACGGAGAAGATTGCTTCAAGGTTTTCCATGGAATCAAGCGACTTATCCTCAACAATGTCGGTCTTAAGCAATTCATTGGACGAAGCACACGATACAGAATGAGTATAGGGAGTGATGTTAGTGATGCAATATCACTCCTTGAAAAACAGAATAGTACAAAATCATTAATTGCAGGATCAGGTTACAAGAACGGGGCAAAGTATTCTATTGGTGTATCTTGCAAGGGAAGAATATGGTCCGTAATGCGTGGTAATATCGCAAATCAGATAGAATGGTTTAAGGAAATAGGCAAAATCCTATCCAATCCCAGAATATCTTCATCCGACATATTAAATGGCACTTTAATTCCAACGGATATTGAGACTCTTCCAACAGAAAATATTTTCGATGTTGATTGGAGTGAAGAGACATATGATTACAAGACAGAAACAGCTATCACAATCTCTTTTGGCGATAAGTGCGTACCTCTACTATACACAGACTTGAGTGTTCTCAATGTAGATGTATCAAAATCAGAAATTTCATTTCGAATTTCATATGATGATGGAGCTTCTAATGAATCTTTTTCAGTTGACTGCATTCTTAAACTCACATTGAATTCTGATAAACATCCCATTTCTCAATATTCTATATTAAGTGCATCTTCAGATGTACAAATCTTTATTGGGAAAAAGAGGAAACTATCACTTGTAGAATATCTACAAGAATATGAACCAACATTCTTTTTCGTAGATGGCTCACAATTAACAGGAACAAAATATGTAAAGTCCAAGACTGAGCTTGGCTTATACGATACAACAAAACTAATTTCCAGAAATTGGGAAAAAGTAGATCTGAGTAAAGAGTCGATGTGGGACGGCAGCATACTCTTAAAGAATTCAATACAATATTCCATTATCGAAGAACTCAAAACTTCTTTAAAATACTCACTTATAATAAACGATGATGGAAGTGGTGAGATGGCCGATATCATTGCTATATTGCCTCCGTCAGAAAAAGAAGGAGACGAATCGATTGATATTGAACTATATCATCTAAAATATGCAGCAAATGGAAAACCAAGCCGACAAATCAAGAATCTTTATGAAGTATGTGGGCAAGCACAGAAATCATCGAGGTGGAAACATAAATGCAATAGTGACCCTTCTGTATTATTCAACCACATAAAGAAGCGAGAAGAACTTTTCAAAAAGAAACATCCTGATGACAGTCGAGTGGTTTATGGTAAAGCTGAAGATTTATCAAATCTAAAACGCTATTCAAAATCACTAAAATACAATTTCAAAGTCTTCATCGTTCAACCAGGTATAGATACAAGTAATATAACAGATGAAATGCGTGCTGTCCTTTCATGTACGGAAAACTATCTCGATGAAGTTGCTTGCATTCCATTAGTGGTAATTGGTTCGTGACCATCAATCATGAATACAATCAATTCCTTACTCGATAATTGATTATTTCTACACTATGATAATACAGATAATACGTATACCAGTTTTAAAGATTTTTCCGTGGCAGGAATTTGGCAGGAAAAACCTGAAATAATAGTGATAACTGACATAAAACAGAAAATCGTCATAATACAAGTCCTTATATTACAACGATTTTCTTATTATAGACAAATTGGAATCACTCCCATTCTATCGTCCCAACAGGCTTATACATGACAAACACATAATCAACTTCTTGTTATGCAAAGAGTTATCAATCTGCAAAACTTATTTAAACTCAATAATTTCATTGTTGATGGCTGCATTCATGGTAAAGGTTTTGCTCATCGCTTTTCCCAATAGGAAATAATGAGAAAGACTCCTTTTCTATCAGACGGAACTACCGCTGCCTAAGATGCTCCTTTCTGTCTTTATC
>CASFTW010000008.1 GCA_949297785.1 uncultured Spirochaetales bacterium
CCTGGTCTTTCTTCCAGTTCGTATTTCAGTATTGACAGAAGCCTCAAGCTTCTTTTACTTTCTCTCTTTTCCTTCGCTCATCAGTCTTTCAAAAATCTTCTGCTCTCTTGCGAGTGCCTTGTCAACTTAGCAGATTCCCCTGCTTCCTGTCAAGCTATTTCCCTTCTTTTTTCTGAAGTTTTTTATGCTTGACATCGCGTCAACGAGATAGGAATCTATCACAAGCAAAAAAGAAAAGCAAGAGCAAAATTGAAGTTTTTTCAATCTTTTTTGCTCATGCATGTCTAATTTCATAAGAGAGAAAAAATTAGCTGTGTGAAAATTTTTCTGACTCTTACTGCACCTCTGCATCGGCGTTCCATTTCTCCGCCAGATCCTCAAGATCACTTGTAAGACGCATCACTGCATTTGCCAGTCTGGTGCATTTCTTCTTATCCTGTCTGTCAACATTCGCACTTGCAAACTGGAAGCGCTCAAGCAGCCTGTCAATCCTGTCCTTTTCGCTTTCAAGCTTGCTGAATGCTTCATTGAGTATCTTTGTATTACGGTCAATATAGACAGCCTTTTCCATTTCAGGCAATGGCAGATTCAGGTCATATGTATCAAGCAGTTTAGGAGCACATACACTGTATCCCTCTCGGGCAAGCACACCGGCGAACTGAGGCGCGACATTCTCATCACCGTGAACGACGAATACTTTGGAGGGTTTTTCCCTGAATTCATGAATCCAGCGCAAAAGCCCGGCTTTGTCAGCATGGCCCGAAAGACCTGGCAGACTTGCTATTTCCGCCTTGACATCGATCTGCTCACCGAAGATTGTCACGTGGGAAGCACCGTCGACAATATTCCGGCCGAGCGTACCACCCGCCTGATAACCCACAAAAAGAATCGTCGCCTCGCTTCTCCACAGATTATGCTTGAGATGGTGCTTTATCCTTCCGGCATCACACATACCTGAACTGCTGATGATCACACAAGGTTCTTTTCTGTCATTGAGGGCTCTGGAATCTTTGACATTCTGACATTTGACGAGGGAAGGAAAATCCACGGGATTCAGTCCTTTATTGATAAGTTCCATGGCCTCTTCATCGAAATAATCGCCCCTGATCGAATTTCTGAATATGTTTGTCGCCCTGAGAGCAAGAGGACTGTCAAGGAACACCGGAATTTCATAGGGCAGCATCTTATGATCGGTTATTATCCTGTAAAGATAGAGGATTTCCTGCGTGCGCCCGACGGCAAAAGACGGTATGATGAGCTTTCCGCCTCTTGCGAATGTCCTGTCTGTGATATCGGCAAGCAGTCTGGCACGCTCCTCCAGAGACAGCACATTCTTGTCATGAAGCCTGTCACCGTATGTCGATTCCATGATGACGACATCTGCATCGTTTATGTAATCAGGGTCCTTGATTATAGGCTGGTCGGTATTACCAATATCTCCTGAAAACACAAGCTTGCTGACATTCCCCTCTTCTTCTATGAACACTTCAATGCTTGCAGAGCCGAGAAGATGTCCGGCATCCACAAAACGTACATGGAGGTGTTCGTAAAGATTAAGCATCCTGTTATAGTCAACGCCCTCAAAGTGGTTCATGGTTTCATAGGCATCATCCTGGGTATAAAGAGGCTCCACAAAAGCCTTACCTTTCCTTTTGTTCTTTCTGTTCTGCCATTCTGCCTCGCTTTCCTGAATATGAGCTGAATCAAGAAGCATTATCGAACAGAGTTCCTGTGTAGCCCTGGTGGCATATATCGTTCCTTTGAAACCTTCCTTCACAAGCTGGGGAAGACGTCCTGAATGATCTATATGGGCATGCGTGAGAAGAACAAGATCTATGCTCGAAGGTGAAAACGGAAATGTATCTCCCGACTTTTTCTCATCTTCTCCCTGGCTCAGTCCGCAGTCAACCAGTATTCTGAATTCCTTTGTTTCCAGCAGGAACATTGATCCCGTAACCTGCCTTGCCGCTCCGCAAAATGTCAATGTCATAAATTTATTCCTTATCTGTCCTAAAGTTTAAATCACCAGAAGAGAAAAGGAAATGTTTATTGTAAGACACAAAAAAGACCCGGACATCATGCCGGGCCGATGTAACCTGCAGACATTATGATGGATCAGTCAAAAAACAGCTGATACACATCATCAGCACTCTTGCTTGATGCCAGCATTCTGACAAATACATCACTTGAACAGAGCCGGGCTATTGAAGCAAGAAGCTGGACATGCTCTGCAGGGTTTTCCTCACTTGCCAGGACAAGGAAGAAAATACTGCTTTTCTCACTGCCGCCGAAATCAACGGGAATACGGCTGATTCCGATGACCAGGGCACTTTCCTTGAGGAAAGGAATCTTTGCATGAGGTATGGCAATTCCCTTGTCCATTGCAGTTGAGCCGAGAGCCTCCCTGTCCAGTACAGCCTTCTTCACCGCATCCCTTTCACTTTCCGTGAGTTTTCTGCTGTCGGCAAAAAGATCAACCATGTCGGAAATGATTTCATTGCGGCTTGCGCTCTTGAGCGGATTTATAATCAAGTCTTTCTTTACGATATCCAAAAGTCCCATAAGTCAAAGCTCCTCAAACATCTGCCATACGGCATCATCATCGCGGCAAACCAGAACAGGACAGGTTGATGTGCGAAGCATCCTGTCGGTTTCACTTGTAAGCTCTTCTCTACGAGATCGTATCATATTAACGGAACCGAGAACAAGAAGGTCGATTTTATTCTCCTTGACATAGCGGCTGACTTCAGCATTGGGGCTGCCTTCAACAATGACGCTTGAAACACTCAGGTCTTTTGACGCGGCAAGTTTCTCAATATGCCTTATATGCCTGTGCGCATCCTTATTGAGATCGGCAAGATACTCATTCTTCTCCTGGCTGACAAAGATTCTGGCTTTCACCAGATCCCCAAGAGCCTTGGTGTTGACGCAGTAAAGCGCATGCAGCTGGCTGGATGAGCTTTTTGCAAGCAGAATCGCATACATGGCAGCACTCATTGAACCTTCTGATCCATCAAGATAAACGAGTACCTTCCTGAACGGGAATTTAGCCTCCATACATTATTCCTCCTTGTTTTCTCTTTCCATTCTGTCCTTGATGGATTTGAGCAGAATGAAATTCTCTCTCTCGGCTTCCTCTATCCTGCCGGTAAGATATTTTACCGTTTCCTCCTTATCGGGAATGACAAGTTTCTCAAGAGCATTTACCTTTCTGATTGTCTTCTTCACCTCACGGCTGAGACGCATGATGGACACCTTGAGCTCGGCCATCTGTCCCATAAGCCGGAGAGCTTCCTGATATTTCTCCAGGGCGACCTCGGAAAGCATGCTGGTGCCTTCAGGGGAGAAGAAAGGACCTTCTCCGCAGAAACTCGTATGCACTTTCGGCAGAGACACGCCCATCACCTTGCGCTTTCCAAGCTCGATTTCACTGGTGATGCTGACAGCACCCGCAAGGTTGCCGAGCCGGAGGCGGCCCATGTGCATGATTGCATCCTGAAGAGCCCTTTCAGCCTCCTTAAGAGATTTCTCCACCCTGTTCTGGTAATCCACAGCCTGATCGACAAGGGTGAGAAGCTCACTGACCAGAATACTTCTTTTCTGGTCCAGCAGCTCATAGCCCAGCTTTGAGAAAGCCAGCTCGTCCTTGACCTTCATCAGGTTGCTTCTTGTAGGAGCAATGCCTGCATCCATACTTTACCCCTTGTAATGCTCACTGATCTCTTCTTCGGTGAGACGCTGGAGTTCTTCCGAGGGAAGAATCGAAAGCGCATCCCAGGCAAGATCAAGAGTCTGCTCGATGGATCTGTCCTCATCAAAACTCTGATTGAGGAACTTATGCTCAAAGAAATCACCGAATTTGATATAAAGATGATCGACCTCCGTAAGCTCCTCCTCACCGATGACGGAAGCCAGATTCCTTACATCCTTTACATGACTGTAGGAAGCAAAAAGCTGGTTTGACAGGTGCGGATGATCTGCCCTGGTCATTCCTTCTCCGATACCGTCCTTCATAAGACGGGAGAGTGACGGTGATACGTTTATAGGCGGATAGACATCCCTGCCGTTGAGCTCCCTGTCGAAAACGATCTGGCCTTCGGTTATGTATCCTGTAAGGTCCGGAATCGGATGCGAGATATCATCATTGGGCATGGTGAGAATCGGAAGCTGGGTTATCGAACCGCTGCGTCCTGCAATCTTTCCGGAGCGTTCGTATATCTCTGCAAGATTGGAATACAGATATCCGGGGTATCCTTTGCGGGAAGGAATCTCGCCGCGGAGCGTGCTGATTTCTCTCAGTGACTCACAGTAGTTTGTCATGTCGGTCATGATCACAAGAACCTGCTTGCCCTTGTCAAATGCAAGATACTCGGCAAGCGTCAGTGCTGTTCTCGGGGTGATCGTCCTTTCAATCGACGGATCGTCCGCAAGAGAGAGGAAGAGTGCTACGTTATCAAGAACGCCTGTTTCCTCGAAGCTGTCGATGAAGTATTTCGCAATATCATATTTGACACCCATTGCTGCAAACACGATTGCAAAATCACTTTTGCCGCCGCGGACTTTTGCCTGGCGTGCGATCTGTGCCGCAAGCTGATTATGAGGAAGACCGTTGCCGGAGAAGATCGGAAGCTTCTGTCCCTGTATCAGTGTCGTCATGCCATCAATGACTGAAATACCTGTCTGGATGAAATCCCTGGGGTACTCACGGCTTGTCGGGTTTATAGGTGCACCGTTGACATCCCTCTCCTCGCTGCCGCGGGGATCAGCTCCTCCGTCACGGCTCTTTCCCAGTCCGTTCATGACACGGCCGAGCATCTCGTCCGTGACTGAAAGAGAAAGAGGTTCTCCGAGGAAGCGCATTTTCGTATCAGGAAGATTGAGGCCGTCTGTTCCCTCAAACACCTGCACGCATACGGCTTCATCGGAAGTGTCGAGCACCTGTCCCATTTTTCTTGAACCGTCGCCTGAAGTGATCTCAACAAGCTCACCGTAACCTACAGGATGCGTGTTCTTCATATATACAAGAGGTCCGTCTATACGGCTGGCCCCCCTGTATTCGCGTCCTTTGAGAAGGCTTCTGTCAATTATCATGTTATCATTCTTCATATAAGCCTCCCAGCTGGGCAAGCGAGCGGTGAAGTTTCAGCTCAAGCTTGTCTATATCCTCAATCTTGTCATTCGAGACATTGAAACGCATGCGCGATATATCCTGCACAACCGAAAGCCTTCTTATCTTCACCATCGGGACTCCCTTGCTGATGGCCTCGCTTCCCGCATCGTAGTACGAAAGGATGATGTTCATCATCGCAATCTGCTTCTCGGGAGAACAGTAGCGGTCAATCTCGTCAAAGGCATTCTGCTGAAGGAATGCATTCTTGAAAAGAGTACAGACCTCGAGAATGAAGTTCTGGCTGTCCGGAAGAGCATCAGAACCAACAAGTTTCACAATCTGCTGAAGCCTCGTTTCCTTCTGAAGCAGCTCCATGATCCTTGCCCTGTTCTTCGACCACTTGCCCTGACTCTTCTCGTCCCACCAGGACTTTACCTCTCCCACGTATTCGGAATAGGAATCAAGCCAGCTTATGGCAGGATAATGGCGGGCTGAGGCAAGCGCCCTGTCAAGTCCCCAGAAACAGCGGACAAAACGTCTTGTATGCTGGGTTACAGGTTCCGAGAAGTCGCCTCCCGGAGGGCTTACGGCACCGATTACGGAAACTGATCCTTCCTCTCCGCCCAGAGTCTTCACGTGTCCCGCCCTTTCATAGAACTGGGCGATACGTGTTGCAAGATAAGCGGGGAATCCTTCTTCCGCAGGCATTTCCTCCATGCGGCCGGAAAGCTCTCTCAGAGCCTCTGCCCAGCGTGATGTGGAATCAGCCATTATTGCAACATCATAGCCCATATCCCTGTAGTACTCAGCCATCGTGATACCGGTATAGATGCTTGCCTCACGTGCAGAAACCGGCATGTTGGAAGTATTGGCAATGAGAATCGTTCTCTCCATGAGACTCTTCCCGGTTCTCGGATCGATCAGATGCGGGAACTCCCTCAATACATCCGTCATCTCGTTTCCGCGTTCTCCGCAGCCGATATATACAATTATGTCGGCATCACACCACTGTGCGATGGAATGCTGGGTCATTGTCTTTCCTGTTCCGAATCCTCCCGGAATGGCAACAGTTCCGCCTTTTGCCAGGGGAAAGAGAGAATCAATTACCCTCAGTCCCGTGATCAGCGGGATATCGAGGCCGAGCCTCTCCCTTATCGGACGCGGCACGCGGATCGGATGGTACTGCACCATTGTAAGATCCTGACTGCTGCCGTTCTGCTCAACTGTGGCGATTGCGGATGTCACTGTATAATCGCCTTCATCCGCGACTGAAAGAAGCACGCCTTCTCCTTTGTAGGAGGAAGGAACCATTATCTTGTGCCTCACCCTGCTTGTCTCATCCACATAGCCGATAACGCAGCCGGCACTTACAGTGTCCCCGGTCTTTGCCTGAGGCACGAAATGCCAGAGCTTTTCCTCGCTTACAGCTGATGCGCTGATACCTTTTCCTATGAAATCGCCGCTGAGTTTTCTCAACTCTTCGAGCGGGCGCTGAATTCCATCATAAATATTGCCGATGAGCCCCGGGCCGAGCTGACAGGAAAGAGACATTCCTGAGCCATATACATTGTCACCCGGAGCTATTCCGGTTGCATCCTCATATACCTGAACTGTTGCAGTTGTACCGGACAGCTTGACAATCTCGCCTACAATCTGTCCCTCGCCGACATGAACGAGCTCCATCATTGCGGCATCCGTGATGTCCTTTACGATCAGTACAGGTCCGTTAACTCTTTTTACCTGTCCAATTATTCTGCCTTGCATGTATTTTCCTGTATAATCTTCTTAATGTCTTTTGCCATACGTCTCAGTCTGACGTCAAGCTGATTGTTGAAATAGACCTTGCCGTCAAGACTTGAAAGCTGAACACCCCATCCGGAGACAGGCGCATCATCAAGCTGGAGAGAGACTGAGAATCCTGTCTTCTCCATCAGCAGTTTCTCCGCCTGTCTGAGCATTGACTCATCAACTTTCTCTTTCGGATTATAGGCGACCTTCGCCTGTCTGTAACCGAGGCCGTATGCAGCTTCGGCAATCCAGGCGATAAGAGTGCTGCGTGATTCATCTGTCAGGAAATAGGAATCGAAATAAGCATCAACCTCTTTCTGAACGGCATTGTATGCAGCATCATTGTTCCTGAGTTCCCTGAGGCGCTCAAGGGAACGGACTGCACTTTCCTCCTTGAGGGAAAGGGCATCAAGACGCATCTTTGTGTTCTTTCTCTCTTCTTCCATTGTCTTTTCCGCCTTGTCTTCGGCTTCCTTCAGGATATCACCGGCTTCCTTCTGTGCCTTATATATCACTTTTTCAGCCTTAAGCCGGGCATCGGAAAGAATGCCTTCGAAAATAGGACTTTCACTCATATCGACACTCCTATTGCCTCGTTGACCAGAACCCTGAGATCACGGGAGAATCCTTCTCCCGGATTCGGGATCTCGACAACAAGAGGAAAACTCTCGCTGAAAAGATATCTGTCCACTGTCTCGCGGATCATATCAGCAGCTTTCTCGGTTATGATGATGACCGCATTGGACTTGTCATCCAGTGCCCTGGCCCATGCATCACGGGCCTCTGCCTCGTCATGCACAGCCTGACCGGATAACCCCACAAGTGAGAATCCCAATACAGTATCTTCATCCCCGATTACGTAATACTTCACTTCTCTTATACCTTGGCAAGAATCATCAATGCTGTAATGAAGCCGAAAACAACCAGACCTTCAGCAAGTGCGATGAAGATAAGTGCATTCGATGCGATCTCCGGACGCTCTGAAATGGCACCCATGGCTGCGGAGCCTACCTTCGAGATTGCCATACCGGCACCCAGTGCACCAAGACCGAAAGCTATGGCGGCTGCAATACATACCCATGCGGTTGTATACTGGCCAACTGTCTGCTCGACGACAACTTCTTCAGCAGCAAACAGATTTGGTGTGAAAACGAATGCACATCCGACAATGAGCAGGAATGTGAGCAGGAATGAAAGCTGAATCTTTCTTCTAAATGCGTAACTGGTCATATGACCCTCCATCAATTTAATCGATTACGATACGGCTCTTGAGCCCCACCGGCTCATAAGCCACACCGTGACCGGTGAAATACTTTGTAAAGAACTCATAGTAATTAAGTCTGAGCGACTGAATACCGGCACTGAGTCCTTCAATTGCGATGACAATGACATTGCCGAGTATCATGATTATGATTTCGGCGGCAATATTGCCAGTCATGTCCGCCATATCCTGGAATGCCGTCATGAGGGAAACGTGAGCGATTCCCAGACCGGCGACTCTCATGAACGAAAGAGTATTTGACAGGAAACCTGAAAAGATTTCAAGAACTTCCACGAAGAAATCCATGATTGTGTCAACGATGATTTTTCCGACCCCTTCCTTATGCCCGGAAAGCTTTGCATTGTGGGCAGCATATACGGGTCCCTTGATGATGATCATAACAAGGGCTATGCCGATACCTGCATACAGCCACGGATAAGGAGGGAATGACTTGTACCCGCTGTCAACGAAATAGTAGCAGGCGAAAATGCCGAGGGCGTAGATAACGCCGCCGACAAGTCCGTTCTTGTCAAATACAAGTTCAAGATATCTTTTCTTTCTGAAAAGGTTTATCCAGTTCAGAACAAGTCCTGTGAAAATAACGGCTATACCGAATTTGATCGTTATTCCGAGTATGTCATACACTGATGAGACAAGTCCGCCTTCGACATGACCGTTGACAACTGCATGATAGTTGAACCAGATGGCCGGAAACAGCGAATAGCCGAAATAGGAACCGAAAAGCAGTCCTCCGAACATGCTCGCAGGACCGAGGAACATCAGCAGGGAACACAGATAGCGCGAGATCATGCCGTCCTTTGCCAGAGGATTCTTCTTGTAGTAGGCCTTGCCTATGATGCCTATGAGGAGGAGGATTAAACCCTGCCCCACGTCGGCAAACATCAGCATGAACATTATTATATATGCGATTGTTGTGAAAGGCGTCGGATTGATCGAACCGTATTCAGGTGTTCCGTAATTCTTCACCATCTTCTCAAATGGTGCCAGAACAGATGCGGAAGAGACGCTTGTCGGGATCTTCGAGCGGTCTACCTCGGTATCTTCCGTCCATTCAATTATGCATTTCCCTCTTGCCGCCTCATAAATTGTCGCCTCAACGCTCTCCGCCTTGCTACTTGGAACCCAGCCGGAGAACAGCGTTGTATTGCGGGTATATGAGAAGAAAGACTCTACATGCTCGCTGAGCTCGCTGACACGCAGAGTGATCCAGATCCTCTCAAGCTCTGACTGCTTTTCCTGTATTCTTGCCTCAACCTGGCTCACGATACCGGCATTCTGCTTCTCTATCTCGGCTTTTCTGGCAAGTGCCTCCTTAAGGACAATCTCAAGGCAGTCTTTCGGTTCTTTTGCACTTTCAGTCCAGCCGAACTTGTCAAAGGCATCATCAACACGGGAAGAATCTCTCCTGAGGGTGAGGGAAATGAGATTTCCTTTCCCGTCGTCAGCCAGAATACCGCCGAAAGAGGACAGGCGTGTCATGAAATCCGCCTTCTTGTCAGCAGATGCGAGTGTGCCCACACGCAGGTCAAGATAGTCCATTTTCTTTTCCCTGATATAGTTTATCAGCTCATCACAGGAAAGAAGTTTCTGGTTTATTTCCTTCTGGCCGTCCCTGAGCGATGAAAGGGACGAAGAAAGCCTGTCAAGATATTTCCTTATCTCATCCACATTCAGCTCATTTACACGGTCAACGTCATTCTTTTCTATGGACGGGATGTTTATTCCGCCCTGCCGCATCAGATTCTCGCATCTCACACGCAGATCCGAGATTGCGGCAAAAGGCACCTCGGGGCTGCGGTTGGAAAGTTTTCTGACCTGTTCATTCTGGAAATCCGAAAGATGAACAAAGTCCATCACCCCTTCTTCCAGCAGTGCCTTTACAACAGCATCCGTATAGCCGTCAAGCACTACGGCTGTAAGCATTTTCATTTTCTGTGTGAATAGACTCAATTCATCTCCCTCCTGATCTGCTCCTCGCTCCATTTGTAGTACTTTGCAGAAAGTATGGCCTTGATGGTATTGCCGGTGCTTCTGCAGAGATTGAGATAGCTCAGAATCGTACCTATGGTGAAAGGATCACCGGAAAGTATCCTGGCATATTCATTCCTTCTGCGTTCATTCAGATACTTCTCCATGGCAACCGTTCCATAGGCCAGCTGGCTGTGGGTGTTGTTCTGCCCTTCCGTCTGTCCGAGAAGATCATTAACCACAGGGTACTTTCTCTTTATGATAGCCCTGGCATCATCGAAAGTCAGTTCCTGACTCATTATTTTCTTCTCAAGGGTTTCATAAAGGGAACCGTATGCAATGAACACATGGGCGAGCTTCTCATGTGTGAAATCATGGAAAAAGCCGAAACGGATGAGGTTTATGATGTTTTTAAGATCAACGTCCACTGAATAGATCTTATGTGCAACCTCTCTGTCAGCGCTGTTCAGATGATCAATGGCTTTGAAAAGCCTGCTGAACCAGAAATGATCAAGATCGATCTCAAGATCGAAAAGGCCTTCCTTTGCTATCTTATCCTCGCTGCAGGAACTGAAAACCTCCTCATAGACAGTATGTCTGAAAGCAGAATGCACATCCTCGAAACTGAGGGCGTTTATTATTCTCAGCCAGTCGATCTCATTGACGATTCTGTCTTTGTATATATAGGCAGAGCGGTAGCTTATGCCATGATGAAGTATATTTGCAGAGTACCACAGTCTCAGGGCATTCTTTATGTTCTCAACCTCGCTTTTCTCAAGCATCGTGGTGACGAATGAGGCGGGCTCAGCATCAAGAACACTAATTATATCCTGATGCTCATTTATTTCCATCTTGAAAAGCTCAAGCTCGACAAGCTGCAGATCCGCAGTCTGGGCATACACGGTGTTAAGTGCATCATAACGGGTGCCGGCAAGAAGGGAAACCGCCTCGCTGAGGTTAACCGCCTTGATCATCGAGTCAAGCAGGGAAGATGATGTCATCGCTCCGATTCTTGCCCTGAGCTTTGCATTTATATACCCGTAGCGGGAAACATTATCCATTCATCATTCTCCAGACAGAGACGCCGAACAAACCAGAGATACTATCTTATCCCTTGCACTGATCACGCTGTCACGATCAACATCGATTTCACAGCTCTCAAGAGCCTTCATCTCTTCATCAATTTTCCTGAGTTTCTCATCCAGAAGCCTTGAGGCATCCGCAACCAGCTCATCACCGCGCTTTCTTTCCTCTGCAAGGGCTTCCTTCACTATCCTTGCACTTTCGCTTTGAGCTTCAAGAACTATGTTTCTCGCCTTCTCTTCAGCTTCATCCCTGATGGTCTGGGCATTTTCCTCTACAGAGAGGATTTTATCTATAACTTCGCTCTTCATATCAAAACCACCGTTTCCGTAATACAAAGTTGTTCGTATTCTGTCAAGCGGGTCCGGATGAAAAGCCTATGCGCCCTGGCTGAAGTCCTCGATTATCTCGGCATCGGAAAGCGGAGGGAAAAGCTCGTTCCAGAAGGTTGCGGAATCCAGAATCCTGACGCTTTCAAGCATCTTAGCACCATCGTAATATTCCTTCAGATAATCAGGATAAAGTGCAGCGGAATCAGCAAATACAGCAAGGTCCTCATCGGATGCGCTTATATCTATCTGACCGAAGTCGACAACCCTGAGTTCCTCATCTTCCAGCTCATCAACAAAGAAGCATACAGCATACCATGCATCATCATAGTTCACATCAAATACATAGGAACCGGGTTCGACGCCTGAGATTATGAAGCGTCCGTCCTGATCAGCAAACAGATAAAGCTCCATATCGCTGACCAGCTCGGTGGAACCGTCTTCTGCCGCCGTGACTCTGTAAACCGGGGAAGAGAACGTCGTCTGCAGCTCACCGTCAAAGCTTATGATGCCGGTCACAGTATATTCCTGAGGCACATTTATCTTTATTGAATAGCCGCTTCTGTTTGACGGATTTATTTCATAGGAGAATGTCCGGGTCTCGGCAAACTCATCATCTCCCGTAAGATATACAACAAGGTTGTTTCTCTGATAGCTGCTGATCGATGTGTATACAGAGGTTCCGAAAAGCCGCTTTATCTGCTGAGGGCTTCCCTGATTTGAACGTGCGACCTGGACATCGGCACCTTTCAGACTGCCCTGTGGCCTGATGAGTATGAAATTGTCCCTCACGGAACGGGAGAAGCCGAACACTCCGCCTGAGAAGAATGTTGCGGTATTCAAGCTGACAGATGCCGAATAACGTCTGTACTGATCATAGGCAGATGTCCTGACGCTGAGGGAATAAAGATCCCCGCTGTGGAACCAGCCGCCGCTGAGCGAATGGTCAAGAGGCGATGAAAAATCAAATCCGGAAAGCGAGAATGAGAAGCTGTCCCTGCTGCCGGCTGTCAGATTGCCGGACAGGCTGTGATTGCCGGTGAAGTCAGTGGAATACGATGCACTGCCATGTCCGGAGAATGAAATGCTTGCACTGAGATAGCCCGATACGGCCATAGGATCTTTCCAGTCTCCCTGGGACAGAGTGAGGCCGGCGGAAAGCGAGAAGTTCCTGAAAGGCGACATGCCGAGCGAGGCGCTCACCCTCCACTCAGGCTGTCTGAAATCATAATCCTGGATGCTGATATTCCCGCTCATGCTGTAGCGCAGAAGTCCTATGCTGCCGGAGAAAGACAGTCTCGTCGTCAGCAGGTCTGAACGCTTCTGCCTCTCATGTGAATAATCCGTTGAATAGGAAAGAGAAGTGCTCAGTCCCCTGAAAAGCGGATGATCAATCAGGAAACTGTGATCAAGCCGTGTATAGAAATAAGGGAAATACCCGGCATCATCAGATGTATCCATCCTGGTCTCTGCCGTAATGGTTGTGGTGCCGAAACGGCTTGCGCCCCTCAGCGCAAGGGATATTTCGGCACTGCTGATTCTCTCACCGCTGGTCTTTCTGGATGAAACGGAGAACTCGCTCAGGAGCGTGAGCTCGTCAGTCAGTCCCGCATCCTGATACCAGGACACTGCGAAATCATCAAAATGGTAATCATAGTAATAAGCCGGGCTGACTCTCAGCAGAAGCCCTGTCGCCTCAGCTTCATTGCCGACATCGATCTGATCGCGTCTGAAACTTAGCGAACCGCCGAAAAGGGTCTCGCCTTTCGCAAGAAGCTGGGAGTCATAAGCCATGTCGAAGAAATAATGATAGGACACATCGGTAAGCTGTGCCCTGCCCTCTGCACTTGATACATCAAGGTCATCGGGAATATAGCGGGTCGGTGTTACGACTATCTCGATCTCGTTGTAGCCGTAGTCGAATGTGAAATCCTCAAGACGGTAATTGCCCGGCTGGAGGGTTCTTGAGAATACGACATTGCCGTTTCTCACGACCTGAAGCAGGGACTCTTCCGTGACTGTGACACTTTCCCTGTGACTGTTGTACGGACTCGAACCGGTTCCGAAGCTGTAGTTCTTCTCAAACTGGATTCCAAGCGGTGTACCGCCGGGGGAAAGACCGAAACCGTACACATTGCCCCAGCTCAGGCGGATGCTCGGCTCAACAAAGTCATAGAAGAACCGGTAGCTGTTCCAGTTGAAACTGAACTCCCCGTTTCTGTAGCTGAGAGAATAGAAGAAATCGAGATTCACCGGTCCCAGGGTCAGGTAATTCGAGGTGCTCAGGCTGAGGGAATAGCCGAAATCGTCCCTGCCGCGCATCCAGTCGAAGCTGGCATAAAGATTGTAGCCCGTACGCCATGAGAAGAAATCAGGCTCAAGCTCAAGAGCACCGGAGAGCGCATAATTCCTTCTTGAATATGATGAGGATGAGAGACTTATGATCCTTTCCGGCATGTCATCAACGGAGAAAACCATATTGATGGTGAATGCACCTTCATCATATTCCACGCTGACGCCGTTTTCCCTGAAATGTTCTACTGATACATAATCTCCGGCAGAGCTTTCAAGCAGACGGGCATATGCGTCATCCGTAAGAAGATCACCCAGATACATCTTGAGCTCACTGACGTTCATCAGACGCTCTGCTCCCCTGAATTCAATTTCAAGATTGCCCATCGTCTCGCCGTCAACATAAAACATGAAGTAATAAAGACCGTCATCATACTCCAGTGTATCCTGCCCCTGAACATAGAAAGATGCAAAGAAGTCATCATCATATACAGGTTCATCCGACCCCGTTATGATAACATCCGTCTCATATGCAAAAGCATAAAGTATGGACGGCGGCTGCGGAATGGAGATGTTCTCAGATGTAGGCAGGCTGTCCTGTGAGAAATTTTCCTGTGCGACATCAGCGGATGGTGCACAATCAGGCTCATCAGCTGCAATAATCTCTTCACTGTCTTCTTCCATGCAGGCGGAAACTGATGATTCCGTTTCCTCTGAATCAGACGGGATAACGCTTTGCGCATCTCCTCTGTCAGCAGATTGTGATACATCAGACCGGGATAATGATGAAGATTCATCCACAGGCAAATCCTGTGCTGTCCTGCCAGAAGACTCGGTTTCATATGAAATTTCATCTTCATCCGATGAGGGAATGTCTTCTGCCTGTGAAGATACAACGACACTGCTCTGCTCTTCCTGTACACTATCCCTTCTGTCTGATACAGAGAAAAGGTAGATGAAAATATAAGACAGGAATGAAAGCAGGATGCAGATAAGGAATGTCAGTATCAACGTTTTCCTGAAACGGCCGGAAATATCCTTCATGCTGTGTCCCCTAAAACAAATCTCAGATAAACCGGATCTACTCCTCTACAGTAAAGTTGTAATCAATTGATGCTTTGTATTCAGAACCTCTTTCAAGACCTTCAGGGAAAGGGATGTTCCTTGTCCAGCTGAGACCGGCAAGAACATTCGAACCGGAAATACCGGCAAGCGCGTCACTGCCTGAAAGCACCACTGTATTTCCTTCTGCGTCCTGAAGTGTTATCTCGCAGTCATAGAGAATCTGATGCACATTCCCGATATTATCAATGGTGAGGGACATTGTTCCGTCTCCGTTGTCCTCAACTGCGGAAATGCGCACACCTTCCTGAATCTGGGAAGGAAGAACATAGGCTGATGCCCTGAAAACATAAAGGAAATTGAACATGCTGCCTGATGAGGAGGCCCTTCCCTGTGAATACGGTATCTGCTCGGCCACGATTCTGAACGAAAGTTCGCGGGTTACGGTTCTCGGTCCCCTGTACTGAACGCGCACGATCTGTGTACTCTGCGGCTGGATCAGTATTCTCGAAGGCTGTATGTTGAAATAGCGGGAAGCATCTGAATTCTCCTCATTGCCCTCCCCGTCCTGGCTTCTTACAAGCGCACTTACGACAACCGCGATTATATCATCACTGTCATTGGTGATCGTGAAAGTCTTTGTTGTCCCCGGACCGGAAACATCGAAAGTCTGAACCAGAGGTTCAAACTGGAAGGCAAAAACGCCGGTACAGGTAAACAAGATCAAGAAAATGAAAGCGAGAATTCCTAACTTATGTCTCATGTTAACCTCTCTTTTTACTCTCCATAATTATAATCAAAGCGTAATTGTTTTTTCAATACAAAGAATTGTATAAACAGCACTTCATTACATGCTCAATAAACTTATGACATAAGTTATGACTTCATAACGGAATACATTGCCTATGGTACCGCAGTAACAGATTTCCATAAAGAAAAAAAGCATGTTTTTCACTGTTTTCCGGATGCATTGATGCAAAAAAAGACATCCGCACAGAAACGGATGCCCTTGCATTCTGATTTAAAATCGGGCTAGCCGGATTTGAACCGGCGACCCCAAGTCCCCCAGACTTGTACGCTAAACCCCTGCGCTATAGCCCGAATAACGCTGTCACTCTACATGTTTTCAGAAAAAATGTAAACACCGGAAACAAAGAATATTCTCATTCAGCGGATGATGGACGTAACATGTCCCATGCTGTTGTCACTCTTTCTGCCGTGATAAGGGAAGTTCCATCCTCAAGCATAAGCCGGCAGAAGCTGTTTACTTGACAAAACGGCCCTTCCAGACAAATCCCTTTCCGAAAATCTCAACAGCCAGACCATGTATGTACATAATGGCGACAGCAATAAGCATAATGGAAAAGCTCAGGGAAACCGCCCTGCTCCAGTTTGTTCTGCGTGAGGTATAATACCATGCATATGCAAGCAGAAGCCATCCGGAAAGAATTGATGCGGCATAAAGGTCGTAACCATGGGCCCATGCAAAGACGGCAGACAAAGGAGCCAGGGCCATTACGAGCAGTACCGTTGCAAGTATTACCGCAAGTAATATGTACGCAGGTCTGGGCGGGAATACTCCGGCTATTGAACGCTCAATTCCGTGGAACGAATCTTTTGTGGAACCATACATATTGCAGCGGACAGCGTCGGTTATGGAAACAAAGGCATATTTCTTACCGTTTTTCACAAAAAGCCTGACAATACCGACATCGTCGCAGATCGTACCGCTGATTTTGGAATATCCGCCGGTCTCGATATAGGAAGATGTCTTCATCATTATAAACTGACCAATGGCAAATGATGCTCCGGACAGTTTCAGCTTATACACCAGATAGTGAGGAATAAACACACTTGTAAGCATCATTGCAGACATAAACACGCTTCCCATATATCTGGGGCAGAATTCCGTCGGAAAACCGGATATTATATCAAGATTGTCCGCTTTCATAATTGAAATGGTCTTTCTGACACAATCCGGAGAATGAATAGTATCTGCATCAGTTGCAATAAAGTAGTCTCCCTTCACATAAGGTATCACCTGAAGCAGTGCATTGATTTTTCCGTTTTTATTCAGCGTAAGTCCTTCTTTTGACTGAAAACCGTGAACCCTGCTGTCCCTTTCCTCAAATTTCCTGATGATATCCCATGTCCTGTCGGTGCTCTGGTCATCCAATACGAGAATTTCAATATTTCTGTACGTCTGGCAAAGCAGTGATTCAAGCATCGCTTCAAGATTATCCTCTTCATTTCTTGCGGGGACAACAATTGAGATCAGCTCATCGCCTTCATACATTTTCACATCAGACTTTTTTTTGAAAAACCGGATATTGAGAATACTGTTGACAAGGGCATAAGCTCCGAGTATCAGCAGTATAATTGAGAGAATTTCAAAAAAAAGAACCATCAGCGCAACCCCTTCGCATTATCTTTTCTTATATCAGGTACAGCCACATCAAATGAGTAAATCGCCTGGGCTGCATCGAGATAGGCCTCACTGGCATAATATTCTTTGTCCTTTGTAAATGCCATTGCGCTTGCCACAAGGAATGAATAATAATCCAGCGGTGCTATTCCGTTGATGTCGCCTGCAATCTTGTCAAGTATCTCACGGGCTCTTTTCACCGATCCGCCGGCAATCCGGGGCGCATAAATAAGACGGAAAGCTTCCTGAACCGCAATATAGTATTCATCCGGATAATCCTCATACAGATCTTTCATGAGACTGTTGCTTTCCATGCCTTTCGAAAGTTTTCCGGTAAGATAATACTCTGCAGAAGCCAGATCGGCCTCCGCTGTTCTTTTTTCAAGATCACTGGCATCCGTTATGGAATTGAAAAAATCCTTTTCCCTCTCAAGATGGATTTGGGCCATATTCTTTTCATCAATGTCCACATAGTAGCGCACCATGTGATATTCGGCACGGGATTTCTCAACGTCGCTGTGTTCTTCCGACATATACTTCTCATATGCCTCTTCCACAGCCCCGACACCCCTGTTATTCTTTATACTGTCAATAAGAACGAGAAAAAGAGGGTCTCTGCTCTGGGAAGAAAAAGAATCTGTATACGCAGCGAAAACAACACTCATGCATGTAAGCAGAACGGCAATCAGGAAAAAAATCTTGTTTTTCATCAGTGAAACTCCGGTATCCTCTGATAGTTATACCATTTATTATCAATATAGTTAAGGCACATTTTTCACACGGTGAAATTCCGGATAAGCATTCAGGCCCGCCCGATGAGATGCGCTCCAGGATTTCTCAATGAGGCAGTGCACGGCTTCCGCCGGTAACTTCAGCTCCATTTGACATCCGGCAGCAAAAAGTCACCACCAGGATCGAAAAAAAAGCTGCCGGAGAAGCCCCCGGCAGCAAAATATATCTTGAATTATTGGAGACTGTGTTCTCAGCCGGCCTTCTGTATGTAGGCCTTCAGCGCTGCAATACCGCTTACCACCTGGGCTTCCTCACCGTTCACTATGACAAGTGTAGGAGCCTGCATGATACGGTACTTCCTTGCAAGATCGGCATTTTCCTCAGCATCGATCACTTCGTAGGCAAGACCTGCCTTATCAAGAGAAGCCTTGGCTATCTTGCAGTTGGGACAAGTCTTTGTCGTGAAGAGGAGGAGACGGGAGTCTTCACAGGGTGCAGTGCCGCACTTCTCTTCATGAGAGTGCACATGGGAGCCGTGGAAATGGCTTGTCTCAAGCACATATTCCTTTCTCTCCTTGAATTCCTCGCTCTTTCCCGCATTCCAGTTCTGAATCGGGCGATAGTAGCCGGTAATTCTGGAATAGACTTCGGTTGTCCTTCCGCATTCAGGACACTTGTACACCTCACCTGTTATATATCCGTGATCGGGACATACCGAGTAAGTCGGAGAAAGGGTGTAATAAGGCATCTCATAGTTCTCGGCTATCTTGCGCACAATCTCTGCTGCGGCCTTCCAGTTCGGAAGCTTCTCACCGAGGAAAACATGGAAGACTGTTCCCGAAGTATAGAGAGTCTGCAGTCTGTCCTGTATGTCAAGTGCCGTGAAGATATCATCGGTATAACCGACAGGCAGATGAGAGGAATTGGTATAATAAGGGGCTGCGGCATTGTCGCTTGCCGTTATTATATCAGGATAATCCTCTGTATCGTGCTTTGCGAAACGGTAGCTTGTGGACTCTGCAGGAGTTGCCTCGAGGTTGTAGAGATCGCCGTACTGCTCCTGATAGTCAGACAGCCTGCTTCTCATGTGGTTGAGGACTTCAACCGCGAAATCCTGTGCTTCCTTGTGTGTCAGATCCTCCCTGAGCCAGCTTGCATTCAGACAGGCCTCGTTCATGCCGACAAGACCGATTGTCGAGAAATGGTTGTCAAATGAACCCAGATAGCGCTTTGTATAAGGATAAAGACCTTCATTGAGAAGCTTTGTGATGACAGTCCTCTTGACCTTGAGAGAACGTGCTGAAGCATCCATGAGATGATCAAGTCTCTTGTAGAAGTCCTCCTTGTCCTTTGAAAGATAGGCCATTCTGGGCAGATTGAGGGTAACGACACCGATACTGCCTGTAGACTCGCCGCTTCCGAAGAAACCGCCGGACTTTTTCCTCAGTTCCCTGAGGTCGAGGCGGAGACGGCAGCACATCGACCTGACATCGCTGGGCTCCATATCCGAGTTGATATAGTTTGAGAAATAAGGTGTACCGTATTTCGCAGTCATCTCGAAGAGAAGCTGGTTGTTCTCTGTCTCGGACCAGTCGAAATCCTTAGTGATGGAATATGTCGGGATAGGATACTGGAAGCCTCTTCCATTGGCATCGCCTTCGATCATGACTTCAATGAAGGCTTTGTTGACCATATCCATCTCGGCCTTGCATTCGCCGTATGTGAAGTCCATTTCCTTACCGCCGACAAGTGCCTTCTGGTCCCTGAGATCAGCAGGACATACCCAGTCGAGGGTTATGTTCGTGAAGGGAGCCTGGGTTCCCCAGCGTGAAGGTGTGTTGACTCCATATACAAAGCTCTGGATGCACTGCTTCACTTCCTTGTATGAAAGGCTGTCGATTTTGACGAACGGAGCAAGATATGTGTCAAATGAGCTGAAAGCCTGGGCTCCGGCCCACTCGTTCTGCATGATACCGAGGAAGTTGACCATCTGGTTGCACAGGGTGGAAAGATGCTTTGCGGGAGCTGATGTGATCTTGCCGGTGACACCGCCAAGCCCTTCCTGGATCAGCTGTTTGATGGACCAGCCAGCACAGTAGCCTGAAAGCATGGAAAGATCATGCAGATGAATGTCGCAGTTGCGGTGTGCATTTGCAATTTCCTGATCATAGATCTCGCTGAGCCAGTAGTTTGCCGTGATGGCGCCGCTGTTGGAAAGAATGAGACCGCCGATGGAATAGTTCACCGTGGAATTCTCCTTCACCCTCCAGTCGCCCTTGCCGAGATAGCCGTCAACGACATTCTTGTAGTCAAGAACGGTGGACTTCATGTTGCGGATCTTCTCTCTCTGCTTTCTGTAGAGAATGTATGTCTTCGCCACATCGGTATAGCCGGCTGCGGAAAGAACGCTCTCAACACTGTCCTGGATGTCTTCAACAAGAACCTTGTCATCCCTGATCTTCTTTTCATAGTCGCTGGTGACCTTCAGGGCGATGAAGTCTATAATATCGGGATTATACTGCTTGCCGGAAGCCTCGAAAGCCTTTGTGATGGCAGCAGATATCTTCTTGATATCAAACGTGACGACCTTGCCGTCTCTCTTAACTACTTCGTACATGCATAACTCCTATATCTGAACAGCCGGACAACCGGCTGCAAAATAGAATCTATCACAGAAAAGATGAGTATGCAAGTGCGAAATACGCGACAGAAAGTGTATCCTTTAAACAACTACACCACATATAGCGTATACAATCAATCTCTGCTGTCCCTTATATACGCGTCAGTTATATAATTTCTAACTAATTTAAGGTAGTTTTTCATAGCATCCTTATCCGGCGCACTCAGATTTTTCACTATCGTATCTTCTGATGGAACAAAACTTTGCAGGAAGTATCTTGAACATGGTGCGATAAGGGCGCATATTTTTTCAAAATTTTCTTCGTAGTGGAGTTCCCTCACGACCGTCGTGCGGAATTCATAATCAATTCCGCTTTCCTTTATCATGCGCACGGAAGTCTCTATGACGCCCGTGTCGAAACCGCTCACTCCGATTGTCACCGGGTATGCGTCAAGCGAGTTCTTTATGTCCATCGCAATGTAATCGATGCAGCCGGAGTCAATGAGAGCGCCAAGTCTGGAAGGCAGAGCGCCGTTGGTGTCAAGCTTGACAAGATAGCCAAGCTCCTTCACCTGCTTTATGAAATCAAGGAGGTCTTCATGCACGGTCGGCTCCCCTCCCGTGATGACCACCCCGTCAAGCATATTCTTCCTCTTTCTGAGGAATGAAAGGATTTCTTCATTGTCAAGCACACCCTGGCTTTCTGGATCAAGAACCAGGGAACTGTTATGGCAGAAAGGACAGCGGAAATTGCAGTGTCCGGTGAAAAGGATGGCGCTCATGTGCTCTGGGTAGTCCACGAGCGAGAGTTTGTTTAAACCGTGAAATTTTATCATATGTGTTTACAAAATAGTTTGTTTTAATTCCCGTTTCAAGTTTATAATCACCAGTGCAATCAATTTTTCAGGAGATTAATTTGAGCTTGAACCTTAAAGAAAAGCTTAACCTGGACATGATCATCCAGGAAAGAAGAGATGCATACAATGCACTCTTCAATGCACTCGGACCGGACAACATCGGTACAATGGAAGCCAAATTCGGCCTTGCAAAGGCTCTTATGGATGCGGATGAATACGAAGAAGCGCTTCCCCTCCTCGTTTCCCTTGACGAGGAAGTGAGGGAAAAGGACGCACAGGGGCATGACCTGTTTGTGTTTGAAGATCTGCAGGTGACGCTGGCCAGCGCATATGTCCTTACAGGTCACAATGATGAGGCTGTATCATATATAACGGGACTGCTGGAAGACAAATCGAGATGGCTCAGTGCCCTTGACCGTCCGAGTCTCAGCGTCAGGATCTACATGAACCTGTGGATGATGCTTGCGGACATCCATATGAGAAAGCAGAATTTCAACGAAAGTTTTGAATCTGTCATCGAACTGCTGAGGGCCAGACTTGAATATGATGATGTATATTCTTCCGGCATGAGGAAATACTATGAATTCGCATGCAGGCTGTTCACTCAGGTTGACAGACAGGATCTCAAGGATGATTTCGATCTTCTCACTGACGACATCCTTGACACGTTTGAAGAGGATATCGGGTATTACTCAGATGCCTTCGACAAGATCACCGATGATGAGGATGGTGTTTTCGTCTCACTTGATCTCATGAGCACAATCACCTGCCTGCACAATGCCCTCCAGTCTTATTCGGATTTCCTTGTCAGCGTCATGATCTGCGATGAGGCAAGACGCACACCTGAGTCATATGAGCTTCTCAACATCACTCTGCAGCAGCTCATACTGATATATGACAACTATGCAGATATGTTCACTTCAGATGATGAAGATGACAGGGACACGGAAGACAAAACCGAAAAGGAAGTCAGACAGTCCATTGCATTCATGTCCGTCATCTGTTCCACTTCGGCAAAACGTCTTCATGATGCGGTTGACATGCTCGATGTGGAAGACCCCTCCGGTGTTGATCTTGAAGGCATCAGATCAATCATGAACACATGCAGGAACATGGGCGGACGGTATTTCAGTCATGATCTTGATGAAGAGGATGATGAAGCCGTTATAAGTGAAACCGAGACAGAGAATGACATATCCGTGAATGATCTGGCAGGCTTCCTGCATCATATCTTCGATGACATGGAAGAAGAAAAGAAAGACAAGCCGCAGAAAAAGAGCTCAAAAAAGGAAAAGCCGGAGAAGAAAGAGAAAAGGGAAACAAAGCCGAAGAAGAAAAAAGCAGAAAAATGATTTAAAAATATGGCAGGCTGCTGCATTACGGGTGGTGCAGCAGTCTGCTTTTCTGTTTCAGCTCAGGAGTGAGAGAAGATCGTCACCAAGCCTGAGCGGACGCTTTGTCTCAAGATCTATGCAGGCGACCTTAACCTCCATATCGGCAAGCACCTCATCCCCTCTTTTCACAGTCTGGGAAAAGACGATCGAGACCTTGCCGAAATCCTTCACACGGGTTTCGACTGTAATCATATCGTCAAGATAGCCCGGTTTTTCATAGCTTATGCTGATGCTTTTGACGACAAAGGCACTGCTGCCTGACAGGCCTGAGGTGTGAAGCTCACGTCCCAGTTCCGTGCGGGCATGCTCGGCAAAATTGAGATAGGCCGCATGATAGACAATCCCCTGGGCATCAGTATCGGAAAAATACACTCTCTGGTTGTATATGAAAGTTTTCATGTTTTATTTCCTCTTTCTGTTGTCCCTGCTGCGTCTCTCCTCAGCCTGCTTCAGGAAGTCGGCGAATGTTCCGCCGCCCATATCTGAATCGGAAGAATGTGCGCTGTAGCGGGGAGAAGACGTGAACTTTTTCTCATTCCTGTCTTTCCTGTAGGCAAGCTTGCTGGGATGAACGACTTCAGTCTTCGTCTCATACACGGCCTTGGGAAGCTTCACTGCAGATTTCTTCACGGTTATCCTGATCTTTCCGTCTGCCGTCATCACAGGCTTGGTTCTGGCACTCTGTCCGGTACCTTCCAGCTTTACCCTGACCTCTTTCTCCTCATATGCACAGCTGAGTTTCTGACAGATATAATGCACACACCCGGCGGCATCAACAACTTTCATCATCGGAGTGTGACAGTAAGGACATTCCTTCGCATCGGTGAACTTGGGGCTGTAGACAAGATGGGAATTCTTCACTTCCTCAACAAGATCCGCAGCCATTTTCTTTATGTCGCGGATAAAGAGATCAGGTTCCTGACGTCCTTTGCTTATGGCATCAAGACGGGCTTCCCATTCACCTGTGAGAACTGGAGATGCCAGAACCTGCGGGGCGAGACGCACGACTTCCCTTCCCTTTGCGGTCGGTACAAGGTATTTGCCGTCCCTGTTCACATAATTGTTCTGTATGAGTTTCTCGATTATCTCAGCACGGGTTGCAGGAGTACCCAGTCCGTTTGAGAGATTGAACTTGATCTCTCTGTCCTCGACAAACCGTCCCGCATGTTCCATTGCCGAGAGAAGCGTCGCATCGGTATATCTTTCAGGCGGAGTCGTCGCGCTCTGACGCACCTTGATCTTCCCGACTTTCACCTTATCCCCTTCCCTGAGACGGAGAAGCGCGACTGAGTTCTCAAGATCATCCACTGCAGGAGCCGCAGATCTTGTGTTGAGCGCAATGGAGACAGAACGGTAGCCCGGTCTCACGCTCTGAGTGAGACGGGTCTTGAATTTTCTGCCCTCCACATCAATGACAGCCGTGGTTGTCTTATAAAGATAGGAAGGCGAAAGCACTTCAAGGAAGCGCATCGCGATAAGGCGGAACAGCTTTGCCTCGTCAGATGAGAGAGCACTCATGTCCACATGCTGCTCTGTCGGGATTATCGCATGATGGTCTGAGACCAGTGCATCCTGCACGAAGCGGTCGCTCTCATACTCAAAACCGTTTCTGTAGTACTCCTCGCTGACAATTGAGAACTCGGTATCTCGGAGGGCATGGAGACGCTCTGGGAGAGTCGGCACGATGTCAGAGGAAATGTATCTTGAATCAGTACGCGGGTATGTGACGATCTTGTGCACCTCGTAAAGACGCTGAAGGGTGTCCAGCGTCTCCTTTGCCGAGAAGCCGAGCATTATGTTGGCATCCCTCTGAAGCTCTGTAAGATCATAGGCAAGCGGAGCTTTATCCTCCTTCTCCTCTCCTGTAAGGGAGACAACCGTTCCCTCTTTTCCCGCAAAAGAGGTTTCAAACTCCTCTTTGCGCCTCTCATCACTGAAACGGACAGAATTCTCTTCAGGGTAATAGCTTGCACTGAAAAGACCGAAATCGGCACGTGCAGTATAATAGAAGGAGCCGAGGAATGCATCTATCTCATCTTCCCTCTGCGTCATGAGCGCAAGAGTCGGTGTCTGGACACGGCCGGCCGAAAGCTTCGCATCATGATGGCAGGTCAGAGCACGCGTGACATTCATGCCGACATACCAGTCAGCCGCAGAACGGCATTCGGCAGCATGATAGAGGTTGTCATAATCCTCCGCCGGATGAAGGGAAGCAAATCCGTCACGGATCGCCTTTTCAGTCTGCGAGCTTATCCACAGACGCTCGACCTTGCCTGTGTAGCCGCACAGCTTGAGTATCCAGCGTGCTACGAGCTCGCCTTCCCTTCCCGCATCCGTTGCGATGATTACACTCCCGATATCATCCCGTGTCAGCAGTGCCTGAATATGGTCAAACTGCTCATGTGTATCTTCTATGACCTGCTGGTCAAGCTGGTCGGGAAGCATCGGAAGATCCTTTATGGACCATCTTTTATAACGTTCACTGTAATGACCGGGTTCGCAAAGTTCCACAAGATGACCAAGCGCCCAGGTGACAATGTAATCACTGCCTTCAATATAACCGTCACCTCTGACTCTCGAGCCGAGAGTCCTGGCAAGTTCCCTTGCCACAGACGGCTTTTCCGCAATAACAAGTTTCTTCATGCTGGAGGATTCTAGCAGAAAGAAAAGCTTGAGAAAAGAATATTAATGAGTTAGCAGCATATAACTCGCTGAAAAGCACAGAAATGAGCTGACAGAAAACCGGATTTCGTCAAATTTGAGCCATTATTGATGATTTCTTTCCTTGACCTGAAGACTGCTGAGGAATTATACTTTGTCTATCTTTCCAAGATTGAATAAGGAGTAAAGACTATGGCTTATAAGATTCTTGATTCTTGTGTTGCATGCGGTACATGCGCAGGCGAATGCCCGGTAGGAGCTATCTCCGAGGGAGATATCTACTCAATCGATCCTGAGAAGTGCATTGACTGCGGTACATGTGCAGGCGTATGCCCGACAGGTTCAATTGAAGAGGCTTAAGTAAAAGCTTTATAAGACGGCTGTCCTGCAAAGGACAGCTTTTTTATTGCCTTTTCTCTCATGCTTACATTCATTCTCTCTGCAATTCCGCTGCTCATCTCCCTGTTCTTTGCTCCGAAGCTTGTGAAACTTGCACTCTTCGTCATGTTTTACCTGACACTGGGGTCGCTCTTCAATTTCTTCATGGATGAAGAGGCTCTTTCATATGCGGCGGCGCTGGCAGTAACAGTACTGCTTTTCATCATTAACCCCGTCAGGCGCAATGCGGACAGACTTCTCATTCCTTCTCTGGTCGCATCATCAGTATGCTTCCTTCCCTTCAGCAAAGCTCTTTTCCTTATATTCCTTGTTCTCTCAGTGACAACGGCTGTATTCAGAAAAAAGCTGATGAAATATTTCATTATGTTATTCTCATCTGCACTGCTTTCCCTCAACCTTTCAAGAATGTACTATCTTTCAATCCCCGTGACGCTCATCATTGCCGCTGTTTTCCTTGTCCTCTCCCTTGTGCTTGATCCCGTCAGGGAAAAATAAAATGCTTTCTTCTGGTCACAGGGGACTGAAAAATGTAGAATGCATGATGTGAGTTACACTACCAACAGCGACAACACTCTTCTTGACAAACCGCTGACGATCAGCGAAATAAACCAGCTTCTGAAAGCCTTCATAAGGGAAAGGTTCTATAATATCTGTCTTGTCGGGGAGATATCCTCATTCCGCCCGTCGGCAAACGGACACTGGTATTTCACGCTGAAGGATGAGAAATCCCAGATCTCGGCTGTGATGTTCAGAAGCGCCAATGCAATGTGTCCCTTCACTCCATGTGACGGGGATCTCGTGGAGGTTACGGGAAATCTTGACGTATATGAAGTGCGCGGCACCTACCAGATAATAATCCAGAGCATGAAGCATGCCGGCCTTGGTGCCATCCTCGCACAGCTTCAGAAAAAGAAGGAATACTACCAGAGTCTCGGCTGGTTTGACCCGGAGGGCAAGCCTCCCCTTCCGCTGTACCCGAAGAACATAGGTGTGGTAACAGCATCCACAGGAGCTGCGATAAAAGATATCCTCGATACCACGGGGCGCAGGGCACCTTCTGTCGACATAACGATTTACCCGGTGCTGGTACAGGGGGAAAGCGCTCCGGCAATGATAGCTGCAGCCATAAGACAGGCAAATGAGCTTTCAATTTCCGATGTGCTCATAGTCGGCCGCGGCGGCGGCAGCATTGAGGACCTGCTGCCTTTCAGCAGTGATGAGGTGGTGAAAGCCGTCCATGAAAGCGAAATACCTGTCATATCCGCAGTGGGACATGAAATAGACACATCCCTTTGCGATTACGCAGCAACAAGAAGGGCAATAACGCCGACAGATGCCGCAGTGATCGCGACAGAAGGCTATTACAACCTCCGTGAGGCACTGAGAAAAGCGGAAAAGGAACTTATGGAAGGCATGAGGATGCGCCTTTACAGAGTCTCAGCCACAATACCGTCTGAAGCATATCTCAGCAGCCTTATTGCAAGAAGAACGGCGGCAGTCCATATACCCTCACCTGATACGCTGAGCCGTCTGCTGAGGGCAAAGGCGGACTCCGCACTTCTGCGTCTGGGCTATGCTGCGGACAGCCTGGTTGACAGCATTGATGCAAAAACGGTTTCAGCAGAAGCAAAAGTAGGAAATGCCGATGAGAAAATACTGCGTGCACTGAAGGAAAAGACAGCATCCCTTTCATCAAGCCTCATGGAATGCTCGCTCAGACTGCCCCTTTCACTTGAGTCCATGTACCTCAGAAAGAAGAGCCTGCTTGATGCTTTCAGCATGCCGTCCCTGCTTCAGGAAATAAGGCTCAAGCATTCAAAAGGGCAGGAAAAAGTCAGGTTCTGTACGGATACCGATGCACTTGCAATGTCGGTGAAATACAAGGAAGCCTGTTCCCGTTTCAGTGCGGCACGTGCTGAAAGCGAAGCTCTCAGCCCCGTCTCTGTTCTCTCCCGCGGCTATGCCATAGTAGAAAAAACAGACGGTACGATAGTAAGAAACAGAAAAGATGTCATGGCAGATGAAACTGTCACGATAATCCTTGAAAAGGACAGACTCAAAGCAAAGATAGAAGGAGAAACATAATGAGTTTTGAAAGTGATCTCAAAAGACTTGAGGATATCAGCGAAAAGCTGAAGGATGATTCCACCGGACTTGAAGAGAGTCTCAAGCTTTACGAAGAGGCAAGCGCACTCAACAAAAAGCTTACAAAAATGCTTGAAGATGTGAAACGCCGCATTGAGGCTGTATCAGCCGACGGCTCAGTGAGCGAAGTGAAGGAAGAAGAATGACATTATGATTCAGGCCCGCCGGAAGGCGAGCCTGAAAACTGTGTCAGTCATCAAACCATTTGTACTCATACGGTCCGTATGAAACTGTCGGTGTATCCCAGTAATGACCATCGTCATCAATAAGATATCTTTCTCTTCCGACTATATCTTCCTCTATCATGTCATCGTCAATTTCGATGTTGCCATATGAATGGTTATCATCATCGAAAACATCTTCATATAAAGCGGTGGCTGTGGTCAGTTCATCGATAAGAGACTGATCTGATGTTTTATATCTGTTAAGTCCAAAACTATTTTCATACACATCACTAGGAATGTAATAGTTGCTGCCATCAGCCTGCTTTTCAACAGAACTTGGCTTATCATTGTCAGCATATACAACAATATTATTCACACCCCTGATTTCACCACTTTCATAGTCGGTAATGATTGAATGGATGTACGTGTCATTGGCATCATACTGTGCTACAGAATTGACAAATGTTGTGCTTTTGTCACCGGTAGCAGTTTCAACAATAAGACCGTTTACGAACCTTGCATTTGACAGAGTCCCGACACTGCAGTTCCTGAATTCAAATTCCCTGTCATCGTCACCAGACCGATAATCCCCGACCAAAACAGAATAATCGAGATTATCAAAATGAATGTTTCTGAATTCAATCTCTATTTCCTCAAATCCCTTCAAGTCCGGCAATGTAATACCTGTAACAGGTGTTCTGTCACCCGAATAATTCCACTTGGAATTATATCCTCCGATAAGCTTCAGTTCGATTTCTCTTTCATCATCCCAGTACCTGTGTTCTGTACCAGAATGAATCTGTGAAAAATCAAGAGCACCCACGGATGAACTTGTGAACTTGATCGTAAGCTCATCATCGTCAAATCTGTCATCTGAGTATTTTAAAATGAATGTTGCCAAATCTTTTGTATTTGAGATCGGATTGGCTTTTGTTCCAATATCAGCATTTCCATCGGAAACAGTTGTATGTGAGGCATCAAAATATGCACCTCTGTCGAATGTCGGACGGATGTATCTGATGTAGTCAGGATTGATCTCAATTGTCTCGGGGTCACCGGCAATTGCCATCATTATTTCTCTCATGACATTCATCCAGTTCTGACCGTGTTCTCTGCGGATACGGCTTCTCGCATCTCTGCTGAACTCCCATTCGTCAAAGACAAAACCGGGTTTCGGTTCCACTGAATAAGAAACAGTATTGCCCAGAACAGGTACATCTGCATGGAACTCTACATCATTTGTTGAACCTGATGTGCTGTAAGATACCGGCTTCAGATCATCCGTGATGTTTCTGTCATCTACAATTATCTCAGCCGATGCGAATTCTGCCGCTGCAGATACTGAACGGGAAGCCGATTCCGCTGCCGTTCCAACCACTCTCACCTCTGCTGTCGTCTCATGTTCCGCTCCCGCACAGGAAGTCAGAATGAGGCTGAGGACAAACGCTACAAAGGCAAGCAGGAAAACATTTCTGTTTGTTTTCATAGTATTCTCCTTTTTCTGTAAGAGCATGGAATGTGCGATGCATTCCTGCGCACATGTTAACACCAACTCAGGAGAAACGTTACTTCAAGTTTTGTTAAGTGATGACATTAAACATCTAATTTATTACAGTGTAATAGTTAAAGATTGCCCGTCAGAGGGATTTGCAAATGTCAGGGACACGGCTTCAAGACCGAAAACATCCGATTCATCACCACCGTACAGAGTATCGCCGGCAAGAGGATATCCCGCCCATGCCATATGAACCCTTATCTGATGACGGAATCCCCTTGTGATTGTGCAAAGCACGCTGTGGCTGCTTTCAACCTCAGTCTGTGTTGTGTAAAGGATGCCGGAGCAGTTCTTTGCCTTCGGATTTGTCACAGGACGCACCCGGGCACCCCTTGGACCGAAACTTCTGAAATATGAGGAAATATAGCCGCAGGATGAGGCGACATCATAGCCGGTATAAGGAATGAAATCATCCGGAGCTTCCTTCCGTGACGTGAAAACAGCCCTGTACTGCTTTATGATAAGATCTTTTTTCTGCTGCGCTATGAGATTGTCATACGCCATCTGGTTGAGAGCAAAGAGAACAAGTCCCGAAGTCGGAGTGTCAAGGCGGTGTATCAGACCGCCTTCCCTTACCAGAGTGCCGGATGCATTCATGATCCGGGGTTCTGTTTTCCTCACTTCATTGACCAGACAAAATTCATCCCCGGCACATGTGAGGGGTGCGCTGGGGATGTTGCCTGGTTTGTATACGACCAGAACGTCGTCATTCCTGTAAATTGTCTCAATCTCTGTCCGCTGCTGCATAGAGCCTCAGAACATAAAGGAAAATATTGAGGAAATCGAGATAGAGATCCAGTGCGCCGATGATACCCAGCTTAGTATGCTCGCTGACCGTCATCTCTGAACCGTACTCCCTGTTCATTTCCATTATTCTCTTCGTATCCCAGACCGTAAGACCGACAAACAGGACAATGCCGACAAGGCTGATTATGAGATCAAGTGTTGAGGAACCGAGGAACATATTCACCAGTGTGGCGATTATCACACCCCACAGTCCCATCATGAGATAGCGTGTCCATCCTGCGATGTTCTTCTTGCTTACGGCTGCATAAACCGTCATTCCGGCAAACATCAGGGCTGTCGTCAGGAACGCCTTCCAGATGGTCGTTCCGGCATAAACTATGAAAATTGCCGAAAAGCTTATTCCTGTCAGGGCTGCATAGCCGAAAAATGCGGTGACTGCAGCTCCTGTTGACATTCTCTCAACCCTGCTTGAAAGGAAGAATACGATTGCGAACTGGGCTATGATCAGAACGATCGAACCGACCGGATTGAGCAGGAACAGATTTATCACCGCCGGGGTCACGGAGGCAAAATATGCAACTGCAGCGGTCAGTATGAGACCGATTGTCATATATCCGTATACATTGCGAAGAAGAGTGTTTTCCCTCTCGCGTACATTTCCGATTACTTTCAGATTCGTATTGCTCATTAATAATCCTCGCTAGAATTAAATTTAGCAAATTGACGGAAAACGTCAAGCAAATCCTGTCATGAGAAAGCACTGAGCCGCATTTTTTCTTCCTTCCCCAAGGTAGACATTCAGGTTTATCAGGTCGTATTATTCATTTTATGAGACGCATTCCAATAATCATTGCCATGATTTTTCTCCTCACCTCCTGCATGACAAGCCGGAGGAATGAGGCTTTCAGCAGCGAAGACGGGATGAGGATATCCGTCATGCTGAGGCAGGCGGAGCGCAATGCGATAATCGAAACGGAGACTCTTGCGTTTCAGGACCTTTCAGACTTTCCTCTGAATTCCACATACTCGGTATACATTCAGGATCTGCCTCAGTTCCGCTCAAGTTTCACTGTGTACGAGAACCTCATCGCATCCCTTCTGTCACAGGCGCTTGAAGGCATTACCGACAGTCTGCTGCTTGAGCTTGACAGTCTTGCGATAAACGACGTGCTTTCATATATGGAAGCCGGTTATTCATCAATAACCGATGAGCTTGAAAAGCTTTATCATGAAGATGTGGAGAACATCTTCCTCTCCTATCTCAAAGAGAACGGGGAAGCTTTGGATGAAAGTTTCGCCCTGCTCGAAAGGGAAGCGAGGATATGGAGGGAGAATCAGGCGAATCTTGATCTTGTGAGTCAGGGAAGAGTCATAGCGCCGCTGGCTGAAATAACAGAGGAAGAGATCGCTTCCTATGCCGCCTCGTCTTATTTCAGAACATTGTCAGAGAGGGAAGTCATACAGCGCAGCAAGCTTCTCTCAGGAGGAGAATTCTGATGCCTTACAGTGAAAATGACGACCTTTTCGCAGCTGCAGTGGACCAGAGTGTCGAGCCTCTTGCCGCCAGGATGAGACCCCGCACGATAGATGAATACATCGGACAGGAGCATATAATCGGCAAAGGAAGGCTCTTAAGACGCGCGATACAGGCCGACCTGCTTACATCTGTGATCTTCTACGGTCCTCCGGGAACGGGCAAGACCACCCTTGCCAGGGTCATCGCAAACACGACCAAAAGCCATTTCTCAACGCTCAATGCCGTTCTTTCAGGCGTGAAGGAACTGCGCTTTGAAATAGACAACGCCAGAGACAGGCTGAAACTTTACGGCAAGAAGACAATCCTTTTCGTCGATGAGGTCCACCGCTGGAACAAAAGCCAGCAGGATGCACTCCTGCCGTGGGTTGAGAACGGTACGATAATCCTTATCGGAGCGACTACGGAAAACCCCTACTTCGAGGTAAATGCGGCGCTTGTCTCACGCTCCCGCATATTCCAGCTCACAAAACTCAGCGACGAAGAGATGATGATGGTCGCCCATCAGGCACTCAGCGACAGGGAAAGAGGATACGGAAAATACAAAGTCCACTTTGACCAGGGTGCGCTTGAACACATCGTCTCCGTGGCATCAGGTGATGCAAGATCGCTCCTTAATGCCCTTCAGCTTGCCGTCGAGACGACTCCCACCCATTTTCCTCCATCGGATGATGAAGTCATAAACATAACGATGGACGTCGCGGAGGAATCAATACAGAAGAAGGCCATTCTCTACGACAAGGAGGGGGATTACCACTTCGATGTCATATCGGCATTCATAAAGTCCCTCAGGGGCAGCGACCCGGATGCGGCGCTGTACTGGCTTGCGAGAATGGTTGCCGCAGGAGAGGAACCCCGCTTCATATTCCGCCGCATGCTGATTCTCGCATGCGAGGACGTGGGTCTTGCCGACCCGTCTGCGATAAGCATAGTCGAAAGCGCGGCAGCGGCATACGACAGGATAGGACTGCCGGAAGGACGTTTTCTTCTCACACAGGCGGCACTCTACCTTGCCACATGTCCTAAGAGCAATTCCTCAATGGGCTTTTTCGATGCACTCTCAGACGTGGAGAAGGAAAACCGTGCGGAGGTCCCCAACCACCTGAAGGATCCATCCCGCGACGGCAATGACCTTGGACACGGCAAAGGCTATATGTACCCTCATGCCTACAAGGACCATTTTGTCGCACAGCAGTATCTTCCCTCCTCCCTTCAGGGCAAGATGTACTACCACCCCTCCGATCAGGGGTATGAAGCCAGAATCAGGGACGAGGTTGAAAGAAAGAGGGAAGCACAGCTTGAGAACATATCGTCATCCCCTTTCATAGAGAATCTCACATTCTCGCCTGAGAACAAGGCCGAGACAAGGTGGCTGCAGAGGACAAGCTCCAACGGTTCCCAGCTCCTTCTGAAGATAAGGGACGAGCTGTTCGCCCCGCTTTCCATCAGAAGAAGCGACAACATCCTTGTTCTCAACGCCTCGCACGGACTGCTCCTGTGGCAGGCTGTGAAATACAATCCGGAAGGCCTTGCCGTCGCACAGGTCAGGACAAAGGAGGATGAGGATTATATCAATCACTACAAACAGTCCCTCGACATCCTCCGGCAGCCTGAGATCCATCAGGGAACGGCCCTTGAGGTGCTGCAGGAACTTGACGATGACCTCAAGTTCGAAATCATAACAGGACGCAATGTCTTCACCAGGCTCCTTGAGGAGGAAGCCCTGCTGAATGCCGTTTCAAACCGTCTCCATCTTGGCGGCACGCTGAGACTTTGCGAGAGCATTCCATCCGGCGGTTCCACACTTTCCTCCTTCATAAAGGATCAGGGGGTTAAAACCCTGCTGATGAAAGCGGAGGAGACAATATACCACAGCAGGAGCAATCCGATGACGGCATGGGATGAAAAGGATGTGAAGCCCTTCTTCTCCAGACGATTCAAATACGTTGACACACAGGTGAAGGAAAGCAGGGAGGAGCGGCTGCTGGACAAGGCAACCCTCACCATGTGGATCACAAAGACATACCTGCCGACCCTTGAAAAAAGCGGAATCTCCAGCGACACGCTTCTGCCGAAGGTCCTTTCGGAACTTGAAAACAGAAATGTATCATGGTCTCACCGTTTCATTTTCATAAGCGCCGGACAGAATCCTCCTGAAAACCCGAAGGACGGCAGAGAGGATGAAAACTGGAAAGATGTCCTTGACAGGACAAAGGCCAGATAGTTATGGAAAACCAGAACATATTCGACAACAAAATCTTCTTCGACTCATACATGAATCTCAGGGACGGTGCGAATTTCAATGATCTGCTGGAACAACCGGCAATGAGAGCGCTTCTTCCTGACATAAGCGGGATGGATATTCTCGACATCGGCTGCGGCTTCGGCGCAAACTGCCTTGAATTCTCATACAAGGCACACTCCGTGACCGGTATCGACATCTCGCAGCGCATGCTTGAAGTGGCGGAGAAAATAAACTGCGGCGGCAACATAAAGTACATGAAGCTCTCCATGGAGGATCTCTCATGTCTTCCTTCCGGAAGTTTTGATCTTGTCTACAGCTCGCTCGCCTTCCATTACGCGATTGACTTCGACAGGCTCATCGCATCCTGTTTCCGCATCCTTAAAAAAGGCGGCACTCTGCTGTTCAGCCAGGAGAACCCGATAACAACCGCCTCAAAGAATACGGACAACCGCTATGTGAAGGATGAGGAAGGAAACGTTTTCTTCAAGATTGCCGATTACCAGAGTGAAGGAGAGCGTCATGTCAAATGGTTTGTGGATGATGTCATACACCAGCACAGAAAAGTCTCGACAATAATAACGACACTCTGCAAAAATGGATTTATAATTCAGGAATGTGCCGAACCAAAACCGGCAAAGGAGGCGGTTAAGATCCTAAAAGGACTTTCAAGGGATCTGATCAAGCCTTCCTTCATTATTTTCAAGGCGAAAAAAGGAGAATGAGAAAATGCTGATCACACTGAAAAACGCAGGAACAACCATGACAATCAGCTCCCTCGGAGCTGAACCGCAGTCCCTTGTGAGAAACGGTATCCAGTACATCTGGCAGGGCGACAAGACTTACTGGCCGCGCCGAGCTCCCCTGCTCTTCCCCATGTCAGGACCGACTAAGGACAACAAGATAAGCGCGAAGGGAAAGATATACGACATGCCGAACAACGGCTTTGCCCGTGACAATGAATTCAAGGCAGAGCAGCTTACCGACAACATAGCGCAGTTCACTCTTGAGGATAACGAATTCTTCAGGGAGAACTATTACCCTTACGGTTTCACACTTACAGTCACATACACACTCCATGAAAACGGCTATACTGCCCGTGCCGAAGTATATGCAAAGGAGGACCTTTACTATACTTTTGCCTGGCATCCGGCCTTCAGCCTCGATATAAACGGGGAAGACTGCGATCTTGAGACCTACAGCCTTTCATTCCTGGAGAATGAACATCTTGACAGGAAATACCAGAAGGGAGACGGGTTCATGGAGGAAGAGGACTTCCTCATCGGAGACTCCATCGACCTGAAGAGAAGCGAGACTGATAAAGGCCCCATAGTGCTGCAGGGTGTGAAGTCAAGGGAAATAACGCTGACATCCAGCGAAGGCGAACACGGCGTGACTGTCGATATGGGCAACATGACGACATTCGTCGCATGGACGGTGCTCAACATGAAGGCACAGTTCATCTGTCTCGAGCCGATGGTGTCATTCGGCTTTGCATCCCGTCCGCTTGAAATCGAGAAGATGGAGGAAACCCGTCTTCTCAAGGAAGGAGAAAGCGAAGTATGGGAGAACACATTCACAATATTCTGATTTGATATTTCAGGGGGAAAAATCTCCCCCTGAAGAGTGAAAAAGGATTTCAATGGAAGATTTTGAAAAAATGGTTGTCCTCATCGATGCGGACAACACACAGCTCAGCAAACTCGAGGAAGTGCTGCATGAGGTTTCGACCTATGGCAGGATCATAGTCAAGAAAGCCTACGGCAACTTCACAAAAAACAACCTCCGCAAATGGGAGGGAAAGATAAAAAGCCTTGCAATCAAGGCCGAACAGCAGTTTGACTATGTCGCGGGAAAGAACACAACAGATATCGCAATGGTCATTGATGCGATGGACCTGCTTCACACCGGTATGTATGATGCAGTTGTCCTCGTCAGCAGCGACTCCGATTTCACACCGCTCGCCGTCAGGCTGAGGGAAAGCGGAATGTACGTTATAGGAGTCGGCGAGAAAAAGACCCCAGAGGCTTTCTGCAACGCATGCGATGATTTCATCTATCTTGAGTACCTTACAAGCACGAAGAACGATGAAGCAAAGAATGACAAGGAAAAACCACAGGCCGCGGCATCGGGAAAGAAAAAGAACATAACCCCTGCTGCGGATGCCAACATAAATGAAATACATGCCCTGCTGCGCATAGCATACGGAAAGTATGTGGAAGACGAGGATGATTATGTGAACATAAGCAGTGCCGGCATCTACATAAAACGTGTGAAGCCCGAATTCAGCCCGCTCGCCTACGGCTATTCAAAGCTTTCCGAGCTCATAAAGGACTATCCACAGCTGTATGAAATAAAAAGGGTTTCGGGTGACAGAAGATCATCAGGCTACGCCTATCGCTGCCGCTCGCGTTCTGTCTAGACGTTGATGCACCAGAGTGAGAGCACAAGGAAAACGTTTGCCAGCACATATGTAAGCATTATCGTAAAATCCGATGTGCTGCAATATCCGATCATGTTGTAGGCAATGCGGGTGTCCGAGTATGCGAAAACCGTGACACCGGCAAGTGCCAGAAGTGATGAATATACATGATCAAATGAAAAGACAGATGCCATCCCGCATGCGAATATGAGGAGCATCAGGCCGTATGCCATATATCCTGCGGCAAGAGGCGGCTTCTTCACCATGACCCTGTGGCAGTACTGTGCAAAAAGCGCTCCGTATACAATGATTCCTGCGGCAAGCGTTATATACGAAAAGCCGAAATGACTGAAATATATGATGTAGACAACGTGCCCGGCCATGAATGAAACCACTCCAAGGTAAAAGAATATTTCATTCTTCAGGACAAGAAGCAGATCGCCCAGTGTATAGAACATGGCTATGAAAAAGATCAGACCGGCATTGGCAAGCGGACGGTCAAAGGCAAATGATGCAAGATACAGAGTCAGATAAAGAGAGGGCATAAGCACAATCTTCGACAGTGCGCCCTTAAGGTCTTCCCCTCTCTGTACAGCCTTGTGCTTCTGGATATAAAGATGAATGATGCTGTCAGCAATGAATACCGTCAGTGAAACAAAAAATACCGTCATGACTGTATTCTAGCATACAAGCTGCATTGATTCATACCTGAAACTATGCGCTTTCCACTCCCGATGATGAGCCTGCTGATTCCACCGGAAGGACCTTTTTCCTGAAAGAAGACATAAAAAGCCCAGAAAACCACGACCTCAAGTTCATCAGCCGTCAGCTCATATGCCGGTTTGAGAGTTTCAAGAAAGCCATACTGAATTTCCTCTTTGCCGTTCGTTATTACAAAGTACGCAGGTTACCAACTGGCAGTTTTCTACATAATACGCACGTTTTATTATGTAGCAAAAATGCGCATAAATTATATTACTATTATAGTAACATGATATGATTTTTATTCTAAAAAACAATGGGACTAATTCAGATACTGTATTAATTTTCAAAAAAAATGGTTCATGCAATATTTTGACTTTTTTAATAGGGTAAATAAAATAAAAAAAGAGACTACTTCATTTCTTGCGAGAGGCGCATAAATCGAGTCTGTTTAAGCGTGTCATCTTCTTCCTATATTGTATCATCCATTAGGGAAAATGATATCCGTTGTTGCAAGCCAACCTGATTACATCACTCAGACGATTCTAATAGTCTTCCGGTTTTTCCCCTTTGAGCTATTCGAGATTGTCGAAATCAATCCTGACAGTAATCGATTTCTTCGCAGGCTTCCAGTTTCTGAGATGCCCTGTCTTCCACATCTCCTCAGTAATTTCAGGAATGTCCGAAAGATCAATCGAACTCGCTTTCAGCTCTTCGATTCGCTCATCCGAGATTTTTCTTTTGGTCGCCATAATTTTATTTGACAGCAACTGAATGAAGAGTAGCATTCATGCTTAGCAACATCACGCAATACTGGTTCATGCTGACACCTTCCTCCCGAGCCTTCTCCATAAGAAGCCTATGGAGGGATTTCGGCATCCTCAACTTGAATTCGCCGCTGTATTCCTTCATAATATCAGGCTCGGGAATCGCGTCTCCATCTTCCAATGCTGATGAAAGCCATACAGCCTTTGCATCCTTGAGACTCTCAAGCGCATCCTCTTCCGTGACTCCTGTGGTGATACAGCCTTTCAGTTCCGGTATGAACGCAGCGTATCCTTCCTCATCCATATCCTTGATGATCTCTACCCTGTAAGGAAGAGACATGTAGTAAGCAAGATCCTTCTTCATTTTCCTTCCTCCTCTACGGCATCCCTTACGAGAGCGATATACACTTTCAGTATCGGCTTGTGCTTCGGGATCACGATCTTTGACCGGCCTTTCTTGAATATATGATGACTGCTTCCGCCTTTCGGCTGCGTCTCCATGTATCCATGACGAAGCAGGATCTTCTCCAGTTCCTCGAATCTCAGATCAGGATCCAAAGCCTTCAGCCGAGCCAACAGCTTATCCCATTGAGACATCCTATCTCTCCTGTAATAAGCATATTATGATATCACATACGATGTCAATTATGGATTTCATCAAAGATTAATGCTACACGAAGCACCTGATACAGTGAGGATGATCAAAGGAGATATCATTACCTCCTTTGAAATAGGATTCGATTTTAAAAGAAAGGACCTTCATTACACAACTTCCATAAAGAGCTTTCCTCTCCTTCCACATGCCTCTGTGTCTGATACTGATGGATTTTGTCACTCCAGCTGCGTCCAAAACTTCAGAGATTAATCTTTTTCAAATCTCAACCGGAAAAATGGGACTTTGAAGACTTTGCAAAAGCTATCAAAAAGAATAAGGATTTCTTAGAAAAGTTGACAAACTCCTATTACGATAGGCTTTTAGAGTATCTTTCAAGTGTGATAATGAGTCCATACCCTTCATATTCATATCACAAAAGTAAGATCGATTTAACTTTATAAAAGCCAGAAAAACCACTTGAAAATCTTGATTTTGCAATTTTTTTGCAATTTTTTTGACTTTTTAAGGGTTGACCAAAATAAAAAAGTCCTTACATTGTAAGGACTAACAAGAAGAGCGAAAGACGGGACTTGAACCCGCGACATCCACCTTGGCAAGGTGGAGCTCTACCACTGAGCTACTTTCGCATGACAGAGTCTTTATGCCATATTTCCCGCATGTTTGTAAATACATATGAAAAAAATAAATCACCTGTTTTTATTCTGCATGTATCCTGCAAACCGTGAAAATGCACCGCTCATACTTGAAAGCGGTGCATTAAAATTATCACAGCAGGCCCATTTCCTCAAATTTCTTCTCCACATATGCTGCCTTTACATTCATTGTAGGAGTTGTCAGATCTTCTCTGAGGATTATACCGTTACGTTCTGCATTTCTTCTCAACTGAGGAAGCAGGACTTTCAATGTTGTCCCTGTCATGTTTGCTTCACGTATCAGACGGAGCGTCTGGCTTTTAGAGAGGATGCAAGAAGGATCCTGTGCCCAGGAAGGAAGTTCTCCGATTACCCGGAAAACAGCCGTCTCAAGCGGAAGACCGGAATACCCGTCGTAAAGGATCCCATCTTCTATCTGGTCATATAATGCATCAAGATGAAGTATCTCATCAGATAAATAAAGCTCATATACAGAATAATCCACCCAGTTTGAGGCAAATGACAGCATATCATCCTGAGAATCAAAGTACTTCTCTTCGAGCTGTGCGAAAACTTCATTCTGCAGTTTCGCAATTGTACCGGACCATTTGAGATGACCGAAAAGATGCCTTATCTCCTCACTTGTCAGATCATCAACATCTTTTGAAAGAAGAGAATCGAAATATTCATCTGTTGCCTCTTCTCCGGTAAGACCGTACGGCAGCCAGTACATATCATCTGAACTGTACCTCTTCAGCCAGTCAACCTTAATATATTCAGGCGGAAGGCTGTCATACAGGCGACGTGTCTTGTGAGGAAGAGTAAGCCTGTACAGAGACTGTAATCTGTGAAAAGTGAACTCAATAGCGGACGGTCCGTTCTTGCTGACAAGAATCGGAGTGAACAGGTTGAGGATTCCTGCCAGTGCCCATAATACAAGTATGATCAGTGTAACCAGTATGATAATCTTTGTGCTTCTATACAGTCTATTCATTTTTCTTCCTCCTCCTGAATACAGCATAAGGCATATGACGGACCGTAATGACAATAAGCAGAACGCAGAATGACAATGCGCTCAGATCACGGAGTACCCATAACTTCCATATATAGCGGAATGTCAGAACTGCATACAAATCCAAAATGATAACCGATGCAACCAGAAGCTCGCATAAGAGAACAAAGAGCATGATAAGGATCCATAGAACCGCCTTGAATCTGTAACCTCTCACCCTGAGCGACAGGAAAAGCGCACTCATACCGCCTCTTATCGTGTGTCCCGCACTTCCCCTGCCCTCCAGAATTCCGTCAACTGCACTCTGAGGGGAACCGAGACGGGAAATAAGCGCATCTTCATCCTCCTCATCAAAAAGCTCGCTGTAATACTGATATGCGCTTTTTACCTCAGACGGCTCAAGATTGACACACAGCAGAACTTTCAGTTCATCAAGAAAACTCTTTCTGTTCATACCCACCTCCTTCCAGCAGCAGATCAACAGCCTGTTTGTATTTTTTCCACTCATCCCTCATCTGACAGAGCACGCTCCGGCCGTCTTCTGTTATCTCATAAAGTCTCCGGTTCCTTCCGTTCACTACATTGTTGCCGGAGACAAGAAGTCCCGATTTCTCAAGCCTCCTTAAAATCGGATACAGTGTTGATTCGCTGCACTCAACAGCTTTCATCATCGTTTGTGTCAGTACATACCCGTATGAGGGACCGTTTTCCAGACAGGCAAGCACGCAGGCATCAAGCATATTCATATTGGATGTCACCATAAGTGTTACCTCCTGTTTAAATACTATATTGCATATAATATGCTGTCAACAATAATATTGTTATAAATAAAACTTAATTACAGATTTTCATAAGAAAAGAGGCAAAGACAGATCATGCCCTTGCCTCGTGGATACTTGTTTTCATCAAGCTGGAATCAGATGATTTCAGATGATGAGGAATCCGGATGTGATCGGAAGTTTTCCACCTTTCATAAGGTATTCCCTGGCCTTTGCAGCCAGTGACGTTTCAGCTTCATAGTTTTCAGGATCGTCTTCAAGATGTCCGAATATTCTTTCCTCAGCCTGACGCCTGCCGTAATCGGAAGAAACCTTGGTGAATAATGAAGAGAATGCTTTTATCCTGGAAGAATCATCCAGAAGAGACGAAAGTTCATCTGACAGCAGCCAGGAAAAGCACTTGATCTTCATTTTATCCTTTTTGAAAAACTGTCTGGCCTTTTCAAAAGAGGAGCGGACACTTGACAGTGAAATGTCACTGTCTTTGGGGATGTGTAGATTCAAAGTGAAAATACCGTCTTCTTCAGGCAGGAGCTGGTACTGAAGAGAGCCAAGCGCGAACAGCTGCAACTGCAGATGGTATTTAAGCCATCTGATCTCACTCAGTCCCGGCTGCCCTTCATGTGTTCTCTCATACTCCTCTTCCCATCTTGCGATGTCAGACAATGTTGTAATTGCGATGTCATCGCTTATGCCTCTTTTTCTGTATTCGGGAAGTGTGATCTCATAAGCTGCAGATGCAACAGAGGCAAGCGCCCTTTTTGCATCTGCAAAAGCTTCATCCTTTATTATGGCATCATATGCCATGGCAGCATCATCATGAGAGAAAGAATAAGAAAGTATCACTTCTTTCGCTTTGTCATTCAGATTGAGCTGATCAAGGAATGAGGAAAATGAAAAACTACCCCGCAAAGATTTGTCCATCCGCAATGCTCTCCTTTTCCAGCAGAATTCCAGTAAATTGTGGATCTGCCTTATGTTTCAGAATACTTGAAGAAAAAGAATACGAAAAGCCTCAGTTCAAAACTTGACAATCCAGCACACACAGGGAAGTTTCCTGCCGTTGTTACTGAAAAAATATTCCGCAGATTTTATCACCGGTTTTTGCTGTTTTTTTATAGATTTATCGCCGATTTTAGCTGTTTTTATAGGTTTATCGCCGATTTTATCGCCGGGAATCGGCGATAAAATCAAAAACCAACAATACAATTATATCTTTCATAACAGTACCTCAAATTATTCCATGCTCATAATACTGTGTATACAGACACTTGCACTCAAAGATACACAGATTATATGAGCCAATAGATAAGTACTATTACCAGCTTTTTCATCTTCTGATGTTCGGGATGTATAACAAAGAAAGAAATGGAGCCTACGAGACTCGAACTCGCCACCCTCAGATTGCGAACCTGATGCTCTACCAGATGAGCTAAGGCCCCATTCAAGAACAATTAACCCTGAAGTCGGATTAACGGATATAGTTATACGCGAATTTGGCAACTAATACAAGTAAGAGATTTAGGAGTTTTATATGCAACTCTCATATTGCTTTCCATCCGATCATGTGCAATCCTTTCTGCATGAAAGGTATCATTCTTGACGGCTATGCCCTGAATCCGGGCGATTTATCATTTGACTGTCTTAAAGCCCTTGCCGACTTTGAGGTATATGATTTCACGTCTCCCGATCTTGTAATCGAGAGGTGCTATGACAAGGAAATTGTAATCACAAACAAAGTTGTCTTCTCAAAAGATGTCATACAGCAGCTTCCTCGGCTCCGGTATATAGGAGTAAGTGCCACAGGTTACAATATCATAGATATAGACGAATGCAGGAAAAGAGGAATTGCCGTTACGAACATTCCGGCCTACAGCACCGATGCAGTGGCACAGCATGTATTTGCCTTCATTCTCTCAATCGCAAACCGTGTCGATGAACATGACAGAAGCGTGAAAAAAGGAGACTGGGAGAAATCCCCGTGCTTCTGCTACTGGCTCCACCCACTGTTTGAGCTGAATGGAAAGACAATAGGAATAATAGGCCTTGGCAATATAGGAAAACAGGTTGCCCGGCTTGCACTTGTATTCGGTATGAATGTACTTGCCTACTCCCCTCATTCAAAGATGGAAGGAGTGATGAATCTTCCTATTGATGAGGTCATTTCTTCATCAGACATCATCACCCTTCACTGCCCTCAAAATGAAAATACAGCAGGCATGGTGAACAAAGACTTCCTCTCACATGTCAGAAAGGGTGCAATACTCATAAACGCATCAAGGGGCGGTCTTGTCTGTGAGGGTGATGTGATTGATGCTCTTGATGACGGTACACTTTCATGGTACTGCGCGGATGTGCTTGAAAAGGAGCCTCCCGTGAACAATATGCTTTCCAGACATGAAAGAAGCATTGTCACACCTCATATAGCATGGGCACCGGTGGAAACAAGACAGAGACTCCTTTCAATTCTTGCTGAAAACCTTTCATCATTTATCAGGAATGAAAGGCTCAACAGAATTGTCTGAAAAACATTTTCCGGCAATATATGGAATTAAAAGAATACTCAAAGAAAAATCAAAATTTCTGCTTCTTTAAGCTTGACAAAAGTTTTGCTTTTTGCAATATTAAGCACCGTTGATTGCGTTGGTTTACACCGACTGCTTCGCATAAATGGTGGAAGTAGTTCAGTGGTAGAGCGCCAGATTGTGGATCTGGTTGTCGAGGGTTCGAACCCCTTCTTCCACCCACTTCTTTCTTCGGAAAGATTGCGCTCGTAGCTCAATTGGATAGAGCGTCGGACTTCGAATCCGCAGGTCGCAGGTTCGAATCCTGCCGGGCGCACAACAAAACGGGCCGCTAGCTCAGCTGGTAGAGCAGCAGACTCTTAATCTGCGGGTCAAAGGTTCGATCCCTTTGCGGCTCAAAATTCCATTGCGAGAGTGGTGGAATTGGCAGACACGCTAGATTTAGGTTCTAGTATCGTTGATGTGCGGGTTCAAGTCCCGCCTCTCGCAACAGGACTTAAGTTTAACGACCGGAAGCCGGTTTAATGCGAAAGTAGCTCAGTGGTAGAGCTCCACCTTGCCAAGGTGGATGTCGCGGGTTCAAGTCCCGTCTTTCGCTTAAAGCCTGATTGATTCTTCAAAAGAATTGGTCAGGCTTTTTCTTTCATTTGCCCCTCTGTTTGGAATTTCCGCTGGCAGAAGAAAACGGAAATCAGATCTCCTGTACGATGCTTTTAATACCTATATGATGCCCTTCTCACGCTAAGCATTCCCCTTTAGCTCAGCCGGTAGAGCAGCGGACTGTTAATCGGACTGTCACAAATTTTCACATCTGCTCATTGCCCCAAAAAAAAGCGGAAAGAAGGATGAAATATAGAGGATGGCTACCTTCTTTCCGCAGATAATAAACGAAAAATTACTTCAGCATTGCCGAGGCAAGCTCTTTAAGCCGGCTGACCGCTTCATCATCAGGGGCACCCATTGCAATGACTGATCCCACGACAATTGCGCCGTCTGCCGCACACCGGTCCTCCCAGTCTCTCATCCACTGCCCGTCTCCCCATCCGTAGGAACCGAAAAGAGCAACTCTCTTGCCCTTCAGGGAAGATTCTATTGCTGAGAACATGGGCTCAAAACTGTCCTCTTCCAGAACCTCCTCTCCCATTGCAGGAGAGCCGAATGCAATTGCATCATAGGCATCAGGATTGTCGAAAGACTGAGCTGACACATCAAAGACATCAGCTTCAGCCTTGCCATTAAGCTCGCCGGCAAGCACTTCGGCCATGGCTTCCGTGTTTCCCGTGAGGGAAGCAAATACGATTGCTGTTTTCATTTGGTTTCTCCTTACCTCATGCGCTGACGCACAAGGATTCAATTTGTATTCCTTTTTCAAGAGATGAAAGCAGACAGGCTGTACATCTGGAGAACTTTCTGGACAAAGCCAGAGATGACTCCGCGTTGTGGTAAATCTTCCACATGCCTTTTGCGACATAGGCTCTTCCCTCTTTGTCTATGAAAGAGAAAACATCTTCGGATGGATAACCGAGGAAAAAGCCTATCTCGTGAGGGAAACTTTCCTTGCTGAGCCGCTTTTCAAGCAGCCTGAGGCATGAGACAAGATCCCCCGTGTCATAACCGATCGAGGCAAGAAATTTTCTGGTATCCTCATTATGGTTGAGACATTTCTTCAGTGCTTTCGGCCTGTAGGCGAAAAGCAGGGTGCAGCCGTATGTGTTTTTGAAAAAACGGAAGCCGATGCCCTTAAGCCTGAGTCTGGAGAGAATGTCATCAAGGCACGGGCAGTCTGACGGCAGACAGATCAATGATGAACTCTTGATATTTGCCAGTGTCGGTGCACACCCCCTGACGATCATGGCCTCGCTTCTCATCGGCTTTTACCTCCGTTTCCTGTGTCTCTGCATCTTCATGAACGGGTGAATGGTGAATGAGGAGTAGATTCCGTTCAAAAGTTAGCATTAACTAACTTATACAGCATAAAGAATGCTTTTGCAAGCCCCTGACGGGAAATTTATCGGAAATCGTGTCCAAGCAGCTTGTAAAACCTGAAATGAAAAAGAAATATTTCAAATATTCAAATTATTTGCTTTTTTTCTTTTTTTCACTGGCATCATTTGTCTTTGCCTGTTATCATTCAGGCGCAATAACAAAAAACTCACTGCCATCTGCCGTCGGCTGAAGGCATGGGGATATTGCCAAACTTTAAAATTTCAAAGGTATTTTATGGAATAAGGACCGGAAAGGAATGAAAGAAAACGAAAAGATGTCAAATCAGTACTACATTGACCGTCAGAATGACTTCGAGTCATCTGCCAGAAGCTACCCGAGAAAGTTCCCGTTCGCCCTGAAGAAGGCAAAGGGATCCTGGGTTGAAGATGTGGAAGGAAACAGATACCTTGATTTCCTGTGCGGCGCCGGTACTCTTGCGCTGGGGCACAACGACGATGAAGTGAACAGGGCCATGATAGACCTCATAAGCAGCGATGCTCCGCTTCATACTCTTGATTTGACAACGCCTGTAAAGGACCGTTTCGTTCAGACCATTCTGGACAATCTCCCGGGAGAACTCAGGAACAATGCGAAGATCCAGTTCTGTTCTCCCTCCGGCACGGATGCGACGGATGCCGCCATCAAACTCTGCAAGACCGTAACAGGCAGAGGCAGTGTTATCGCATTCTCAGGCGGCTATCACGGAATGGGCCATGGAGCAATGGCTCTCACCGGCAACCTGCATGCGAAGACGCCTGTTGCAAACCTGATGCCGGGTGTGCAGTTCATGCCCTACCCGTATTCCTATCGCTGCCCGTTCGGCCTGGGAGGTGATGCGGGTACAGATGCCTGCTGTGCATATTTCGAGCGCATGCTGAAAGATCCCGAGAGCGGAGTCCCAAAACCGGCTGCAGTCATTCTGGAAGCCATTCAGGGTGAAGGCGGTGTCATCCCGGCTCCCGTGAAATTCCTCCAGACAGTCAGAAGTGTCACAAAAGAACTCGATATCCCGATGATATGCGACGAGATCCAGTGCGGCATGGGACGCAGCGGAAAGCTGTTCGCATTCGAATATGCTGATATAGTACCTGATATCATACTCGCATCAAAGGCTATCGGCGGCACACAGCCCATGGCCGTTGTCATCTACAATAAGAAACTGGACAAATGGGAAGCCGGTGCACATGCGGGAACCTTCCGCGGCAACCAGCTTGCAATGGCTGCGGGAACTGTTGTTCTGAACAGGGTGACGAAACCGGAATTCCTCGCTGAAGTCACAGAAAAAGGAAATTACATGAAGGCACGCCTTGAAAAGCTCAAGGCAGAGTGCCCTATCATCGCGGACATCAGGGGAAAGGGACTCATGCTCGGCATAGAGTTCGTCAACCCGGAGGGAGAGAAAGACCTCATGGGTCATCCGCTTCCCTCCGGCGAAATTGCTGCAAAAGTCCAGCGCCTGTGCTTTGAGAACAGGCTTGTTATGGAAAAAGGCGGAAGAAACGGTTCTGTCATGAGATGTCTTTGTGCTCTCAATGTTACAAAGGAAGAAATCGATACAATGCTTTCAATCTTTGAAAAGGTTGTAAGACAGGTCAACAGCGATGTCACTGGAAAATAAGACTGTACTCTCCGAAAAACCCGAGGACAGAAATGAGCTGAAAAGGGAAATTGGAAAAACTCTCGATGCCATTTTCTCTTCCTGCAGCGGTGAGACGGCTTTCTCGGGCATCAATCCGTATGAACTGAGAAAGCGCATCGGCTCGCTCACTGTCCTACCTGAAAAGGGAATGGGCTTCGACAGTGTGCTTGACGTGACGGCAAGGGAGGTCATGCCGCACATGCTTCGCACATGGTCATGCGACTACATGCCGCACCTCCACTCCCCGTCCCTGCTGGAATCACTGAGTGCCGAGCTGATAATAAACACGTTCAACGATTCGATGGACAGCTGGGATCAGAGCCCGGCGGCAACTGAAGTCGAACTCACAGTGATCGGCACATTGAAAAAACTGTTCGGCTATGATGATGAAGCCGACGGCTGCTTCACCTCAGGCGGCAGCCAGTCAAACCTGTCTGCCATCACAGCGGCACGCGACTGGTACTGCATGACGCATCTGGATCATGACGTGAAGAAATACGGAAATCCTGAGTGCTTCGGAAAGCTGAGGCTGTATACTTCGGAGATATCTCATTTCTCGATGGATAAAAGCTGCCATATGCTCGGTCTCGGCTATGATGCCGTCGTGAAGCTTCCGGTTGACAGCAGGTGTTCTGTAGATATTGAAAAGGCAGAAAAGCTGATAGAAGCTGACGTGAGAAATGGCCTGCTGCCATTCTGTATCGTCGCGACGATCGGAACGACTGACTTCGGCTCTGTTGACGACATTGGAGCAATGAGACGGATTGCCGACAGGTACGGCATGCATCTTCATGCGGATGCCGCATACGGCTCGGGTGCCGTGATGAGCAGCAGATACCGCTCAAGGATCGGGGATCTGTCACTTGCAGATTCAATCACCGTGGACTTTCACAAGATGTTCCTGCTTCCGATCAGCTGTTCTGCCGTCCTTGTCAAAAAGGCATCACTCCTTGACTGCTTCCAGCTTCATGCCGATTATCTCAACAGGGAAGAGGACGAGGAGGACGGCTATGTGAACCTTGTTGGAAAGTCGGTGCAGACCACAAGAAGGGCGGATGCAATAAAGGTCCTCTTCTCATTCATGGCAAGGGGAAAGGAAGGATATGAACGCATAATCGACACCGTGATCGGGAATGCAGACTACTTCTACTCCAGGATCAGCAGTGACGAGGATTTCATCTGCCCGGTAAAACCGGTGCTCAGCTCAGTTGTATTTGCACTTAAAGCCGGCGACTCTGTCAATAAAGCTGTAAGAAGGCGGCTGCTGAATGAAGGGATTGTCATAGGACAGACCGTGATGAGTGGTGCAGTAATGCTCAAGTTCACCCTTCTCAATCCCCGCCTGACGCATGAACACATCGACAGTCTCATCGGAAAAATAAGGGAATACGGGGGCAGATGACAAAGCTTTGTCAATCTGCTATATTTACAAAGTTGTGTAAAAACAAAGACTTATTATCGAAAATAAATTTAAGGACGGATATTATGGCTGACGTGAAATTGGAAGCTAGAGCAAAAAGCCAGAAGGCTCTCACATTTACAATTCCTGCCGCTGAGATTGAAAGCGAATACGGAAACAAGATCGCTAAATATGCGAAGGAACTCACACTCAAAGGTTTCAGAAAGGGCAAGGCTCCTCTTTCTGTTGTTGAGCGCCAGCTCGGAGAGTATGTAAGGGAAGAAGTCAGCTTCGATCTCATCGAGAAGAAGTTCGACGAAAACTCAAAGACACTTGCAGAAGGCGACCAGCCGCTTCCCTATTCCACTGTCAAGATCGAGAATGAGGACTCACTTCGCCCGTTCAAGAAGGACAGCGACATCACTGTGACAGTCCTTTACGATGCATTCCCGGCTGTGAAGCTCGGACAGTACAAGAATCTTTCATTCGATGTTCTCAACGGAGAGATCAGCGAGAAGGATATCGATGCGGAAGTCGAGAAGCTCAGGGAGCAGAACTCCGATGTCATCACAAAGGAAGGAAAGGCTGAAAAAGGCGATATCGCAACTGTCGACTATGTGCAGCTTGATGAGAACGGAGCCGAAGTCGAGAACACAAAGAGAAACGACTTCACCTTCACCATCGGTTCTTCATACAACCAGTACAAGATCGATGACGATATCATCGGCATGGCTGCAGGAGATGAGAAGAAGATCACAAAGACATACGATGAGAGTGAAAGCGATGAGTCCCTGCGCGGTAAGACCATCACTCTTTCCGTGAAGCTCACAAAGCTCAAAGAGAGAAAGCTTCCAGTTGTCGACGATGAATTCGCACAGGACATCAAGGAAGAATACAAGACCGTTGCCGATCTCAGAGATGGTATCAGAAAGGATCTTACAGAGCAGCTTGACCGCTATGCAGAGGATGAAAAGTACATGAAGGTCTTCTCATCCATCATCAAGAGCAGCGAGTTCGAGATTCCACAGTCGATGATCGACTTTGAGATCAGAATGGAAACACGCGATTATCTGCGTCAGATCGGTCGCTCCGCAGAGGAAATTGACAAGCTCATCAGCGCACAGGATCCGATGGCTCTCTACATCCAGAATATGGTTACCGGAAGAGCAATGACAAGCCTCAACCAGCAGATCATCATGGATGCCATCAGGAAGGAAGGCGTCATTGAAGTCTCCGACAGTGAGATCGATGAAGCTGTCAAGGACAGGATCACTGACCAGACAAGCGATGAAGACAAGGCGAAAATCCGCCAGGAAGCAAAGGAATCACTTGAATTCAGCAAGGTTCCTCAGTATCTTATCGACAACAACACCTTCAACAAGACAGGTGACAAGCTCGATTTCTCTTCCTATTTCGATGCTTACTACAAGGAGCAGGAGAAATACAGCACTCAGAATGATGAGAAAGAGGAAGCTGAGGCTGCAGAAGAGGAAAAGAAAGACAACTAAGGAGAAATAATGTCACTTAAGGACATAAAACTTAACACACTGGTGCCGTACGTCGTCGAACGTTCCGGTGCCGGTGAAAGACAGTATGATATCTTCTCCCGCCTTCTAAAGGACAGAATCATATTCCTTGACGGGGAGATCAGAGATGATATGGCGGATCTTGTTGTTGCCCAGCTGATCTTTCTGGAAAGCGAGAACCCGAAAAAGGATATCAACCTGTATATCAACTCTCCCGGCGGCTCAGTAACTGCCGGGCTTGCTATCTATGACACCATGCAGTACATCAGACCTGATGTAAACACGATCTGCATCGGTCAGGCCTGTTCTATGGCAAGTCTGATCCTTGCATCGGGAGCTGAAGGCAAGCGTTCCGTACTGCCGAATGCAAGAGTCATGATTCACCAGCCATACGGCGGAGCTGAAGGACAGGCAAGCGACATCATCGTTGCAAACAGGGAACTTCAGAGAATAAAGAAACTCACAACCGAAATACTCAGCCGCCATACGGGAAAGTCTTTTGATGAAATCAGCGCCCTGATTGAAAGGGATTATTATATGAACGCCTCCGAGGCCGTAGAGCTCGGAATCGCGGACAGAGTCATGAGGAAGGCATAAGATGGCAAGAAACAAAACATGCTCATTCTGCGGAAGAGACGCCTCTGAAGTCGGAACTCTGATCCATGGTCCCGGAAACGTCGCAATCTGCAATGAATGCGTCAAGACATGTCAGGACATTCTCAAGGCAAACCGTCCGGCACAGGGACAGAATGATGATTACAGCGATCTCGAAGTGCCGACACCAAGGGAAATAAAGGAATATCTCGACCAGTATGTCATCGGTCAGGAAAGTGCGAAGAGAGTCCTTTCCGTGGCTGTATACAACCATTACAAGAGAGTGAAATTCTCACAGGAAATCGCTGATCAGGATATTGAGATGGACAAGTCAAACATCCTTCTCATCGGTCCTACGGGAACCGGAAAGACTCTGCTTGCCCGTACTCTTGCAAAGAAGCTCAATGTCCCGTTCGCGATAGCGGACGCAACCACCCTCACCCAGGCAGGCTATGTCGGAGAGGATGTCGAGAATATTCTCCTCAAGCTGATCCAGGCTGCCGATAACGATATTTCCAGAGCTGAGAAAGGCATCATCTTCATTGATGAGATCGACAAGATCGCAAAGAAAGGTGAAAATGTCTCAATCACCCGTGATGTTTCGGGCGAAGGTGTCCAGCAGGCTCTTCTGAAGATCATAGAGGGAACCGTCGCTTCCGTTCCTCCTCAGGGAGGACGCAAGCATCCGAACCAGGAGATGCTCAGAATCGACACAACCAACATCCTTTTCATCTGCGGCGGAGCATTCGTCGGCCTTGACAAGATAATCGAGAACCGCGTCGCAAACCAGACAATGGGTTTCGGTGCCAATGTGGAAAGCGCTGATGAAAAGAGCTTTGATGAGCTGTTGAAGGAACTCCATCCCGATGATCTCATCAAGTTCGGCCTCATCCCCGAGTTCATAGGACGTCTTCCCATCCACGTAAGCCTGGAGAATCTCACGAAAGAGGATCTCAAGAGAATCATCGTGGAACCGAAGAACTCCGTAATCAGACAGTATATAGTCAACATGAGTCTGGACGGCGTGAAGCTTGTCTTCACCGACGATGCCATTGATGCAATCGCGCAGACCGCCATAGACCAGAACACAGGTGCAAGAGGCATCCGCTCGATCGTCGAGCAGATGATGCTTGACATCAGTTTTGACATCCCGTCCGAACACAACATAAAACAGGTGACAATGACCGCTGACTGTGTGAACGGAAAGGGAAAGCCGGTTATTGAATACACTACTGACCAGCTGCCCTCTTCCCGGGACCTCCTTGACAGGGATAATGCATGAAAGACACCGAGCTGCAGTTTCATTCCTGCAGCTCAGTATTTTAAGAAAACATAATCATGGAAAAAAACACGATTTACACACCATTTTCAGCTCAGCTCATCGATGCATTGAAGGCGGCCGAAGACATAGCCGTATTCGGGCACTCCAGTCCGGACGGCGACTGTATATTCTCACAGCTTGCATGCCGCGAGATCTTCCGTGCCATGGGCAAGAACGTAACGCTTTTCAACCAGGGGCCGTTCACCAGAAACGAGATCAGGCAGTTTGAAAGTGAATTTCTCACAGAGGTGCCGTCATCTCTCATACGGAAAAAGCCTCTTGTGGTTGTGGTTGACTGCTCCACCGCAGACCGGCCGGGAGAGATTATCGCTCCGCTGCTGAATGAAAAGATAATAGTGCTGGACCACCACAGCTCAGGCGAAAGCTTCACTGATGAAAGCCTTATGAAAATCATACCGGCATCAGTGTCTACAAGCCTTATCGTGGATGCGCTGAGACAGGAGCTCGGACTGCCGCTCACACCCCGCCTCGCCTCCTATATATACAAGGGTTTCGCGACCGACACCGGCTTCTATCATTTCATAAACGAGAAAGTCGGAGGAGAAACGCTGAGAAGGGTTTCCCATCTTGTGGATCAGGGCATCTCGCCGTACATAGTATATGATGAGATGCATGACGGAAGGAGCCTTTCGTATTTCAAAACGGTTTCATCCCTTATCGGCAGGGTGAAGAGTGCATATGATGGCAAGCTTCTGTACACATACCAGACGGCCTCGGATGAGGTTGAGGGAAAACCTGCCGATGACATTTACGCCCAGCTGCTACAGGTGACAGGCGTCAGGGTCGTGCTTTTCTTCAAGGAAAAGGACGGATATGTGGAAATCGGAATGAGGAGCAAAAACCTCAGCGGTATCGACATCGGTTCATTTGCAGCCTCTCTTGGCGGCGGCGGACATAAGTATGCGGCAGGAGCGAAAACGGAAGGAAAACTTGAGGATGTCATTGAGATGACAATCACAAAACTTGAGGGAATAATCACCGCCAAAGATTGAAAGGGAAATCATCAGAGATTTTGCTTGTTTCCTAATTTCTTTCAATGCCGGATGTTGGATCAGAAGATCAAGCATCTGGCATTCTTTTTGCATTTTCTGATCCGGTTCACACCGGAGGAATTCAGAAAATGGAAATAAAAAGAATCATCACAACGAATGAGGAAAAACTGCTTGAAGAGAAGCTCTCATCACTTTTCACCCTCAGGGAAAAGGCTGAGGATTACAAAGATGAATACAAGTACATACGCACCAGGACCGAAGAGCTGATCTATCTCATCCCGTCCGCCCTGCTGCTTATAAGCGAGGACCTGTGCTCGACAATTTTTCTCTCGCTGTACCCGAGTATCGACAAGATAATCTTTTCCTACCGCATAAGCCAGGGTACAGGTTATATAAACTACCTCAAGGCAATACTGAGATTCAGGGTGAAAACGATTCTCAAAAGGAATGAAGAATGCAGCAGTCTCGAAAACACGGGATACAGCGCTGACGGCTCATCGTACAGCTTTGCCCATGAGCAGGACCCGGACTACTACATCCAGCGCTTTGAAAATGCCCCGGTTGAGAAAGCAGTCTTCTATGATGTTTCGCTCAAGGACATGAACGGCAGGAAACAGCTTTTCAGTGACATAAACGAATGCTATCAGATGGTCATAAACCATATGCCGGGGAAAAGGAAGCTCGACAATCCGGTCCTTGAACAGATCAGGGTGCACCTGAAAGATTACAAGAACCGGCGCGACATGCTCCTTCTGCTGCTTTACTGCGGTGATGACTACGATACCTTCACCATAGAAAACCTTGCACTTGTGTTTGATGTCCCCGCATCCGCAATTGCTGCAATGGCAAGCTTCAATCATGAACTGAGGAGTGATATCCATGCAAAAGTCTCACGCGAGCAGGAAGTGAGGAACAGACACTTTCTCCGCTTCATTGCGCTGAGCAGGTCAATAGAGGAAGAGACGGATGAAGACAAGAGACAGGAACTCATTTTCCTGCGCAGCAAATGTGAAGACCGTCTCAACAGCAAACACGAAATGCTGAGGAATATCGACAGCCGGCTGTCGGTGAGAAAGCTTTCATCTGCACTGAACATTCCGCCTTCAACAGTGAGCAGATGCATAAGAAACGCCAGAGCCTATCTTGACAATATCACTGCAGTATACGGAAAGCCGTGAAACAATCCCTTTCTCATTTTTCATCATCCTCATGGAAATAAAGCGAAAAGCAATGTTAACTTTAGCCTCTCTTTCAGCTATTATTATCTCATGGAAAAACTGGATAAGCTGTATTTCGCATCATCGTCGGATCATAAGAAGCGGGAGATGCAGAGATTGATAAAAAACGGAATTGAGATAATCCTGCCAAAGCAATTAGGACTTGAATTCTCTCCGGATGAGAACGGATCCTCTTTCATCGAGAATGCTCTCATAAAGGCCGGGGCACTGTACGACATAGTGAAGGCTCCGGTTCTTGCGGATGATTCCGGCCTCGTCGTGGATGCCCTTGACGGACGGCCCGGGATATATACGGCACGTTACGGCTGCAGCGACAGCGTGAAGCTCACAAGCCGGCAGCAGTATACCCTTCTGCTGGAGGAAATGGAGGGAAAGGAAAACAGAAGCGCGCGCTTTGTCTCGGCATGTGTCCTCATGCTTGACAGAGAGCGTGTGTACATAGTGCAGGAAACGGTTGAAGGCAGCATAGCAACTGCGGCTGAAGGTGAGAACGGCTTCGGCTATGATCCCGTATTCCTGGTCAAAGACACCGGCAGAAGCGCGGCACAGCTGAGCGACAGCGAGAAAGACCGGTATTCGCACCGCGGCAGGGCAATGAGAAAAATCAATCTGCTGCTGTCCTGAGGAGGTTTTCGTTTTATGAAAAGAAGTGAACAGAAAAAAGAAAACACATGGAATCTCGAGGCGATGTACGACTCACAGGAGAAATGGCAGGAAGAATACGCCGAGGCCCTCTCCTCCCTGACAAGACTTGAGCTTTACAAAGGACGTCTGGCTGAATCTTCAAATGTGCTTTTCAATGCGCTTGAGGAAATCAGAAAAATAACAATGAACGTGGAAAGCCTGTGCGTATGGGCGTCATTGCAGTATGAAAGCGATGCGGGAGATGCCTTAAAACAGAAAAATGCAGGACTTGCCTCATCTCTTAGCGCAGCCTGCAGCGAAGCTGTCAGCTGGTTCGATCCTGAGGTCATGTCACTTGAAAAGGCAGAACTTGAAAAATGGCTCCGTGAAGAAAGATTTGCAGATTACAGGATCTTCATATCCAAACTTCTGCGGATGAAGGAGCATACGCTCTCTGCGGCGGAAGAGAGACTGCTGTCCCTCAATACAGAAGCTTCATCAGCCTGCCAGGATGCCTTTCATGACCTCAACGACGTGGATCTTGATTTCGGCTTCATCAACGGTGAAAAGCTCACCCAGTCGAGTTTCAGGGTATTCATTCAGGACAAGGATGAGAATATAAGAAAGGAAGCCTACGAAAAGCTTTACAGGGAGTACGAGAAACACCAGCATGTGATTGCAAAGCTCTATGCAGGTTCTGTCAATCAGGATATCTTCCAGGCTCGTGCAAGGGGATACAGCTCTTCGCTTGAGGCAGCCCTCTTCCCCGATGATGTTCCCCGGTCGGTATATGACAACCTGATAGAGGCAATACATGAATCATTCCCTGTCCTGTACCGCTATTACGGACTCAGGGCAAAGCTGCTGAGAAAAGAGAAGCTTAAGCATTATGACGTGTATCTTCCGATGGTTGCAGATGTCAGCTCAGTTTACACATATGATGAGGCTGTCGGGCTTATAGGAAAGGCAGTCAGCCCTCTGGGAAAGGAATATACAGACATACTGGTAAGAGGACTGACAGAAGACCGCTGGGTTGACCGGTATGAAAATGAAGGAAAGCGCTCCGGCGCATTCTCCTCAGGTGCCTACACTTCCATGCCTTATATCCTGACAAACTACAAGGATGACATTCTTGACAGTGTGTTCACGCTGATCCACGAAGGCGGACATTCGATGCACAGCTATTATTCCGCAAGGAACAATCCGTTCATGCACTACGAGTACTCGATATTCGAAGCTGAAGTCGCATCAACCTTCAATGAGGAACTCCTCTCCCGCTATCTGATCGCCAGCAGCAGCGATGACAGGATGAAGGCATATCTTATCGCATCACGCCTTGATGATATCGTGGCGACCCTATTCCGTCAGACGATGTTCGCCGAGTTCGAGAAGAAGGTACATGAGGAAGTGGAAAACGGAGGAGTCGCGACTTTCGACTATCTGAGAAAGACCTACCGGAGCCTGCTTGAGTCCTATTTCGGCCCTGATGTCGAGTTCGAGGAATACAGCGATCTTGAATGTTTCAGGATTCCGCATTTCTACAACGCATTCTACGTTTACAAGTATTCCACCGGAATCTGCGCCGCAATAGCGCTCGCCAACAGGGTTCTGGAAGGAGGTGAAAAGGAAAGGGATGAATACCTTTCTTTCCTCAAGAGAGGCGGCAGCATGTATCCCATCGAGAATCTGAAAGCCGCAGGTGTCGACATGTCCGGCAAGGAAAGCGTGAAGAGCGCTGTCGGCTACTTCAGCCGTCTTCTCTCTCAGCTTGAGGAGCTGACTGACTGACTGAAAGGCTTTCAATCTGCCCTTCTCCGTTAAGGAAAACAGTCATGATTATCCCCTTTGACCTGTCCTTTATGCTGACAGTTCCGTCTTCCCCGCTCATGAGGACATCCTCAAGCGGGAGGACGGAAGGCAGGATGCCTCCGTACATTGCGGAGAAATCCTGAATGAAGGACGGGCTCACATATTCCTCGACCCATTCAAGGGAGAATTCCTCCTTCAATGCCGCAATCAGTCCGGCATCCCCTTTTGTGAGAAGGCCGATGTCGGGATCATACGCATACGTCACGGCAGAGAGCGGAAACAGCAGGGAAGCAAGAATGATGACAGTCAGAATTTTTCTCATTACAAATACCCCTCACTTATGATAGACTAAATTGCCATGGATAGAAAGACAGCAGAAGCAGCACTTGATACAGGTTTTATACACACTCTCAGGGATCCGCTGTGGAAAGACATCGGACTTGACGATGCATTCAGGCATCTGTATCTGGAAAAGAACGTCCAGAAACTTGCAAACATAAAGCAGAACGGTCCTGCCTGCAACATATACCCCGGTGCGGTTCATACGAGACTGATTCACAGTCTCGGGGTGTATCATGTGGGACGGCTGATCATGAAGAAACTGTGCATGACAGGAGGAGAGGATTTCACATACACGGGAATACGCTCGTTTCTTGCCGCCTGTCTCCTCCATGATATCGGGCATTTCCCATATGCCCACTCTCTCAAGGAACTCAGCATCAGGGAGCATGAGGATCTTGCATGCGACCTCATAGACGGGGATGCAAGTCTGAACAAAGCAGTCAGACAGTGCGGTGCGGATCCGGAAACTGTCAAGCAGATAATCTCAAAGAGGAATATTGAAAACCGCGAGACTGAAATCTATTCGTCGCTGCTTTCGGGCGCTCTGGATCCGGACAAGCTGGATTACCTGAACCGTGACGCTTTTTTCGCAGGCGTGCCTTACGGCCTTCAGGATACGGGATACATAATCTCGTCAATGAGACTGGAAAACGGCAAGCCCGCACTGGTCCGTGAAGCCATTTCATCCCTTGAGCATCTGCTTTTCTCGAAATATCTGATGTACAGGAATGTCTACTGGCACAAAGGAGTGAGAAGCGCAACCGCAATGATCAAGAAAGCCCTGCTTGAAGGAATGCGTGACGGCATAATCAGCTGCAGCGATCTGTATTTCATAGACGACAATCAGTTCAGTCTCTTTCCTCGAATACATGAAGGATATGAGCCGTTCCGCCTGATCACGAAGGTTTTCAGAAACCAGCTGTTCTCCCGTGTCTACGAAAAGCCATATGAGGAAGGAGGCAGGATTGAAACGCAGGCTGCAGACCTGTTCAGACGGCTTGAAATCGAAAACTCGCTGTATGAAGAGCTGAAAAAGCATTATCCTGACCTGAAAGAATACGAAGTCGTGATCGACATTCAGGAACCTGTTTCGTTTGAAAGCAGCACAATGATCCTAAGTGATGAGGGCGCACTTCCATTCAGCGAAGTGACCCAGCTTTTCACAAAGGATGTTAACAGACAGTTCACATCATCACTGAGGAACGTATCGCTTTATGCGCCTCAGTATGTATCGGATAAACTTGCATCGGGAATAATAAATGAATACACAGGACAGGCTTGACTACCGCACACTGATCAGCGGAGACATTCCGCCATGGGTCATGCGGTATATAAAAAGCGTCGGTAAGACAATAAACACATATTCAATGATCGGGGAAGGAGATGAAGTCCTTCTTGCTGTTTCAGGGGGAAAGGATTCGCTTGCCCTTGCGCTCGCACTTTCCCTCAGGCTCAAATGGCTGCCGGTTTCCTACCGCCTCAGGGCGCTTATGATAAACTGGATCGAACATCCCATTGAGGAAAGCTTCAGGGGAAAGCTATATGAATACTTCAACAGCCTCGGCATTGATTTCACGATGCTTGACGAACACCAGTTCCCCTCTTCATTCAAAGGAGACTTCAACTGCTATCTCTGTTCGAGAAACCGCAGGAGGATACTCTTCGAATACGCTGCAAGGAACAACATCAGGCTGATAGCCATGGGACACCATCTTGACGACCTTGTCGAGACAAGTCTCATGAATCTGTGTTTCCGGGCATCCTTCACAACGATGCTTCCGGTCCAGGATTTCTTTGACGGCAGGCTTTTCATCATTAGACCGCTGATAGAAACGCACGAGAGTGTCACGAGGAGGCTGAGCGAATGCTACAGCCTGCCTGTGATAAAACCGGTATGTCCATATGACCAGACAAATATAAGGGCACAGCTCAAGCCGATCGTTAAATCGTTATGTCATATAGATTCCCTTACAAGGGAACATATATACAAGGCTCACAATCTCAGAACTGATCTCCTTAAAAATCACTTAAATGGCGAAAATATGTGACACAAGCCGAATTTTCGTTTATCATAAGGAAATGAAAGTAAATATTCTTTCAAAACATTGAGGAACAGATTGTATGAGAAAACTTGTTACGCTTCTTGCCATATTCCTGACTGTCTTCACTTTGTCCGCCGGCGACGCACTTGTCATGAGCCGTGGAGACATTGACTCGGTGAGACTTTACTCCCCCACAGGATCTGCCGAGGATCCGATAAGCGAAATACTGGAGGACGGCTATATCATCATAAGCGGGAGCAGTGACAGCTCATTCTCCTCGGTCTTCGGAGAGATAGACCTGAAACCGTATACGACCCTTGCGGTCACGGGCTACAATCTCACGGCCCCAAGTCTCTACCTGCTTGACGGACAGATGACACTTTCCCTGGCAGGAATCGGCAACATGGTGGTTTATACATCAAGTGCCAGCTATTCAGTTTCCGGCAGCGGGGAATATGAATTCATATACACTGCCGAAGCAGACATGGCTTACAACTACTCTGCCGGTGATATCACAGTTTATGACGGAATCAGGAAGACCTCTTCCGTCATTGAGCCGCAGCACTTCTCAAATCTCCTGACAAATGAACTCAATGTACCGATGGTGATGCCTCAGGCTGAAGAAGAGGAAGCGGAAATCATCCAGCCGGCTGAAGAGCCTGTCGTGGTAAGCGGCAGCTATTACCTGAGAGACAACAGTGTTGACTACGACTTCTCCACTGCAGGATACGGCACGCTGCGCTACAGCATTCCGGAGCTTCCTTCCTTCGATGCGGATGCATTCATAAAGGGCTATGCCGGATACACCTCGATTCCGCAGGTCATGAGCGTCATTTACGATGCTTCTGAGGAGGGAATCATAAATCTCGTCTACCCCGCCTGCAGCGAAGATGATCTGAATTATGTAATCGCCGACATCTATGACTATGCAGTACAGTGCATCAGTGCTCTTTACGTACCTGCCGCTCCTCAGTTCATCAAGGTGCAGACCACTGTTGACAGACAGGCCAGGGATTATATTGTCAGCACATCATACAGTGCATACTCACAGACCCTGGAGTTTGAGTTCTCCACTGCAGGAAGCGGAAAGATCACCTACCCTGCGGCACTGATCAGCAGAGATGACATTGACCGCTTCATGATGAGCTATGCCTCTGCATCTGATTACGCAGAAGTGAAGGATGTGATCTATGACACGGATGGGGAAGGCACCGTGACCTTCACATATTCCCCGGACTTCACCGAAGAGGAGATCAGGATGGTGCTTGATGATGTCAAGGCCTATCTTGACCTCTACATTCCGCGCCTCTTCTCCCTCAGGGCTCCTCAGTTCACAGATGTTGACACAACAGCCGATACAAGCATCATAAAAGGCACACATATCATAGCCGGAGTACCGGTTGACTTCATCCTCTCCACAGGTGGAAACGGCTACGTCCTTTACCCATCCGGCATTGTAAATGAGGAAGATATCGACAGTTTCATGAAAAGCTATGTGCTTGATACGGATTTCGATGAGGTGAAGAATGTTGTCTATGATGCCTCCCGGGACGGAAAGCTCCGCCTGAGATACAGTGATGCATACAGCACGGAGGAGATTGAAGCCGTTCTTGAAGATGTTGCATCATACATCGATCTCTATATCGCAGGATATTTCTCACTCAAAGCTCCTGAGACGGAAACTTTCATCGAGATCCTTCCCCCTGCCCCTTCCAGCAATATTGTGGTAAGGACCACAGCCGATGGCGGTATTCATTCCGTACCTGTAATGAATTCTGATGTACCGCCGGCACCGGCATTCACATCCGTTGAGCTAAAAAAAAACTAGGGTATAACATACCTGTCTACACCAGAATAACAGATGAGACAGATGACAGGGAGGATAGCGTTGACTATGCTCCCGACAGTCCTTTCGACATCCTCATTTCTGCAGTCGCAAGACACAGCGGAGACGGGGATGTCAGTTTTTCTCTCTTTTTTCAGCCGCAGTACATTACCGGTGACCTTGCCGTCCGCATCAATATTGATCCTTACCGCATAAGTACATTCAGGGACGGAAGCACACTGCGCTTCTACTGGAATTTTTTCTCTTCATTCATAGATGAATTCAGCTATTTTCATGAAGACGTGTTTTCAATCCGTCTCTCAGATGACCTGATAATCCCCTCTGATCCTTTCGGTATCGCAAGCGCTATCACGGGATCATTCCACAGCAATGAAGAGCGTCTGCCATTCATCGCATCGCTTGATACACAAAATTACTCCCACATGATCAGCTACAGCGATGTCTCACTCTCATCGGAGACAGGATTTTTCATGTATCGGGGCAATACAGCATCACATTCATCAGACCTGAATGCAGGACTGGCCCTGCTCGCCACAGTCAATCACGGAGATTTGTCACAGACAGCATTCTATCCCCAGTTTTTCGTCTACAGGGATTTCACGGACTTCACCGGCGGAAGCCTCTCACTCCAGCTGAACTCGGCACTCAGAATAAGTCCGGAAGGCTTTGACGGCTGGGGTATGGCACTGTCTCTTCCCCTTACAACGAAAAACCTCAGCTTCACAAGCGGACTTGCCCTTACCGGCGGAGCGCTGCAGTACGGAGAATACCTGAACGGCTATTACACAAGAAGGGAAAATGAGGACACACTCATGCTTTTTTCCCGACTGCTGTATGAAATAGAGGACTTCTCCGTCGTCATTGACATGCAGCTTCCCATCGATCTTGATCCATTCAGGATCATAAAGGGGGAGGATTATTTCTCAGTTGAAGCTTCCACAGATTTCTTCGGCATCTCCCTCGATGGAGGTTTCAGGGCAAGAGGTCTTTTCACCGACTTCTCAAGAGCAGTCAGAGAATACAGGGAAGCTTTCGTGTCACTTGGCTACAGCAACAGGGCAATAAGCACGGATATATCATTCTCAATTGACCAGAACAGACAGTCTTCACTCACGCTCAGTGCAACACTGAGTTCATATCATGCCCTCTTCTCACGTGACGGGAATCTGTCCACAAGCCCCGGCTGGCTTGATATCGCACTGTACACAGGATACATGCAGGAACCTTCCCCCTCCGTATTCCTCCGCCCGGTAATAAGATTCAACTGGAGCCGGGAAAGCAACATCGCACTGCGCATTCCCCTGAGCTTCTCAATAGAGGATGGAGCAATCACGCTTTCATCCGGCAGCAGGAATGATGACTGGTTCGATTTCGGTTTCGGACGCGATTCGACCTTCAATGTGGTATATGACTTCATCACTGACGTCTTCTCGCTTGTCGAATCGATACACATAGGAGGGAAGGATATCGGAATATATCTCAATGCGGAAAGAAAGGGTATTGCCGACATTTCCCTCTTCAGCGATACATACAGGAATTACGGAAAGGAAAACAGTCTGTCTCTCACCTTCGGTTTCAGCGTAAAGGAGAAAGCTGATGTGAAGGCTTTCGTGAACAATATGGAGAGACCTGATATTTTCGCATTGTCAATAGCCGTCATGCCGATGGGAGATGACGGGCCCCGGCTCATACTCGACAGTGCACTGAATATTCTCTTCAGCGAAGATGACTACAAGGCGGAAACAGCGCTGGAGATGTCACTTGAAAAAGATTTCAGCGAAGGAATAAGCACTGCATTATATGTGAACACCTATCTTGACTTCTCACCTCACGATTTCAATCTTCACATCACAAGTGCGGATGACCTCTCGCTTTCAGCAGGCCTCAGGTTTGAAACACAGGCCGGCCGCTTCACTTTCCCCCTCTCGCTGGGATTCAACAGCGGCAAGGCAAGGGAGTATTACTTTGACACATTCACATACAGGAATCATGATTCAATCGGCAGCACGCCTTTCCTTGAGGGTTTCCACTTCTTCCTGAAAAGCGGTATCCGATGGGAAAGCGGAAGGTTTGCACTTTCGCTTGACTGGCAGATCAATTCAATGCCTTCCCTCTTTGAGGACTGCGAAAGCGACGACATCCTCGCTCTCGGCTTTTCATACAGCACCGGAGACTTCCTCATCAGCCTCGATTTCATCAGAAGGAACCTCGTCTCATCACTGAAGGATCCGGGAAATCCTGAGGCATTCTTCCTGAATGATGATTCCGTTTTCTCAATATCAGTGGAAAAGACACTCGGACATCTGAGCTTCCAGGCATCGCTCTATTCCGCTCAGCGCTATGAGGCTGATGATGAATACCTGAACGGGATAAAAATGGAAAAGAACTCGACTTATCCTGCATTTTCGCTTATAACAAGCTTGAGGTTCTGAATAATGGAAATAAAACCACTGGAGAGTACACTGAGGGCGAGGATCGCCGCAGGAGAAGTCATAGAGCGGCCGCAGAGTGTCGCAAGGGAGCTTATCGACAATGCGATCGACGCAGGTGCCGATGAGATAACACTTTCAATCAGGGGAGGCGGAATCGATGAGCTCACGCTTACTGACAACGGAAAGGGAATAAGCAAAGAAGACCTGCCTCTTGCCGTAACGCAGTATGCAACCAGCAAGATAGCAAAACTGGATGATCTTTATCACCTGAGTAGCATGGGTTTCCGCGGAGAAGCCCTGCACTCCGTCGCCGCTGTCTCAAAACTCACGATCGCATCTTCATGGAATGGACAGCAGCCCTGGACCTATGTTGTCGACAACACGAAGGAAATAAGCCTCACCCCGCAGGGACCGGACAAGGGTACCGTGGTAAAGGTGGAGGATCTTTTCAGTGAAATACCCGCCAGACGTTCATTCCTGAAGCGTCCGGCAAGCGAGGCAGCGCTGTGCCGCAATGTGATGCTGAGCAAGGCAATGCCATTTGAGAACATCCATTTCACATTCATCCAGGACGGTGCAATAAGATCGGATCTGCCGAAACGCGGCTCGCTTTTCGACCGCGTCCTCGATATTTTCTGCGAGGACGAGACATTCAACCGAAAGGAATTCATCTATATGGAAAGGGAATTCGGCGACTTCAGGATAAGAATCGTCACATCCCTTGCAGGAATACGCAGAAGCGACAGAAGCAGGATAAAAGTATATGTCAACAACCGTGCAGTCGAAGAATTTTCCCTTGTGCAGGCTGTCTGCTACGGCTATGGAGAGACGCTTCCCGGCGGAAGCTTCCCCTACACGGCTCTTTTCATTGACGACAACCCCGAGCTTGTCGACTTCAACATCCATCCTGCCAAGAAGGAAGTCAAGCTCAGGAACAAGGCGGCAATACACCATGAGATCCACACTCTCATCAGCTCATCCCTTCCCCGTCAGATACCGAGTATCGCAGCAAGAAAAAGCGATGAGGACAGCCAGCCGTACCTGACTGTCCCTGCGGCAGAGACCCGGACCAGCTTCATCTCCCCGTCTTACACAGCCGACAGAATAAAATACGACGGCAGCAGGAGTTATCAGGAAGCAGGGAAAAATGACGAAGTCTGTGAAAGACCGGCCGACAGTGCATGGCTTGAGAAAGCCAGAAAACTTTTCAGGCAGCAGGAAGAAAAGCAGTATGAGAAAACACAGCTGAAAGCCGATGACTTCTGGCACACGGAAAGCCGGGCTTTCCGCTATATCGGTCAGGCATTCAGGCTTTTCCTCATCTGCGAGAAGGACGGCTGCCTCTATCTTGTGGATCAGCATGCGGCGCACGAAAGGATACTATTCAATGAACTTAAAGAACAGAAGGATGTTCAGCAGCTGCTCATCCCTGTTGATTTCGAAGTTGACAGTGATGTGGATGCTTTCCTGTGTGAGAGTGCATACATCTACACGCAGTACGGAATAAACATCGCACAGAAAGACGAGAAACTATGGACGCTCACCAGCATCCCGCACAGTGCGAAGGAAAACGAGAAACGTATTGTCTCATACATCCAGAGCGCGATAGGAAGCGAAGAGGAAATTGAGGCGGGACTCTATGCCATCGTTGCCTGCAAGGCAGCAATAAAAGCCGGTGACATTGTCGATGACTATACTGCCAATGCCCTGCTAGAGAAGGTATTTGAGCTGGATGATCCCGTCTGCCCGCACGGAAGGACCTTCGTGATCAGACTGAGCGAAGCGGAACTGAGGGAAATGGTGGGAAGAACTAAGTGATATTCTGGATGGCAATGATCTCATTGCCCCAGGCATCCCTCTCTCTTATTCTGACTTCCCCTGTCAGTGTAACGGCATCTGATGCCGAAGCTGTCTCTTCGCCGTCTTCCCATGTGAGAGTGCACTCTCCCTCCGACACAAGAATCCCATCGCTGCTGACATACGGCGGGATGACATCTTCCCGATGAAAGACGGCCTCCCCCTCTTCCCTCTCTCCCCGGGAGGATGTGACGGTGTATGAATAAGTGCCCTGTGCAAAGAGTGCACCGGCACTCAGTGCAAGATCATCTGATGAATAAAAATCGTCACTGCCCTTTACAAGAGCTCCCGACCAGACTAGCCCCGAGGGATCTGAAAGCTCGAATGAATAGCTGTCATCAGGTGTGATGGCTGCACGGAAGTGAAGATACGAAGAGATATTGTCAGAGCGGCCGTTTTCATCAACCTCACAGGTTGTCACACAGCTGACGGATGGTGATGAAAGAGCAAAACCTTCACTGCTGCAGGCAGTGAAGGCCGAACATACTGCTATAGTGATGAGAAGGAGCTTACCTGACAGCCTCAAGACAGGACCTCACCGGGTTTGCATAGCTGTTGAGGATGAAATCTCTCACTTCACTGTTGAGATGGCTGTAACGGGAAAGGAAGGCATTTGAGTCAAATCCCTCATACTTGTCCCTGTTGTCTTCATTACCGTTGACATAGTCATAGCTGAACCAGTTGGTATCGCAAAGACGGTACAAAGAGTGGATCTGTCTGTCAACTTCTGCGGCGACTTCCTCGGCGCTTGTGTAAGCCCTGTCAGTGAGCGGGGTGCCGAATGAAATGTGGATATTCCCCTTCCACAGACGCAGTCCTCTGATCATCGAGAACACATCCTCATGTTTTTTCTTCTCGTAATGCCCCTTGCTGAGCGTCTCAACCTCCTCACGGGCTTTCGAGATGTCATTGGGATCATACTCATAGCTGACCGCGACAGGAACTATGCGGCAGGTCTTTATGACATCGGCAAAGCTGACGCCTTCCCTCTTTCTGTCAAGGTAAAGCATTTTTATTATTGACGGATGGGTGACATCCTTTCCGTCCTTGCATCTGCCGCTCTTCTGCGCGACCCAGATCGACTTTCCGGACTCGATCTTGCCGACAAAATACTCGGAAAGCCTGATGGTCTCAAGATATTTCTCCCTGAACGGAAGATCTCTTTTTACAATGATGGCACCGTTGAGCTTGAAGATGTCTTCAATAAGCTGGTTGGCTAGCAGGTTGTCGCCGATGGCCATCTCACACAGGGGAAGGCCGCTTTTGAAGAGCGCAAGATCCAGAAGGGCGCAGTCAAGGACGATGTCCCTGTGGTTGGAAACGAAAAGATAGCTTGTGTCGGCGCTGAGTTTATCAAGACCTGAGAAGGTGAAACTGCCCGCAGAATTGGAAAGTACTGTCGGAAGGAACACGCCTATTGTTATCTTCTTCTGGAAATCATCATAGGAGTGAACCTCGTCAAGGCGGCTGATAACCGATCCGGTGAACATCTTCCTTTTCTCATATGCATTTTCATCGCTTACCGGAAACAGTGCCGTTGCAATCGCATATATGATTTCCGGATGGGCCTTGATCCTGGCACATGCCTCATTGCACTGTTTCTCGTCAAAATACGGTTCTATATCCAAAAACTTGTTTCTGTCAAACATTTCTCAATTACTCCCGCTAAGTTTCTTGATGTACTGTGTCCTCTCCCACAATCCGGTCTCCTCCATGTTTTCCTGGGCAAGCCTGCCTCTGAAATCACAAAGGGATGAGAAACCGTGGCGTGACATCCACAGAGAGAGAGTATCACACATTGTGCGGATTATTGAAAGATCTTTCAATGCGGCAGTGCAGATCTGACATGCCGCAGCGCCCGCAAGCAGCATTTTTATCACTGTCTCACCGCTGTGAATGCCGGTTGTCGCACACAGATCGCACTTGACTTCCCCGCTCATGAGGGCAATCCATCGGAGGCTCTCCGCATATTCATGACTGCTTGAGAGTGGATTCGCCGCCTGCGACAGGGTCATCGACTCGATGTCGATATCAGGACGGTAGAAACGGTTGAAAAGCACGAGAGCGTCAATGCCTATGACATCAAAGCCCTTTATCATGCTGGCAAGGGATGAATACCTGCTGCCGATCTTGATTGAAACCGGTCTGGTCGCTTCCCTCTTCACTTTTGAAGCGAAATCAAGAGCCAGACGGTCAACGATCCGGCCTTCCACCGATGCGGCAGATGCGATTGGATAGTAATTCAGTTCGATGGCATCGGCACCCGCATTCTCGAATTCCTTTATGTATGAAACCCATGTGGAAAGATTTGTGCAGTTTACGGAGGCAATCACGGGAATCGACAGCTCCTTCTTCGCGTCTCTCAGCAGTTTCAGGTATTCATTCACATAATACCCCTTGCTCACATTCTCGAAATAAAGCGCGGCATCGGCATGGGAAAGATACTCTTCATTCTGCAGCATCTCCCTGTCCACCTGACTCTCTATCTGTTCCTCGAATATGGACTTGAGAACCACGGCACCGGCTCCCGCCTCTTCGCATTTTCTGAGGCTGGCAATATCCGCAGTAAGAGGACTTGATGCTATGATGACAGGATTCCTGAGATTCATTGACATATATTTTGCTGAAAGATCGGGCATAAAAAAACTCCTTCTTTTTTTCTTGTCTTAAGAAGGAGTATATCACAAATAATGAATTGTTGAACCTCAATCTACAGGCTGGAGTCCCTTTATTGATATATCGACATTATAACCCTTGGAATCAAGGTATGCGAGGATCTCCTCAAGAGAATAGCCGTCAAGACCCGCACCCTCGCTTGAGACAAAGTGCACATTCTGGCTGTCGGCCTGCACGGTGAATGAGGGGATGATCTCGCTGGTCTGCTCGCTTGAAGTTCCGAAAAGGACAAAACCTCCGATGAAGACGACGATCAGACCGGCTGCAGCCGTGATCATCGAACCTAGTCCCATTTCCACACGGCGGCGGAAGAAACCGGGCTTCTTCCCGTCTTTGGAGAAGAATTTTTTCTCCAGAATCCGGTAAGTCGTATCCTTTCTGGCATCCAGCTCTTCCTGTGAAGGACCGTCTGCAGCAAGCGCCTGTGAAATCGTCCTGAGTCTTTCAAGACGCGCCCTGCAGGCAGAACAGTGAGCAAGATGCTCCTCCGTCTGGCTTTTATAAGGCTCTTTCAGCTCACCGTCCAGATAACTGGAAAGCAAAGCTTCATCAATACACATAGGCTTCATCTCCTGCTAAAGACTCTTCAAGTTTCTTTCTGGCTCTGTGAACACGTATCTTCACGTTGCCTTCGGAAATTCCAAGCACCTTGCTTATCGCCTTGTAGTCCATATTCCCGTATTCCTTCAGGATGATCACCATCCTCAGGTTCTCGGGCAGAGCGGCCACGGCGGAACGGACTTCCCTGATCGTCTCGCTGTCCATCAGCTCCTTTTCCCCTCCACCTCCGGCGGACGGGGAAAGAGAGGCTCCGATCTTCACCTTGTCAACCATATTGCTTTCCCTCTTCGAGCGTCTTATATGGTTGAGCGCGAGATTCTTCGCCACTCTTATCAGCCAGTATTTTGCCTCATCAGCACTGGGAAAACTGATGTTTTTCAGATAGAATCTCTCAAACGCCTCCTGCACCAGATCCTCCGCTATATCCATATTGTAGACAACATGGTAGCAGATCTTCACCAGTACACTGTAACAGCTGTCATAGACCAGTCTGAAAGAAGCCGGGTCGGTACTTTTTATTTCCATATCGGTAAACGCAGTTCTCCTGAAAAGGTTACACTCTCTCGAGCTTTGCGCCCGAAGGTGTATCCACAACTTTATAACCCATCTCCAGCAGACGGTTTCTTATCTCATCCGCACGTGCGTAGTTCTTCTCCCTCTTCGCTTCCGTCCTTTCCTCCAGAAGCCTGAGCGCCTCATCGCCAGCCTCCACGCTTTCTTCCTTCAGCGGCTCCACTTCATCAAGGGAAAGGCCGAGAATCTCATCCATCATAAGACAGGCCCTGAGTTTCTGGTCATCCGGCACATCCCTGTCCCTGAGAAGCGACCAGACCTGACTGAGCGCCTGGGGTGCCTTGAGATCGTTATCCATGGCCTCAAAGAAAGCATCGACATACCCCTGTGCCTTCTCATCAAGAACTTCCGCAGGTTTTCCCTCCGCCTTGAACTGTGCGATCTTCCGGCAAAGCCCCTGACGTGCGATGCGGGCCTGATCAAGAGACTCGAAACTGAACTTCAGCTGGCTTCTGTAATGACCGCCGAGACAGAAGTAGCGGTAATCAAGTGCATCATAGCCCTTCTCCTCAAGAACAGAAAGAGTGAGGAATTCCCCGCTGGACTTGCTCATCTTGCCTTTGTCGTTGATGAGGAATTCACCATGACACCAGTAATTTACCCACGGCTTGACGCCGAAGGCGGCTTCCGCCTGTGCTATCTCGTTTGTATGGTGTACGGGAATCGCATCTATTCCTCCGCAGTGGATGTCGAAATGATTGCCCAGATATTCGCTGCTCATCGCAGTGCATTCAATATGCCAGCCGGGATACCCCACTCCCCACGGGGAAGGCCATACCATTATCTGGTCCTTGAATTTCGAGTTTGTGAACCAGAGCACGAAATCCTTAGGATTCCTCTTGTTTGAGTCGACCTCGATACGGGCACCTTCCTTGAGGTCGTCAAGATTCAGCTTCGCAAGCTTTCCATAGTCATCGATGGTGTCAATGGAGAAATATACATTGCCGCCTGCAATGTAAGTGTGCCCCTTCTCCTCAAGCTTCTTTATGACATCGATCATCTGGTTTATATGATCGGTCGCCTTGCATACAACGTCCGGCCTGATGATGTTGAGATGACTCTCATCCCTGAAGAACGCATCAGTGTAGAAAGCCGCGATATCCCATACGGACTGTCCTTTCTCACGTGCGGACTTCGTCATTTTGTCTTCCCCGTCATCGCCGTCACCGGTCAGATGACCCACATCAGTAATGTTCATGACATGAGTAAGCTTATAACCGTCATGGACAAGCGTGCGGTGCAGAAGATCCTCAAAAATATATGTTCTAAGGTTTCCGATATGGGCAAAATTATAAACAGTCGGGCCGCAGCAGTACATGCCGGCTTTACCTTCTTCAACAGGTCTGAATTCCTCTATACGGCGGCTTAACGTGTTGTACAGTTTCAAAGACATTGCATATCTCCTAAATCAAGTCAGAAGTAAATATATGTTTTTTGGCTGAAAAAGTGAACAACAATAATGAAGAGGGAAAAAGAATGAGCCGGAAACCGGCATCTTTTTGTATAGAGATATGGAACACAAAAAGAGTTCCATAATCTTTATAACAGCGGAGGTGCCGCATTGACAGATGAACTGGAAACGGAATACGGCAGCATAGTATGTGAGAAGACCCACAGGTATCAGAGTATCAAGGTTGAT
>CASFTW010000009.1 GCA_949297785.1 uncultured Spirochaetales bacterium
GTGGGTCTTCTCACATACTATGCTGCCGTATTCCGTTTCCAGTTCATCTGTCAATGCGGCACCTCCGCTGTTATATAAAGATTCGGAACTCTTTTTGTGTTCCTTATCTCTATACAAGAAAATGTCCCTTTCCGGCTAACAATTGAAGACGGGAAAGCAGAAAAAAGGCTGCCGGACGAATCCCGGCAGCGGTGATTTAAATCAGATATTGTGTTGTGACCTGTTGCTTTACTTCACTCTCGGCTTTGAATCAGCAAGAACCTCGGCAAGCCACTGTTAATGGTAATTTAAATAACACAACAAGGAAGAGTCCCTCCTTTATCTGCGAAGGGACTCCCTTTTTAGATATACAACCGATTATCATTTTGTATAAGTAGCATCATACAACGTATGATTATACACGAAATAACCAGTTTGTTTCATATGATACATATCGTCATCATCATAATACGTCACCTGCTTAACATCAAAATAGAACTCATGTGTTTCACCCTCATTGTCCTCATATGTTAGTGGACCTCTCAAAAATGCCTCTTCATATGACGCTGTAAATCTCAATCCTTTTGATGAATATGTCTTTTCGGCATCTGGAGCGCCGGGGGCTCCATCAATAACCTTATAATTATCAAGCGCAGCAACAGCATCAACTTCTGAAGTATCCAGATTGAGTTTTGAAATTGAAATTACGGCATTCCCTGGTATATAAATATTATTAATTTCAATTGGACCTTTACCTATAATCTCATCATTTAGGATTACAGTCATAACCTTAAGCATCCACAATCCAGATACACTACCAATCATGGATGAAATGCCTTCCCAATATATTGGCTCCCCTGAATTATCTGTAACAACAAATTGTCCGTCAGTATCTGTTGATACATTATACTCATCCCCATCAAACTCTACCGATGTTTCAATAATTCTAGCACCACCAACAAAGCTAGTTGACATCCAGCCACCGGACTTGAGCACGATCTGAACTTCATAACCGCTCCCGTATGCCGGTTCAAACGCAATCACGATATCCTTGACTGCAGTCATTTTTATCCCATCACTCTCCACTTCAAATCTGGTATCAGCATACACACCTGGATTCTTCATTGCATATGTCGTTGCTGCCAGATTTGGGATGTCAGAATAAAGAAGATGTCCTGCGTCATCTAAAACAGTTGAAATCATTTCCTGAAGTGCTGTGTCGGCATCTGTAAATTGCTGAATATCACTATAATCATCCGGATTAATTCCTTCGGGCTCAATGATGCCACCTGAAACAGGAGCATTTACAGTCACCTCACATGATGCGGTTTTATCACCGGCCTTTGCAGTAATTGTTGCTTTACCTGTAGCTTTTGCTATGATTTTTCCATTTGAATCAACAGATACAATGCCATCATTGCTTGAAGACCATTCTATGCTGACATCAGTTGCATTATCTGGCTCAACAGTTGCTTTCAAAGTTGCACTCTCACCAACAGACAAAGATACTGAGGTTTTGTCTATTGTTATTTTATTCACAGGAATATAGGCAAGCTTTACTGTGACTTCACAAGTTGCCGATTTATCGCCTGCCGTTGCTGTGATTGCAACTTTGCCTTCGCTTACTGCAGTTACAACACCGTTATTGACAGTAGCAACGAATTCATCACTTGTTGTCCATACCAAATTTGTATCTGTAGCATCTTCAGGAAGTACAGTTGCTTTTAACGTTTCTTTTGTACCGACAGTAAGTTCAAGCGTCTGTCTATCAAGAATTACAGAGGTAACAGCGATCGGTTTAACTTCAATGGTAACAGAATCAGAGGCAGCACCATTACTGTTTGAAGTTACTGTAACATTAGCAGTACCAACACCTACAATCTCAACTTTGCCGTCATCAACGACTGCAACTCTTTCATTATCTGAAGACCATCTAACTGTTTTATCAGTTGCATTTTCAGGTTCAATTAATGCAGTAAGAGTGAAAACATCACCTATTTTAAGGTTTTCAGGTTGTTCTGCTGCATTGATCTTAATGGTTGATACTTCAACCGCTTCAACAGTTACTATACAAGAAGCGGTGGCACCTTCAGCAGTAGATGCAAATATAATTGTCTCTCCTACTCCAACTGCAGTAACAACGCCGTTGGCATCAACTGTTGCAACTTCTGTGTTGCCAGAACCCCATTCCACCGTAACGCCATCAGGAGCAGTCAAAACAATGTTTTCAGATTTACCAGGTGTCAACGTCATTGAGGTTTTATCAAAGCTGATATTTACAGTTTCAGAACCTTCCTCGACGATAACTTCACATGAATCTGTGACTGTAATATCTCCTGCGATTGCGGTTGCAGTCACTTTTGTTGTGCCAGCTTTAACAGCTTTCACCAATCCATTTTCATTGATAGTTACAATAGACTCATCTTCTACAGACCATTTAATATCTGCGCTTGCGCCTGCAGGATTAAGAACTGCTACAAGCTGTCCCTCTCCATCGACATCCAGAAGAAGTTTTTCCGGACGGATACTGATTTCCTGAAGTTTAACTGCCGGAACTTTAACTACAACCGTACAAGTTGCACTCTTGTCACCAGCGGTTGCTGTGATTTCTGTTTCACCAGCAGAAACAGCTGTCACTACACCTTCTTCATTCACAGTTGCAACTGAGGATGAGGACGATCTCCAAATTACACTATATGTTGCATCATCAGGATTGACTGTTGCAATCAATGAAAAAGCCTGACCTTCTATTAGTTCAATCCTTGATTCATTAAGGGTAATGTATTCAACTGTAATAGGCTTATCAACAACTTTAATTTTTAAAGGATCAGATTCAACAGATCCAGCTTTTGCAGTGATACTTACTTCGCCTGCAGCTAATGCTGTCACTTCTCCATTTTCGACAATAGCAAGATTGTCGTCACTTGAAGACCAAATAACCGTTTTATCTGTCGCATTATCTGGTCTAACCACTGCATTCAACTGCAGAGTCTCACCTACAGCAAGTGTTGTTCTCTCTGGTTTCTGGATTTCAACGCTAGAAACTGCCACAACCGAAGGAGTTTCATTATTACATCCAGCAAAGAGTGTAATTACGGTGAGTAAAACGACTGTAATGAGTTTTGTTATAGGCGTTTGCCTTTGTTTCATAACAAATCCCCTCCTTTTTATTTGTTTTTTTTACAAACTACCCCCCCCCGAAGACATTTTGTCAACAAAAATCTACATACCGTTTGAAATATTAAATATGTAAAATGTCTAAACTCGTATGAAAAAAATGCTGCCGGACGGATCCCGGCAGCGGTGATTTAAATCAGATATTGTGTTGTGACCTGTTGCTTTACTTCACTCTCGGCTTTGAATCAGCAAGCACCTCGGCAAGCTTGGCTGAAGGATTGCTGAACTTTGACAGGAAGATCATTGCAGCAATGACGTACGGTTTGTAGCTTGCTTCCTTGTAAAGAGGAACAAGATAGCGGTCGAATACAGACTGCTCGACCTCGCCTTCCTTGCAGCTGAGTCCCGTGATATCAGCAGGGAGACAATGCATGTAGAGAGCCTTGCCGTCCTTTGTCGTCTTCATGAGCTCTTCGGTGCATGTCCAGTCCTTGAACTTTGCATTGTTCTCAAGACACCTCTTCTCAAGGTCCTTGAGCTCATCGAACTTTCCTTCTCCGACAAGCTTTGTCCTCTCTTCCATCACTGCATACGGTGCCCATGACTTCGGATATACTATGTCGGCATCCTTGAAGGCCTCTTCCATTGTGTTGACTTTCCTGAATGAACCGCCTGCCTTCTTTGCATTCTCTGCGGCGACATCCTCGACATCCTTCATGATCTCATAGCCTTCCGGATGTGCAAGCACGACTTCCATACCGAAACGTGTGAAGAGACCTATGATTCCCTGAGGAACGGAAAGAGGCTTGCCGTAAGAAGGAGAATAAGCCCATGTCATTGCAATCTTCTTGCCCTTGAGGTTCTCCACGCCGCCGAAATGATTGATCACATGAAGCGCATCTGCCATTGTCTGTGTCGGGTGATCGATATCGCACTGGAGATTGACAATTGTAGGCCTCTGCTCAAGAACGCCGTCCTTGTAGCCTTCCTCGACACTGTCGGCAACAGTCTTCATGTATGTGTGGCCCTTGCCAATGTACATATCGTCCCTGATACCGATGACATCAGCCATGAATGAAACCATGTTTGCCGTTTCCCTTACAGTCTCACCGTGTGCGATCTGGCTAACTTTCTCATCAAGGTCCTGAACCTCAAGACCGAGAAGGTTGCAGGCAGAGGCAAAAGAGAAACGTGTGCGGGTTGAGTTGTCACGGAAGACGGAAATGCCAAGACCTGAATCAAATACCTTTGTAGAGATGTTGTTCTCTCTCATTGCCCTCAGTATTTCAGCCACCTCAAATACTGCAGCCAGCTCATCATCGCTTTCCTTCCATGTGTGGAAAAAGTCATTGAGATACATTCTGCTTGTATCTTTCTTTGAAAGCTCTTCAATCATGCTCCTGATTTCTTCTTTTGTCTTCATAGATCAACTCCTTGTTCCGGATAAATTTTGCTTACAAGTGAACTCTATCATGTAAAACCGCACATGACAAGCGATTTTGTTGCGCTTTGTTGCGTTCAGTCTTTCCCCTCCAGAAGAAAAGAAGGGACCTCGCTTCCGTCAAGTTCATGACCGATGTAAAGCTCGACATCTTCCTCGCTGATCTCATATCCATGTTCCTTCGCATATGGAATGAGGACATCACGTGTGATTAAACGAGCCTCCCCCGGGTAATTCATGATTCTGGAATCAAGCTCTTCTCTCACTTCATCATCGCTTCCGACGAAAAGCAGGAAGTCGTCCATTATGTTGTCAGCCATGCTTATCTCCTTTTCTACAGTCTAGCGCCTGAGGTAAAAAACCGGAAGAGAAAAGAGTGGCAAATGGATAAAGAAGAAAACATCTTTCTATCTGACATCAATCACGCTGCCGCCTCTGGTTGTGAAACATCCTATAATCGCCGCAGGCTCTCCGAATTCCCTCACAAACGAAAGTGCGTCATCCTCACTCATTGCAAGACACAGAGGACCAGATGTCTGAGGATCGAACATTATGTCGGAAAGCTCTCTCACAACTGATGATGCGAAGTGCACCTTGTCCTCGATGTAATCCCTGTTGTGGTATGCGCCTTCCGGTATGAGTCCAAGACGGGCAAGCTCAAGGGATGCAGGGAAATACGGAAGGGAGGAAGAATCAAGACGGACGGAAAGTGATGCGGCTTCTGCCATTTCATACAAATGACCCAGCAGGGAGAAACCGGTGATGTCTGTTGCAGCGTGGATATCATAGCGGCAGGCAGTCTCAAACGCCTTTTTGTTGAGAGTTTTCATGCTCTCAAGGGCTACTTTCACATCGCATTCATCTGCCATTTCCGCCTTTGCGGCAGTATTGATTATTCCGACTCCAAGCTTCTTTGTGATGACTATCACATCCCCTTCCCTTGCACTTTTATTTGTCCACAGCCTTTTTTTTGTCGTGAAGCCTGTAACTGCAAGGCCGAATTTGATTGTCGAGTCGGCAATGGTATGTCCTCCTGCGATCACGCATCCGGCCTCCCTTGCCTTATCCTGTGCACCGAGGAGGATGTCCTTCATGATGGAGAGATCCATGCAGGATGGAAAACACATTATGTTCATCGCGAGTTTGGGCACTGCCCCCATGGCATAAAGATCGGACAGTGCGTTTGCCGCAGCCACCTGTCCGAACTCATAGGGATCATCGGCGACAGGAGGGAAGAAATCCACGGACTCGACAAGAAGATTCTCTCCGTCCAGATCATAAACCAGTGCATCATCACTGGTCTCGAATCCCACAATCAGATTCTCATCCTCCATGAGAGGAAGAGATGAGAGTATTTCATTCAGAGTCTTTGAGGGAAGCTTTGCGGCACAGCCGCTTGTCTTCACACTTCTTGTAAGCCTGACCATTTGTCCTCCTGGAATATGTACGCACCTTCAATCGAATCAATAAGAAGAGATGCATCAAAGTCCGCTCTGTCCATCATCAGCGCGGTTCCGCAGCTTGATGACAGAGAGCGCGGGACAGGAACAAGAGAGGCTTTGAGGCCGCAGCCTTCAAGCCTTCTCTTCTGTTTTACAGCATCATAGTGCGAATGGAATGTGATGACTACCTTGTCAGAGAAAGAATCCATTTCCCGTCCTTGTCAGTCCTCTTTACATTATAACCCACAGCTTCAGCATAACGCGTGACGTTCTCACGGCTTGCGACGTTATCGACAATGACATCTAATGACGCAGGTCTGTCTTTTAAGGCTTTTTTCGTCATTATGACCGGTTCAGGACAGCTGAAACCGGAAGTGTCCAGCATATTCAATTCTCTTTCCTCCTGTTCATGTATATCGAAATCGCTGCAACCGCTGCGAAGAAAAGCAGGATAAGCATCACCGCAGCCTTTCCGCCGTCTGTAGGTCCGTCTGTCGAGGATGCCAGCGAGAAGTTATGTGCAATTGCACCGCCTGCGACGAGACCGAGGACTGTCACCGCACTGTCGCTGTTGCCTTCCCCTGCCAGGATGAGCTGTCTGAGAGGACATCCGCCAAGAAGCACCGAACCGAACCCCACTACAACCATTCCCATGATGTTCCATAAGGCATCCGTATGGGCAACAGGCTGTCCTTCAAAACCGAGAATGAATTTCCCCCCTGCAATGTTGAGGACAAGTGCAGTAAGAAACACTGCTATGAAGCCAGTTATGAGGGTTGTGTCCTTTATGAGGAAAAGATCCCTCAGTCCGCCGGCAAAACACATTCTTGAACGCTGGGCGAAAACACCCACAAGAAGACCCGCTGCAAGTGACGCTGCAACCGGGGCCCTCATGCTGCCCGGTCCTGATGTGCTGAAACGCAGCAAGGATGGTGCGGCGACAAGAATTATGAGCAGAATTATGCTTATAATGCTTATCGCACTGCCCTCAAGACGGGTTGTCTCTCTTGTGCGTCCGAGCGAAAAGCCCAGATGCAGGCATACGGATCCCGCCGCGACCCCCATCACGAATCCGATAAGCCCCATGAGTGCGTTTAGATCCCCTGCCGCAAGACGGAGGACCATGCGCAGAGGACAGCCGAGGAACACAAGTGCACCGATTGAAACACAGGCTCCCATCAGGAAACGGATCACGGGAGATGAACCGGAACGTGGATTGAATTCGCCTTTTATTACCGAAATGATGAATGCACCGAGTACGAGACCGAGGATCTCAGGTCTCAGGTACTGCACGGTGGCCGTGCTCTGCAGCCCGAGGCTTCCCGCGATGTCACGTAGGAAACAGGCAATGCAGAAGCCCATGTTGCCGGGATTGCCGAAAAGCACGAGAACAAATGCCGCAGCTCCCACAACAGCACCTGTGAGAATCAGGTTTCTTCTTTCTGCTGATATTTTCATGTCTTTCATGCTACCATTATATTTTTCAAAATACAATGAATTTCATGCATTTTCATCCATCTTCTGCTATAATACCGTCCATGAGAAGGATTTATTTTGACAACGGTGCGACAAGCTATCCGAAAGCCCCGGGAGTCAGCAGGGCTGTCAGCCGGTTTCTTGATGAAGAGTGCGTGAACGTCAACAGGACATACGGCAGCAGCGGAAAAAAAGAAGAGGAAAGCCTGTTTTCAATACGGGAGAAGACAGCAGATGTATTCGGTGCACATGGCAGGATACCGGTCTTCTCTTCCGGCCTCACAGAAAGCATGAACACAATCATCGCAGGATTTCTTACCGACAGGGATCATGTGATCACAACCTCATTTGAGCACAATGCAGTGCTGAGAGCTCTCACCCTTCACCGCATATCTTTCTCACTGCTGCCGGATGACGGCAGAGGCAACACGCTTTTTGACGGCTTCCACACTCTTGTCCGGAGCAATACCAGAGCACTTATAATAAACGCGGCCTCGAACGTCAGCGGAATGACTGCAGACCTTGAAAAAGCTGCCGAGTGTGCATCATCGAATGGTCTGGCACTGATAGTTGACAGCGCACAGGCATCTCCGTTCTGCAGCATAGACTTCAATGCACTTGGCACAAGCGCACTGGCTTTCACCGCGCACAAAGGCTTCATGGGACCGGAAGGTCTTGGCGGCATGATACTCAGCGATGATTTCGCAAAACGTCTAACTCCTCTCATTGCCGGAGGAACGGGAAGCATCTCGGACAGCCTGGATATGCCATCCTTCCTTCCCGACAAGTTCGAGGCCGGAACTCTGAACATTCCGGCCTTATGCGGGTTTGAGGCCGCACTGGATTATTACACCGCAAACAGAGATGCACTCATACAGCGGCTCAATGATATAAAGACAGCTCTGTACGAAAAGCTGAGAGGCATAAACGGAATATCTGTTGCCGGTGAATTTGTGCCTGAGCGGCATACAGCTCTTTTCTCCATCATCACGGAACACAAAGATCCGGCACAGGTATGCTGGTCTCTCAGCGAGAAAAGAGGAATTGAGACAAGAGTCGGCCTCCACTGCGCTCCTCTTGCACACAAGGCACTGGGTACTTACCCGCAGGGAACAGTGCGCATCTCCGCATCTCCTTTCACGAGTGACGAGGAGATAGAAATACTTGCAGCAACATTGAATGAGGTGATCAATGAGTGAATACACGAATATCTATGAGGAAATTGAAAAAAAACTTGCCTATGAGCAGGTGACTATCTCTGTCAGCATTGATGCTGACGGCAATGCACATGAATACATCGGACAGGATGGAGAATTCACAAGCACATTCACCTATCCTGTCCATCTTGTTCTCTTCGGAGGCGGTCATATAGCACAGTCGCTTGCTCCGCTTGCACTGCACTGCGGTCTTGCTGTGACAGTCATAGATGACAGAGTAGAGACTGAATCCTGTTTCCCGCCTTCAGTTGAATTCATACATGCATCATTTGAGAAGCTTCCTGTCCAGAGACTCAGCAGAATAGTGAATCCGTATTTCTGTATTTTCACGCACGGACATTCCCATGACAGTGAATGTTTGTACTACTGTCTTAAAAGAAAAAGCTCCTATATCGGAATGATAGGTTCAAAAAACAAAATAAAATACTGCTTTGAACAGATGAAAGAGAAAGGAATAAGTGAAAAGAAGCTTTCAAAGGTGCACAGCCCGATCGGCCTTGCAATAAATGCAGTCACCCCGCAGGAAATTGCAGTATCGATCATGGCAGAAATAATTTCTGTATATAGGAAAGAGAAGAATGCCTGCATAGTCAGCCCTTCCCTTATAAAGACTCTTGCATCTGAAAGGAACTGCGTGATCTGCAGAGTGCTGAAGGCCTCAGGCTCAACTCCTGCCAGGGAAGGACAGATCCTTATTGTATATTCACCTTCCCTGACATGCGGAACAATAGGAGGAGGTGCGCTTGAAGAGGAAGCAAGAAAGGAGGCAACGCGGTGCACAGGCTCATACGTGAAGACATATGACCTCAGCAGGAACGGAGAACTCGGCATGACATGCGGCGGAGAGGTGACAGTACTTTTCAGTTATCGAGCATGATCTTCAGGATTTCAGCATCGGTCTCCTTCATGCCCTCACGTCCGACTCTTCCGAAACTCTCGATCGTCTTCTCAATGTCGGAATTGACAAGACCTTCACCGCCTTTGAAACAGTTGCCTTCCTTTGTCATCTCATAACTCAGTATCGCAGCTTCAAGTGCTGAAGATATTTTTGCAGCGCAGCTGGGTTTCGCACCATCGCATACAATGCCGCCTACATTGGCCAGCACATCCGTGATCGTCTGACTTATTTCCTCATCGCTGCCGCCGAGAAGGAAGCATATACCCGCAGCTGCGCCTGTAGCGGCATTCACCGCACCACAGAATGCGGACAAGGGCCCTATATATCTTTTCTGATGCACGGCAATGAGGTTTGAAAGTGCGAGGGCTCTCACAAGCTCCTCATGACTTTTCTTATATTCCTTCGCATATTCTATGACGGGAAGCGAAACGGTAAGTCCCTGATTGCCAGAACCCGAATTTATTATTACAGGCAGAGAACAGCCAGACATTCTGGCATCGGAACCGGCAGCAGCCATTGCACGTGCCCTGATCCTGACATCAGAGGCATCGTAGTGAGTCAGCAGCGTACGGCCGACAGAAACACCGTACTTTCTTGACAGACCTTCCTTTGCAATTGCACTGTTGTATTCAATCTGACGGGTTATCACCTTGTCTACAACAGCCAGCGAAACATTCTTTGCAAAGTCTATGATGCGGCAGACTGAAAGGGAACTCCTGTCAGTCTTAACCTCATTCTCGTTTGCACATGACTTCTTGTCTATTATTATATTTCCATCCTTCTCCAGTCTGGTAATATTCGTGTGTTCCCCGGAGACTATGCACAGGGCAGAATGTCCGTCCTTTTCTCCTGTGATTTCTATATAAAGAGAAGGAACGCCTGTTGCAAGCTGCACAGATGCATAGCCGTCCCCGATAAGCCTTTTTGTCTCTTCTATCTGGTCCGCTGTGATACAAGACAGGACCTCCAGCACAAGATCTGCACGGCCGCCGAGAGTACCCAGTATTGCAGCTGCCTCAATACCTTTCATTCCTCCTGAATTCGGAACTGTGACAGCCTTGACGTTCTTTATTATGTTCCCGCTCGTCCTTATCTTTATAAGGGATGGAATACTGCCAAGGGTCTGTCTCATCATGCTTGCCGCATAGGCAATCGCGATCGGTTCGGTACAGCCCAGTGCAGGCTGAAGCTCTTCATTCAGAATTTCACAAAAAGTATCGAAATATTCCTGACTCATAAATGAATTCTAACATAAATGGAAAGTAATATTTAAGATGATTTTTCTCTTTTTGCATCAGGCAGTCCATCAGGATACAAAAGGAACAGAAGCGGGGCATCAGCAGCATTTTGTAAGGCACAGATACTAATCACATTATTCATTGTATTTTATGGAATAAACTGCATACAAACAGGCCGGATGATTTTCTCATCCGGCCTTAAGTCAAAGTTCCTTACAATGTCGTCCCTCAGATTTTTCCAAGAGCGCGGAGTATCTTTTCCGGTGTGATCGGCCAGCTGCGGACCCTCGCACCCACCGCATCATATATTGCATTGGCAATCGCGGGTGCCGCCCCGTTTGTGGCGATCTCCGAAATGCTCTTCGCACCGAAAGGACCATACTGGTCATTGACATCAATGAGGACCGCCTTGAAATCTTCCGGAGCTTCCTCAATCATGGGCACGCCGTAGTCCGTGAAATCGGCACTGATGCACTTGCCGTTCTCATCAAGCACCATATCTTCATAGAGTGTGTGCCCGATACTCTTCTGGGCCGCACCGTACATCTGACAGAGGGCAAGCTCGGGATTGATCGGAGTTCCTGCATCCTGAAGTGCATAGAATTTCTGGACCTTGATCTCACCGGTAACCTTGTTCACCGCAACCTGTGCGAAATGCGCACCGTAAGGGATTGCGGAGTTGCCGGTTGCAAAACTGCCGGTTCCTATGATGGCACCCCTTCCGTCCCCTGCAAGGGAATCGTGGCTGAGCTTCTCATAGCTGAGTCTTGCGCCGCTCTTTGCAGAGACTACAAAACCGGGTGCCTCGACATCCAGATCCTTAACATCCTCATTCATCTGAAGAGCTGCCTCGGCAAGCATCTTCTCCTTCAGATCCTTCACCGCATTGAGACTGGCATTGCCTGAGAAATACGTACCGCTTGATGCGTATGCACCTGTGTCGAAGAGACAGCTGTCGGTATCGCCGGAGACAACAGTCACGCGGGAAGGATCCACCTTCAGAAGCTCGCATACTATCTTCGCAGAAATGGTATCAAGCCCTGTTCCGATATCAGCACCGCCTGAAAGCAGGACTATGCTGCCATCCGGCAGGAGCTTGCACTGTGCATTTGACTGATCAAGACCCGGCAGTCCGGAACCCTGCTGGATCATGGCAAAACCTTTTCCGATTTCCCAGTCCGTATCCGGTGACTTCTCCCTGACTCCCCATCTGATCATCTCTGCACCTTTCTTCAGCGCTTCCTTCACACCGCAGGAGCCGACAGGAACAACCGTGCCTTCCCTTCCTTCGCCCAGACCTTTCAGGATTTCAAGCATGTAGCCTTCATCGACAACATTCTTAAGTGCCATCTCAAGCGGATCAACACCGAGCTTGTGTGCAAGCTCATCCATTGCACTCATGATTGCGAAGTAACCCTTGGGAGCTCCGTATCCCTGATACGCACCGGCCGGCGATATGTTGGTGTAATAGGTTGTCAAATCGTAATACATGTTCCCGACCTTGAAGAGAGGCAGAGTCTTGCTGCTTGCATTCATCGGAACAGTGAGGCAGTGATTGCCGTAAGGACCTGTATTTGCCCTGACATCCATATAGATGCCTGTTATACTGCCATCCTTGTTCCCAGACATCTTCACCGTAAGTCTCATCGGATGACGGGTGGAATTGGCAATGAACTCCTCTTCCCTTGTATTGCGGTAATAAATGTTCTTCCCGGTCAGCCATGTCGCATAGCCGCACAGATCCTCCACCAGGATATCCTGCTTTGAACCGTAGCCGCCGCCGACTCTTTCCTTTATGACGTGGACCTTGTTTTCCGGAATCTGGCATACAGTGGCGACAATTCTGCGTACATGGTATGGAACCTGCGTTGAGCAGTGAAGCACAAGACGGCCGTTCTCCATCCTGCTATAGCATACATGCGGCTCCAGAGGCGTGCACTGCACCTGGCTGGTCTGGTATGTAGCCTCGACAACAGCGTCGCTTTCACGGAAAGCCTTCTCCACATCGCCGATTCCACCGTGGGCACCGGCCGCGATGTTGTGTCTTATATCCCCATGCAGAGGGAACTGGTAAATTACCTGACCATCCCTTTCATCCGCATTCCTGTTGTACTCATCAAGATTATCGGGAGCGCCGGAAACATAGGACACCTTGCCGTTATGCACTAGCGATGCACCATCTGCCATCGCTTCCTCCACCGTGAACACAGGTTTCAACGGCTCATATTCCACATGTATCAGCGACAATGCCTTAAGCGCTGTCTCCTCATCCTTTGCGACTACTGCGGCAACTCTGTCGCTCACATGGCGCACCTTGCGGTTAAGGAGTCTTCTGTCATAAGGGCTGGGCTCGGGGTTTCCCTGACCGGCCTGCATGTAATATACATCAGGACAGTTCTCATGAGTGATGACAGCTTCCACACCTTCAAGCGCCTCGGCTTCCTTCGTGTCGATTTTCCTTATATAAGCCATGGCGTATGGAGAGCGGAGGACCTTGAGGACATATGCTCCCGGTTCAACCTTGTCTTCCACAAACACCTTGTCACCCGAGACAAGAGCATAGCCGTCGACCTTGTCCATCGGCTTTCCGATGTAACTGAGGTTATCGCGGAAGGTGGGACTTACAGCACTCTGGTACATGCCGGTTTTTCTCTTCTCCTGCACAAGGCGGACAGCAAGATAGAAATGCTCATAGCCCGCATCCCTTATGAAGAGGGAGGAAAGAGCCTCCTTCACATCATTTCTTGTCGCATCGGGCTTGTTCTCAAGCAGATGAGTGAGGATGAGGGCCGCTGTCGGGGAATTGTATGCACTCTGGACGACACCGGCTTTTATCATGGCCTCCTGCACGTCATTCAGCGCCTTTCCCTTCTTCAGTGATTCAGCAGTCCTAATATCCGCGCCTTCAAGCTGGAAGCAGAGCATGAGATTTGAAGAACGCGGCATTCCGTTGTAAATGATTATGTCACTGCCTGTGAAACCTTCGCCGTCATCGCTGTCGCGCACCGTGACACAGCCGTGCGCATACAGGGCTTCACGGACGCGCTGATCCGGCTCAAGGTTCCATGTTACTTTCTTATTATTGAGGGTGAAGGAAATATTCATGCATTCACCTCCTGCATGAGACGCCCGGCTTCCTCCAGGGCAAGGTATTTCTTGTATTCTCCGCTGCCGGTTATATCATCCCTGTATTCAAGTTTTTCAAGCTCATCCAGAGACAATGCGATCCCTGATGATTTCACACAGGCGAAAACCCCGCGGGAAGATGCGGCGATGTTGAGCGCGCTGTGACTTGATGCGCTGCGTGAAAAACGCTTCAATGCCACTTTCACATCACAGGGTATGCTCACTGAAAGGATAAGACAGCTGCAGCCGCCTTTTCTCACATAGTCCTCAAGGGGAATGGAATTAAGCCCCTTCGCACCATAGACAGTGAGGGACGCACCGGATGCGAGCAGAGACGGAATGAGATAGCTGTCATCCCTCATGCATGCTATGTTCCCTCCTATCGTGGCCTGATTCCGCAGTGCCTGGCTTGCCATCAGATGTACAGCCTTCTTCAGCCATTCGGGAGAAAAGCCGTACCCGAGGATCTCCTGGAATGTCACAGCTGCCCCGATGACGAGAAAGCCTCCTTCCTTTTTTATCTCATGTGAAAGAATTGTGTTCACATCAATAAGTGACCTGTCCTTGTCCACACTGCTGCCAAGGCGCAGTATCTCACTGCCGCCTGCAAAGTAGACAGCTCCTTTTTCCTTCAGGCTGAAAGCTTCCTGAAGCTCTGCGGCTTTGAAGATTTCCCTCACATCCACCTCCTTGATCTTTATTCGATGATCTGGTTTTCCGGCATTCCGGCTGCCGTCAGGATGAAATGTTCAAGCATGCGCCTTGTGGTATTGCGTCTGTACTGCGGCATTGCATGCGGACTGATCGCATCATTCCAGGAATCAAGGAATGATGGAAGCACATCCTCCACCTCATCTATTCGCTTGCCTTTCAGTATGTTCTCGCTTTCCCTGCTGCGTATCACCCTGGGACCTGCGGCACCTGATGCGGCACGGAAGTCAGTGATCACACCGTCTTCAATTCTGATGAGGGAAGACAGGGACAGCTTGGAGATCGCATTCGCCTTTCTTGTTCCGATCTTCCTGTAATAGGCATACGAATAGCTTACCGGAGGAATTATGATCTTGTAGATGATCTCGTCATCCCTCAATGCGGTTTTCTTTGAACCGAGAATGAACTCGTCAAGCGGCATTACGCGCTCTTCATCACAGTTTCTGAGAACGATTTCGGCATCAAGCAGGATGAGAGGCTGCGGGAGATCTCCCTTTGGAGATGCATTGCCTATGTTTCCTCCTATCGTGGCGGTGTTTCTCAGTGCGATGGCACCCATACGGGAGGCGGCATTCTTCACATGCCATGGCATGAACGGACACTGTGCGATCTCATCCGGTGTCGCAAGTGCCATGATCTCTACGGATCCGTCATCCTTCTGCCTTATGCCTCTGAGCTCCTCAAGTTTTGAGATGATCATGACCGGGAACGGGAATGAGGGTGTGATGCCGATTCCCTGTTTGTACTGGACCATCAGGTCGGAACCTCCTGCAAGAGGACGGGCCCCGGTTTCCCTTCTTATCTTCAATGCTTCCTCAAGAGAGGACGGAATATAACATTTTTCTACCATAAGCCCTTTCCCTTCTTTGCTGCGAGTAAAATTGAATCGACAATCAGGTCATAACCCGTACAGCGGCATATATTCCCGCTGATGGCCGCTCTGACCTCATCCTCATCAGGATCGCTGTTGACAAGCAGCAGAGCCTGGGCAGCCATGACCATGCCGGGAATGCAGAAACCGCACTGCACGGCCCCGCCTTCGGCAAACGCATCGATTATGCACTGGCCCTGAGGCGTATCACGCAGACCTTCGATCGTTATGATCTCATCTCCCGCAACCGCTCCTACCGGAATGATGCAGCTTGTGACAAGCTTCCCGTTCCTCAGCACGGAACACGCACCGCACTCGCCTTCTCCGCAGCCTTCCTTGGTACCGGTGAGGCTGAGATCTTCCCTTATGACATCTATAAGTCTTGTCAGGGGATTGCCTTCAAACCTGACAAGTTTTCCATTCAGCTTGAATTCTATCATCTTCTAACCCCCTCGATATCTTCCACAGGCATCGGGATCTTGGTGATTGTGGTGTCAAGCGCCCTTTCAAGCGCATCGATATAAGCGGCATCAGCGCCGTTGAAGACCAGCTCGCCCATGCCTTTTGCACCGAAAGGTCCCCATTCGTACGGGTTGTCGACAAGTCCCCATTCCTGACGGGGGAAGTCCATGCTGGTCGGAATCACGTAGTCGGACATGCTTGTCTGGCGGAAGAAACCGTTCCTGTTCTCCATCTTCTCCATTGAGGCATAGCCCAGCGACTGGATGATTCCGCCGTTGACCTGACCGTGGACGATGAGCTCATCAATCGCCTTTCCGATATCATGGCTTGACCATATGCCGGCAACCTTGACCTCATTGGTGAGCGGATCGACTTCAACTTCCACGCAGCATGCACCCCAGCCGTAGCCGAGATACGCATCGCCCTTGAATGTCGACTGATCCCACGGATGACCCTCAGGATGCTTGTATTCCGTCTCGACTTCCGCCTCATCCTCATCAAGATGATCCTTCATGAGAGTTGCGGCCTCTTCGGCAAGGCGTCCTACGATCATTGTTGAGCGGCTTGCCGCAGTCGGACCGGAATCAGGAACAAGCGATGTATCCGGGTTGTAGTAGAGGACATTGTCAATATCGGTTTCAAGGACAGCTGCAACGATCTTTCTGAGAATCGTCATGAACCCCTGTCCCATTTCCGTCTGGCCGCACAGGATGGTGAACTTGTCACCTTTCTTTCTGAGTTTCAGATGTGCCTTGATTATAGACTGCTCTCCGTTTCCGGTGAATGCGCCGCCGTGGTTGTAGAAACTCATGCCGATGCCGCGGCCGGATCCTCTTTTGTATTCGGCTGCCTTGCGGTAGTAATCGGACTTTGCCGCAATCTGCTCAAGCATTTCGTTCAGCACGACTTTTTCAACTATGTGGCCCTGTGTGACAGTCTCATCTCCCTGTCTGAGGAAGTAACGCTTCTTGTATTCGACAGGATCGATTCCGAAATGGGCTGCGATATGATCCATATGGGTCTCTATTGCGAAAAGCGTCTGAGGCGCGCCGAAACCGCGGAAGGCGTCAGAGGGGAATGTGTTTGTCGCCATGCCATAACCGCGGATTCTTGTGGACGGGAAGTTGTAAACGCCGTTTGCATGGAACACCCCGCGCTGCAGGACAACATAGGAGCTTGAAAGGTATGCACCCACGTTGTAATAAACCTTTATGTCGCTGCCGAGAATGTTTCCCTCCTTGTCAACACCGGTTCTGAAAACGATCTTCGAGGGATGTCTCTTGACTGAGAACTGCATGTCCTCCTCTCTGTCAAAAACCAGCATGATCGGCTTCTTTACCACGCTTTCAGCCACGAGAAGCGGACCTGCAAGCACATCAGGGAAGTGTTCCTTGCCTCCGAATGCACCGCCTGTGGTCGTCTGCTTTACGACAATGTCATCAGGAGTCAGGCCGAGAAGACCGCAGATGCTCTTTCTTATGTAGAAGGGACACTGAGCGGATGCGTAGATCGTGTATTTACCGTCTTCGATCGTGCACATTGCTGCATTGGTCTCCATGTGGACATGTTCCTGGAAGCCGGTCTCGATCGTTTCCTCGATGATTCTGTCAGCCCTCTCAAGGACATCATCGACAGGCTCGCCCTTTTCGCTTACCAGAGAGCAGTGAACATTGTCCTCTCCGAGAATCGCCCCTCCTTTGAGGGCAATAGAGTCATCAATGCTTATGCACGGTTCCTCTTCCCTGTATGTGATTCTTATCGCATCATCAAGCGCCTTGAGAACCGCACGGCTTTTACCGACCAGCAGACCTATGGTCTCACCGACATAGCGCACATCGCCGTCTGCGAAGCATCTCCAGTCGCCTGCGATCATCACAAGGGAATTCTTTCCGTTTTCGGGAATATCCTTCGCGCTGATGAAATAATAGCCTTCAGGAAGAACCGGCATCTCAATATTCTCGATCCTGCCCCTTGGAATGGTCGAACGTACCATGCGGGCATAGAGCATGCCCTCGCGTCTCAGGTCGGAAAGGTACTGTGCCTCTCCCCTGGCCTTTGCTACGGCATCAACTCTCTTTATTCTGTCATCAATTCTGATCAAAGTATCAACCTCCATGCCGAGATCATTATTCAAATCTTTGTATAATGGTCAATTACCACAAAAGATTTCACCTGAGAAAAGTATACACCCTCAAGGTGTTTTTGACAAACAGAAAAAGCAACAAAATGCAACACAAAGAAAGGCGCTCCCCTCAAGGAAGCGCCCCGCTGTTTTTATTTCTGTTATCGTCAGACTTTACCTTCGATGCAGTACGGAAGTAGCGCATAGAAGCCCGCACAGATCACAAGATCCTCGACCCTGTTGATCTCGTTCGGGGCATGTGCCTGGGCCTCATCGCCCGGTCCGAAACCGATGGCAGGAATCTTATGGCGGCCTGTTGTGGCGACAAGGTTTGTACTGAATGTCCACTTGTCGACTACAGGTTCCTTGTTGTAGAGGGTCTCATAATCCTTCACGGCGGCCTTCACTAGAGGATGATCGGCATCAAGCTTCCATGTCGGGAAGTAAAGCTCCTGTGAGTATTCCTTGTTCGTCCAGCCTGTCTTTCCGTAATCCGGCATCTCGACGATGATTGAATCAGGATCATCTCCCGTAGCCTTTGAAACATACTCCCTTACCTGCCTGATTGCAAGATCGGCATCCTCACCCCATGTGAGACGTCTGTCGCAGTAAAGCATGGCGTAATCGGCAACTGCACACTGGCTGGGTCCCTTCACATCCATCTGGCTGACGGTGATGGTTCCCTTTCCGAGGAAGTTGTCCTCATCCGGCTGGAGATCCTTGTTGAGCTGCTCGATGGCAAGAGCCGCACGGGCTGCCTTGTATGCGGCACTGACGCCTCTCTCAGGCGCTGAGCCGTGACAGGAGATTCCGCGCAGGATGATTCTTATCTCCATTCTGCCCCTATGACCACGGTAGATCCTGCAGCTTGTGGGCTCGGTGGAGACGATGAGATCCGGTTTGAACTTCTCTTCCTCGATGAGGTATTTCCAGCACATGCCGTCGCAGTCCTCCTCCATGACGGTGAAGGTGAAATAGATGGAGTATTCACCGCCGTAGCCAAGTTCCTTGAGGATGCGTCCTGCAGTGATCATGCTTGCAGCACCGCCTTTCTGGTCGGAGGCTCCGCGTCCGTATACAAGACCGTCCTTGATCTCACCGGAGAATGGATCAAAATTCCAGTTCTTGATATTCCCCACCTCAACGGTGTCTATGTGGGCATCAAATGCCATTGTCTTCGGACCGTACCCCACACGGGCGACAACGGATCCGAGGCCGTCAATCCTCACTTCATCGAATCCCGCTTCCTTGCAGAGCTCAACGATAAGGCGGCAAACATCCTCTTCTTTTGAGGAATAGCTCTTTGTCTTTACAAGCTTGCTGAGATTCTCTGCCGTATAGTCACGGTATTTTTCAGCCAGCTCACGAATCTGATCCTGAATCTTCATAAACCTTCTCCTATGATCTTATTTTGTCGACAGTCTTCCACACTCTCTGTGCAACAGAAGCTGCCTGTCTGTAAATCCTGTCTGCATCAATATTCCTGAATTCATGGTTCTCAAGAATGATCTTTCCATCCACCAGCACCGTATGCACCGCATTCGAACTCATGCCCCAGACAAAGTGTGTGGCACCGTTGGCATTCACAAGCGGTGTCGGATTCTTGTAGTCAAGAAGCACGAGATCGGCTGTGTATCCGGCCTCGATGCGGCCCCATCGCCGTCCGTCGCAGAAGATGCGCTCAACAAGCCTGTTGCCGCGTGAGAGGGCCTTGAGGAAATCAGCAGGCCAGAACGGTCCGCCCTCATCCTTATGCTTGAAGAAACCTATCTTGATCTCTTCGAACATATTGCCGCCGCACCCGTCAGTGCCGAGCACAAGGTTGTCCACCTTCGCTATGTTCTTCAGATACCCCACATGGTTGTTCATGTTGGAGCGCGGGTTATGTGCAAGGAACGCACCGGCCCTGTTTATCGCATCAATCTCGCTTTCACTGAGGTGCAGGCAGTGAACCATAAGGCTCTTCTCATCAAGAAGTCCGTGCTCCTCCAGACGTGCGACGATGTCCTTGTTGTAGATATGGTGTGAATGAACCACATCATACTTATCCTCAGCCGCATGCAGGTGAATGCCGCGTCCTGTCTCGTCACATGCGCCCTTCATCAGGGACAGAGCTTCATCAGGCAGTGTGAAGGGAGCATGTCCGCCTATCATGGCTTCGACAAGAAGAGGACCGTTTTTCTTCTTCCTGTCACACTCCTTTGCGAACCTTATGTTCTCCCCGACACCTTCCTCAACCTCGTTCATACCGCGGTTCCTGTCAGTCACCTCGTAACAGGTGGCGCCTCTTATTCCAACTTCTTCCATGCCTCTGGCAATGGCTGAGAGGCTTCCCTTTATGTATGAGGGAGAGGCATGATGATCTATCGCACAGGTCGTGCCGCTTGCAATTGCATCAAGCGAGCAGATCAGGGAGGAATAATAGCAGGCCTCCTCGTCAAGGCCCCTGTCAAGACGCCACCACCATTCTTTCAGGACCTGGATGAAATCCGTCTGGGGCCCTGCGCTGATCAGCATGCCGCGGCTCAGACCTGAATAGTAGTGATGATGGGCACATACATTGCCGGGTATGAGGGTCTTGCCGCTGCCGTCGATCACGACATCCGCCTTCACGTCATTTCCGATTCCCGGTGCGACTGCGCTTATGGTGCCGTCAGTGATGACGACATCCATATTCTCAAGAACCTCAACCGGCTCCATTGTCTGCATTATGCGGACATTCTTTATAACAGTTACTGCCATGGCACCTCCCCTCACTCGGCATCAACCGCACCGAGCAGATAAGGATAAGAGATGAACACCTCGCTGATCATTGCAAGGATCCTTTCATCAATGTCGATCTCAAGATCCCTGCTCTCATCGATCACTCCGGTCTTCACTTCACCTTCAATTCTCACAACAACCTTGTTGCCTGCTACATAGAAACCGTCATTTGTGCTGTCTCTGAAATCTCCTTCACTGGAGAAGAGAGTGAACTTCTTCCTATACGGGCCGCCGGAATACGGGCAGAAGGTCTCACAGTTTCCGCATTCATTGCAGTATGCATCAATGTGAAGAATCTGGAAGGGATCCTCAAACAGTCCGCACTCCCTCATGTCAAGCGCGACATTGGCCCTGTTCGGACATACATCAACGCACTTGTTGCACAGGTACGAGCACTCAAGACAGCGTCCGGCTTCTCCTTTGAGGAATGAAGCGGTATCACCCTGTTTTTCTTCCCTTATAACACTCTTCTTTGTGACAAGCTCCCTGAAATAGGCATCTTCCTGACTGCGGTATTCCTCGTCGCTCATCTCATCCTCATCATGATCCTCATGATCATGGCAGCCGCAGTCACAGTCCTCATCGTGTTCATGATGGTGATGCTCATGGTCATGACATGAACATTCCTCATCCTCACACTCATCATCCTCATCGCCGTCGGCGATTTCATCAAGAGTGAGGTCAATGCATCTGTTGACAGCATTCTGCGCTGATGCGATTGCCCTGACAACGGTGGATGGACCGGTGACAGTGTCGCCGATGACAAACACATGAGAGCCAATGCTGAAATTGTCCTCCCTTTCCAGCTCAAGGCCTTCAAGCAGGACGCTGTCTGCTTTTTCACCTATGGCGCTGATGACAAGGTCGACATCAAGAGAGACCTTCTCGCCCGACGGAACGGGACGGGGTCTTCCAGAGGAATCCTTCTCACCGAGCTTCATAATGTCAGCAGTAAGCACGCCGTCAGTGAAAGTTGCAGGATTTGTGAGGAAGCGGAATGCAACACCGTCATTCAGGGCCTCTCTGTACTCCTCTGCATCACAGGGCATTTCCTTACGGCTCCTTCTGTAGATGACAGTGACATCACAGCCGGCCTTCTTAGCTGCGCGGGCCGCATCCATTGCAGTATTGCCGCCGCCCACCACGATAACCTTTGAGCCGGCAGCAGGAAGGACGCCTTTCTTGTAGTCCTTGAGGAATGAAACTGCGGAAACTATCTTTCCGTTTCCCTCTATACCGCTGTCCCTTGCCTTCTCCGCTCCCACAGCATAGAAGATCCAGTCAAAACCTTTCTTCCTGAGTTCTTCCACAGTCAGGGCTGAGGCATCCTGACTGAAATGTGCCTTGACACCGTATGACAGGATGAAATCGACATCTTTCTGCACCACTTCTTCCGGAATGCGGAATTCCGGAATGACGTTTTCCACAACACCTCCGGCCTTCGCCTCCCTTTCGAAAAGCGACACATCGTAACCGGCACGTGCAAGGAAGTAGCTTGCCGCAAGTCCTGCAGGACCGGCACCGACTACGGCTGCCTTCACATCGGAGGGCGCCTCAATGCCTGACCAGATTTCACTGAGGTATTCAGCAAAACCCAGCTCGCCGGCAAGCCGCTTGATCTCACGGATCGCGATAGGCCCTTCATAATCCATTCTGGTACAGTGATGCTGGCACTGATGATCGCAGATCCATCCTGTGATGTTCACAAGAGGATTCTTCTCGAGGATCACGGCAAGAGCCTCGGCATAGCGGCCTTCTCCCATGAGATATACGTATTCAGGGATGTCCTGATGAATCGGACAGGCAGTGACACAAGGTGCCACATAGCAGTCCGTGAGAGGAAGAGCCTTTCCTATCTTCACACTGTCTTCCCCTCTTCTGTCCTTATGGAAAGCAGATGTGGGAGACACAGCCTTGTCATTAAGGGCCTCAAGCTTTTTCACATCTATGCGGTCCATTGACCATGCATCGCTTGAGTCGAGGATCTCTGCCATCTGCTTAAGTTTGAGATATCCGCCCGGATGCAGAAGGTCGGTTGCCACGGTTATGGGTCTTATTCCGGTTTCGAAAAGCTCCCTGATATTTAATGCGCTGGCACCGCCTGAGTAGGAAACCGGAAGCTTTCCGTCAAAGACTTCCGAAAGCCTTCTTGCGACACTTGTCGAGAGTGGGAACAGTGCACGGCCGGACATGTAACGCTCATCACCGGGAAGTTCATCTCCGTTGTTCACGTTGCCGAGAGTGTTGGTGAGCTTGACACCGAAACCTTTTCCTTCCGAGGCAGCTTTCTCTCTAAGCCTTGTCAGCATCGCAATGGCATCATCCCACTGAAGATCATGCTCGAAACTCTCACGGCGCAGTTCGATATAATCATAACCGAGATCGTCAAGAATCCTGCGCACCGTATCATAGCCCAGCAGTGTCGGATTGAGCTTCACGAAAGTGTCGACCTTCTTCTCAGTGAGCATGTAGGTGCAGATCGCCTCTATCTCATGCGGCGGACAGCCATGCATGGTGGAAATCGTGACGGAGGGGGAAATGCACTTGCTGATGAGGGAAAGCTTCTTCCTTGCCTCTTCCTGCCTGTCCTCAAAGACCGTCCCGTTGAAGATTCCACCGGCAAGGGCTTTGTCGAGAGACGCGATATAACCGTCGAAACGGCCGTCCACATCAGCATCAAGCATGCTGTTGATGAAATGCTGCATCCTGTCGGTCTTTATTCCCTCAAGATTGTAGCCGACTGACATGTTGAAGATGAATGAAGGCTTTTTCCAGTCCTCATTCATGAACATGTCGAGAAGATGGACAATTATCCAGGCTTTCAGGTACTCATCGTATGCCTTTGGCAGAGTGTATTCTGTGGACCACTCGACGTTATAGCCTTCATCGCGTGCGTCAATGCACGGCTTTGCTATCTCAAGTGTGTCCATTATCTGTACTGTTTTCAGCTCAATGAATCTTGCACCTGTAAGATATGATGTGATTATGTTCTGTGCAAGCTGGGTATGAGGACCTGCCGCAGGTCCGACCGGCGTGGCAGCCTCCTGAGTGAAAACCTTTATGCTGTGCTTCCCCTCACTCCTGTAGAAGCTGTATTCAGGTATTGAAAAGATACTCTTCTGCCCTTTCAGCTCGCCGCTTATCCTTTCAAGCAGCCCGGTGAAAGGAACGCTTCTCATTTTGTCACCCATAGACACTCCTTATTCATTGTTTCTTACACTTCAATTGTACCTCACAATGGCAGGAAGTCAACAGAATTGGCAACAAGTTGCAACAAAACTAATTAACATTGATTCACAATCAGTACATTTGATTCATTGAGAATAAAATCTTCAACATTATATTGTCTTAAATAAAAAATTAACAAAATTATTACTGAAAAGCCTATTCAACCACCTTCACAATCTGAATTCCATCTTTCTTCCATGCTTTGGATTCATGAGCTTCAATATAAATGATTCTATGGTCTGACCACCCTGGTCCATATGCCTGATTTCTTAAATGACCGGTAACATTTACAACACGTAAAGTCTTGCCTTCTTTGTCAAGAACAGTATGACAGCCTGCAGACTCAATCTCTTTCATTTTTGTTTTGAACTCATGAGTAAGAGAAATCTTTCTGTATGAAATATTCCCATATATTTTCTTTTCTTTCTCAGGTGTACTTTTTGCTTTCGGTTTATAGAGAGGTTCAACAATGACCGGTTTTTTATCAGCATGAAGCAAAAGAATGAACTTGACGATATAAATAAGAGCTGCATGAGCTTTTTCTCTGCGGGATTTGTCAATCACATATCCATTTTCCAATACATATTCCTCTCCATTTTCATCAGAGAATGAGGGCTCAACTATATTAGCCTCATCTTTTAAATCGATATTCTGGATCAGCTCTCCTCCATCAATTGTCTCAATATGACAAGTCAGATATCCATAGTCATCAGCGTATAAAATTATAGAAACAACATCATCGAACAAGGTAAAGCCATCACCAGAATAAACAAAATATGGATGAGGAAGATATGTCTTACAAAAATCAGCATCAATATTTATTGTAAGTCTGGTTGTCTTTATGATTGAAACTGCTTCCTTTGTAATCAGGTACAATGGTTTTGGATTCGGCATCTTGAAAAATGCATACAGATTACTGCCCATCAAATCCGCTTCTGTTCCTAATTCTTCAATATTTTTTTCTGCAAAATCCTGAGGCAGAGAATGATATGTAAGCATAAAATAGGCTTGTGCAAGTTTTTTATCCAAAGGGGTGTTGGTATCAGAAATAGCTGTCCCTGGAGGAATTTCATATCCTTTCTTTTTAACAATGGAAAGATATTCTTCGGGATTACTGAAGTCTTTAAGCTCAATATACTTTTTTAATATTCCAAACATAAAAGAATTATCATTTATTTTCAAATTATTCTTAATTTATCAGTTATCTATAGATAAATGACTTTGTATAGGCAACAAGTTCAACAGAATGAGGCAGGATCACCTGCCCCATGAATAAAGCATATCGCCTCACTCTTCCTCAATGAGGAACTCATCCTTGAGGAAATCAAGATCAAGCTGCGGGTAAAGCGGGAATGCCCTTAGGAGAGACGAGACTCTCGAACGGGCCTCTTCAAGCACTGCGGATGGAACCTTTGCTTTGTTTTTGCTCTGCTTTCCTGCGTTCTCACCCTTTGTGAGGATCACTGGTTTCGCATTCTTCAGCACCATGGCGATTATGGAGGCAATCTCCTTCATTTCCTTCTCTCCCATACCGAGAGTCGTAAGTGCCGGTGTGCCGAGTCTGAGTCCTGAAGTATACCATGGACCGTTCTTGTCAAAAGGAAGGGCATTCCTGTTCAACGTTATGCCGCACTCCCTCAGCAGGCTTTCCGCCTGACGTCCGTTAAGACCGAACGGGCTCACATCCAGCAGCATGAGATGGTTGTCAGTACCTCCTGTGAGGATAGGGCAGCCCTCCTCTCTCAGAGCCAGGGCAAGATCCTGGGCATTCTCCACAATCTTTCTTGCGTAATCCCTGTATTCGGGAGTCAGGGCCTCGATGAAGCAAAGAGCCTTCGCAGCCATCACATGTCCAAGCGGGCCTCCGATCACCAGAGGACATCCTTTGTCCACAGATTCCCTGAACTCCTCCTTGCAGAGGATCAGACCGCCGCGGGGACCGCGCAGTGTCTTGTGCGTGGTGCTTGTCACTACATCGGCCCACGGTACAGGGTTGTATTCATCAGTGAAAACTCCTCCTGCGACAAGACCGGCGAAATGAGCCATGTCAACCATGAATACGGCTCCGTTTTCATGCGCGATCTCGCCAAGACGGCGGAAGTTTATTTTTCTTGGGTATGCAGAGTAGCCTGCAAGAAGGATCAGCGGCTTTATTTCCTTCACCTTCGCTTCAATGTCATCATAATCCAGAAGGAATGTCTTCTCGCTGACTGTGTAGGAATATGCGTCGAAAAGCTGTGCGGAAATATTCTGTCTGTAACCGTGTGTCAGATGACCGCCCGAGTAATAGTCAAGGCCGAGGAGACGCTGGTTGTGGCAGGCTGTCCTTATCCTGTTCCAGTCTTCCCTGCTGAGAGACGAGACATTGGTTATCCCCATATCCTCAAGAAGCGGCATCTGGACTTTCGTATTGAGAATCGCCCAGTATGCACACAGGTTGGCATCGGCTCCGCTGTGGGGCTGGACATAGGCATGCTCGGCGCCGAAAAGCTCCTTGGCCTTCTCAACGGCAAGCGTCTCAACCGCATCCACATTGTCACATCCTGCATAGAAGCGGTGATAAGGGTATCCTTCTGCATATTTATCGGTAAGAAGATTGGCCATTGCCGCCTGTACGGAAAGAGATGAGAAATTCTCGCTCGCGATAAGCTTCAGATAATTGCAGCGCTGATCCTCAAGCTCCTTTACAATGTAAGAAGCAGTCTCAGGACTGACCTTTTTCACAAGAGAGAGGGAAGACAGATAATTGATCATCTCCACATTTGCACCGCCACCTGCTTTTTTCAGGTATTTCTCAATAATATGCATACTTATACACCTCCTGAAGATTCTCAGATTATCGCAGTTTGCATGACTTAAGGCAATATGAGAAAGCAAATTGTTCCTGCTCGCTCCAAGCGAGCTTATATATGGATTCAAGTATATACTTCTGATGGTTTTCCATTCTATTTTTCTTCCTGCAATGTGCTCGCTCACAGCAGTTGCTGGTGACTCACAGGAGGAAAAATGCCGAAGAAAAAACAGAATCCGAATAATCCGGACGTCATAAAGGAGCCTTATGATGCCGCGGCCGTGTTCAGTTTCAACCTGAGGAAGTACCGCTACATGCTGAATCTCACTCAGCGGGAGTTCGGTGCCCTGACAGGCTTTTCCCATGGAATGATAGGAGATCTCGAGAGAGGCAGCAAGAGCGTGACAATGGACTCCCTGTCCAGAATATGCGCCGCAATAAAGATTCCCCTTTCCGATATGTTCGAGCTTCCTGACGGGCTTTTTGCAATCCGCAATGAGATGGCGACCAGCGACAAGGAGCTCCTTTTCTACATAAAGGAATTCGTGGATAAGAAAGTAAAGCGTTAATTTCTTGTAAAACAATGAGTTAATATATTTGTTGACGAAAATGCGCCACCTGCACTATAATCTTCAAAGTCATATAAATCAAGAAATTAAGAGGAGTAAACGTGGCTAAGGAAGAAGCAATTGAAGTGGAAGGAGTTGTCAAGGAAGCGCTCCCGAATACAAGATTCAGAGTTGAGCTGCAGAACAAGCTTGTCGTGCTTGCCCATCTTTCCGGCAAAATGAGAAAGCACTATATCAGGATCGTCCCGGGTGACATCGTGAAAGTCGAGCTTTCACCCTACGATCTCACGAAAGGCAGAATCGTATACAGAGAACGCTGAGAAAACAAAAGCACTTTGACGACAAGTGCTTTTATTTTTTCTTTTTGCATTCACAGAAGTTTTGTTTTCAGTCCCGGATGGTGTTGTCACCGCTTTCAGGACTTTCCTTTTTCCTGAGAATCACCCAGAGAACGCCCTGCCCTCCGTATGCAGGCTTTGCGGCGCACATTTCCCTGCAGCAGGAAAGCTCGTTGAGAGTCTTTATGCTCACATCACGCAGTATTCCCACTCCGTCTGCCGAATGCAGTCCCTTGCCGTGGATTATCGCGACTTTCCCGATTCCGGCATCAAGCGCATCGCCGATGAACCTTCTGATCGCACTTTCAGCTTCAGCTGAGGTCATGCCGTGAAGATCGAGCGTGGCTTCAGGCATCATCAGACGCAGTTCACTGATCGTTTTCTGACGCTTCACCGGCTTCAGATCGCCTTTTTCCTTAAGAATATCCTCAAAGCTTTTCACGTCATCGTCAAAATGACGCACGAAAGCCCGAGACGGCTTTGCCTTCACATGCTTCCTCACGGGAAGGCTACTGTTCCCATTCTCCGGCACACAGGCCTTCTCAGGGGAACTTCCGTTCTTCCTTTCAATCTCACGGGCACCTGAGAAGACGGACCAGGAAACATCCGACGGGATCTCATCGTCTTCCTCCATCTCTCTGAAGAGATTTGAAGACACAATATCCGGCTCTTCTGTTTTCGATGGCTGTAAAGGACTCACCTCTGCGGTTTTACCGGCAGCACTGCTCTCGTATTCACTGAGTATGGAAGCAAAGGAACGGCTAGGTTCATAGATCGGTTTCTGATGGACAGCAGCGGGCTCTTCTTCTGTACCCTTCTCTGCGTGAACACTGTCATCCTCTTTTTCCCTCACGATCTCCTGAGCACCTGAGAAGACGGACCACGAGACGTTTGACGGGATCTCGTCATCTTCCTCCATTTCCTTGAAAAGATTTACGGTAGGACTGTCAGCTTCTCTTGTCTCAGCGGGCTGTCTGTTCTCAGTATGGGATGAAACATCAGGCACATCACTCTTTCTGCCCCGGCCTTCCGCTTCATCAAGGATTTCGGCAAAGGAGCGCGTGGGCTTATATGCCTTGCTTGCTCTTTTATACTCAACCGGGCCTTCAGCCTTCACGGCATTCTCCGCTGCTTTCCCTTCATCTTCCTCATACAGTGCCGGATTCTTTATGTCGACATGGGCTTTCTTCACCTTTAGCCCGGCATTTTCCCCTTCATAGGAAGAAAGTATATCGGCGAAAGAACGTTTCGGCTTATAGGCTTCGCTGGCCCTCCTGTATTCACCCTTTCTCTCCGGTGCCGCGGTTTTCTTCTCCCACTGTGAGAAAATATCGGCAAAGGAGGTTCTGCTGTTCTTTATCTCCTCATTTCTGCTTTTCTTCGGCAGGGCATACGGATTGCCTGTATGTTCATAATTATAAAGGATGTCGGCAAAGGAAGCGCCGGGATCATAGCCCTGCACGATTTCAGAAGGCTTCTTCGGCTTCTGCTGTGTCTTAACGGCCTTTGCTGCCTTTTCTTCTTTTTTTTCTTTTAAGGTGATCGAAGCAAAGGGAGAGGATGCAATATCCTCTCTCTCCTCCTCTTTTCTGTTTATGGTTTTAAAATTCCTGCTATTTTTCTTCTTTCCCAATTTAGACTTCTCTTACATCCAGAATTTCTTTTACCATCGGGCGCAGAAGCTGTACCAGATCATTCTGGCCGCAGCCTTCCACCTTTATGGTGCAGATGGCATTTGACGGGTCTGTGCCCATGAAAGTTCCAAATGAGATGATGTCCCATCCTTTTTCGGCAACGGCTTTTGAAATGGCGGCAATCGTACCGGGCTTGTCATCTACAAGGAATGAAAGACGTGTTCCGAAATGTCTGGCGCCGAAAAGCTCGAGAAGGATCTTGAACATGTCGCTCTTTGAGACGATGCCGACAAGCTTGTCGCCTTCCACAACAGGAAGACAGCTGAGATCCTGGTCAACCATCAGGCGGGCAGCTTCCTCAACTGTCGTGTCCTTGGTGATCGTCACGGGATCTTTTGTCATGAGCTTTCTCACAGTGAGCTTTGAAAGCAGATAAGCCATTTCATGGATGGAAAGAGAAGAAGCCGGAGACGGAGATGCGAAAAGGATGTCCTTTTCCGAAATGACGCCGACAAGCTTTTTGTCCTTGTCAAGAACAGGCAGACGGTGGACCTTCTCCTTCTTCATAAGCTCGGAAGCTTCAACAACATTGGCATCTGGCGAAATGGTGACCGGATTCTTTGTCATTCTTCTCTCTATGATCATTTTTCGATTCCTCCAATTGAAACCTTGTGTCTATTGTAGCATAAAAGACAAAAGATAATATAGTTTTTTCATTCTCCAAGGTATGCCGCCCTGACTCTGTCATTGCTGAGCAGTGCCTGAGATGAATCGGCAAGCACGATGGATCCGTTTTCAAGGCAGTAGCCCTTGCTGCTGGCTTTCAGTGCAAGACGGGCATTCTGCTCGACAAGGAACACCGTAACCTTCTCTTCCTCGTTGATGAGCTTTATCTTCTGGAAAATATCCTGAACGATAAGAGGCGCAAGACCGAGACCGGGCTCATCAAGAAGGATCATATGCGGAGAACTCATCAGCGCCCTGGCGATCGCCATCATCTGCTGCTCGCCGCCTGAAAGGGAACGGGTCTTCTGCTTTCTTCTGGCGCCGAGGATGGGAAAGAAGTCATACATCTCCTCTTTCTTCTTGTCTATCGCCTCCTGATCACGGACAAGGAAGGCTCCCATGTCAAGATTTTCCTCAACAGTCATGTCTGCAAATACATGCCGTCCTTCAGGAACAAGCGCTATGCCTTTGGCCGCAAGGAGATGGGTGGGAACGCTTTTTTTGTGCTTCGCGCTTGTGCACACCTCCTCTCCCTTGAAGCTGATCGATCCGCCGGCAAGGGGAACCTGTCCGACAATTGCCTTGAGGAGAGTGCTCTTTCCTGCGCCGTTTGCTCCGATAAGGGCAACGACATCGCCTTCATCAATACTCATCGATACCTGATGCAGAGCCTCGATGGCTCCGTAGCGGACTGTAATATTTTCAATACTGAGCAGAGGTGCCATCACTCTTCATCCTCCTTTCCAAGGTAAGCCTCAATGACAAGCGGATTGCTTCTGATCTCCTCAGGAGTGCCTTCAGCGATCTTCTGCCCGAAACTGAGAACCGTTATGTTGTCACATATGTTCATGACAAGCTTCATGTCATGTTCGATGAGCACGACAGTGATGTCCTTGTTCCTGATCATCTCTATGATCTTCATAAGATGAGCAGTCTCTGCAGGATTCATTCCGGCAGCCGGCTCATCAAGGAAAAGGATCTTCGGATCAGCGGCGAGAGCTCTTGCGATTTCGAGCTCTCTCTGGTTTCCGTAGGGCAGATTGCGTGCATATTCATCCTTGAGGTGGGTAAGGTCGAAGAAATCAAGCCACTCTAGAGCCTTGACATAAAGCTCCCTGTTCTCCTTTCCAGCCTGGAAATAACTCTTCACAGCCTGGATGAAACGTCCGTGGAACGGATCGGAACCGACTTTTGAATGCAGTCCCATCATGACGTTCTCCACAACAGTCAGATCATTGTAAAGACGGATGTTCTGGAATGTTCTGGCAATGCCGAGACGGCTGATCTTCCATGCAGGAAGTCCTGTTATGTCCCTGCCGTCAAACATGATCTTGCCGCTGGTGGGCACATCCATGCCCGTGATCTGGTTGAAAAGAGTCGTCTTGCCCGCACCGTTCGGTCCGATAAGACCGTTCACGAGGCCCTTCTCCACATTGAAATTAACCTGGTTGACGGCAACGACGCCGCCGAAGGCTCTTGTTACTTCCTGTGTTTCGAGAATTCTCATTTCAGGCCTCCTTCTTTGACGGTCTCTTGAAAGAGTCCCTGATCTTTTCCTTAAAGCTTCTCGGGTCCCCGTAACGGTAGTTGTCACGGCCGAGAATTCCCTGAGGACGGCAGATCATCATGATTACGAGAACAAGGCCGTAAATGATCTGGCTGGCCTGTGCCGGAATGACGGATGAAAGTCCGACAAGCTGGGGGAAATACTGGATGAACTCGATGATGAAGGCACCGAGTATGACGCCTTTGAGATTGCCCATGCCGCCGAGGACGACCATGCAGAGCACCATGACAGAAACCATGAATGTGTATGAACCCGGCTGCACGGTCAGCGTGTAGGCAGTTGCGAAACAGCCTGCGGTACCGCCGATTGCCGCACCGAGCGTGAACGAACCGATCTTGTACTTCGCCACATTGATTCCGTTTGACTGTGCTGCAACCTCGTCTTCCCTGACTGCTATCATTGCCCTTCCGATTCTTGAATGTGCAAGCTGGCGGAAAAGGAAATAAGCGATGAGGACGAAGAACCAGACAAGGATTATGAACGTGATCTTGTTCCTTGATGAGAACTGGTAGCCGAAGAGCTCCGCCCTCGGGATGGCCATCATGCCGACCGGGTTCACGTTTGTCGCGATGTTCCTGATGATTTCCCCCAGTCCCAGTGTTGCGATGCACAGATAGTCACCTTTCAGTCTGAGGGTGGGCACGCCGATAAGGAAACCCACAGCAGCAGAACACAGCGCGGCGACGGGAAGAGAGAACCAGAATGAAAGCCCCAGTGTCTTGCAGATGATGCCTGTCGCATAGCTTCCGATACAGAAGAAGCCTGCATGGCAGAGGGAAAGCATGCCTGTGTTTCCCGTGATGCAGTTCTGTCCGATTGCCATAAGGGCGTATATGCCGGCATAAATTATTATAAGTTGGAAGAAATTCAGCATTATACCTTCTCCCTCTCGTTCTTGCCGAGAATTCCATCCGGCTTTACAAGCAGGATGATGATCAGAGCCGCAAAGGCTATTGTATCCCTCAGTGCGCTGGGAATACCCAGAAGCGGTGCACCTATCGATTCAAGTATGCCAAGAAGCAGTCCGCCGAGCATGGCTCCCTGAATGTTGCCGATGCCTCCGATGACGGCTGCGACGAAGGCCTTCAGGCCTGTCATTGTGCCCATCGAGGCGTAAACGCGGAAATCGAAAGCCGCAAGGATACCGCCTACCGCGGCAAGCGCGCTTCCCACTGCGAATGTGAGGGATATCACCTTGTTGACATCGATGCCCATCAGCTCGCTTGTTGACTGGTCAAGACTGGTTGCCCTCATTGCCTTGCCCATTCTGGTCTTGTTCACAAACACTGTGAGGACGACCATCATGACAACTGAAACGAGGACTGTGAGTATCTGATGAGGAGTTATAGCTAAACCCGCAATTGAAATCGGGGTATCGTCAAATGGATATGGGAATCTTCTGCTCTGTGCACCGAAAAGCCATGCGGCACCGTTGCTGAGAATGAAGGAAACACCGATTGCCGAAAGCAGAGGAGCCAGGCGGTTCGCGTTTCTCAGCGGCTTGTAGGCGACACGTTCGATGAACATGCCCAGCAGGGCGCAGAATGCCATGCTGAGGAGCATTGCAATGAAGAAGGCGATGAGCATCCATGCCGCATTCGTGCTTTCCCCGAGCAGGAATGTGAAAATGAACAGACCGGCATATGCGCCGACCATGAGGATGTCGCCGTGTGCGAAATTGATGAACTTCAGGATACCGTAAACCATGGTGTAACCCAGTGCGATAAGCGCATAGATGGCTCCCAGGGTTATACCGTTGAGAAGGTATTGAAGATATTGAATGAGGGTAGTCAAGACACTTCCTCCGCAAAAAGATTATACACTAGCATAAAAGACAAAGCTGTCCCTTGAAAAGAGGACAGCCGTTGTCACTACATTGTTTTTCAGTCGACCTGGACGATGTGGCCGTCTACAACCTGGAAGCTTCCCAGATAAACAGGTGTTGTTCCATCTACTTCGTAGACACCCTGTGATGCAACCATGTCACCGTTGGCGGCGAAGTTGATGATGCCGTTCGCACCGCTGAAGTCGTCAGTTGCCTTCACTTCCTGATTGATAAGATCCCTGTCTGCGGAACCTGCCCTGTCAATTGCCTGTGCGAGGATGTATGTCGCATCATATGCGTTTGTCGCAAAGCTGTCCGGCATGTCGCCGTTATAAGCAGCACTGTAAGCTTCCTGGAAATCGGCAAGGAGTGTGCTGGCCTCGGCCTGTGCGGGACCTACATAGATGACACCGTCGGTGAAGTCACCTGCGAGGTTGTAGATCTCGGGATCGGAGAAACCGTCTGATGAAAGGAATGGAAGATTCATGCCGAGCTGGTAAGCCTGCTCGAGAATCTGAGCATCCTCAACTGTATAGTTAGGAATGTAGATTGCTTCTGCATCTGTGTTTGCAATAACACCGAGCTGTGTTCTGAAATCCTTGTCGCCTACCATACATGTCTCCATTGCGCTCACTGTACCGCCGAGCTCAGTGAAGATCTCCTCCACACCTGTTGCAAGGCCCTGACTGTAATCGTTCATGGCATAAAGACATGCGATGTTTCTGTAACCGAGGACCTCATAGAAGTAATGAGCAGCGACTTCTGACTGGAGAGAATCGGAAGGAACTGTTCTGTAGACATAGTCGCCTACTGCAGTGACATCCTTGTGTGTGGCACTCGGAGAGACCATGACAATGCCGTCCTCATAGCAGCGCTGGGCAACTGCAAGAGCCGGAGATGTGAATACAGGTCCGATGATTGCACATACGTTATCTGAATAGACAAGTTTCTCATATGCTGCGATTGCACCGTCAACAGTACCGAGGCTGTTCTCTGCGATCAGTGCAAGCTGCTTGCCGTCGATACCGCCGGCCGCGTTGATCTCGTCAATAGCAAGACGGGCAGCATTTGAACATCTGATACCATAGTTGGCATTGTCTCCTGTGAGAGGTCCGATGAAACCGATTGTGTAAGTATCGCTGGATGCGCTTGTTGATTCGGAACCGCCGGCGGCGAATACACTGCACATGGCGATAAGAGCAACCAGGACTAAAGCTAAAGTTTTTCTCATTTTTTGTTTGCCCTCCTGTAAGTCAAACTAATTGATTTGTCTTATACAACCTTTTGTATATTGTTGCAATATTCATTCACCATAAAACAAAAGAAATTTTTACATTCGTTTTCTTTTCTCTGGTAACAGAAGGAAATGACAGTGAGAAAACGCACATTTTTCACATAAGGTCAATTTTCCGGAAAATATAACGGCCCCGGTTTCAGAACAAAACCAGATCTGCTATAAACGCACACAGTGAACAGGAGTTAGTGAAAATGCTGGCAGTTGACTCTCCATAATTCTAATGTTTATTTTTTAAACAATAGTTCTATGCAAGTCTCTCACTATGATGCTCATTTTGGCATAGGCAGTCTGAGGGGGCTTCTATGAGGAAGCTCCCCTATTTTAAACCTTTCCTCACATTTGAAGAACAAGCCAGACTGCTGGAAGAAAGAGGCCTTCTTGTCACCACTGATGAGAACAGAAAGCTCCTTGCTATTTCCTCAGGAGTGACAAACCGCAAGATCACAGTTTTAAGACTTTGTGAAAAACCATTGACTCATATCCATGTGTTCATATATCAGTTACTTTCCTCAGATTTCTGTTTTCATCTTTATACAAAAACCGAAATTTGCTATTCTGCTGTAAAAGCAACGGAGGATACTCATGATTACAGTTTCCATCATCGGATGCGGTAATATGGGAGGTGGAATAATCACGGCGCTCAAGGAGAGCGGCGGCTATTCCCTCACCGTATATGACAGCGACAGGGAAAAGGCCGAGAAATTCAACCTCAATACAGCCCCCACCCTTGAGGCCGCACTTGAAAAATCCGATGTGATCATACTTGCGGTCAAACCCCAGATAATAAGCGAGCTGTACGACACTCTCAGCGAATACAAGCACAAGAGTTTCATCTCGATTCTCGCAGGCGTTCCGCTTGAGGTTCTGGACTACAAGATCGGATGCGACAATCTCGCACGTTTCATGCCCAATCTCGCGGCAAGATCCAGAAAGGCAGTGACCGCAATCGCATACAGCAGTGAATGCAGCGAGGATTTCAGGAAGACAGCATTCGGCATCGCTTCAGCTTTCGGAAGCGCATTCATCCTGAAGGAAAGTCTCTTCCCTGCTTTCATAGGCCTTTCAGGCTCGGCAATCGCATATGTATTCCAGTTCATACACTCTCTTGCAATGGGTGCGGTTGAGAAAGGAATCCCGTACAGCCGTGCGGTTGAGATAGCCGCGGATACGATGGAGAGCGCATACAGCCTTCTGAAGGATTCGGGAAAGAATCCCGTTGAACTGGCGACAATGGTCTGCTCTGCCGGAGGAACGACCATCGCAGGCATGAACGCACTGAGCGAGAACGGATTCGACAACGCCTGCATCAAGGCGGTATGTGCCGCTACCGATAAAAGCATAGAATTAGAGAAAAACGCTTTGGAGAATAAAGAAGATGATTGACATCAAAGAACTGAAAACACGCTATGAAGAGATCAGGAAGAACATTCAGGACCGCTACATGAATGTCGATCTCGACAAGATCATTGCCGATCAGGAGAAGCGCGCCGCCCTCCTGCTTGAGGTTGAGGAGCTCAGGGCAAAGAGAAATGAGAATGCCTCAAAGATGAAAGGCAAGCTTGATCCTGAAGCAAGGCAGGCTCTCATTGCAGAAGGCAAGGCACTCAAGGAGACTCTTGCACAGAAAGAGGCTGAATTCAATGAGATAGATGCCGTCTTCAGCCAGGAGGCAAGGACGATCCCCAACTACGTGCATCCTGATGCACCCGTGGGAAAGGAAGACAAGGACAGCCTTGCCATAAAGTTTCATCTCGAGCCGAAGAAATTCCCGTTCAAGGCAAAGGATCACGTACAGCTCGGCGAGGAGCTTGACATACTTGACTTCGACAGCGGTGCAAAAGTTGCCGGCCAGAAGTTCTATTACATAAAAAACCAGCTCGTAATCCTGCAGATGGCCCTTGAACGCTATGCGATGGACATCGTGGTGAAGCACGGTTTCACACCGTTCATCACACCGGATATCGCAAAGGAGGAGATCCTTGCCGGCATCGGCTTCAACCCGAGGGGAGAAGAATCAAACATCTATACCCTTGAAGGGACGGGAACCTGTCTTGTGGGAACGGCGGAGATCACGCTTGGCGGCTATTACCAGAACACAATTCTCGACAAAGCCGATCTGCCGATCAGGATGACAGGACTTTCACACTGCTTCAGAAGGGAAGCCGGCGGCGCAGGACAGTATTCAAAAGGACTCTACAGAGTGCATCAGTTCAGCAAGCTTGAGATGTTCATCTACTGCCTGCCGGAAGAAAGCGAGAAATACCATCAGGAAATTCTCTCCATCGAGGAGGAGATTTTCTCCGGACTCGGTCTTGCCTACCGCATCGTCGATACGGCAACCGGCGATCTCGGTGCACCTGCATACCGCAAATTCGATATCGAGGCATGGATGCCGGGACGTGGGGAAGAAGGAGAATACGGAGAGGTCACAAGCACAAGCAACTGCACAGACTACCAGGCACGCTCCCTCAACATCCGCTACAGGGATGATGACGGCAAGATCAGATTCGTGCACATGCTCAACGGAACGGCTGTCGCCCTTTCAAGAGCGATCGTTGCCATCATGGAAAACTACCAGAATGAGGACGGCAGCATAAGCATCCCGCCTGCCCTTGTTCCTTATACAGGTTTTGACAAGATAACAAAGAGGAAATGAATATGACTTCAGCACTGATCACCGACTTTTATGAACTGACTATGATGCAGGGTTACTTTCTCAAGAAACACAACCCGAAAGTGGTATTTGATGTTTTCTACCGCACAAACCCGTTCAGCGGCGGCTATACGGTATTCACAGGTCTGGAAGAGGTGATCGACAAGCTGGAGAACTTCGCCTTCTCTGAAGACGATATCCGGTATCTCAGAAGTCTGAACACCTTTGATGAAAGCTTCCTCGAGTATCTTTCCTCTTACCGCTTTTCAGGAAACATCTATGCCTTCGATGAAGGCACAACCGCTTTCCCGGGGGAGCCACTCGTAAGAGTCGAATCCTCCCTGATGGATGCCCAGCTGATTGAATCCTTCATCCTCAACACGCTCAACTTCCAGACTCTCATTGCAACAAAGGCAATGAGAATGACTTATGCGACAAGGGGAAAAGGTGCGATCATGGAATTCGGACTGCGCCGTGCACAGGGTGAGAACGGTGCCCATGCGGCAAGCCGCGCCTCCTTCATCGGGGGAACCAAGGTGACAAGCAACACATATGTGGGAAAGAAATACGGCATACCGGTATCCGGCACGATGGCTCACTCCTGGATCATGTCATTTGACAGCGAGGAGGAGGCTTTCCGTGAATTCGCAGCCATCTATCCTGACAATGCAGTTCTGCTCATCGACACTTATGACACGCTCGGCTCCGGCATTGAGGCCGCAATAAAGATCGGTCTTGAACAGAAAGCAAAGGGAAAGAAGATCGGTGTCAGGATAGACTCAGGGGACCTCAGCTATCTGCCGCGCGTGATCCGCGACCGTCTTGACAAGGCTGGCCTTGAAGATGCCACCATCTGCATCTCAAACGACCTTACGGAAGAGATCATCTCCACCCTCGTCAATGACGGTGTGCCGATAGACAGCTGGGGGATCGGAACCCATCTTGTGACAGGAGGAAGCCAGGCATCGCTGAACGGTGTATACAAGCTTGCCGCAAAAGAGGAGAACGGCGAATTTGTCCCCACTCTCAAGCTGTCAAACAGCTCGGAGAAGACGACAAACCCGGGCATCAAGCAGGTATACCGTTTCTTTGACGAGCATGACAATGCCCTTGCCGATCTCATAACGCTTGATGACGAGACAGTTGATGAAAGCGTGAACCACACATTCTTCCACCCCTTCTCTCTCGGGGACTTCTTCGTAATGAAGAAAGGGGCATACAAATACGCAAAGCCCCTGCTCTCCCTCAAGATGAAAGACGGAAAGAGAGTAAGTCCGGCAAGGGAGCTTGGGGAAATACAGAGCTTTGCGGCTGACAGCTTCGCCCATTTCCACAAAAGCTACAAAAGACAGATCAACCCGCACATTTACAAAGTGTCGCTTTCCAGAAAGCTGAAAGATCTCAAGCTTGACCTCATGCTGAAGGCCAGAGGCGAGAACTGAGGAAAAACTGCCGCATCCGCGTGATGCGGTTTTTCATTTTTGCACACCGCATGCAGTTTTTTCTTGACGGGCGGAGGCTGACGTTGTTCACTGTAAGAGAAAGGAGCAGCTATGAAAGCATATGACGATGATGATTTCTTCATCAATGACAGAGACGAAGATGACGACACTCTGGACAGTCTGATCGATGAGGAATACAACACTTTCAATCCATCCGAGTTCGATGCCGAGGATGACGATGCCCAGTGGTATGACGACGAAGATGAAGATGAGGACCTTGAGTCTCAGGGGTACTCCATCGAAGATGAGGATGATGATTTCTATGATGAGGATGAAGAAGATCAGTATCAGGACGAACCTGACGAGATTTTCGACATAGATTTCTGAAATATTCATTAATTTTGTATTAATATTCACTTCTTTGCATATTGCTCATAAATATTGCTTCGTGGTATATTCTCCACATATTCCATCGCAGGAATTACAAGGAGGTACATCATGAAGAAACTGGCTCTCACCGTTCTTCTCATTCTTTCAGCACTCACATTCGTTTTTGCAGGCGGCAGCAGTGAAAGCGCAGCGGCAGATGACGGTGCAATCAAAATCGGCATTTCAAAACTCATGGCCCACCCCGCACTTGATGCGACAGAACAGGGTTGTATGGATTATCTGAACTCAACAGGACTCAATGTCGTCTTCGAGAATCAGAATGCAAACGGAGACATCTCCACTTCCGCATCCATAGCACAGCAGTTCAGAAGTTCAGGCTGTGATGTCGTGCTCGGTATCGCAACGACAACCGCACAGGCACTTGCAAACGTATTCACAGATATTCCCGTGGTATTCGCAGCTGTCACTGATCCCGTAGATGCAGGACTTGTACCTTCAATGGAAGGCAGCAGCGATACAAATGTATGCGGCGTTTCCGATATGAATCCGGTTGAGGAGCAGATCAGGCTTCTTGTCGACATCACGGGTGCAAAGACAATCGGCAACATCTATGCATCGGGAGAGGCCAACGGTGTCACTCTCATGGAACAGGCAAAGGCCGCATGCGAGGCCATCGGTGTCGGTTTCGTGGAGGTTGCAATCTCCAACTCATCAGAAGTAAGGCAGGCAGCACAGTCCATCATTGACAGGGTCGATGCCATCTATATCGCAACAGACAATGCCGTTATTTCGGCTCTTCCTGCAGTGGATGCAGTCTGTTCAGATGCCGGCAAGCCCCTCATGTCGGCAGATCCGACAGCAATGGACGGCCTTGACTGCATGATCGGCTGGGGCTTCGACTACTACAGTCTCGGCACCGCAACAGGCGAAATGATCGAGAAGATCATCAACGGCGTCGAGCCGGGACCGCTTGGCACGGTTATTCTTGAGGACCCGGCAGATTTCGAACTCTGGTTCAACCTCGACACCGCAGCTGAACTGGGTATCGAAATCCCGCAGAATTACCTCGACATGGCAAGCGTCATCATTGAAAACGGCGTGGAAGTCGAACTGTAATAATAAAACTAAATAACATCATAATGGAGGAGGTTTCTCCTCCATTTGGTGCATAAAGGCAGTAATTATGATAGAAGGTATTTTCGTAGAAGGTTTGATCTTTTCCGTAATGGCGCTGGGAATCCTCATAAGCTACAGGATTCTGGACATTGCGGATCTGACATGCGACGGCTCCGTCGCGACAGGCGCAGCCGTTGCTGCGATATGCATCACGAACGGCTGGTCCATACCGGCGGCGATGGCGCTGGCATTCATCGCAGGTGTGCTGTGCGGACTGTGTACGGCGGCAATTCACAATCACCTGCATATTCCCGGACTTCTTGCAGGTATTCTCACAATGACGATGCTCTATTCAGTCAACCTGAGAATACTGGGAAACAAGGCAAATGTTCCTCTCGTAAGAGTCGACACAATGTATGACTTTTTCCATCAGGTTTTTGCCTTCATGCCGCAGGCCTTCGCATCCCTTGCAGGAACCCTTCTTATGGTGCTTGTCGTCAAGGTCATCTTCGACCTTTTCTTCCGCTGTGACATGGGTGTCGCAATCGGTGCACTGGGCGGCAATGAGCAGGTTGTAATAAGCCTGGGCATGAACGTTTCAACGCTCAAATACATCGGACTCGGCCTTTCAAACGGTCTGATTGCACTCTCAGGTGCAATGCTGGCACAGTACCAGGGTTTTGCCGATGCGAACCTCGGACAGGGAATGGTCGTTCAGGGACTTGCGGCGATCATGCTCGGCGAATTCCTCTTCAGGAGCAACAGGATATCGCTGATCACACTGCGCGTCATCCTGGGATCCATAATCTACAAGGGTCTCATGTTCCTCGGTCGCCGTTACGGCTACCTTGTCGGAATCACACCGAACGATTTCAAGCTTCTCACAGGACTCCTGGTCATCATCTCACTCATCGTTGCATCAACAAGAACCAGGATGGCTGAGGACAAGGCGAGAAAAGAAGCGGTTGCCCGTGTAATGGAGGATAAGAAAAATGCTTGACATCAGACATGTGACGAAAGTCTTCTTCCCGGGAACCGTCAATGAAAAGGTTGCCCTTCAGGATATAAACCTGCATATAAATGAAGGTGATGTTGTATGCGTGATCGGTTCGAACGGAAGCGGAAAGTCCACCCTTTTCAACATGATCGCCGGAACCTTCCCCGTTACCGCGGGAACAATAACACTTGACGGCAAGGACATCACGAAAGCCCCTGAGTACAAGAGGGCATTCGAAATCGGCCGTATCTTCCAGGACCCGACAAAAGGCACCAGTGCCAACATGTCGATTCAGGACAACATGGCACTCTCCCTCAAAAAAGGCATGAGAGGACTGAAATATTCGCTCAATCAGGAAAAGAAGAACTTCTTCCGCCAGATTCTCGAACCGGTTGGACTTCAGGACAGGCTTGAAGACAACGTAGGTCTTCTCTCCGGTGGCCAGAGGCAGGCTCTGACTCTGATCATGGCATGCATGTCCCATCCCAAGCTTCTGCTGCTTGACGAACATACAGCGGCACTCGATCCCGCAAATGCCAGAATCGTAATGGAGCTTACGGAAAAATACATTGCACAGGAAAAGTTCACTGCAATGATGATCACCCACAACATGCAGTTCGCAATCGAGTTCGGAAACAGGCTCATCATGATGGATGAGGGAAAGATAATCCTCGAAGCCAGCGGAGATGAGAAGAAGAACCTCACCGTTCCCGATCTCATAGCCCGTTTCAGGGAAATAAGGAACAAGGACTTCACTGATGATGAAGGCCTTCTCACCGAAGGAAACTGACAGAGGAAAGCGTCCGGATGAAAAATTCCGGACGTTTTTCATTTCACATGGTTTTCACAATTCATAAATGAGGATATTATCTTCAAACATATGAATAAGATACCGGCAGCAGAAAGGCTTTTCACCCCATCATATCTGAGAGCCCTGATCATCCCGCTTCTATTTGAGCAGATTCTCACAATAACCATAGGCATGGCGGATACCATCATGGTTGCTGCCGTCGGCGAAGCCAGCGTCAGCGGCATCTCGCTTGTTGACAGCATCTCCAATCTTTTCATACAGCTTTTCAGTGCTTTTGCGACAGGAGGTGCGGTTGTTGCATCCCAGTACATGGGAAGACGTGACAAGATATCCGCATGCAAGGCGGCAAAGCAGCTTGTATACATAACAGTCATTTTCTCGGGTGCAGTTGCGGCAGTGCTGCTTTTCGGCAACAGACACCTGCTGCGTCTCCTCTTCGGTTCAATTGAGGCTGATGTCATGACGGCTGCCGAGAACTATTTCATCTTCATCGTATTGAGCTACCCCTTCCTCGCACTTTGCAACAGCTGCAACGCACTGTGCCGCAGTATGGGTAAAAGCAAGATAACGATGACGGTGAGCCTCATCATGAACATAATCAACATAGGTGGCAATGCGATCCTCATCTACGGTGTCGGACTTGGTACTGCCGGTGCAGGAATCGCCTCCCTCGCCTCCCGTATCGCCGGTGCCGTGATAATGCTCATCGTAGTGTGCAACACCAGGCTTGAGATACATGTAGACAGGCTGTTCAAGCTTGAATGGAACGGTGCGATGGTGAAAAAGATTCTGAGAATAGGACTTCCTTCCGGTGTCGAGAACAGCACATTCCATATCGGAAAGATACTGGTCCAGTCCCTCGTCTCAACTTTCGGTACCGCATCAATCGCGGCAAATGCCGTTGTGAACAACATCACGACATTCGCGAACATACCGGGTTCCGTCATCGGACTTGCGTCAATAACAGTCATAGGACAGTGCTGCGGGGCAAAGAAAATAGATCAGGCAAAGTATTATGCCCGCCTGCTCATGATTCTCACTTATGTGATGATGGCGCTCACCTGCCTTGTCTTCTATATACTGACACCGCAGCTCAGCAGTCTTTACAACCTATCGGATGAAGCACTGGGGATATCTGTCAAATGCACCCGCATGCTGCTCATCCAGACTGCGATATTCTGGCCGCTTTCCTTCACGCTGCCCAATTACCTGAGGGCGGCAGGTGATGCACGTTATACAATGATCGTCGCCATGGCAAGCATGTGGACATGCAGAATCGGTTTCTCATATCTTCTGGGACTGTTCCTGGGCATGGGCCTTTACGGCGTAAGCTGGGCCATGGTGATCGACTGGTACTGCAGAATAATCTTCTTCACCCGCCGCTGGCTTAAGGGCGGATGGAAAACAAAAAGCGTTATCTGATACCGCTCCAGAGTTTCTCAAGATCGTAAAAGCTTCTCAGTTCCTGGCTCATGAGGTGGATGACGATATCTCCCGTATCAATAAGGAGCCATCCGTCCTCAGCCGGGTTCTTGTGACGGTTGCTGACAGACAGGCCGAGCTCATTGAGAAGCCCCCATATCTGATGGACAACACCTTTCAGATGACCGACGGAATTGACGGTTCCGATTACGAAACAGTCCGTCCATGAACATTCATCAAGCGGCAGGACAACAACGTCCTTGCAGCTGTGCTCTTCAAGGAAAGCAGCAATCTTCCTGCTGTTTTTCTCAACGCTTTCTTTCATAAAACAATCTCTCCATTACGCCAGGGCTGAAGCCAGCCAGAGCGTGAAAAAGTCTTTAAGTGACGCACCGTCGGTATGTTTCCTCAGTGCCTTGAAGTCATAAGTATAATATTCTTCCGCTTTTTTCAGAACATCTGCAAAGGCTTCTTCGTCAAACCCTGTTGAAAAAGGCTGAAGTGTCTTGAAGAACTCACTTGAGTCCAGCTCTTTTATATGCCGTGACGCGGCTTCAACCGGATTGTCCACCCCGCTCACGGAAGCAAGGGATGAATAGAAACTGTCACGCAGGATGAAAGAAGAAGCCGTTGCTGTCCCGTAGTTCACTTCATCACAGTCAAAGAGGGACCTGAGTGTGTTCCCGCCCTCCGCAACAAATGAAAGGTCATCCCCGTCAAGCCGTATCTCAAGAAGCCTCTCTTCCTTTGCAAGATACACAACGGCTTCATCTCCGCTTTCAAGGATGAATGCCTTTGTGCTGTCGCTGCTGCAGGATGTGAAAGAGAAAAGCAGTGCAAGTAAAAGAAGAAAGAGGCTAATGCGCAAATTTTCCTCCTTCAAGCAGGAAAGCCTTGCAGTCAAGTGTAATTTCCGCAACCTCCCTGTTGATTGAATAGGAATACTCTTCTTCCCTATGGATCACATCAAGAACCATCTCTTCAAGATTTGCCTTTCCCCAGATCACAAGCCTGTCATTGTCGTCAATATGACGGCGTCCCTTCTCTGAGTAGTCAGCGATATAGAGTACGGCGCCAAGGGCCCCCATATCGCGGCTTGCAAGCGTATGATGCCTGATCGCAAGCTGCGCTTTCTCATTCCAGTTGTTGGTTATACGGGGAAAATACCATGCAGCGACTGCACCGTGAAGCAGCATAGGATTTTCTTCTTCCTCTTTCTGTATGACGATACCCCGCTTCCTGCAGAAAGAAAGCATGTCATCCCCGTCCATATATCTGTTGTAATCATGGAAGATACCGATCATCCTGCTGAGTTCCACATCCAGACGGAACCGCCTGGCAAGAACCTCGCTTACTTCTACAACCCCGAGGGAATGTTCAAAACGGGACGGTTTTTCCCTTTCCTTCACGATTTTCTCAAGAGTTATATAATCCATGCTCTTCTATGTACCTTCTCACATCAGTTGTAAGTTCGCTGTAGTCCCCGCCTCTGACATCAGTGCTTGATGCTTTATAGGGCGGGACATCGTAAAAGATTATATCAGCATCGCCTGGATAAGTTAAGCTGTCTCTGCCGCGTGTGAAACAGACGAAAGTCACCAGATCTTTCAGTGCATCGTAGTTGTACCAGCGGTCAAGATCATGAAGCAGATCATCACCCATCAGGAAACCAAGCTTTCCCTTCAGTGCATACTCATCATAAACATGCCTGACGGTGTCGTATGTATAGCTTATGCCCTTCTTCTCTATCTCATAAGAAGAAAGAACGATCTCTGCATCACGCGGCAATACAAGGTCGGCAAGTGCTATGGAAAGCATCTCATAACGCTCTGCGGCGCTTGCCGGTTTTGTTCCTCTTTTGAAATTCGACTTGTATGCCGGCATGATTATGATGCGCTCATAATCTGTAAGCTCACAGGCCTTCTCTATGATGTAGAGATGGCCTTTGTGAACCGGGTCGAAACTCCCGCCGAAGAGAAGAGTCTTCTTCTCAGTACTCGTCCCGGTAGTACGCATCATTGTCGACCTTTGTCGTGAATCCGCCGTCTTTGTCATCTTCGACAATACCGCTTGTGCTCACCATATGGATGAAGATCTGCTTTACATCTTCAATGGTCTCATCCATATAAATTGAAAGCGGATGGATTTCCCTGCCGGCAAACTGTTTTTTCAGTTCGGCAAGGCGCTCCTCTGCACCGTCCTCATCATACTTTGATGCAATGATCACCTGCGGTTTTTCCAGAAGAGACGGAGCGAAAGTCTTCAGCTCATTGCACAGGATATCATAGCTTGACAGATAATTCTCATCGGCAAGATCGATGAAGAATGCAAGGCCTTTTGTGCGGGAAATATGGCGCAGGAACTTGAATCCCATTCCCGCGCCTTGGCTTGCGCCTTCTATGATACCGGGAATATCTGCAAGGATGATGTCCTGCCCGTCATATCTCATGGCACCGAGCTGCGGTATCTTTGTTGTGAAAGGATAGCCTGCAACCTTGCTTCTGGCATTCGTGAGAAGGTTCAGAAGAGAACTCTTTCCAGCATTCGGAAATCCTACGAACCCGATATCTGCAATTACAAGGAGCTCAACGCCGATACGCATCTCAACACCCTTCTCGCCCGGCTGTGCAAAACGCGGAGTCTGCCTTGTCGAGCTTCTGAAATGCCAGTTGCCGAGTCCACCTTTTCCGCCTTTGAGGAAAACCCATCTCTTCTCTCCGGTAAGATCCTTTATGATCTCACCGGTTTCGGCATCCTTTATGACCGTTCCCGGTGGAACCGGTATTTCCACATCTGCACCCGAGCGGCCGAAACAGCGGTCGCCCTGTCCGGGTCGTCCGTTCTCAGCTTTATATACACGAACTATCTTCAGGTGTCCCAGCGTGCGCAGGTTGTCCTTTACTACGAATACGACATCACCGCCTTTGCCGCCGTCCCCTCCGTCAGGTCCGCCTTTTGGTATGAATTTCTCTCTATGGAATGACACACAGCCGTTACCGCCGTTACCGGAGGCAACGTCAATATAGGTCTCGTCAGAAAATCCGAACATTACTACTCTGCTCCAAACTTTTAAGTATAATGCTTATACATTATTTCATCATTTTTGTCGAGTCGTTGTAATGTAAGAAATTAAGTAAACACGTATTCACTGGAAAGTTAAAGCGTATGAATAATAAAAACAAAAGATTACATGCCTAATTCATGTGTGGAAACTAAACAACGTTTTACAAACACAATAACGTATAAATATAAGAAAGCCGGGCGCAAAAACCCGGCAGAATGATAAATTAAGCTCCTTCTATTACCAAGGGATATCAATTTCATCTGAAATAATGAAAACAGCGTTTTCCACTATATAGTTGTTACTACCATCGTAGCTGTATACAACACCAGCAATTTCAATACAATAGCTATGTGTTGATGCTCCATCTCCATAATAATATTCTTCATAGATAGCAAAGTTGCTGATACCGTTATATTCAGAACTGAGGGTAATCGATATTTTCTTGACATCTGAGTCATCAGCACCTGTGCAATTATACACTATATCCAAAGTATAAGATTTTCCATCTATAGTATAATTTTCAACTTTCGATGTTCCTCTGACAGAACTTTTTGTAGTTACAGCACCGACAGAATACATCATATTCATAGCTGTTTCAGAAGAAATACTATTTCCATTATAGGTAAATGTCATTTCTCCGTTATCAGGCTCAGTGACAACAAGTCTATCACCAGCCTTGAAACTTCCGGCGGAAGAAACAAACTCATAAACCATTGAGTCACCTTCAATATGTATAGCTGCAACAAGTTTGCTACCAGAATACAGGTACTGAACGTCTTCTATAACATTGGAATTTGAGAATTGAGTCTCCCATGTTATTCCTTCAAGAATAGTTTCAATACTTGTTAAGGCATCTCCTTCCAAGACGCCACTTGCTTCCGGCATCTGAATGAGATCAACTCCTTCTGCATCAGAGATACTCGGAGTGTCATTACTACATGAAACGGCGAAAACCAGCATAACTGCGGCCAAAATGCAAATTAATTTTTTCATTGCATTCCCCCTCAATAAAACTAAGAATAGACGGAAATACCTTCCGACAAGCAGGGGATTAAACACAGATTTTACCTCCCTACCTGAAACGGATTCTATACCATCCCCCCCCCTGTCAATAGGAACGAGCATGAATGAGTGAAAAAATTATTTTTTAACTTGAATTTTATTTGTAATTTATTTTATATAAATAAAATATTTTATTTTATAGATAATTTAGCGATTCTAATAAAAGATAATATCAGACAATGTATTAAATGAACAAAAAAACAGGGACTGCAAAACAGCCCCCTTAAGAGAGAATACCGCTTATTAATCTTTATTCAACAGCTTTTCTAGTAAACTCAATAATTAACGGCTCTGTCCCAATAATCCCCTTTGCAACTAATATAATAGTATTTTCATCTTTTTGGGTAAAAACAAAACTTGCTGTTTTAGGATCTTCTCCCAATATAGAAATAATAATTTGGCAATCCAAGTTATATTCTGATTTATTCTCACTGTTCATACTATCAGTCTGTTTTGTAATACTACCAGGAACTATATTCTCAGTTGAAACAGGTATGGTGCCCAATGCTAACACTGAAAAACCACCATTTTCCACATTCAAAGTTCCCATAGAACTAGTGTAATTGCCATTCGCCCATTCAGGAACTTTCACAGCATCAGTTCCAAGATTACCAGATTCCTCATCTCCAGGTTCTTCTGGTTTAGGATCATTTCCTTCACCAGGATTCTCTGTACCTTCTTCACCACCCGGTTCTTCACCTGTACCAGGATTATCTATATCTGGATTCTCTTCATCTCCACCAGGCACATCTGTACCAGGTTCTACTACTGGAGGATTACCTTCCGCCCCCCCCGGAGCCTTGTTTGAGTTGTCACATGATACTCCGAAAACAAGCACCATTGACACAAGGAGTGCTAACAACACATAAAACATTTTCTTCATAGTTTTCTGACCCTCCAAAAGTCATTTGAATTTATGTTAATCTAAACACATATTCTGTAAATAAAGAAGAGTTTGCGAACAAAAATATGTAAAATTGTTCGATAATTCCTAATTTTAATCATTTTTCATGTTAAAAAAATCACCACGGTCTCCCATGGTGATCTCAAGTACAAATCAAATTGTATTAAAACTTACTCTTCTGTAACGATGGTTGCATACTTTCTGTTGTTTCTGTTGATGTAAGCAACAGTGCCTGCAGCCTTTGCAAAGAGTGTGTAGTCAGTGCCGAGTCCGACATTCTTACCCGGGTGGATAACTGTACCGCGCTGGCGGACAAGAATCTCGCCTGCCTTTACAACCTGACCGCCGAAACGCTTAACACCTAAGCGCTGTGCATTGGAATCGCGTCCGTTACGTGATGAACCGCCACCTTTCTTATGTGCCATTTCTGCGCCCCCTTATGCGTTGATCTTATTGATTGTGATCATTGTATACTGCTCTCTGTGACCCTGAGTTCTTCTGTAACCCTTTCTTCTGTGGAACTTGTATACCTTGACCTTCTCACCTTTGACTTCACTGCCTACAGTTGCAACAACCTTTGCACCTGCTACGTATGGAGTACCGAACTTTGCATTCTCTCCATCGACAACAGCGAGAACCTTGTCTGTCTCGTAGGAAGCACCTTCTTCCATATTGAGCAAGTCGACCTGAAGTGTCTCACCTTCAACAGCCTTATACTGCTTGCCCTTGATTTCAACGAGTGCGTACATTTTAAATCCTCTGCATTAATTGAATTTACAAAGCGAATGATAAGTAAAGGAACGCTGATGATCAATCAGCATTTCTGAACATGATTCAAATATTCGCAAGTTTCATGTTTTTCTACCTTCCGGTTGGTAGATTATCCGGATTGGTGAAAAATTGTATGCATCCACCATCTTCATAAGTTTCCGGATTCGGCATTGCTCCTCTTTCTTTCATATACTCAAGGTAAAGAGCCAAGGCCTCTTCTGCATTACGAAGAGCATCCTCAAAATCAATGCCGTATGTCATACAGCCGTCCATTCCTTCTCCGAGAAAGAATACCGAGTATTTTCCATCTTCCTCTCTGACAATTCGTGCAGGGTAATACATAACTGTAAAAATCTTCCTCCTCTTGTAATCTATCGTTTGCGTTTATGATGGTCAAATGAAAATTGTGTTTTTTACCTTCCGGCAGGTAGAAAACTGTGTTATTCTCAAGTCATGGACAGAAAAGAGGAAATCATAATCAGGGCGGCGGAGATAATACGTGATGAAGGATATGACAGGCTCACGCTTTCATCGCTTGCCGCAAAGATGAACATGCAGAAGGCAAGTCTTTACTATTATTTTGACAGCAAGGATGACTTGATGGATTCCATATACACATACTTTGAGGAAGACTGCCTCCATCTCGGATTCTCTGTCGATTTCTCCCTCTCACCTGAAGAAATATTCTCCACGGCACTCTCACACTGGAAAAGCATCTTCTCAGACAGGAAGAGAAGCTGTTTTATTTCCCTCATAGAGCAGAGAAAGGAAATAGATGAAAGGGCATTCGATGATGCCAATGCTTTCTATCTCATGATTCAGAGCCAGAGTGAGGCTGTAATATCAATACTGGGAGAAAGGCATCTGCTGGATGTCCCGTCAGTCAAAACTGTAAGCACCATGTTCTCAAACACCATCTACAATGCACTTGTGAATGAAAGCCTTGATGCAGAGGTCTTCATCCGTGATTTTCTCTCCGCATTCTCATTGTAAATAGTAACGGGAGCACTCCGGCTCCCGTCATGTTGTTTTGCTTTCTTTTTGTTTGCTGTTTTCAAATCACATTGCGGAAAGGAAGGGAATTCCGACAATTGCAAATGCGTTCTTAAGAAGCTGCAACACCATCCTTGAAAGCTCAACGCGGGCAACAACGAGCTGTTTTGTCTCTGCCTTGAGTATCTGGTTGTCATGGTAGTAATGGCTGAATGTCTTCGCAACTTCATAAAGCAGTGCGCAGATATCAGCAGGGTTGTAACTCTTTGCAGCCTTTGACAGCACTTCAGGATAGGATGCGATGAGCTTGATGAGCATCTTCTCATCATCTTCCCTGAGGAGCGAGCCGTCGAAGGAGATACCACTGTATTCATCTTTTACGGCTTCGAACTTTGAGAGCATTGAGGAAAGACGAGCACCCATATACTGAAGATATGGACCTGTGTTGCCGTTGAAGCTGATGGACTCAGCAGGATTGAAGATCATGTCTCTTTCCGGTGTGACCTGAAGGAGGTAATAGTTCAGTGCGGCAAGTGCGATGTCATGAGCTGTCCTGCCGACATCTTCAAGAACAGCCTCCCTTTCCTTCTTGACAATCTCTTCCCTTGCAAGGGATGCAAGATTCTCAAGAAGATCATCGGCATCGACAACAGTGCCCTCACGGCTCTTCATCCTGCCTGAAGGCAGGTTGACCATGCCGTAGCTGAGATGATGGAGCTCATCAGCCCACTTGTAGCCAAGCACCTTGAGACAGTGGAAAAGCACCTTGAAGTGGTACTGCTGCTCGCTTGCAACAACGTAGATGAGGGAGTCGAACGGCCAGTCCTCATGACGGCTGACCGCAGTGCCGAGGTCCTGTGTGATGTAGATGGAAGTGCCGTCCTTTCTCAGAAGGACCTTCTTGTCCAGCCCGATATCTGCAAGGTCGATCTGCACGGAGCCGTCTTCAGCCCTGTAGAAGACCCCCATATCAAGGCCTTTCATGACTTCACTCTTGCCGAGTTTGTATGTATCGGATTCGTAATAGTACTTATCAAATGAGATACCCATATTCCTGTAGCTTTCGGCAAGACCGTCAAGAGTCCAGTCATTCATCTTCTTCCACAGCGCGACAGTCTCCGCATCTCCCTGTTCCCATTTGACAAGCATCTCCTGCGGAGCCCTGTTGGCTTCAGCCTCAGCCTCAGCTGCGATTCTCTTCTTTTCTTCATCGCTTGCATCGGGATGTGCGGCAAGTGCCTTTGCAATGCAGTCTTTCTCATACTGTGCATAGCGCACATAATAACGGCCGACGAAATGATCACCTTTCTCTCCGCATGACTCTGGAGTCTCGCCGCCGCCGAATGTCTTGTATGCCCACATGCTCTTGCAGATATGGACGCCGCGGTTGTTGATGAGGTTCACCTTCATGACCTCAGCTCCCTGGCTTTTCAGCATCTCGCTCACAGCCATGCCGAGACTGTCGTTCCTCATATGACCGAGGTGAAGCGGCTTGTTCGTGTTGGGACAGGAGAACTCGATCATTATCCTGCGGCCTTTCATATCATCGCTTCTGCCGTAAGAATCTCCTTCGGCAAGGATCCTGTCATGAAGCAGTGATGATAAAACACTGCTGTCCACCCTTATATTCAGATACGGTCCAAGTGTCAGGATCTCTCCTGCGGGAAGACTGTCCTTTCCATCGAGACGTTTCTTTATCTCACCTGCGATCTGTGCCGGATTCATGCCGAAAGCCTTGGCAAATGTGAACATTGGATATGCGAAATCTCCCTGTTCGGCCTTCGGCGGCTTGCCGACCTGTATCTGTGAGGGGATCTCCACACCTTTCTCGGTGGCAAAAGCCTTAAGTTCATTCTGTATCAGATCAGTCCATTCATTTCTTATCTGCTGTAACATATTATTCTCCAGTAAACGCTTAATATTAACAATATTGACAGCGGGGCTTCAAGCTGTCTTCCGTGTCATTGATTTCCACTTCTTTACCATGATTGTGGATGAAATCATCAGCCGGAATCATTCTTATCAGTCACTTCTCGAGAGCGGGCCTTATCGTCACTTCCCCGCTTGAAAGACTTTCCCTGCTGCCGTCACTGTAGCGCACGACAAGATGCGCATCCCTGTCGATATCCAGTGCACGGGCCTCCCTTGTACCCTTCGGCGTGATCACATTCACATCCATGCCGATGATGAAGCATTTCTTCCTGTATTCATCGATATAAGCCTCATCAGACAGGGATGAAAGCACATTTCCAATTTCAAGTGCGGCGAACTGAGCTCTTCCCATAGCTGGTTTCCCGTCAGGATACAGGGATGTCACGATATCCCTGAGCTCAGGTGGGAAATCCTTTGTGGTGTAGTTCACGCCGATTCCTATCACGACATCGCTGACAGAGAAGTCCTCCATGCTCACGACACCTTCGCACAGGATTCCGACCGCCTTCTTTCCGTTAAGGTAAATGTCATTGACCCACTTTATCCGGGACTCGAAACCGAGACTGTCGATTGTCCTTGCGACACCGAGGGCAGCAGCGGTAGTTATGTGCTCTATGTTCATGCCGTCTCTCACATGGATGACGATTGAAAGATACACACCGCCTTCAGGAGAAGAGAATGAACGGCCCCTCCTTCCCTTTCCCCCGCTCTGACGTGCGGCGACAACGGCAAATGGAGGCTTCTCTCCGCTGTTCACAAGTCTTCTCGCCTCATCGTTCGTGGATGAGATCTCATCATAAAAAAACACCTTAATCGGGGACAGACGGCTGAGGGAAAGTTCATTGTAATCATCGCAGGGAGTCATCCTGTAGCCGTGATGCTTCTTCGTCTCTATCTCATAGCCTTTCTCCTGAAGAGCTGAGACGGCCTTCCATACCGCGGCGCGGCTTACGCCGAGCGACGAGGCAAGACTTTCTCCGGAGATGAAATTCCCCTCTCCTTCCTTCAGCATCCTGTAGACATTCTCAAGTGTGGTCATAGCGGTGAAATTATAGATTGGCATATGACAAAGTGCAAGGCAGACGGAAACACCGTTTCCTGCTATACTTTCCTTCATGGACAGCAATAAACACCTCGATTCATATCTTTCATCCTTCTCCCGGGCAAATGACGGAAGAAACATGATGCAGTATCTTTCGACACTTCCCTCAATGGAAGACATACGGACACTGGAAACCAGCCTCATGAACCTGCTTTATCCCGGCAGGAGCAGCAATGTGAGCGACAAGACGCTGCGCGATGCGGTGCGCTTTGAGATGGAGTTCTTCAGTTCCCTCCTCAGAAGGTGCATATACTATGCCCTCTCATCTGAAGGCTGCGCTGATGCGGACAGAAAAGCGGAAGAGGCTGTTGACAGCACGCTTTCAAATCTGGGGGAAATAAGGAAGATGCTGAAAGAGGATGCGGAAGCCGGACTTGAGGGGGACCCCGCAGCAACAAGCCTCAGCGAGGTCATAATCTGCTACCCTGCATTCAAGGCCCTTGCAGTCCACAGGGTAGCCCATCATCTGTACAATCTCGGCATACCTCTCATTCCCAGAATGATGAATGAATACATACACACGCTGTGCGGGATAGACATCCATCCGGGAGCCAGCATCGGCCGCCGTTTCTTCATCGACCACGGCACAGGTGTCGTCATAGGACAGACCTGCGTCATCGGTAACAACGTGAAGCTTTATCAGGGAGTGACGCTCGGTGCGCTTTCATTTCCCCGCAATGCATGCGGCGAGCTTCTGAAGGATGCCAAAAGACATCCCACAATAGAAGACAACGTCACTATCTATGCGAATGCGACAATACTGGGTGACATAACAATCGGAGAAAACTCGACAATAGGTTCATCCTGCTGGATCAAGAGTGACATTCCGGCAAACACCCGTGTTATGAACCGGGACCCCGAGATCATACTGAAACCGAAATCAGTCAAGCACCAGTAAGCCCGGCTTTTCGAGTCTGCCTGAGAGTATCTGGCCGCGGGAGGAGAATGCAGGGGCATTGGCGATTTTCACCTTCAGATAGTTTCCAGTGGTGCCGTACCAGTATCCGTCCTTCCTTGTCTCGAGCAGGACTTCAAGAGTGCGCCCTTTCTGCCGTTCGGCGTATTCACCGCTCAGCTGCTTTGAAAGCTCCCTCAGCAATTTTGCCCTTTCATCCCTCACTCTCTCCTCAGCCTTGTCCCTTGCTCCCCAAAGCGGCGTGTCGGGACGCGGTGAGAACGGGAACACATGCATTGCGGCAAACCGGTTGTCCCTGAGGAATTCATAGGTCTCACGGAATTCATCCTCCCCCTCGGCAGGCAGCCCTGCAATAACATCACAGGCGATGAAAGGATCATCCTTGACGCGCCTGAGCTCGGAGAGGACCCATTCAAGATGACTCCTTGAATATTTTCTGCTGCTTCTCCTGAGCACTTTATCGCTTGCACTCTGAAGCGGTATATGGAAATGAGGATGGACCTTATGACTTGAACATGCCTCGATGAGAGCCTCATCTATATGGTCAGGCTCCATTGAGGAAAGGCGCAGTCTCGTCGTATCCCTGAGACGGGGAATGAGGGAGAGCATCATGCCGCCGAGTCCTTCCCCTTCATGATCGTACATCGTGAGATTCACACCGGTGAGGACTATTTCATTGAATCCTCTCTCCTCAAGCTCAAGAGCCCTTTCGATAACGAGATTCCTGTCCAGGCTTACTGATTTTCCCCTTGCCACATGGACACGGCAGTAGCCGCATTCATTGTCGCAGCCGTCCTGAACCTTGAGATAGGCTCTTGAGTGATACGAGAATGAAGATGCCTCATAATCAAAGACACCGGAATCCGCCTCGGTAAATGAGGAAAGGGCCTCGCCCAGGTCCATGCCGCCGGCAAAGGCGCTGTTTATATGTTTTGCAAGCTGAAGAAGTGCGGCCTTCTTTACAAGCGGTACAACAAGAACCCTGTCAGACAGTTTTTCAAGCTCTTCCTGTGCCATCTGGGCATAGCAGCCGGTGACGACGACATAGCTGTCCCTTGCTGCGAAAAGACGTATCATCCTCCTCGCCTTCTGCTCGGCCTTTCCGGTCACGGTGCATGTATTGACAATATAAAGCTCAGCACTTGAGTTCTCATCCACGACGGTGAAACCTTCGCTGACAAATGAGGATGCGATAGCCTCGCTTTCGCACTGATTGAGGCGGCATCCGAGAGTATATACGCAGATATTCATATGCAGGGCAACTATATATTAATCAGATGAAAAAGAAAAGCCTTTCAGCCTTCCTCGCTTTCCCTCAGCTTGTTTAGGATTTTCTCCGTGGCATACTGAAGGGACAGCCTCATTTCCTTCGCATATGGATTGAACCGCTGGAGATCATAGAAAAGCTGGAGTGGATCATTGCATGTCTGATCCACAATGGTCATGAGGGCCTTGTAGCCGCTGGTGGCAATCTCGGTGTCCCTGAGATCCATTTCCCTCAACGTGCGGCCGACAAAGTGCGTCACACCCTGCGAATATGCCGCCTCCTTGTCATGGACAAGAGGGGTCATTCTCAGGACCTTGAGTCCCCAGGATGCAAATTCATCCGTGAAACACTGCACTGTCTTCTCATCGGCATTCAGAGGACAGAGCACGATGGGAAGACCTTTAAGCCCGTTCTTTGCACTGTCCGGTCCGAACATCGGATGACTTGCGATGAGAGTGTAATCATCCCCGAGGTATTCTTTCATCCACTGTGCAGGATAGGTTTTCACAGAGCAGGTGTCGAACACCACTGCCCCCTTCTTTATCCTGCCGTTCATGTTTTTGAGAACACTTTCAAAAGAGGAGATGGCAACACAGAAGAAAAGAACATCGCATGTTGCGAAAAGCTCATCTTCCTCAAGGAAGGCGACCCCTTCTGGCACCGGGTGGGGATGCCGGGAAGATGCCACGACCTCAATGTCATCACGTGTGTTGCGTCTGACCGTATCAGCCCAGAAAGAACCGAATCTGCCAAGTCCGTAAATTCCAACTCTCATGGTTGTGAAGATTAACCTAAATGGATGAAATAGACAATTGAACGGAAAGAAATTCCGCATGGCAGCATCAGAAAACAGGAAAAGAAGCCTGCCTCAGCATTTTCCGTGTGCTTTCCTTCATTCAAATCGCACATCCTGCTGACAGTCAGCTTCTTTTGCTCGTTTCATTTAAGGCTTCCGCCTTTCGTTTTCTGCTTTCAATATAGAGGCCGTTCAAGAAGATTTCAGGAAGATGGTGTGAAATTTCAGTGAAACCGTCTTTTTCATGAAATCCTTGACGGAGCGCTGATGACTGCGCTTCTCACGAGGTTCTGATCAAGGTCCCTGAGCACCGGATGCCCCTGTGCCCCGAGCAGGACGAACTTCACACCCCCGTGAAGCCTTTTCTTGTCCTTGCCGACAGATGAGTAGAAGTCAAGCCACTCGCCGCGCCCGATCCTGTATGAAATATCATAGGAATAAAGGGAGAGAAGACTGTCTATCTTCTCCTGCAGCTCACGGCTTGTGATCCCGAGTTCGGCGCCGCAGTATGCCGCACGGGAGAGCCCCCATGCGACGGCAATGCCGTGCTTGATTGAGAAATTGGCTGTTGTCTCCAGGGCATGTGCAAAGGTGTGACCGAGATTGAGAGCCTGCCTGATGCCGAGTTTTTCCTCCGGATCCCTCTCGATATAGGAAGCCTTCACCTTCAGCGACATACCGACCATTTCAGAGACTGTTTCCCTGTCCTTTTTCAGTATCGCGTTTCTGTTCTCTACCAGAAAATTGTAAAGCTCATCATCCTCCGTGAGGAAGGCGTGCTTTATGACTTCCCCCATTCCGCTGATGAATTCCTGCTGGGGAAGGGTTCTCAGGCATGCGCTTGAGATCAGCACGTCCTTTGCCGGATAGAATGTCCCGATCAGGTTCTTTCCTCCCTTGAAGTCAATCGCGCTCTTTCCTCCGATCGAGGCGTCGACCATGCACAGGAGAGTTGTCGGCACAAGAATGAGGGAACATCCCCTCATGAATACAGAAGCCGCGAACGCCGTCATGTCGCACACCACCCCGCCGCCGAAGCCGATGAACACGCTGTCGCGTGAAAGATGCGCATCCAGAGCCGCCGAGATTATCTTCTCAATCGAGGAGAAGGTCTTGTTCTTCTCTCCGCTTGGAAGGATCACACTGTTTGCCGGCAGGCTTGTGAAAAGAGATGCGCTGTTGGAATCGAAAACCCACAGCACCCTTCTGCCGTAAGCTGAAAGCTTTGCGGAAAGCTCTTTTATCGTCGAAAGGAAATATACATCTGTCTTTCTGCCGTTAAGCAGTGTCACCGTGAAATCTGCACCCATAACCGGAATTGTATGAAATATGAAAAGTTTTTAACAGAGGAGCGGAGATTTTTTTCAAATTAGCAGGCAGGGAAGCTGCAGCCTTTCAATGCGGCATCCGACATTGCCTTGATACTTGCATATGAGTCATGATCTGCGGCAGAATAGGCAGGTAATGAACGATTTCCACTATTTCGACAATGCGGCAACCACGAAAATCTGCAAAGAAGCTCTCGATGAATATGTGAATATATCCCGGAACCATATGGCAAACCCTTCCGCTGTATACAGCGAAGGAAGACAGAGCAAGGCCATACTTAATTCCTCAAGGGAGAAGATTGCAGACTATCTTGGAGTAAAGCCCTCGGCACTGTTCTTCACGAGCGGTGCCAGCGAATCCATAAGCATAGTGCTCTCATCGCTCCTGTGGGCAAAGCGGAGCGGTGAAGTCATATTCTCGTCAATCGAGCATGAGGCCGTTTCATCTTTTGAGGGCCTTCTCAGTGAAAAAGGATGGAAGGTGAATTACCTCGGGGCAAAAGGCGGTTTCGTTTCCCCCGATGAGCTGGAAGCCAGGATCACTCCCGACACAAGACTTGTCGCCGTCATGGCCGTAAACAATGTGCTGGGCACGATACAGGACATAAAGTCGCTTGTGAAAGTCGTAAGGCAAAAGGAAAAGGAATACGGAAGGAGCATTTTCTTCTTCTCCGACTGCGTGCAGGCTCTCGGAAAGACCGGTTTCTCTCTGACTGATATGGATGTGGACGGAGCATCCTTCTCCGCCCACAAGATAAACGGACCGCGCGGAACGGGCCTTCTGTACCTTAAAAAAGGCCGGATACAGGTTCTCAGCCATGCAGGAGGTCAGGAAAGCGGAATCAGGGGCGGTACGGAGAATCTTCCCGCGATTGCCGCTTTCGCAAAGGCGGTTGAGCGCCTTAAGACATGGGATGAAGAAAAAATACACGGCTTCAACATCATGATGAGACAGGCTCTTGAAGACTCGAAGATAAAAATACTCTCCCCCGATCATGACACAACTGACTACATACTCTCACTCTCATCCCCGCTTCCAAGCGAAGTGGCGATCAGGATGCTGCAGGACAAAGGCTACCTCGTCTCATCGGGTTCTGCCTGCTCCAACAATGCGCGCGGCAAGGCGGAGGCGATCTTCCGCGCTGCCGGTCTCGCACCTTACGCAGGAGGGGCAATACGTGTATCATTCTCATGTGACAATACACAGGAAGAAGTCAGCGGACTGATCCGGGCACTTAAGGAATTATAGAAAATGGCAAAACAGCTTTATCTGATAAAAGAAGGTGAAATCTCCCTGAAAGGTCTCAACAGGGGCCTTTTCGAAAAAAGACTCAAGAACAACATAAAGGACAAACTGCGTCCTTACCACTCCACGACCGAACGTCAGAAGGGACGCCTCTTCCTTTTCGTTGAGGAATCATGTCCGAAGGAAAGGATCGAAGAGGCTCTTTCCACCACATTCGGCATCGTTGGATACGCTCCTGCACTGATGTGCGAGAAAAAAGTCGATGTGATAAAGGAAAAGGCACGCCGGATGCTCTCATCAATGGACCTTTCTGAAGCGAAGACCTTCAAGGTCATCACAAAAAGGGAGGATAAAAGCTTTCCCGTACACAGCTATGATCTCACATGCATTCTTGCCGAAGTCGTCCATGAAGTGGCAGATCATCTTACCGTGAACCTGAAGAATCCGGATGTGGTCCTTCACTGCGAGATCAGACAGCAGGCCTTCCTGTACACAAATGATGCTGAGGGCGTGAACGGACTTCCGGTCGGCACGGCAGGACGCGGTCTCCTGCTCCTCTCCGGCGGCATAGACAGCCCGGTTGCAGGTTATGAGATGGCAAAGCGCGGCCTCAAGATGGACTGTCTGTATTTCCATGCATACCCATACACAAGCGACGAGGCGCTTGAGAAGGTGAAGACTCTTGCAAAGGAGATCGCCCCCTACCTCAACGGCACAAGGCTCTTTGTCGTGCCTTTCACCGAAGGTCAGCTCAACATAAAGGAAAAGGCGGCAGAAGATGCCACCACTCTCATGTTCAGGGCAGGCATGATGAAGACTGCGGGTCAGGTAGTTTCAAACGAGCAGATGACCTGCATCGTCACGGGAGAGGCGCTGAGCCAGGTCGCATCCCAGACGCTTGCGGCAATGAGCTTCACGGACAGCATATCGGACTACCTCGTGCTCCGTCCTCTTGTTGCCTTCGACAAGCAGGAGATCATAAACATCGCTAAGAGAATCGGCACATACGACACATCCATCCTTCCCTATGAGGACTGCTGTGTCATATTCTCCCCGAAGCATCCCCTCACCAATCCCGACAAGGACGAGATGAAGAAGCAGTATGAGTCGCTTGGGATGGAAAGTTTCATCACTGAAGCCCTTGAAAACACGAAGATCTATTCGTACAACGCAAGGGGTGAGGAGACAGGCGTATGGAACTACGGGGAGAGGACAGATGAAAACGTATAGCAATGTTTTGCTATATTGGGAAAACAGAACGAATTAGATCAAAAATACAGCATTTGTAAATAATATTTTTTTGACTTTTTAAAAACATTTTTGCCACATTTTTCGATAGGGGCTTTCCCTGCCAAGCCCTTTTTGATTATTTTATCTTGTGTATGTATCGAGTGGGTATAGATATCGGATCTACAACTATTAAAGTTGTAGTCCTTGATGAAAACGGGAATATTGTTTTCTCGGTATATGAAAGACATTTATCAGAAATCATCGATAAGACAAAGGAAATGCTGGAGAGGATTCTTCCGATCACGGGAGATGAGAAAGTCAGCATAGCCATTTCAGGCTCCGCCGGCATGGGGCTTGCCACAGACTGCCGCATTCCCTTTGTTCAGGAAGTATATGCGACGCGCAATGCGGCAAAGCATTACATTCCCGATACCGATGCAATCATAGAGCTCGGCGGAGAAGATGCGAAAATACTCTTCCTCACAGGCGGGCTTGAAGTCAGGATGAACGGCAGCTGTGCCGGCGGAACCGGTGCGTTCATCGACCAGATGGCAACCCTGCTGGGCATCGGACGTGATGATATCGAGTATTATGCAGGCAAGGCGACTCAGACCTATACTATCGCAAGCCGCTGCGGCGTATTCGCAAAGACGGATGTCCAGCCTCTCATAAACCAGGGTGCGAAAGTTGAGGACATAGCGGCATCGATCCTCGAGGCTGTCGTGAACCAGACAATCGCAGGACTCGCACAGGGACGCAGGATCAGCGGAAAAGTTGTCTACCTCGGCGGACCGCTCACATTCATCCCGACTCTGAGGAAGAAGTTCGATGAGGCGCTGCACACAACGGGAATCTGTCCGGAAAACTCCCTTTATTACGTCGCACTCGGAACCGCACTGACAAAGAACTATGATCTTCTCACAGTGCAGGAATGCATTGACAGGATCGAATCCTATTCAGGAGAAGGCAAATACGTCCAGTTTGATCCCCTTTTCAGGGATGATGACGATTACAGGGCTTTCAAGGAGCGTCATGACAGGGACTGCGTAAGGTCAATCGATCCGGCATCATATGTCGGCAAAGGCTATCTGGGAATAGATTCCGGCTCGACCACCATCAAGATGTGCATCATCTCGGAGAACGGGGAGCTGCTGGTGTCAAGATACAGCCCGAACAACGGAAATCCCGTACAGGCGGTGAAATCATTCCTGACATCTTTCTATGAGAATTTTCCTTACATAAAGCTTGCAGGAGCAGCTTCCACCGGTTACGGTGAGGATCTCATGAAGGCGGCTTTCCGTCTTGACTGTTCTCTGGTAGAAACACAGGCCCATTTCATAGGTGCCCGTTTCTTCCTCCCTGAAGTCGATTTCATCATCGACATCGGCGGTCAGGACATGAAATGCTTCAAGATAAGGGACGGCAACATCGATGACATCTTCCTCAATGAGGCATGTTCATCCGGTTGCGGTTCGTTCCTCCAGACTTTCGCTGTAGCACTTGGAAAATCAGTAAGCGACTTTGCAAATGAAGCCATAAAGTCACAGCACCCTGTCGATCTCGGCTCGCGCTGTACCGTATTCATGAATTCATCTGTCAAGCAGGCCCAGAAAGACGGTGCCCTGCTGAGCGACATTTCCGCAGGACTTGCCATTTCAGTCGTGAAGAATGCGATCTACAAGGTCATAAGGGCAAGTAGCGCAGAGTCGCTGGGCCGCCACATTGTCGTTCAGGGCGGAACATTCCTCAACGATGCTGTCCTCAGGGCTTTCGAGAAAGAAATCAAAGCTGATGTCATAAGACCGAACATCGCGGGACTGATGGGTGCCTTCGGAGCCGCGCTTTATGCGAAGAGACACAGCGAGGTTGAGGGAAAGAACGAATCCACGATCCTCACTGAGGGAGAGATAGAGGAACTCACCCATGATGTTAAAAGCGTCAAGTGTCAGGGATGCACCAACCACTGTCTCCTGACAATAAACACCTTTGCCGGAGGCAGAAGACTTGTCAGCGGCAACCGCTGTGAAAAGCCAGTCACGAAGACGAAGGTCGTGGACGCCGAGGAAAGAGACATATATGCATACAAGCAGGAATTGTTTGATGAATATGCCGCAGCGAGGAATCCTGGTGCAAAGCGGGGAACGATCGGTCTTCCCATGGCGCTCGGAATGTGGGAGCTTCTGCCATTCTGGCACACACTCTTTACAAAGCTCGGCTGGGATGTCGTTGTTTCCGACAAGTCAAACAGAGAGCTTTACGTAAAAGGCCAGGGAAGCATTCCCTCCGACACGGTGTGTTTTCCCGCAAAGCTGATGCACGGCCACATAGAGAATCTTCTGGACAAGGGAGTGGATGCGATCTTCATCCCGTGTTCAAGTTACAATGTGGATGAAGAGAAAGGCACGAACCATTTCAACTGTCCTGTCGTCGCTTATTACGCGGAGGTTGTCCATTCCAACATGGACATGAGGGGGAAAAAGCTTTACTACCCCTACCTCAGTCTTGAGAATGAGAAGCATCTTGCAAAACGCATAAGCGAAACATTCTCAATACCGAAGAGAGAGGTCGTCAAAGCCATACGCTGTGCCTTTGACGAACTGGAAGCGTACCACAGGAAAGTCGTGAAGAGAGGCGAGGAAATCGTGGAGAGAGCACACAGGGACGGCAAGAGAGTCATCGTCCTGTGCGGAAGGCCGTATCATGTGGACAATGAGATCAATCACGGAATCGACCGCCTCATCCTCTCCCTTGATGCCTATGTCATCAGCGAAGACAGCATCAGCTACAAGGAGGAAAAGCACGATGTGAGAGTCCTCAACCAGTGGACATATCATGCCCGTCTTTACGATGCAGCTTATTATGTGAGGGAACGTGATGATATGGACCTTGTCCAGTTCATTTCCTTCGGCTGCGGCCTTGATGCTGTCACAAGTGATGAAGTCAGGGAGATCCTCAGGGAAAAGGACAAGATATACACAATGGTGAAGATTGATGAAATCACGAACGTGGGTGCAGTGAAGATCAGGCTCAGAAGCCTCTTCGCCGCACTTGAGGAGAAGAAGTCAGATGCCTAGCGTACCATTCACGAAGGAGATGAAGAAGGACTACACCATCCTTATTCCCAACATGTCTCCCATACATTTCAATATCATGAAGCAGCCCTTCCAGCTTTACGGCTACAAGGTCATCCTGCTGGAGAACTCTTCCCACACAGTCATTGAGGAAGGTCTGCGTTATGTCCACAACGACATGTGCTACCCCGCCCTTCTCGTGATCGGACAGATGATCGACGCCATTCACAGGGGAATATGCGATCCGGACAAGTGTGCGCTCGTCATCAGCCAGACTGGCGGCGGCTGCAGGGCAAGCAACTACTATTTCCTCCTGATAAAGGCACTGGAAAGAGCCGGCTATCCGCAAATACCGGTAATCTCGCTCAACCTTCAGGGAATGAACAAGAACCCTGGCTTTGAAATAAAGCCGCAGATGCTCCTTCAGGTTCTCTCCGGCCTCATCTACGGCGACATGCTCATGCTGCTGTCTCATCAGGTCAGACCGTATGAGGTCAGCAAAGGCGACACTGACAGACTTGTGGAGAAATGGACTGAGTATCTCGGGGAATGCTACAGAAAGAACAAAGGTTATCTCGGGCATTACATGAAGAAGAATGTCAACCAGATCTCCGATGATTTTGCGGCAATCAAGGTTGACAGAAGCAGGAAAAAGGTCAAAGTCGGCGTCGTGGGCGAGATTTACCTCAAGTATGCCCCACTTGGAAACAACAACCTTGAAGAGTTCCTTGAAAGCGAAGGCTGCGAGGTCATGCTCCCTGCCCTCATAGGTTTCGTCCTCTATGGTTTCTCAAACGGAATAAAGGACGCCGAGTACTACGGACGGGCAAAGAAGTATGCTTTCTTCATGAAGCATTTCGGAATGCCTTTCATGGCACACTATGAGCACCTCATTGAGAAAGCAATCACACGCCACAAGGAATTCGTCCCCCCTGCAACCATCAAGGAACTGAGCCAGTATGCTGAAGAGATCATCAATACAGGCTGCAAGATGGGCGAAGGCTGGCTTCTGACCGCGGAAATGGTCGAGCTCATAAAGAAAGGCTACTCGAATATCATAACGACACAGCCTTTCGGCTGTCTGCCCAACCACATATGTGCAAAAGGCATGATAAGACCGCTGAAGGAAAGATATCCTGAAAGCAATATCGTTCCCATCGACTATGACCCTTCCCAGGCAAGAGTAAACCAGGAGAACAGAATAAAACTGATGCTCTCGGTCGCAAGGGAACGGCTTGATGACGAGCTTGAAAAGGAAAACAGAAAGAATGCCTGAAATGACGACAGCTTCCGGCCGGAAGCTGTTTCATTCAAGACAAGCTCAAAGCGTTATTATGGGATCTTCATTCAGAAGCCAGACGGCATAAAGCGGAATTGATGCAATACCGTCCTCAAAGCCGAAATTCCTTGTCGACAGCCTTATACTAAGTTCCGGCCTGAAATGCTCTCTGTACACGGACAGACTCCTTGATCTGACATGTTCACCTGCTTTGACTTCCACCGGTATGATCCTCTTCCCGCTCTGAATCAGGAAATCTATTTCGGCTTTTCCTGATGATTCCCAGTACAAAAGAGGAATATTGTTTGCAGTTAAAGAACAGGCTGCATAGTTTTCAGTCACTCCTCCCATAAACCGTTCCCCCAAACCGGAAAGAACAATTTCCTGCGGCATTGCGGAAAGAGATATAAGCAGACCGGTGTCAAGCATGTGAACTACCACCACCTTAAAAGGTGGAAGCTTCGCCCTTCAACGGTCCATGACAATCGAGATTGCCTTTCATGAAGGCCTTTTCAATTGCTCTTCGGATCTCAGGTGCG